>NZ_JAUEXY010000012.1:0-258307 GCF_032489375.1 Bradyrhizobium sp. SZCCHNR1098
CTCTCCTTGGCGCCAAAGACCGCCCCCAACAAACGACGCCCCTCTTGACAACTTACTCCCCATACAAGGTTCAGCCGGAACGACCCGGCCCTCCCTGCGCGATCGGTTTTAACGGCTTATACGTGATCTCCCCGGTGCGCCGGCTTTCTGGCCACCGTGGCGACAACGCGCGCATCACGCGCGCTGCCGCGGACCTCAGCGTCGGGAGGTCAGGACCACACGATTTCGCCGTCCGCGACGACAGCGCTCGTCCAGCGCCGCCGTCACGTCCATCGCATTGCCGGTCCAACGTTCGTGACGACGCGCGTACGCCCCTCATCAGGACCGGAATGGGAGGAGCATAGGACAGGAATTATGATTTTCGGAAGCTGTTTATTTTTCGCAGAGGCTCTTGAAGTGGGTCTTCATATTGAGGGCGCGGGGGAAATGAGTGTTTTGGCGCAGGCGACATGCGTGGCGCATCGGCCGTCCGCCGGCGTGTTGGAGATCGGCACTCCGCCCGACGGGCGAATCGGGGATTGCAAAGTTGTTTGTGGCACGCAGGCGCGGCGCGATCGGTCAGCGCCTCCCCCCGCGTGCGGGGGAGGTCGCATCGCATCGTCAGATGCGATGCGGGTGGGGGATTGCTCCGGAAAGACTGCCGCTGTGGCACCCCCACCCCAGCCCTCCCCCGCAAGCGGGAGAGGGGGCGCACCGCCGGTGCCGCGCCTGCGCGGGTCTCTCGATGATGCGGGCCGAGATACGCATCATGAAACGCCCTGGCGCAATTGAGTGAGCGCTACCCCACGTTCGGCTCGCCGCCCTCCGGGGCGAGCCTGGTCGCCAGGATCTTGTCGATGCGGCGGCCGTCGAGGTCGATGATCTCGAAGCGCCACCCTTGCAGCTCGAAGCTCTGGCCGACCGCGGGCACGCTGCCGAAATGCTGCAGCACCAGGCCGGCGACGGTGTGGTAGCCGCGATGTGGCGGCACCTCGATGGCGAGGACGTCGGCGAACTCGTCGAGTTGCATCCAGCCGGAGACGAGCAGCGATCCGTCGTCGCGGCGGAGGCAGGCCGGCTCCGGCGGGCCTTCCTCGGAGGAGAACGCGCCGACGATCGACTCCAGAATATCCGCCGCGGTCACGACGCCTTCGAACGCGCCGTATTCGTCGTGGACCAGCCCCATATGCACGGGCGCCACCTTGAGAATCGCGATCACGTCGCGCGCATCGACGGTGGAGGGAATGATCGGCACCTCGCGCACCAGGCTGCGCAGGTCCGGCGTCTCGTCGCGCAGATAGGCGGCCAGCAGGTCCTTGGCCTGGAGCACGCCGATCGGACGGTCGCGCTCGCCGTCCGACACCGGCAGGCGCGAATGCGGGCTCTTGGCGAGCAGCTCGCGAATGGTCTTGGGATCGTCGTTGAGGTCGACGACGTCGACCTCGGGGCGCGGCGTCATGATGGCGCCGACCGGGCGGTCGCCGAGCCGCATCACGCCGGCGATCATCTCCTTCTCGCCGGGCTCGAGCACGCCTGCGGTCTCGGCCTCGCGCACCAGATGGTGGATCTCCGCCTCCGACACCTTCTCCTCGGCCTCGCCGGAGCGGCCGAGCAGCGTCAGGATCAACTTGCCGGAGAGATCGAGCAGCACCACGAGCGGCAGCGACACCTTGGCGAGCACCTGCATGGCGGGCGCGACGCGGACCGCCACGGCCTCGGGGTCGCGCAGCGCCAGCTGCTTCGGCACCAGCTCGCCGACGATCAGGGTCGCATAGGTGATGGTGGTGACGACCAGGCCGACGCCGATGATGTCGGCAACGGAGGCGGACAGGCCGAGCTCCAGCAGCCACTGCGTCAGGCGCTGGCCGAGCGTGGCGCCCGAGAACGCGCCGGAGAGCACGCCGACCAGGGTGATGCCGATCTGCACCGTCGACAGGAACCTCCCCGGATCGGACGCCAGCGTCAGCGCCCGCCGCGCGCCGGCGATGCCCTTTTCGGCCAGCATGGCGAGGCGTGCCGGCCGCGACGAGACGATCGCGAGTTCGGACATCGACAACAGCCCGTTGACGACGATGAGGACGACGATGATGGCGAGTTCGACGGAGAGCATTTCGACCTGGTCTGGCGCCCGGAGGGGGCGGGATGGGGACAGGTCCTAGCATATGGGGATGGCAATCGCCCAATGCCGCGCTGCGGTGGGCGCATGGCTGGAGACGGGTGGGCGGTCAGATTGGGGCTTGCCGCGCCTGGACCTCCGCTGTCGTCCCGGCCTTGAGCCGGGACCCATCGCCACCGACCGTCATGAGGCGGGCAATCGGCAGTGACGTCCCTCGATAGCTTCCGCGGTATGGGTCCCCGCGTTTGCGGGGACGACACCGAGTGAGGAGCTATGGCCTGCGCAAATAAAAACAGCCGCCGCTCAGAAATCCCCGTGCAGCCGCCCCGAGAAGATCGACACCGGACCGCGGTCGGCGTTGTAGGCGGGATTGCTGATGAACTGATAGTCCGCCGTGAAGGTCAGGTATTTGTTGATCGAGTAGGCGTAGTAGGCCTCGATGATGTTCTCGCGCCGGTAGTTCAGCGCGCCGTCGCCGATCAAGGGGCCAAGGCCACCGGCGGCGAGGAATGCGCGGTGGTCGCGCGACAGCCCGTTGGTCACGCCGGCGAGGCCGATGGTGTCGTCGGGACGGCCCCAGCGCGCGCCCTTGATCGAGGTGCCCAACGACAGGCTGCTGTCGATGTCGGTGAACGCCATGATCTCGTTCTTGCCGTCGTTCCAGCTCCAGCGTCCGAACAGGCCGACATCGTCGGAGAGCGCCTGGTCGAAGCTGATGACGTAGCCGAATTTGCCGCGGCCGCGGCGGGTCTGGCCGATGTCGAGATTGAGCGCGGGATTGTCCAGCGTCTCGCGATAGCTGCCGGCGAACACGCTGTTGAACCAGCCGATCGTGCGCAAATGTCCCGGCTGCGAGAACAGCTGATAGCGGGTCTCCAGCTCGACGACGTAGCTGCCGCGTCTGAAAACCTTCGTGTCGAAATTGTTCGAGTTTGACTCGGCATCGACCAGGAAATAGCCGGCGCGCAGCGCCCAGTTCTTCTGGTTCAACTCGGCGGTGGCGCCATAGGTCAGTCCGAGCTTGTCAGCGGCATAGTCGAAGGCGCCGGGCGCCCAGACCGACCAGTTCATGAAGTCCTTGCGTGCGTCCTTGGCGTAGGCGTTGCCGTCGAACACGTCGAGCACGGGGAATTTTCCGATCTGAAGCGTGAGACGCGAGATGTCCTGCTTGCCGGACAGCTGCAGCTGGCCGCTGCCGAGCTGCTCCTGCTCGCCGCCGAAGCCGAAGGTCTGGCGCAGGAACAGCCGCGAGGTGTTGTAGTGCGGATAGGGGAAGTCGGACTTCTGCGCTTCGCCATTGGGGAAGCCGCCTGCTCCGACGGTGTTGCTGAGGCCGAAGCCCTGCAGCAGCTCGGGATTGTAGTAGACCTCGCCGCCGTCCCACAGCCGCGCGTTGATGTACAGGCTGTTGCTCCAGGTCTCCTGGAATTGACGCGCGGGTGTCAGGCTGTTGGCGCCGGTGTAGGCGGCGCGGAACGCCGGATAGCCCTGGCCGATCACGGTCGCCTGGCCGTGGATCTCCCAGCGGTCGGATTCGGGATCGGACGGATCGCTCTTGAGCTTCAGGTCGGGACCGCCCACGAAATCGAGCTTGCGGTTGAGCCCGACCCGCAGGGTCTGGAAGTCGAGTTGCGAATTGTAGCTGGCGCCGTTGGAGAAGCGGACGCCGCCGTTCTCGAAATGGCTGTAGAGATATTCGAGGCGCCAGCTCCAATGCGGCGCAAAGCTGCGCTCGATGCCGGCGCCGGCGGCCCAGCCGAGCCGCGTCGTCAGCAGCTTCTCGGTGTCGCCGGCTGCCGTCGTGTTGATGAAGCGGCCGCCGGTCCAGGCGAGGCCGCCGGTGGCATAGACCAGCCAGTCGCCCCTGATGTAGCCGACGCGGCCGCGGGCGGTGGCGACATAGTCCCACAGCTCCGAGACGTTCGAGCCGGGCGTGCCGAGCATCGCGACGGTGTGGTTGGAGGTGAGATAGTTGGGGAAGCTGAAATCGCCCTCGAGCCCGAGCAGCAGGCCAGACCGGGTGACCCAGTTGTAGCCGGCCTGCACGCCGCCAGTGAGACCGCTGAACGGGCTACCGGCGCTGACCGTCCCGCTCGGGTCGGTCAGCGTCGCCTGGGCGCGGTCGCGCGTATAGCCGGCATGGACGCCGACATAGAGGCCGGTCCAGTCGAACACCGTCTGCGCCATCCGCGCCTTGACCGGCAGGTCGGCGGCAGCGGCGGGGGCAGCGAGCGCGGCGATCATGGCGCCGGCCGCGATCATCTCCCGGGTGCAGTTCGAACGGATCATGGCGGCGGATTCCCAAGGCGAGGCAAACGACACAGGCAAACGTCACAACTGATTGCCCGCGCACAGTCACGAGAAGATTACGGAGTCGTCGATGTTCGATCGGAAGTGTGGACGGCACGCGGTAATTTGTGGATGATTTATATTGCGATTAATTCGCAACAGCAAGCGTGGGGCGGTCTCATCCGGTTTCCGATTGAGGGTGTGGCGCCCACGCAACAATCAGCCCGCCCGGGCGGCCGGGCGGGCTGTCGAGATCGCAGATCGGGGTGGTAGACGCCCGGCCTTGGCGAATTGGCGAGGCGGGCCTTGGCCGGGGCCGGGCGGGACGCGACGAACGCCCGGCATCAATAGCCGCAGGCCCTGACGCGGCCGACATACTGGCCGTAGACGTTGTACTGCGGCACCCAGCGGCAGTACCGATAGCCACCGCCATAGGAGTAGCTGTCGTTGCTGGCGGCGATGGCGCTGCCGACGACGGCGGCTCCGACGAGGCCGGCACCGACGCCCCAGCCCCAATGGTGATGATGATGGAAGCCGTTGGCCGCCGCAGGCGTCGACGTTGCGGCGATGCTGCCGGTCACGGCGAGCGCGGTCAGCGCGAGGGTGGCAATCTTGGTCTTGATCGACATGGTGAAGGCTCCTGTTTGATGTTGCGGCGGCCGGCGTCGGCCGCTCGCCAAATTGGACGGAGCCTTTTCGAAACCGGTTCGAATCGCCTGATGGCGATCGACGCCATCCGGAGATTCATCAGAAGATCCAGAATGTTATCTTTGGCTCAGGAGCCCGGCAGCGGGCCGTGGCCGAGCGTGGTCACGTCGAAGTTATCGACGTCCTCCAGCAGCGCGCAGAACGCCCGCGCGCCGTGGTCCAGCACGCGCTCGCCCTTCTCCGCCGAGGCCTGCGTGGCATCGCCGACCGCGCCGCCCGCATTCAGGTCCTGCGTCTGCCAGGCCATCGGCGCCGGCCGCTGCGTCGAAAGCACCTTGTAGGTCGTTTCCATCTCAGCGCCGCGCGAGGGGAAAGCGGCGATGGCATCGCTGCGCACCAGCGTGGGATGGCGGGCCAGCATGATCGAGGTCTCGACGGCACCGCCATGGATGCCGTGACGCAGCTCGTCGGCGGAGAACAGGCCATCGGGCGCGCCGAAGCGCGACCATGACGTCGTCACCACCAGCATGCGGTGATCTGCGCGCAGATCCTGCGCGACCAGGGTCATCGCGGCGCTGTTGCCGCCATGGCTGGTGACAATCACGAGCTTCGTGATTCCGATCGCGCGTATAGCCGGCGTGGCCGCCGACATAGACACCCGTCCAATCGAACTCCGTCTGTGCGACCGGCGCTTTCAGCGCCAAATCCGCGGCCTGGGCCGCAGCTCCCGAGCCGAGGACGACGACGGCGGCAAGCCCGGTCCAGCTTCGGACGCGCGATCGTCCGGATCGTATTGGCGTAACCGTCGGCAAGCGTATGGACCGCAAGAGCAGGAGTGAACAGAGGCGCTGGTGATGCGGACCCTAGCGAATATTGCAAGTTACTTGCAATGACTTTGAAGTCACACGTCACGGCTCGCGCGCGGAAGCGGTGATTTTCGATGGCCCTATCGGCTGTGGGAACGGGTGTCGGCCCTTCGCGATCGAGCTCGCTTGTGACATGACGTCGCAAGGCAATCGAGCTGACGAGCGATTCGAAGACGGAACTGCCGCATGGTGGGAGACCCGCGTGTTGCAAATCCGTTACGAGATGATGTCAGAACGGCACTGATCGTAATTCTCACGTGAATTGAACAAGATGGACCACCGGCTCCTGGCTCGGGCGACGCTCGGTCTCCTGCTCACTTTGTCCAAAACCGCGACAGCGGCCGATCTCGGGTCGGTAAATTCGCGGCCGCAGTCGTATGACAATTCGGCGGCCCCTGACTGGAACGGATTCTATATCGGCGGGCACCTCGGCTACGCCGCAGGCAAGTCCGGCTGGACCGCCCTCGAGGCCGGCGCCGGCGTCCCGATGCTCTCGGGATCGACCGGCCTGTTTAACTCCTATGATGCCTTCAAGGGGACCGGCAGCTATCTGTTCGGCCTGCAGGCCGGCTACAACCGGATGCTGTCGCCGCGCCTCCTGCTCGGCGTGGAGGGGGACTTCTCGGCTCCGAACACGCTCGCCGGCGTGCGGGCCCCGACCTCCCCGGCAACTGGCCAGGCGGCCTATCGCGATACGGTGCTGGGGACGGGTACGCTGCGCGGGCGTATCGGTTACGACTTCAATCCATGGCTGGTCTACGCGACCGGCGGCCTCGCCTGGAGCTACGACCGTCTGGAGCGGACTCAGCTCGCGGGCACGGCCGGCAATGCGGCGGTGGGCGACGTCGATACGGCGCTGACCTGGCGGCTCGGCTGGGTCGCCGGTCTCGGGGTGGAAGTGCCGATCGCGCCGGCCTGGAGCGCCAAGCTCGAATTCCTGGACTCCGAGTTCGGGCATCATCGGAAACGCTTCACCGCGGCCGGCCAGCTCTACGACTCCGATTTGTCGATCCAAAGGCTGCAACTCGGGCTCAACTACCAGCTGGGCACGGATCCGGCCAAGAAGGATCTGCTCGGCAAGGGCATCGTGCCACCCGAGCTCGACAATTTCGCCGTGCATGGCCAGACCACGATCACGACGCAGTACGACTTTCCGTTCCGTGCCCCCTATGCCGGCCGGAACAGCCTGGATCCCAATATCGGCCGCGAAACCTTTGACCTCGACCTGTACGTCGGTTTCCGCCCCTGGGACGGCGCCGAGATCTGGATCAACCCCGAAATCGACCAGGGCTTTGGCCTGAGCGGCACGTTCGGCGTCGCCGGCTTCCCGAGTGCTGAGGCCTACAAGGTCGGCTCAAGCTATCCCTATGCCCGCATTCCGCGCGCCTTCCTGCGCCAGACCATCGATCTCGGCGGCGAGAGCCAGAAGGTCGAGGCCGGCATCAACCAGTTCGCGGGATCACAGACATCCGATCGTCTCGTCTTCACCGTCGGCAAGTTCGGCGTCGTCGATATCTTCGACCAGAACAAATACGCCCACGACCCGCGTGCCGACTTCCTGAACTGGACCTTGGTCAATACCGGCACGTTCGACTATGCCGCGGATGCCTGGGCGTTCACCTATGGCGCAGCGGCCGAGTGGTACACCGGCCCGTGGACGGTCCGCGCCGGTATCTTCGATGGTCCGGCCGTCCCAAACAGCACCGATCTCGATGCCAAGCTCGGCCAATTCCAGATGGTCGGCGAACTCGAACGCCGCTACGAGCTTTGGGGGCAGCCGGGCAAGATCCTGGTCACCGGCTATCTGACGCGGGCCCGCCTCGGCAATTTCCAGCATGCGGTGACCCTGGCGGCGCAGACTGGAGCCGCTCCGGATCTCGCGGCGGTCCGGACCTACAAGAGCAAGCCCGGCATCTCCGCCAATTGGGAGCAGCAGATCCTGCCGGGGCTCGGCGTGTTCGCGCGCGCCGGCTACACGCCCGGGAAGCTGGAGGCCTACGCGTTCACCGACGTTGACACGACCCTTGCCGCCGGCACCTCGGTGTCAGGCAGATTCTGGGGACGGCCGGACGACACGTTCGGCCTCGCAGGGGTGGTCAATCAGATCTCGCCGGCGCATCAGGCCTATTTGGCCGCGGGCGGCTATACGGCGCTGATTGGTGATGGGCAGCTGCCGCACCCCGGGGCCGAGAAGATCCTCGAAGCGTATTACTCGCTGCCGGTGTTCAATTGGCAGTTGACGTTTGACTATCAGTTCATCGTCAACCCGGCCTACAGCCGCGATCGCGGGCCGGTCTCGATCATCGGGTCGCGGCTGCACGCGCAGTTCTGAGTCGAACGACCTGCCACCCCGACAATCCGCCCGGGGGGGATAGCCGGGCGGGTTGGGACACGGGTCTGAGCTGATGGGGACACCCGTATCAGACGCGGGACCGGTGCTGCAGCGCGTTCACGAGCCGACGTGGCGAGCCCTGGTGGATTCGGTTGGGCAAGGTGACCGTCGCGCCATCAATAGCCGCAGGCTCTGACCCGGCCGACGTAACGTCCGAACGCGTCGTACTGGGCCACCCAGTGGCAGTACCGATAACCGCCGTAGTAATAGCCGTCGTTGCTGGCGGCGATGGCGCTGCCGACGACAGCGGCGCCGACGAGGCCGGCTCCGACGCCCCAGCCCCAGCCGTGATGGAAGCCATGGGCCTCGGCAGGCGTGGAGGTCGCGGCGACGCCGCCGGTCACGGTCAGGGCGGCGAGGGTCAGGGCGGCAAGCTTGGTCTTGATGGACATGGAAGGCTCCTGTTTTCCGTTGGGCGGCCGGTGCTGGCCGTCTGTCAAATTGGACGGAGGCTTCTCGAAAGCGGTTCGAATCGCCCGAACAAGGCCGGGGCGGTTCAGAGATTCGTTTGAAAATCCAGTTAGATCATGATGCGATTCCACGGAATCGCATCATGATCTCATCTCTTTGTTTGAGCATGATCTTTCCGGAAAACCGGTTTCCACTTTTCCGGATCATGCTCTAGTTGGGCCCAATCCAACGGCTCGCCAGCGGGCCGCCGCCGAGCCCGTTCACGTCGAAGTTATCGATATCCTCGAGCAGCGCACAGAACGCCCGCGCGCCGTGGTCGAGCACGCGCTCGCCCTTCTCCGCCGACGCCTGCGTGGCATCGCCGACCGCACCGCTCGCATTCAGGTCCTGCGTCTGCCAGGCCATCGGCGCCGGCCGCTGCGTCGACAGCACGCGATTGTTCTTCTCGATCTCAGCGCCAGATGACGCGAAGGCAGCGATGGCGTCGCCACGCACCAGCTCCGGATGACAGGCCTGCATGATCGAGGTCTCGACGGCGCCGCCATGGATGCCGTGCCGCAGCTCGTCGGAAGAAAACAGGCCGTCGGGCGCGCCGAAGCGCGACCAAGATGTCGTCACCACCAGCATCCGAAAGGCGGCGCGCAGGTCCTGCGCGACCAGGGTCATCGCGGCGCTGTTGCCGCCATGGCTGGTGACGATCACGAGCTTCCTGATTCCCGCGCGCGCCACGCTGTCGCCGAGCGCGCGCCAGCTCCGCAGCGCGGTCTCGGTCGGCAAGGTCAGCGTGCCCGGATAATCGATATGCTCGGTGGAAATGCCGACCGGCTGCACCGGCAGGAAGGTGACCGGCAGTGCCGGCGGCAGCAGCGCGCGCACGCGGGCGAGATAGGCTTCCGCAATGTAAACATCTGTGCCGAGCGGCAGATGCGGTCCGTGCTGCTCGGTGGCCGCGAGCGGCAGCACTGCGATCCAGCGCGCCGCCTCGGACGTTCCGATCAAGGGCCAGTGCAGCTCGGTCCAGTCGTGGGGCGGGGTGGTCATCGTGCTGGCTGTTTCTTTCGTGCCTCGGGCAGGGTACTTATCGCCCGACCATAGCACTTCGAACGGCATCTTGGGCGAGACTAACCGGGGAATCCAATCATGACGCAGGGGCTTCTGTCGCGAACGTTAATGGCGGCTTTGCTCGTCGCGGGTGCGCTGGTCCCGGCGGCCCAGGCCCAGACCCTGGACAAGGTCTCGTTCGGCACCAACTGGGTCGCCGAGGCCGAGCATGGCGGCTTCTTCCAGGCGGTCGCCGACGGCACCTACAAGCGCTACGGTCTGGACGTGACGATCGTGCCGGGCGGTCCGAACGAGAACAACCGCATGCTGCTGATCTCCGGCAAGATCGAGTTCTTCATGGCCGCGAACACGCTGATGTCGTTCGACGCGGTGGCCAACAACGTGCCGGTGGTGTCGATCGCCGCGATGTTCCAGAAGGACCCGCAGGTGTTCCTGACGCATCCGGAGTCCAGGATCACCAAGCTCGAAGAGCTGAAGCCGCTGACCCTGTTCGTCTCCAAGGAAGGCATCTCCAGCTACTATCAGTGGCTGAAGTCCGAATACGGCTTCTCGGAGAAGAACGTGCGTCCCTACACGTTCAATCCGCAGCCGTTCATCGCCACCGCGCAGAGCGCGATGCAGGGCTACGTGACATCAGAGCCGTTCGCGGTCGAGCGCGCCGCCGGCTTCAAGCCCGGCGTGATCCTGCTCGCAGACAACGGCTTCAACACCTATTCGACCCTGATCGAGACGCGGCGCGACCTGATCGAGAGCAAGCCGGACCTGGTGCAGCGTTTCGTCGATGCCTCGATCGTCGGCTGGTACAATTACATCTACGGCGACAATTCCGCCGGCAATGCGCTGATCAAGAAGATGAACCCGGAGATGACCGACGACCTGCTGGCCTATTCGGTCGCCAAGATGAAGGAGTATGGCATCGTCGATTCCGGCGACAGCGTGGACAAGGGCATCGGCGCCATGACGGAGGAGCGCATCGCCAGCTTCTTCGACAAGATGGTGCGAGCCGGCGTGGTCAAGTCGACGATCGACTATCGCAAGTCCTATACGCTGCGTTTCGTCAACAAGGGCGTTGGCATCGATCTCCGGCCGAAGAAGTAGGACGCTTGAGCGGCGCTTTCAGCACATGAGCTCACCTCCCTCGTCCGAGCGCGCCGTTGCGACCGCGGTACGCCTGCGCGGCGTCACCAAGGTGTACGAGTCCGGCGTCGTCGCGCTGGGGCCGATCGACCTGACGATTTCCAAAGGCGAGTTCGTCTCGCTGCTCGGCCCCTCCGGCTGCGGCAAGTCGACGGCGCTGCGGTTGATCGCCGGGCTTGCGAGCCCGAGCGGCGGTACGGTCGACGTCGCGGCGTCCGAGACGCATCCGGGCCATCGCATCGGCTTCGTGTTTCAGGAGCCGACCTTGATGCCCTGGACCAGCGTGCGCGACAATGTCGGCTTGCCGTTGAAGCTTGCGCATGTCCCGGCCACGGAGGCACGGCCGCGGATCGATGCCGCCTTGGCGCAGGTCGGCCTGCCGGATTTTGCCGATGCATTCCCGCGCGAATTGTCCGGCGGCATGAAGATGCGCGCCTCGCTGGCGCGAGCGCTGGTGACACGGCCCGACATCCTGCTGATGGACGAGCCGTTCGCGGCCCTCGACGAGATCACGCGCTTCCGCCTCAACAACGACCTGCTGGCGCTGTGGCGCAGCCTGAACATGACCGTCCTGTTCGTCACCCATTCGGTGTTCGAGTCGGTCTACCTGTCGCAGCGCGTCCTGGTGATGACGGCGCGGCCCGGCCGGCTCAGCGCCGAGATCCGGATCGACGTCGACGCGCGCGATGATGCGTTCCGCGCCTCGCCGGACTACGCCGCATATTGCCGCCGCGTCTCGGACGCGTTGGCGCCGGCCTACACCGGGGTGCATGCGCTGTGAGCGGCGTACGAGAGCAGAGAACGTTTGTCGCGGCAGCGCGGCTGGCGAGCCTCGCCTTTCCGGCCTTGGTTTTCGTCGCAGCGATGACGGCGTGGGAGTTGGTGGTGCGCGTCAACGGCATCCAGCCTTATGTGCTGCCGGGGCCGCTGCTCATCCTGAAGACCTTGGTTGCCGACTGGGACATTCTGGCGCAGTCGCTGCTGACGACACTGATCACGACGCTCGAAGGCTTCATCGCCGCCGCCCTCGGCGGCATCGCGCTGGCGCTGCTGTTCAACCAGTCGAGATGGCTGGAATGGGCGTTGTTTCCCTATGCCGTGGTGCTGCAGGTGACGCCCGTGATCGCGGTCGCGCCGCTGCTCCTGATCTATCTGCCGCAGCAGACCGCGGTGGTCGTGTGCGCCTGGATCGTCGGCTTCTTCCCCGTGCTGTCCAACACCGCGCTCGGGCTCAACTCGGTCGATCGCAATCTCGCTGGCCTGTTCCAGCTCTACGGCGCCTCGCGCTGGCAGACCTTGCGCCATCTGAAATTGCCCGCCGCTCTGCCCTATATTCTCGGCGGTCTGCGCATCGCCGGCGGCCTGTCGCTGATCGGCGCCGTCGTCGCCGAGATCGCCGCCGGCAGCGCCGGCGCGGGATCAGGCCTCGCCTATCGCATCGCAGAATCCGGCTATCGTCTCAACATACCCCGCATGTTCGCCGCGCTGGTGCTGCTGTCGGTCGCCGGGATTGTCATCTATGGCTTGCTGGCGCTAGTTTCGCACCTCGTTTTGCGGCGCTGGCACGAAAGTGCTCTTGGAAAGGACAACTGATGGCGGCCACTTCGTCTGACAAGATCGATGTTCTGATCTATGGGCCGCTGCGGCCGATCCTGGAAAAGGGTTTCCCGGACAGCTTCACTGTGCACCATGCGACGACACAGGCCGATCTCGAAGCGCTGCCAGCGGACGTGAAAGGGCGGATCCGCGGCGTCGCCGTGACCTTCCACACCGTGAAGACCGATGCCGCCGTGATGGCGATGCTGCCGAAGCTGGAGATGATCGCAAGCTTCGGCGTCGGCTATGACCACATCGCGGCCGCCCATGCCGGTCAGCACGGCATCATCGTCACCAACACGCCCGATGTCCTGACCGAGGAGGTCGCCGACGTCGCGATGGGCCTGTTGATCGCCACCTGCCGCGAGTTCATCAAGGCCGACCGCTTCGTGCGCTCCGGCGAGTGGACGTCGAAGCCCTATCCGCTCAGCGTCGGCTCGCTGCGCGACCGCACCGTCGGCATGGTCGGCATGGGCCGCATCGGCCAGGCGATCGCGCGCCGGCTCGAAGCCTCGCTGGTCCCCGTCGTCTATCACTCGCGCAATCCGGCGGCCGGTGTCGCCAACAAGCACTATCCCGACCTGCTCGCGATGGCGAAGGACGTCGACACGCTCATCGTGATCGTGCCCGGCGGCGCCGGCACCAACCGGATCGTCAATGCCGAGGTGCTGAAGGCGCTCGGACCGCGCGGCGTCGTCGTCAACGTCGCCCGCGGCTCGGTCATCGACGAACAGGCTTTGGTCGAGGCGCTGAAATCCGGCACGATTCTCGCGGCTGGCCTCGACGTGTTCGAGAAGGAGCCGGTGGTGCCCGACGCGCTCAAGGCGATGGACAATGTCGTGCTGCTGCCACACATCGGCTCGGCTGCCATCGTAACCCGCAACGCGATGGATCAGCTGGTGGTCGACAATCTCAAGGTCTGGTTTGCCGGCAAGCCGCCGCTGACGCCCGTTCCGGAAACGCCGGTGAAAGGCCGCTGATGAAACGTTCGCTCCCAATGCTGATCGCGCTGCTGTCGTCAGTGGCGGGCGTCCCTGCCGTTGCGCAGGACGCCGCCGGCCTGAAGAAAGCGATGATCGGGCAGTGGGAGCTTGCGACCACCGAGCGCAGCAAGACCTGCGTCGTGACCTTGAAGCCGGACGCTGCGCCGCGCGGGCAGAAGCTCGAGCTGGAGCCGGGCTGCGCCGCCGCGCTGCCCTTCACCAAGGACATCGCCGGCTGGAACGTGAAGGGCCTCGACATCGTCAGTCTCCAGGCCGCCAATGGCGAGGCGGTGATCGACTTCACCGAGGTCGAGGCCGGCATCTTCGAGGGCCTGCGCCAGGGCGAAGGCGTCTACATCCTGCAGAACCTCGCGGCGGCGCGGTCGCTGGCCAAATCGATGGACCAGATGATCGGCGATTGGGCCATGGTCCGCGGCAACGGCGCCACGATCTGCAGCCTGGTGCTGACCAACAACGACGCCGGCCACGACAATTTCCAGGTGTTCGTGAAGCCGAAATGCGACGCCGCCATCGCAGCGTTCGCACCGAGCCAGTGGCGGCTCGAGCACGGCCAGATGATGCTGATGTCGGATCGCGGCGAGACCTGGCGGTTCGAGGCGGACGACAATGCGCAGTGGCGGCTGGTGCCCGACAGCGCCAATCCGCTGATCATGCTCAGGCAGTAGGGCGAGACGCGCGCCGTTGAGCGCCCTTGCCGCGCGTCGGGCAAGCCTCTTCCGGCATCGGATTTGGTTAGCGGTCGGTTACGTGCCTGTTCCACCAATTGGAACTTGTTGTTTACGCATCTTGCGTCTGATGGTTGCATTCCATCGAGGGGGCCCGTCATGCGTGAGTTGTTGCGCCGGTTCAACAGGTCGCTGCCGTCGTTCAGCCTCAACGACAAGATCTCTGCGGCTGCGGCCGCGTTCGCCGTCCTGGTGATGCTGTCGACACTGGGCGCGCTGTCGGCGCTGCGCGAGCAGCGCCTGTTCTACGACCGGCTCGAAGCGCTTTCCATTGCGGCCCGCAACATCGAGCGCACCAACGCGCTGATCTACGCGGTCGTGATGGAATCGCGCGGCATCTACATGTCGTTGGACCGCACCGTCGCGCGGCGCTACGCCGACTCGCAGCTTGCGAAGATTGCGCAGCTGAGCAAGGTGGTCGACGAATGGGAAAGCCGGGTCACCGATGACGACGCCGCGCTGTTCGCCCCGTTCAGGAAGCGGATCGATCAGTTCGTCGCATTCCGCACCGAGATGGCGCGGCAGACGATCTCGGTCGGATCGTCGGCGGCGCGCGAGCTCGGCGACAATGACGAGAATCGCGCGGTGCGCACCGCGCTCAACGAGGACCTCGAGAAATTGTCGCGGCTCTATGCCGACCGCACCCGCGAGCTCGGCGAGGCGGCCGACGCGCGCGGCATGGCCGCGTTCTATCTGGGCGCGCTCGGGGCGGTGATCATCGTGCTGATCGCGGCCGCGGCGCTGGCGCTGCGCTGGGGCGTGCTGATGCCGCTGCTGGACATCGCCCGCGTCACCGACCGCATCGCCGCCGGCCGCATCAAGCTCAAGATTCCCCATGCGCGGCGCCATGACGAGATCGGACGGGTCGCGCATGCGGTGGAGACTTTCCAGAACGGCGCCTTCCGGATTCAGGAGCTCGAGCAGCACGAGGTCGAGATCGAGCGCCAGCACGCCGACATCCTGCGCGAGCACGAGCGGCTGGAGCAGGGCGCGCTCAGCAACCAGCAGCGTCTGGATGCCGCGGTCGCCAACATGGCCCAGGGCCTGATCATGCTCGACAGCTTCGGCTACGTGCTGATGGTCAACGAGCAGTACCGCGAGCTGTACGGCGTTCCTGCCTCGGTTGCGAAGCCCGGTGCGCATGTGCGCGAGATCCTCGCGCACCGCGCCAAGCTCGGCCTGCTGCGTGAGAAGCCGTCGGAGTTCCTCGCCGCGCTACGGGAGCGCATGAAGGAGCGAAGGGCCGAGGTCGTCGAGGTCGAGCTCGCCGACGGCCGCATCATCCGCATCTCGGAGCGTCCGATGGACGGCGGCGGCTGGATCGCGACGCATGAGGATTTCACCGCGCAGCGCCGTGCCGAGCGCAAGCTCGCGCGCGCCGAATATTTCCTCGCCGCATTGCTGGAGAACATCCCGCAGGCGGTGCTGGCCAAGGATGCGCAGTCGCTGCGCTACATGTTCGTCAATCGCGCCGCCGAGCGTCTGTTCGGCGTGCCACGCACCGACATCATCGACCGCACGCCGGGCGAACTGTTCTCCGCGCCGACCGGCGCGATCCTCGAGGAAGCCGCCCGCGAACAGCTCGCAGGGCGCGGCGACGATGAGCCGCGAGCCCATAGCATCCTCACACCCGGAAATGGTCCGCGCGACATCGTCGTGCGCCGGCTGCCGGTCTCGATCGGCGAGGGCGAGCCGAAATATCTGCTCAGCATCATCGAGGACCGCACGCAGGATCAGCGCGTGGCGGCATGATGCGTCACGTGGCAACGCCGGGGATTGCCCTGCCTTGAGGTCGCCTTGATCTGCATCAAGAACGGCCACGCCGGGCGGACTAGCGTGCTCGGAACGGAGGCCTGTTCATGATCCGACGTCTGGGGATTCCCTTTGCTACCCGCCTTGGCGCTGCGGCGCTGCTCACGCTCGCCGTCGTCGCGCCGGTGCATCAGGCTGTCGCGCAGGACGTGCTCGGCGGAGCGATCCTCGGCGGCGCCGGCGGAGCGATCCTGGGCGGCGCGATCGGCGGCGGCCGGGGCGCTGCGATCGGCGCCGTGATCGGGGCCGGCACCGGAGCTGCAATCGCGGCCGATGGCGAGCGCCGTCGTGGCGGTTATTATTCCTATCGCAATGGCTGCTATTTGCAGCGCGGCGACGGGTCATGGGTCCGCGCACACCCGCGCTACTGCTACTAAGCCTTATCCGTCGGCCGAATTGGCCGCCTGGCGGCGCGACGAACGCGCTGCCGGTGGCTTTGTCGCGCGCTCCAGCGCGTGGATGACGCGCGGATCCTCGCAATGCGCGACGTTGAAGCGCATCATCGTCGCGGCGGATTGCGCCGCGCTGAAGACGTCGCCGGGCGCGAGCACCACATGTTCCTCGAGCGCGGCCTGGGCCACCTCGATCGCCGTACAGCCGTCCGGCAACCTGCACCACAGATGAAAGCCGCCGCGTGGCATCAGCCAGGGCGCGATGCCGATGCGCTGCAGCCGTGCTGCCACGCGCGGCCGCGCCCGCGCAAGCCGAGCGCGCAGCTCCTCGATGTGCTTGCGGTAGCTGCCGCTGGTCAGCACCTGGGTCAGTGTCTCCGCGGCGAACTGTCCGGGGCCGCCGAAGCCGGTCGCGATCTGCAGGTCGATCAGCGGCTCGATCCAGTCGGCGCGCGCGGCGATGTAGCCGCAGCGCACCGAGGCCGACAGCGTCTTGGAGAAGCTGCCGACCAGGATCACCCGCGTCAGCCCGTCGAGCGCCGCGAGCCGCGGCGACGGCTCCGGCTCGAAATCGCCGTAGATGTCGTCCTCGACGATGATCGTGTCATGCGCCGCCGCGGCGTTGAGCAGCCGGTGCGCCGTCTGCAGCGACAGCGTCGCGCCGGTCGGATTGTGCAGGCCCGAATTGGTGATGTAGAGCCGCGGGTGCTCGGCTGCGAGCATCGCCTCGAACCGCGCGACGTCGGGTCCGCCCGGCGTCATCGGCACGCTGACGATCCGCGCCTGATGCGCGCGCAGCAACGCCAGGAAATTGAAGTAGCAGGGATCGTCGACGAGCACGGCGTCGCCGGGACGCAGCAGCATGCGGCAGATCAGGTCGATCGCCTGCGTGCCGGACGAGGTCAGCACCAGCTGCTCGCTGAACGCGTCGATGCCGAGGCCGGCAAGGCGGCCCTGCAGCAGCCGTCGTAGCGCCGCCGATCCTCGCGCCGCGCCGTAGTCGCTCAGCACTGGGCCGCCGCCGCGCGCCAGCGTGCGGACCGCGCGCCGCAGCGCGTCCTGCGGCATCCACTCGGCCGGCAGCCAGCCGCAGCCGGGCGTCAGCGTTCCCGGCCCGGCGTCGAGCGACTGCCGCGACACCCAGAACGGATCGACCGCCCGCGGACGGTGCGGCTCGCGATCGGCGAGGGCCAACGGCGGCAGCGCGGTGTCGGCGACATAGAAGCCGGAGCCGCGCCGGGCCCGGATCACACCCTCGGCGGCGAGCCGGTCATAGGCCTCGACGACGGTGGCCGGCGAGACGCCCATCGCCGCGGCGAAGGCGCGGATCGACGGCAGGCGCTGGCCGACGTCGAGCGCGCGCGTCGCCAGACGCTGCCGGATCGCATCGACCACGGCGGTGGTCCGCGTGCCGTCTCGGCGGGACTCGAGCGTCCTTGATTCCAAAGTGTATTGCTTTCGGCATCAGTACAGAATGTCGAAATTGTATCGGTCTGTGACTGCCGCAACAAGCCCGATCCGGCTAAGGGATCTGCGAGGAGGAGCCGTGCATGAAGGGATCGATCGAAGGTTGGGGGAGCGGCATCGTCGGCATGACGATCTTCAGCGGCTCGCTGCCGGCCACGCGGGCGGCGCTGGAGGGTTTTGCGCCGCTGTTCCTGACGGGCGCACGCGCGACGCTCGCGGCCGTGCTGGCTGCGCTTTGTCTTTTGCTGTTGCGGCAGCCGCTGCCCAGCCGGCGTGATCTGGTGTCGCTCGGGATCGTATCGCTCGGTGTGGTCATCGGCTTTCCGCTGCTCACGGCGCTCGCGCTCCAGCACATCACCTCGGCCCATGCGATCGTGTTCGTCGGTCTGCTGCCGTTGTCGACCGCCTTGTTCGGCGTGCTGCGCGGCGGCGAGCGGCCGCGGCCGTTGTTCTGGCTGTTCGCAGTCCTTGGCGCTGCGGCGGTCTCGGGCTTCGCCCTGTCGCAGGACGGCGTCGCGGCGCCGATCGGCGATCTCGCCATGATCGCCGCGATCATCGTCTGCGGCCTGGGCTATGCCGAGGGCGCCATGCTCACGCGCCGGCTCGGCGGCTGGCAGGTGATCTCGTGGGCGCTGCTGTTGTCCGCACCGCTGATGCTGTCGATGGCGGTGCTGACGCTACCCGGCGCGTCACATGACATCACGGCCGCGGCGTGGCTGGGCCTTGCCTATGTCTCCGTCTTCAGCATGTTCATCGGCTTCGCCTTCTGGTACCGCGGGCTCGCGCGCGGCGGCACTGCGACGGTGGGCCAGCTGCAATTGCTGCAGCCCTTCCTCGGCCTCGGTTTTGCGAGCCTGCTGCTGCATGAGCCGGTGTCGGCCACGATGATCGCCGCAGCCGGAATCGTCGTCGTCTGTGTGGCGATGGCGCGTCGCTGGGCGTAAGCCGTCAGCGGCTATTTGCGGTGATAGAGTCCAGTGAAGCTGACGCCGGCACCGCCGCAATCATTGTTGTCCTCGACCAGCAAAAGCGCGCCGATGCGCTGCAGACGCACGCGGCACTCGTCGCCGGCATTCGGCCGATCGAACGGCGTGCTGCCGTCGTCGACGAAGGCGATGAGGCCGCCCTTGGGCTCTGCCGTCGCGCCGAGCGATCCGTTGCGCAACTCGCGACCGGCCGGCAGCACCTGATCGCCTTCGATCCTGAGCCGGTTGCCGGCCGCTTTCCTGATCGTCAGTCCCCCTCCCGGATGCTCCCAGCTTCCGGCCCAGTCGGACATTGCCGGCGCGGCCATCGGCGCGACGGTGGTGAGGGCTGCGCGCGGCAGCCAGCCGGTGGTCCAGATCTGGGCCTTCGCACGCGGCGCCTGGTAGCTGACGCAGACGAAATCGCCGTGGGTCCTGCCGACCAGCACGAGGTCGTCGCCGACGAGGTACGCCTTCTTCCGGCAGGCGTCGGTCGCAGCGGGACAGCCTGCGGCCTTGAAGCCATCGTCATAGGGGCTCTTGACGAAATTCACGCGCGGCTGGCCGCTCACTTTGGCGACGACGAGTGGCCGCGCATCGTCCCAGCCGATGCCATTGCAATTGGCGGGATCGTTGGCGTCGTAGGCAGCCGCCGCGGTGACGGTCAGGCCGCCGAGGATCAGTCCGATGAAGGCCGCGCGCATCCGTCATTCCTCTCCACGCTTCGCCAGCATTAGCCGACGTGGGAAGACGGCCGGTTCAACGCGGCCCGACGTTTCGTCTATCCCGCGGCGATCTTTTGGCAGCTCCGACCGCGGCACGCTGCATGCGTCGTCTCGTCGGCGTCGCGCCTTCACATCACCCCGATGCTCTTCAGGCTGGTGTGGCCGTTCTTGCCGACGATGATGTGATCGTGAACCGTGATGCCGAGCGGCTTGGCGATCTCCACGATCGTCTTGGTCATCCGGATGTCGGCCTGCGACGGCGTCGGATCGCCCGAAGGGTGATTGTGCACCAGGATGATCGCAGTGGCCGACAATTCGAGCGCGCGCTTGATCACCTCGCGCGGATAGACCGGCGTGTGATCGACGGTGCCGGTCTGCTGCACCTCGTCGGCGATCAGCTGGTTGCGCTTGTCGAGAAACAACAGCCTGAACTGCTCCTTGTCGGCGAACGCCATGCTGGTGCGGCAATAGGTGATGACGTCCTGCCATGACGCCAGCGCGTGCTTCTGCCGCACCTCGCCCTTGGCGATGCGGTGCGCGGCGGCGGCGATCAGCTTGAGCTGGGTGATCGAGGCGTCGCCGACGCCGTCGATCTCGCGCAGCCGCGGCTCCGGCGCGTGGATCACCTCGGCGAACGATCCGAACGTCTTCAGCAGCGCCTTCGCCAGCGGCTTGACGTCGCGCCGCGGCAGCGCGGCGAACAGCACCATCTCCAGCAGCTCGTAGTCGTTGAGCGCGTCGGGGCCGGCGCTGTGGAAGCGCTCGCGCAGCCGCTGCCGGTGGCCGTGATAGTGCGGCGTGTCCGGCGGCGTATCGTTGGGAGGAGGGGCTTTCTCGGGCATCGGCGTCAGCATGCCGTGATGCCGCATTTTTGCAACCTCGAAGTGCTCGCGCGCCGCAGGGCGCGCCTTGCTAGGCCGCGCGCCCGGTCAGCACGAGGATGAGGCCGATGATGAGCGAGAACGCTGTGGGGTAGAAGGTGAGCGCAACGCCGAAGGCGCGGCCCGCCGCGCCCCTGGCATAGCCGAGCCAGAACAGCAGCCGCCCGAGGCCGAACAGGATCACGAGCGTGAGCAGCACCGGACGACGTCCATCTCGTCCGGGCGATCCTGCTTATGGCTGCAGACTGCCGATAAAGGCTTCGATGCTGGCGAGGACGGGCCTCTGATCGCCGGCGAACATCCAATGGTCGGCGCCGTCGAGCTCGACGAAGCGCGCGTGGCGGATATGGCTGGCGAGATGTCGCCCGGCCCCGACGAGTACGGCGCGGTCACGGCGTCGGTGCAGCACCAGGGTCGGTGCAGAGACCCGGGCGAGCAGGTGGCGGACGTCCATATCCCTGAAGGCTTCGAGCAGGCCCTTGATGGCGCCGGGGCTGGATGCCGCGCGAAGCAGTCCGGCCCACCAGGCCCGCGCCTGGGGATCGCCGGCCAGGCTCGGTGCGAACGTCTCGATGCCCGCCGGTCCGCCCCATTCGGCCACGAGCTGTCGCAGCCAGATGCCGTACTGGCCGGCCTGCAGCGCATGCGGATAGTCTGATGTCGCGCTGCCCTTGGCCAGCGAGGCGAACAGGATCAGCCCGGCGACACGCTCGGGATGGTCGGCCGCGAAGGTGATGCAGGCCGGTCCGCCCTCGGAGGCGCCGAGCAGCACCGTGCGCCGGCTGCCGGCGGCGTCGAGCACGGTCGCGATGTCGCGCGCCGTCGCCTCCACGCTCGGGCTGAAACCGACCCGGTCGGAGAGCCCGATGCCGCGGCGATCGAACAGGATCAGACGGCCGATTCTGGCGAGCGCGGACAGCAAGGCCCGACAGCGCGGCTCCTCCCAGATCCGCTCGACATGCGAGACGAAGCCGGGCAGCAGCAGAATGTCCAGCGGACCGGTGCCGTAGGTCTGATAGGCCAGATGAACGCCGTCGCCCAGGACATAGCGCGTCGGCGGCGCGCTCTCGCCTTGCGCCGCGACGCCCTGCGTCAGCAGCGCCAGCGTATCCGGTTCGGGGGAGACGCCGAGCTCGTCGCGCAGGCGCTGTGTCAGGGCGTCGAGATGACGCTCGGCGGCGGCGCGGTCGCCGGCCAGCAGCAGGCTGCGGATCAGGGCGCGGCCATAGACCTCGCTGAGCGGATCGAACGCGACGAGGCGCCGGGCGTGGGCCGCCGCCGCGGAATGGTCACCGGCCGCGCTGCGATCCTGCACCACGCGCTCCAGCGCCTGGACCGCCCGGCCGCGCAAGGCTTCGCGCCGGAAGAAGGCCCATTCCTCGAACTGCGGACAATCGCCGGGCGTGAAGCCGTCGAGGAAGTCACCTGCATAGAGGCGGCAGGCCAGCTCGAATTCGCCGCGGTCGCAGGCCGTTTCGAACAGCCCGGATTCGACCTCCAGCTCGACCGCGGCCGCCCACCGAATCGTCGCGCGATCGATGGTGAGGCAGCCGTCGCCGAGCGTGAGCTGGAGCCGGTGCAGCAGGCGCCGCAGCCGCGCCCGCGCCACCTCCTCGGAACTCTCGGGCCAGAGCATCGTCGCCAGAACGTCCCGCGCGACGGGGCCCTTGGCCTCCGCCAGATAGACCAGCAGAGCGAGGCCCTTGCGCAGCGACAGCGGGCATGGCTGGCCGTCGCGATGCAGCTCGGGAAAGCCGAATGTCCGGACGCGGAACTGAACCATTGTCGTGCGACCTGCATGGCTGCGTCCGGGGGACGCTCGGGGGACGGTCGATTGGTAAGGCTCAGGCTCGCGCGGGACGTGAACGATCCCAGGATCGGGCGTCTCGATCACGGCCATGCCGTCCTCGATGCAACAAGGAAACATTCATGTCCGGACGTCTCCTCATCATGCTCTACGCCATCACGAGCTATGCCGTCTTTCTTGGGTCGTTCGTCTGGGCGGTCGGTTTCGTCGGCAATTACAACTATCTCACGGCCAAGTCGATCGACGTGGGCGAGTCCAGCACCGTGACCGAGGCCGTCGTCGTCGACGTGCTGCTGCTGGCGCTGTTTGCGGCCCAGCACAGCGTGATGGCGCGTCCGGCCTTCAAACGGTGGTTCACGCGCATCATTCCGGCGGCGGCCGAGCGTAGCACCTATGTGCTGCTGTCCAGCGTGATCCTGCTGCTGCTGTTCTGGCAATGGCGTCCGATCCCGATCCCGGTCTGGCGCGTCGAGGGCGTCGCCGCGGCCGTGCTGACCGGCGTCCACTGGCTCGGCTGGCTCATCGCGCTCAGCTCGACCTACATGATCGATCATTTCGATCTGTTCGGCCTGCGGCAGGCCGTCCTCGCCCTCCGCGGCACCGATGCGACGGCGCAGCCGTTCAAGACCCCGCTGCTGTATCGCCTGGTGCGCCACCCGCTGATGCTGGGCTTCCTGCTCGCGTTCTGGGCCACGCCGGAGATGTCGGTCGGTCATTTGCTGTTCGCGGTCCTCAGCACGGCCTACATCCTGATCGGGCTGCAGCTCGAGGAGCGGGACCTGATTGTCGAGTTCGGCGAGAGCTATCGGCGCTACCGCCAGCGGGTGCCGATGCTGCTGCCGCGGCTGATCGGCGGCCGGCGCACCGAAGAGACCGAAACGTCAGCGCGTGGCATGCGCTAGCGGCCTCGATTGCCTGCCCCCTCCGCTCCGGCTTGGGCGATGCAGCGCCCACGTAGACGTGAATTGGTGCGGGGGACCTCAGCACCTATGTCGGGCTTGAATGCTGCGATGCAAAATCACAGCTCGACAGCCTCTGTTCTCATAAGGCCCTATGGCCTGCCGTTTCCGCCCGAGAGAGATCCGCGTTGACCACCATCACGTCCGATTCCGGCGACTCGCTGTCCGCCTGGATCACGCTGCTATTGGCCTTTTCCTGCGGGCTGATCGTCGCCAACATCTATTATGCGCAGCCGTTGATCGGGCCGATCAGCGCCGACCTCGGGCTGCGGCCGCAGCTCGCGGGACTGCTGGTGACGATGAGCCAGATCGGCTACGGCGCAGGTCTCTTGTTCGTGGTGCCGCTCGGCGACCTCATCGAAAACCGCAAGCTCGTCATCACGACTATCATCGTCGGCGCCGCCGCACTCGGCTGTGCGGCCCTGGCGACGAGCCCATCGACATTCCTGCTCTCGGCGCTGCTGATCGGCTTCGGCTCGGTCGCGGTGCAGATCCTGATCCCGTATGCCGGCCATATGGCGCCGGAGGCGATCCGCGGCCGCGTCGTCGGCAATGTCACCACCGGTCTGATGCTCGGCATCATGCTGGCGCGGCCGCTCGCGAGCTTCGTCGCGGCCCATGCCTCCTGGCACGTCATCTATGCGGCCTCGGCGCTTGCCATGCTGATCCTTGCCGTCGTGCTGCGCCTAGCCCTGCCGCCGCGTGAGCCGCAGGCGCGGCTGAGCTACGGCCAGCTGCTCGGCTCGATGGTCGAGCTCTATCGCGACACGCCGGCGCTGCGCCGCCGGGCACTGTACCAGGCCGCGCTGTTCGGCGGCTTCAGCGTGTTCTGGACCACGTCACCGCTGCTGCTGGCCGGGTCCGATTTCCGGATGTCGCAGACCGGCATCGCCCTGTTCGCGCTGGCCGGCGTCGCCGGCGCGATCATGGCGCCGGTCGCCGGCCGCATCGCCGACCGCGGCTGGACGAGGCCGGCGACGGTTGCGTCGATGGTGCTGTGCGCTGCCGGGTTCGCGCTGACACTGACGGTCCCGCTCGGAACGAATTGGTCGTTGATCTCGCTGGTGATCGCCGCCATCGCGATCGATTGCGGCGCGCAGCTCAGCCTCATTCTCGGCTATCGCGTGCTGTTCGTGCTCGGCGCCGGCCAGCGCAGCCGACTCAACGGGCTCTACATGACCACCTTCTTCGTCGCGGGCGCTGCAGGGTCGGGCCTCGGTGCGTGGGCCTATGTGCATGGCGGCTGGACGGCCGCCGCCGCATTCGGCACGGCGCTGCCGCTCGCCGCGCTGGCCTATCAGTTCACCGAGCCGGATTGATCAGAACGGGCTGCGCTTCAGCCCGGGCACCAGCGCCGCCAGCCGGTCCTTGATCCACGGCGCCGGGGGCAGCTTGCCGGTGGGCATCTCGACCGCGGCGGCCGGGTTGCGGCTCACAGCCAGCGTCAATGTTGCGAGATAATGGTCGCGCTCCTCCTTCACCGCGCAATGCGCGCGGTGATCGGGATCGGCCTCGGTCGCGACGCGGTCGTTGGCGTTGATGACGAGCCGCTGCTTAGGCCGTCCGGTGTAGTCGGGCACGTTGGTGTAGATGAACTCGTTCAGCGCCTCGGGAAAGAAGGTCTGTCCCGTCAACACCGTGGCCTCGTCGACAAACACCCTAAAGTGGATGTGGGTGGCGCGGCCGGCATACCAGCCGGGATAGATCGTCCTGAAGCCGGCCCAGCCGGCGGCATCGGCCATCTGGGTGCCGCGCAGGAACGTCTTGCCGCTCTGGTCGAGCTTGTGATTGTCGCTCTGGCCGGGATAGCCCGAATAGATGCCGCGGGCGTCGCAGTGCCAGACGTCGACCCGTGCGCCCGGGATCGGTGCGCAGGAGCCGGCCTCGATGACGCGAAGGCGCAGCCTGAGCGGGACGCCCGGCCGGTCCTCGGCGATCTCGGCGCGCACCAGCTTGGGATCGAGATAATAGGGTCCCGACTCCGACTGCGGCGTCAGGATGCAGGCATCGTCGGCATTCGCCAATGCAGGAACTGTCTCCGACGCGGCGCGCGCCGGCGGCGTCAGCAGCGCTGCGCCCGCGGAGAGAAGGCCGAGAACGCCACGGCGTGTTGCGATGGTCAGAGCTGCCTCCCGCAATCGCATGCTATGGAGGCGGCAGTCGATCAGCCGGACATGGCAACAATCGGACGCCCGGCGACCATTCGGCCCGAGGCGGCGCTCACACCTGCGTCAGCGGCTTCTCGCCATGGCGCTCCGACAGCGTGAAGATCTCGACGCCGTCGGCGGTGACGCCGACCGAATGCTCGAACTGCGCCGACAGCGAGCGGTCCCGCGTCACCGCGGTCCAGCCGTCGGACAGGATCTTCACATGCGGCTTGCCGAGATTGATCATCGGCTCGATGGTGAAGAACATGCCGGGCTTGAGCAGCACGCCCTCGCCGGGGCGGCCGACATGGATGATGTTCGGCTCGTCGTGGAACAGCCGGCCGAGGCCATGGCCGCAGAAGTCGCGCACCACGCTCATGCCCTGCGGCTCGACGAAGCTCTGGATCGCATGGCCGATGTCGCCGGTGGTGGCGCCGGGCTTCACCGCGGCGATGCCGCGCATCATCGATTCGTAGGTGACCTCGATCAGCCGCTCGGCCTTGCGCGCGATCGGGCCGATCCCATACATGCGGCTCGAATCGCCGTACCAGCCGTCGACGATGAAGGTGACGTCGACATTGATGATGTCGCCTTCCTTCAGCGGCCGGTCGTTCGGCATGCCGTGGCAGACCACGTGGTTGATCGACGTGCAGGTCGAGTAGCGATAGCCGCGATACATCAGCGTCGCCGGATAGGCGCCGTGGCTGAAGGCGAAGTCGCGGACGAAATCGTCGATCCGCGAGGTCGGCACGCCCGGCTTGACGATGTCGGTGAGCGCATCGAGGCACCTCGACACCAGCGCGCCGGCCTTGCGCATGCCGGCAAAGCCGCTCGGGCCGTGCAGCTTGATCTGGCCGTTCTTGCGCGCAGTGGTGTCGGTCGCTTCGATATAGTTCATGGGCCTGTTTCGTTCTCAGGGGTGTCGCGGGGTGATCGCCTAATTTAATGATCGTGCCGGCCGGTGCAAGCCGGGTGTGCACGGCCGGATCTGCCGCCTAGCCGGTCGGCACCTCCAGCGTGGTCTCCACCGGCAGCGCACCGCCGCGAACGCGAAGCTCTCGCACCGGATACGGCACCCTGATGCCCTCGCGCTTGAATGCCTCCCACAGCGCCAGCATCACCTCGCTCTTGACGCTGTCCATGTAGCTGGGGTCGGCGATCCATGTGGTCAGCGAGAACTTCATGCCGGCCTCGGTGAACTCGGTCAGCAGGCAGTTCGGCGCCTTCGATTTCAAGGTGCGCGGCGTCTCGGCCGCGATCTCGGTGGCGAGCTTGCAGACGACCCTGGGATCGGCGTCGTAGTTGGTGCCGAAATTGACCTTCACCAGCGTGTTCTTGTCGGTGTAGGTCCAGTTGGTCACCTTCTGGGTGACAAGGTCCTCGTTCGGGATCAGGAACTCGCGGCCGTCGCCGGCGGCGACCGAGATGTAGCGCGTGTTCATCGCGCTGATGCGCCCCGAGCTGTCGCCGATGGTGACGAGATCGCCCGGCTTCACCGATTTGTCGGCCAGCAGGATGATGCCGGCGACGAAATTGGCGACGATGCGCTGCAGGCCGAGGCCGATACCGACACCGGCGGCGCCCGAGAAGATCGCGAGCGCCGACAGGTTGATGCCGACCGCGCTGATCGCAATCGCGACGCCGAGGATCATCAGGCCCATGCGGACCATCTTGATCAAGAGCACCTGGATGGACGGTGTCAGGTCGGTCGAGCGGGTGATGCGGCTCTCGACGAAATTGCTGGCGATGTTGGTCAGCCACAGCACGCCCAGCAGCAGCACGCCGAGCTTGATCACCAGCAGCGGCGTCAGCCTGAGGCCGCCGAGCACGACCGAGATGGAATCGAGCGCGTCGACCACGTTGTCGAGCTGGCCGATGATGCTGAGCGCGGCGACCAGCCAGGCCGAGATCGACACGATCTGCACGATGAAGGTGCTGCGGATCACCGAGGTGATCAGCCGGATCACGAGCCAGGCCAGCGCCAGCTTGAGCGCGACGGCGAGCAGGTAGCTGCGGCTCGGCCAGGTCCACAGCAACATGCCGGTGCGGGCGATCCGCATCAGGATCACGAACACGACCGTGGCGACGCTCTCCAGCAGCACCCGTAGCAGCTGCCGCAGCGGGCCCGGCCAGCCCATCGCCAGCGAGGTCATGTCGATGCGCGCGCGCACGGCGGCGCGTGCCGCAAAGGCAATGCCGGCGCCGCTCAGCACCAGCCCGAGTTGAAGATAGAACCACGGCGAGGTGACCTCGGCGCCGATCGAGCGGCCAACGGTCTGCAGGAATTCGAGAACGTCTTTCAGGTCGAGGTCCATCAGCGGGGTCTCGGAGGGGAACAGTGGCGCGGGTTGGCGGGATCAGCGGGATTTAGTTCGTGTTCGTCACGGGCGATTGCCGCGAAATATACCCCGAACACGGCCAAGGATGGAAAAATGGGCATATCGCCGCGATAGGAGCAAATCCGGTTGGCGTGCAAGTGTGGCGACGATAAGGATGTAAAACTCGGATTCATCAGCGTTTTTTCATGACATCCCTCGACGCCGTCAGCATTGCCATCCTCCTCGGTGCGGTCCTCGTTATGGCCGGTATCCTGTCGAGCCTGCTGGCGCTGCGCTTCGGCGCACCGCTGCTGCTGGTGTTCCTGGTCATCGGTATGCTGGCGGGCGATTCCGGCCCTGGTCATATCGAATTTCAGGACGTCCGTACCACCTATCTGGTCGGCTCCGTCGCGCTGGCGCTGATCCTGTTCGACGGCGGCCTGCGCACGCGCTTCCAGAGCATCCGCACCGTGCTGGCGCCCTCGATGGTGCTCGCCACCGTGGGCGTGCTGATGACCGCGTTCATCACCGCGCCGGTGGCGAAATATGCCCTCGACCTCGGCTGGACCGAGGCGATGCTGGTCGGCGCCGTCATCGCCTCGACCGATGCCGCGGCCGTGTTCCTGCTGGTGCACGCCCAGGGCTTGCGGCTGCGCCCGCGCGTCGGCGCCACGCTGGAGGCGGAGTCCGGCAGCAACGATCCGTTCGCGGTGTTCCTCACGCTGATGCTGGTCGAGCTGATCTCGGTCGGTCACGGCTCGTTCGGACATTTCGCGTTCGAGCTGGTCCGCGAAGCGGTGCTCGGCACGCTGTTCGGCATCGTCGGCGGCCGCCTCGTCGTCATCGGCCTCAACCGGGTGGCGCTGCCGCAGGGTCTGCACGCGCCGTTCGTGACCACGGCCGCTTTGGTCATCTTCGGCATGGCGCAGATCGCCCACGGCTCCGGCTTCCTCGCGGTCTATCTCGCCGGCCTCATCGTCGGCAACCGTCCGACCCGCGCGCACAACTCTGTCGTCACCTTCCTCGATGCCGCGACCTGGCTCGCCCAGATCGTGATGTTCGTGCTGCTCGGGCTGCTGGTGTCGCCGCAGCGGCTGCTCGACAGCCTGCTGCCGGCGATCGCTGTTGCACTGATGCTGATGCTGGTGGCGCGACCTGTCGCGGTGTTTCTCTGCCTCTATCCGTTCCGCTTCAACTGGCGGGAGAAGGCGTTCATCGCCTGGACCGGCCTGCGCGGCGCGGTCGCGATCTTCCTCGCCTCGATCCCGCTGCTGGTCGGGCTGTCCAAGGCCTATCTCTATTTCGACGTCGCGTTCGTGGTCGTGATCATCTCGCTGCTCGCGCAGGGCTGGACGCTCGGCGTGGCCGCGCGCAAGCTGCACGTGGCGCTGCCGCGCACCGATCGGGGCCCGCGCCGCATCGAGCTCGATCTGCCCGGCCAGCTCGAGCAGCAGCTGGTCGGCTATTCGATCCGCTCCAAGAGCCTGTACTTCCGCCGCGGCCTGATCCCGTCCTGGTCGAAGCCGACGCTGGTGATCCGCAACGAGCAGATTCTGTCGCCGCCCGAGGCCGAGCCGATCGCGCCGGGCGACTATCTCTATCTGCTGGCACCGCCGGAAAAGGCCGAGTCGCTCGACCGTTTCTTCGTCGACATGCCGCCGTCGGCGGCGCCCGACCCGCATCTGCTCGGCGACTTCATGGTCTCGGCCGAGCATACGCTCGACGAGGTCGCCGGCATCTATGGCGTCAAGCTCGACGAGGGCGAGGACAAGCTGACGCTCGCCGACTATTTCGACATTCACCTCGACAACGCGCCGAGGGAAGGCGCGACCGTGGCGCTCGATACCATCGTGCTGGTCGCTCGCTCGATCTCCGGCGGCCGCGTCAATGTGGTCGGCCTGCGCCTGCCGGAGGACGAGGAGGATGTGCCGGTGCTGACGCGCAAGGAGCGGATGAAGCGCAGGCTGGCCAGTGTCTGGTCGTCGGTCGCGGGGGTGTGAGCGTCATTCTGCCGCCGGCAGGACGGCGATCGAGATCGTATTCTCCGGCGCGCCGCTGACCTGCAGCACGAGGGGCTGCGATCTCAGTTCGTACTTCATGGTCTTGCGGATGCCGTCGCAATCGGTGGCGCCGCTGAAGCCGGCCGGCTTGAGGATCTTGCCGTCCTGCACGACGTCGATCCAGGCCGCGGCTGATAGGCTGATCGTGTACACGCCGGCTTTGGGCGCCGCGGTAATCCGCGCGAGGCCGGCGAAAGTGCCGTCCTTGGGCGCGCGTTCCGGCGGCACCGCCAGCTTGGCCTCAGCCGCCGGACGCAGCTCCAGCACGATGCCGGTCGCAGGGATGGTGGCGACCTCCACACCCGATGCGAGCTTCTCGCGGTCGGCTGCGGTCAGGGCGGCACGCTCGCGCGCGATGTCCCATTTGAACTTGTCGCAGCCGCTCGGCTCGGCGGCGAGCGCGACCGTGCTGGCGGCCAGCGTGAGGAGGAGGGCAGTCACGGCGGGACGGATCAGGATCATGACGGACTCGCTACCGTTACGCCGCGCAGCAACCCGCGGCATTTCGATACCGCGATAACAGGAGGTGGAGGGACCGTCATCCCCTTCGATCGTCGCGCTCACGGTGCGAGCGCCGTCATCCGAGAGCGATCCAGCCGCTCCTGCGACTCCTTCGTCGTGTCGGCTTTCGGTCGCATCAATTCTTGGCGTCCGGCGCATGCAGCACCGCCCGGCAGCCAGGCGGCAGTTGCGCCATCGTGATCGGTTGCGGCGGCTTGGGCGGCTCTTTCGGCGGCGGCGGATGCAGCACCGCGTCCGAGAACCAATAGTCGAGGTCGCCGCAGCCGTCGCCGCCCTCCTGGTCGGTCTGGCCATGACAGTCCGGGTTGCCCGGCGGGCACACCATGCGGATGTGGAAATGATAGTCGTGACCCCACCACGGTCGCACCTTGGTGAGCCAGCTGCGGTCCCCCCTAGCGTCACGGCACAGCGCCTTCTTGATCGCAGCGTTGACGAAGATGCGTTGCACCGACCGCTCCTGCGCGGCGGTGCGGATCACGGCGAGGTGGCCCTTCGTGAACACGCGCGGATCGACGTCGAGGCGATCGGGCCGCACCATCATGACCGCCGACATCTCCTCGCGCTCGTTGCGCGACAGCCGATGGTCGGGCATGGGCGTCAGCCAGATGTCGGCGTCGAGCCCGATCTGATGGCTGGCATGGCCGCTCAGCGCTGGCCCGCCGCGCGGCTGGCTGATGTCGCCGACCAGGATGCCGGGCCAGCCGGCATCCTTGTGCGCGCGGGTCGCCAGCCGTTTCAGCAGCGCGATCAGGTTGGGATGACCGAAATTGCGGTTGCGCGACAGCCGCATCACCTGCCAGCCCTCGCCATTGATCGGCATTCGCTCGGCGCCGGCGATGCAGCCGCGATTATAGGTTCCAATCACCTTGGTCGGTTGCGCCGACGGCAGGATCCTGCGGGCGAACAGCTCCTTGGCCGGTGTATCCGGATCGTCCGGATGCGCCAAGGGCGGCAGGGTCTTCGGCTCGACGCTGCCCTTGTCCTGGGCATGGGCCGGAGCCGTCGCGGCAATGACGGCCGAACTGATGATGGCGACCAGAATCAGGCGGACATGCATGGAGCGAGTGTAGCGGCTGCCGACCGGTCGAGATGTCCAATTCTGCGTCACGTCAGGCATTCGAGCCACTTTAACCTGACTTTAACCCTGCTGCCGGATTGGCGGAACCGGCTGAACACGGCTCAATTGCGTGAGTTCGTTCGGTAAATGAACACCGTGCGCGGGGCCATTGCACGGTATGCGGGTCTTTTTTGGTCTGCGGCAACCGACGTCACTTATCGCTGGTTGTACCGCAGCCCTTGGTTGATCCTCTGCGCAAGTCTCAGCTCTCCAAATACGCGAGTGCATCTGCCTGTTCCCGTAACCAGTGGCTGTCGTGCCCTGCATCAAGATACCATTTTTTCAGAAACGTGGCCGAAAACTGCTCGTCGAGAAGGAGAGTGAGGCACGCAATGCGGCCCGTTCGGCCACCCACGGCAAAAAAGCGCAATCGCGTGCCAAGCGCCCGCGATGCAATTCACCCGGTCAAGCCGAGCCCGAAATTGCGGCGGCACAACCTGCGCAACCTCGGCCCCGTCGATGAGAGCGCGGGCAAGTGCGCCGAAGTGGCGATGGCGGAGGCGAAGAAGGCGCATGATCGTCTCATCGAAGCGATCGACATTCTTCCCGAGGGGATCGTGTTCCTCGACGCCGACGGCCGCTACATTCTCTGGAACAAGAAATACGCCGAAATCTACAACCGCAGCTCGGACCTGTTCGAAGCCGGCGCGCGGCTGCAGGACACCATCCGGGTCGGCGTGGCGCGGGGCGATTATCCGGAAGCCGCCGGGCGCGAGGAGGAATGGATCGCCGAGCGGCTGGAGAGGCTGTTCCAGCCGAGCGGCCGCCACGAGCAGAAATTGTCCGACGGCCGCACCATCCTGATCGAGGAGCGCCTGACCGGCGATGGCGGGATCGTCGGCCTGCGCGTCGACATCACCGAATTGAAGCAGCGCGAGGAGTCGTTCCGCCTGCTATTCGACGGCAATCCGGTGCCGATGATCGTCTGCGCGACGGATGATGGGCGCGTGCTCGGCGTCAACGAAGCGGCGGCCCAGCATTACGGCTATAGCCGCGCCGCCTTCGAGCGGCTCGGCATCCGCAACCTGCAGGCCTATGAGAGCGAGCCGCCCTGGGCCGGCGAGCAGTCCGGCGAGGAGCAGGCGGCGCGCACCTGGAAGCATGTCCGCGCCGATGGCGCCCTGATCGATCTCGCGATCTATTCACGCCATCTCGTCCACAACAGCCAGCCCGCCGTGCTGCTGGCGCTGATGGACATCACCGAACGCAAGCGCGCCGAGGCGCGGCTCGCCTTCCTGGCCCAGCACGATGCACTGACCGGCCTGCCGAGCCGCAACCTGCTGCGCCAGAAGATCGATGACAAGCTCGCCCAGATGCGGCGCGGCTCCGAGAAAATCGCCGTGCTGGTGCTCGGCCTCGACCATTTCAAGTCGATCAACGACACGCTGGGCCACGCCGTCGGCGACCGGCTGCTGCGCGGGGTCGGCAAGCGGCTGCGCTCGATCCTGCGCCAGGAGGACATCGTCGCCCGTCTCAACTCCGACGAGTTCGCGGTGGTGCAAGGCGGGCAGGCACGGCCGGAGGATGCGGCCCAGCTCTGCCGCCGGCTGTTGCAGGCGATCGCCGATCCTTATCTCATCGACGGCAGCTCGGTGACGATCGGCGCCACGATCGGCATCGCCATGGCGCCGAACGACGGCGACGATGCCGAGAAGCTGCTCAAGAATGCCGACATGGCGCTGTCGCGTGCCAAGAACGAGACGCGCGGCACCTTCAGCTATTTCGAACCCGGCATGGATGCCCGCGCGCAGAGCCGGCGCAAGATCGAATCCGAGCTGCGCGAGGCCATCCAGCGCGACGTGCTGCAGCCGCATTATCAGCCGCTGATCGACCTCTCGACCGGACGCATCACCGGGTTCGAGGCGCTGGTGCGCTGGCCGCATCCCGAGCGCGGCATGATCCCGCCGTCGGAGTTCATCCCGGTCGCCGAGGACACCGGCCTGATCTCGGCGCTTGGCCGCGCGATGCTGCGCCAGGCCTGCAGCGACGCTGCAAAATGGCCGGACGACGTCCGCGTCGCCGTGAACATGTCGCCGCTGCAGTTTCGCGTCGGCAACGTGCTGTCGCTGGTCATGGACGTGCTGAAGCAGTCGGGCCTGCCACCGAGCCGGCTCGAGCTCGAGATCACCGAGACCCTGGTGCTTGAAAAGAGCGGCCAGGTGCTGGCGACCCTGCATGCGCTACGCGCGCTCGGCGTCCGCATCTCGATGGATGATTTCGGCACCGGCTATTCCAGCTTGAGTTATCTGCGCAGCTTTCCGTTCGACAAGATCAAGGTCGACCAATCCTTCATCCGCGATCTCGCCGCCAATCGCGAGGCGCAGGCGATCGTCCGCTCGATCGTCAGCCTCGGCAAGGGGCTCGGCGTCATCATCACGGCCGAGGGCGTCGAGACCGAGGCCGAGCTGCGCTGCCTGCGCGCCGAGGGCTGCCATGAAGGGCAGGGTTATCTGTTCAGCCGGCCCCGGCCCAATGTCGACATCGTCCGGCTGTTGCAGGCGCAGCGAGATGCCATGGACGGTGCCTCATCTGGCAACGCGCTGGTGGCTTGAGCGAGCGACGCTGGCTGATGTCGGGCGCGCCTCGAAGCGCCGGCGATACGCCGCGGGCGATGTTCCGACGATGCGACGGAAAGCGACGCGAAACGTTTCGAGCGACCGGTAGCCGCACTGCGCCGAGATGTCCGCCAGGGAGAGCGTCGCAGTCTCCAGCAGCTCCCGCGCCCGCGCCATGCGCTCCTGCTGCAGCCAAGCCGCAGGGCTCGCGCCGGTGCTGTCCTTGAACGACCGCAGCAAAGTCCGCTCGCTCATCCCGGCGCGTTTTGCCATCGCGCTGATCGCAATCGGCTGCGCTAGTCGCGCCCGTGCCCAGTCCATGACCTCGCCGATCGTCCGTCCCGGGCGCGCCTGGACCGGTGCGACAACGTACTGCGCCTGCCCGCCGTCCCGGTGCGGCGGCATCACCAACCGCCGCGCAACGGTGTTCGCAACCTTGCTGCCGAAATCACGCCGGACCAGATGCAGGCAGGCGTCGATGCCCGCCGCGCTGCCGGCCGAGGTGATGACGTTGCCCTCGTCGACATAGAGCGTGTCCTCCTCGACCTGAATGCGGGGGTAGAGCCGCTTCAGGTCGGGGATGTGCCGCCAATGCGTCGTGGCGCGTTTGCCGTCCAGCAGGCCTGCGGCTGCGAGCACGAACACGCCGGAGCAGATCGACAGGCATCGCGCGCCGCGCGCAGCCGCCTGCGAGATGGCGCGCAGCAGGCGCTCGGGCGGCCGCTCGGTGCGATCGCGCCACCCCGGCACGATGATCGTGCGGGCGTCCTTCAGGCGCGAGAGCGGCGCGCCGGCCTCAACGACGATGCCGCCGATCGCGCGTGACCGCCGTCCCTCGGCCGAGACCACCTTGAACCGATACCAGGAGAAATCGAACTCCGGCCGCGGCAGTCCGAACACTTCGACCGCGATGCCGAACTCGAACGTGCACAGCCCGTCATAGGCAATGACGGCGACGAGGCCGGGATCCTGACGATGGCTGCTGGCTGCGGCTGGAGGCATTGGCGGAAACTTACCGGACTTTGTCGGATCCGTCACTTGGGGCGCCGGGCATCTCGGGCGAGCTTCGGGTCTGTTTACATCACCGAATGGAGACCCAATGACCACGCATGTTACCGAAGTACCCGCCGCTCCCTCAGCGCTGGCGCTCCAGCATTTCGAGACGATGCTCGGATTCGAGACCGATTGCTGGGACGTTCACGAGAGCCTCCGCGCGGCCGCTCCGGACTTCATCCTGGTCGACGTCCGCGGCCCGGCCTCGTTCGCGAAGGGCCACATCGCGGGCGCCATCAACATTCCGCACCGGACCATGACCGCGGAGCGGATGGCAGAGTATCCGAAGACCGGGCTTTTCGTCGTCTACTGCGCCGGTCCGCATTGCAACGGCGCCAACCGGGCGGCCATCCGCCTCGCGCAGCTCGGGCTGCCGGTCAAGATGATGATCGGCGGCATTGCCGGCTGGCTCGACGAGGGCTTTGCGCTCACGCCGGGCGGCTGAGCGCAAGCGGCCCGCCAGCTACGCGGCCTTGCGCAGGCCGGCGAGGAAGGTGTCGACGCTCTTGAACAGGTCGTTCGCACGCTTGCCGAGGTCGCGCGTGGCGACCATGACGTGGTCGGCGAGCTGGCGTGACTGCTCGGCTGCGTCGCTGGCGCCGACGACGTTCTGCGACACCTCGTTGGTGCCTGACGCCGCCTGCTGGACGCTGCGCGCGATCTCGCGCGTCGCCGAATCTTGCTGCTCGACGGCGGCGGCGATCGTCGCGGCAATGCCGCTGATCTCCTGGATCGTTGTGCTGATGCCGCCGATGGCGGTCACGCAGTCGGACGTCGCGGCCTGGATCGAGCTGACCTGGCCGGCGATCTCTTCCGTCGCCTTGGCGGTCTGGCCGGCCAGCTCCTTGACCTCGGCGGCCACGACCGCGAAGCCGCGGCCCGCCTCGCCGGCACGCGCCGCCTCGATGGTCGCGTTGAGCGCCAGCAGGTTGGTCTGGCTCGCGATCGCGTCGATCAGGCGCAGCACGTCGCCGATCCTCTCGGCGGCTGCGGCGAGGCTGCCGACCATCTCGGTGGTCTGGCGCGCCTTGACGACCGCGGCATCGGCGACCTTGCTGGAATGCGCGACCTGGCGGCCGATCTCGGTCACCGAGGAGGCGAGCTCCTCAGAGGCCGCAGCGACGGTCGACACGCCGCTCGAGGCTTCCTCGGATGCGGCAGCGGCGGCCGCTGCGCGCTGCGAGGTGCCGTTGACGCTGACGGTGATCTCGTGGACGACGCGCTCCATGTCCGCCGTGGCTTTGGCCACCGAGGACACCACGCCCTTGACGTCGGCCTCGAACCGGTCGGCCATCTGCCGCTGCAGCGCCTGCTTCTCCTGCTCGGCGCGCTGTTGCGTCGCCTCCTGCGCCTCGCGCAGGCTGGCCGTCTCGATCATGTTGCGGCGGAACACGTCGACCGCCTGCGCCATCGTGCCGAGCTCGTCCTTGCGCTGGCCGCCGGGGATCGCGACCTCGGTGTCGCCGCTCGACAGCCGGTGCATGACGGCGGTGATCGCGACCAGCGGCCGCGAGATGCCGCGGGCGACGAACAGCGCGACGATGACGGCGAGCAGCAGGATCACGACCGTGCCGATGATCAGCTGCTGCTGCGCGCTGCTGGCTGCGGCCTCATAGGCCGTGGTGTCCTTGATCAGCTCGAGCACGGCGATCGGGTCGCCGGCGTAGTTCCTGATCTGGCCGGCATAGACCGCGGCGGGCTTGCCGGCCAGGGTGGCGTCGCGCAGCAGCGCCGTGCCCTTGAACACCGCGAGCACCTCGTCCGGCGTGGCGACGACATCGTCGCCGAACGTCGACGACAGCCGCTTCGGCTGCCCGTTGTCGATCCAGTAGACCGCGAGATCGATGCCGAAGCGCTGCTTGGCGCGCTCGACGAATTCCTTGCCGAAGGCGGCGCCGACGTCGACGGTCGCGATCACCTTGCCGTCGCGCACGATCGGCGTCATCCCGAAGATGCCGAGCGACAGCCGGCTCTGCTCGACGCCGGCGATCAGGCGGCCGGTCTGGTTGGCCTGCACCACGGTGATGCGGCGCTTGGAGGTGTCGTCGCCGAACACCTTGGGCTCGTGCACGCGATAGAAATTGGTGGCCGGCGGCGCCCATACGTTCACCAGCGGAATGCCTTGCGCCTTCAGCGATGTCATGGCGCCGCCGAGCAGGGCGCCCAGCGCGTCGCGGTCGCCCTTGAGGTAGGCATCGGCGATCGGCGGCAGCGCCGCCAGGGTGGAGCTGACCGCCAGCGCGGCGCGGCCTTCATAGTCGATGCCGGCCGACACGCTGTCGAACTGCAGCTTGAGTTGCTGCTCCAGCGCCAGCCGGGTCAGGGCGCGCTGCTGGATGACGGAGAAGGTGCCGAGCACGGCACAGGCGATGGCGACGGTGAGCGAGAGCGCGACGATGAGGCGGGCGGAGATGGACCGGAGGCGGGACATTCGGGGCATTCCTTGCTTTGCAGCAAGGGTCCCAGAATACCATTAAGGAACGAATACCGTGATTCTACGGGGGCGCGGATTGTTGATCATCCTTACGGACATCCCCTCCTCTCCGCGCGGGTTGCAGGGCCGTGATTGCTTCTCACTGGTCCACACGTCGTCCGTACGCGAGTGCAATACCTCTGAAACGAGCGTGTAGGCTGTGCCTTTATATCGGGCTCGCGCCAAGGGCGAGTGCCACCGCGCGCTGTCGTGGCGCTCCTGGGATTGATGTTGTCGGGCTGCGCCGGGCAGGGCGGCAGTCCGTCAGAGCAGTCGGCTGGCGCGAATGCGTCTCCGACCGCCGATCCGCTCGATGGCGAATGTTGGAGAAGGGCGCGTCTGATCTCGTTGCCCAAAATCAACAAGCCGCTCAAGAGCTCACTTCAGTCCGTAGTACCGCAATGCCGCTTCGGTCAGCACATTAGTAGCAACAGCCATTCCTGCTTTCCAGGTTCCGTCGGCAGCTTTGCCAATGTTCTTCACGATCCACCCCTTGGCCCTAGGCCCAAACGGCTCAGCTTTGCTATCTGGCTTCTCGGAAGCAATAACCGTGGCTAGTTCTTGCGCGTCCGATTTCGCTATGCCTGCCTTTGTCAACGTGTTTACGAAAGCATCTCGGTCGCCTGCTGAATTGTTGAAAGAGAATAGAGCGTTGTCCCCAGTGTTCGAAATTGATGTTACATTGCCGTTGATTACCTGGTGCGTAATCTGTGTCACTCGATCATGATCCTTGCTGAATTGATTTGTCGGCGAGATACCCAAGCCAATCTCGACCGCATCAGGAACTGACTTTTCCAACTGGATAGTCAGTTCGAGAATCTTGGCTCGAACAACGTTCTGTATTTCTACCAGAGCCCCGGCCGATATTATGCCGGTTACGCTGTTGCAGGCATAATCTTCGTATACGTTACCTTGTAGCAGAAGGATCAGGTTTGACGCATTGATATGCAGAGTCTGTCCTGGGTCTTGCTCTGCACCTACAAGTTTATCGATGCCTGCGATGCTTTGGCGCATGTGGCTGAAATTCCAGCTGGCGCCCGCAAATTTCTCAATTAAGTACGGAGGTATGGGAGCATTCTGCATTCCGCTCCCAAACGGACCTGTAAAGGTGGCTTTGTAAGCTATCGGGATCTTTCTGTAGTCCGGTAAATCAATATCGGAAGGGTAGCCCTCAGACTCGTGTTTGACCCATTCCTCAAGAGTCTCGCTACCTAAACGTGATGCTAGAAGACGCAGCTTAAGCAGAATTGGACCTAACGGCTTTCCTTCGACTAATGATCCTTGAATATCCCTCAATAAACTCATTATTGGTCTCCCGATCTCTAACGACGGACTTATCTAAGGTAGCACGCCGGTTGTGTCGGGACACCACACTGCCTCAGCTATCCACCTTGAGCGCGGCGATGAAGGCTTCCTGCGGGATGTCGACCTTGCCGAACTGCCGCATCTTCTTCTTGCCTTCCTTCTGCTTCTCCAGAAGCTTGCGCTTGCGCGTGATGTCGCCGCCGTAGCACTTCGCGGTGACGTCCTTGCGCAGCGCGCGCACGGTCTCGCGCGCGATCACCTTGCCGCCGATCGCCGCCTGGATCGGGATCTGGAACATGTGCGGCGGGATCAGGTCCTTCATCTTCTCGACCATGGCGCGTCCCCGGCCTTCGGCGCGGGTCCGGTGCACCAGCATCGACAGCGCATCGACCGGCTCGTTGTTGACGAGGATCTGCATCTTGACGAGGTCGGCCGGCTTGTAGTCGGTCAGGTGATAGTCGAACGAGGCGTAGCCCTTGGAGACCGATTTCAGCCGGTCGTAGAAGTCGAACACCACCTCGTTGAGCGGCAGGTCGTATTTGACCATGGCGCGGCTGCCCACGTAAGTGAGCTCCTTCTGATTGCCGCGGCGGTCCTGGCAGAGCTTGAGCACGCTGCCGAGATATTCGTCAGGCGTCAGGATGGTGGCCTCGATCCACGGCTCCTGGATCTCGGCGATCTTGACCACGTCGGGCATGTCGACCGGGTTGTGGATCTCGATCTCCTCGCCGTCGGTCAGCTTCATCTTGTAGATGACGCTTGGCGCGGTCGCGATCAGGTTGAGATCGAACTCGCGGGAGAGGCGCTCCTGGATGATCTCGAGGTGCAACAGGCCGAGGAAGCCGCAGCGGAAGCCGAAGCCGAGCGCGGCCGACGTTTCCATCTCGAAGGAGAAGCTGGCGTCGTTGAGGCGGAGCTTGCCCATCGCGGCGCGAAGGGTCTCGAAATCATCGGCATCGACCGGGAACAGGCCGCAGAACACCACAGGGATCGCCGGCTTGAAGCCCGGCAACATCTCCGTCACCGGCTTGCGGTCGTCGGTGATGGTGTCGCCGACGCGGGTGTCCGCCACTTCCTTGATCGCGGCGGTGATGAAGCCGACCTCGCCGGGGCCGAGTTCGTCGACCTGGGTCATCTTCGGCGTGAAGAAGCCGACGCGCTCGACGTCATAGGCCGCACCCGTGCCCATCATCCGGATGCGCTGGCCCTTCTTCATCACGCCGTCGACGATGCGCACCAGCACGACGACGCCGAGATAGACGTCGTACCAGCTGTCGACCAGCAGCGCCTTCAGGGTGGCGTCGCGATCGCCCTTCGGCGGCGGCAGCCGGGTGACGATCGCCTCCAGCACGTCGGGAATGCCGAGGCCGGTCTTGGCCGAGATCATCACGGCATCGGAGGCATCGATGCCGATGACGTCCTCGATCTGCTGCTTGATCTTCTCGGGCTCCGCCGCCGGCAGGTCGATCTTGTTGAGGACCGGGACGATCTCGTGGTTGTTGTCGAGCGCCTGGTAGACGTTGGCGAGCGTCTGCGCCTCGACGCCCTGGCTAGCGTCGACCACCAGCAGCGAGCCCTCGCACGCCGCCAGCGACCGGGAGACTTCGTAGGCGAAGTCGACGTGGCCGGGCGTGTCCATCAGGTTGAAGATGTAATCCTTGCCGTCCTTGGCGCGGTAGCGCAGGCGCACGGTCTGCGCCTTGATGGTGATGCCGCGCTCGCGCTCGATGTCCATCGAATCGAGCACCTGCTCCTTGCCCGCCATCTCGCGGTCCGACAGCCCGCCCGTCATCTGGATCAGGCGATCGGCCAAGGTGGACTTTCCATGGTCGATATGGGCGACGATGGAGAAGTTACGGATGTTGGGAATGGGGACGGTCGTCATGGGTCGCGCAGATAGCACCCCGAGCCCCCAACCAGCAACCATATTGCTGAATTTCCAGGGCCTTTCTTCACGGCAAGCTGATTCCCCGGGCGCTGAAAACAGGCTACCGAGGGCGGATGTCGAGTACCTCTCTCCCGCCTCTCGCGGCGCGCATGCGCGGCCGTTTCGGACCGCGGCGGATCGCCGCCTGGCTGGTGGCGCGCGCCACGGCGCCGGCAACGTCGATCTGGGTCGTCATCGGCTTCGCGGTGGTCCACGCGGTGCTGTGGACGGCGATCCTCACCAATCTGAAGGCAGCGCAGGACGTCCACATGGACGTCGCCGAGGCCTATGCCTGGGGCAGCCGCTTCCTGCTCGGCTACGGCAAGCATCCGCCGCTGTCGGGCTGGATCGCCGGGCTGTGGTTCGCAGTGTTTCCGATCAAGGACTGGGCGACCTATGCGTTGGCGATGGCCGTGAATGGCAGCGGCCTCGTGATCGTCTGGCTCGCGAGCCTCAAGGTGGTCGACCGCCGTCGCGCCTTCTTCGTCGTGGTGATGGTCGCGCTGTACCCGATCTTCAATTTCAAGGGCTTCAAGTACAACGCCGACCTGGTCCAGCTGCTGACCCTGCCGCTGTTGGTGCTGGCCTATCTCAACGCGTTCGAAAAGCGCAGCGCCGCCTCCGGCCTGTGGCTCGGCCTCGCCGGCGCGGCGGCGCTGATGACCAAATACTGGGTGCTGACCATGATCGGCGCCATCGGCCTTGCGGCACTGCTGCACCCGGAACGGTTGCGCTTCCTGGCGTCGCCCGCGCCGTGGGTCGCGATCGTCACCATGCTGGTGGCGATGATCCCGCATCTGGTGTGGCTGTGGCGGGTCGATTTCGTCGCCATCACCTATGCCGGGGATGTCTATACGCTGTCGGACCGCGGCCGGGCCGCCGAGCTCGTGCTCGGCTATGTCGGCCACAATCTCGCGCTGCTCGCTTTGCCGGTCGTGTTGGCGGCCCTCGTGTTGGCCTGGCCGCCGCGCTTTGCGTTTCACAACTGGCGCGGCGGTCCCAATCCCGGCGTGAATGTGAGCCAGGCGATCAATGTCTGGCTGGTGCAGGCGATCGTCGCCGTCGGGCCGCCGCTCGGCGGGCTCGCTTTCACGATCTACATGAAGACCGATTGGGGCATCTCGCTGTTCTTCCTGGTGCCGCTGGCGCTGGTCGCGATCCCCGCGCTGCGGCTGCGGCGGGTCATGGTGCCGCGGCTCGCCGCTGTCTGGCTGGTGCTGTCGCTGCTGACGCTGGTCGCCTCGCCCTGGATTGCCCGGCGCGAGATGGCCGCCAATCCGAACGGCGCCACCGGCTATGGCGCCCGTTCGGAGCTGGCGCGGGAGCTGACCAAGGCCTGGCACGCCCGGTTCGGCTCGCCCTGGCCCCTCGTGGCCGGCTTTTCCGAGATGAACACGCCGATGACCTTCTATAGCCCGGACCACCCGCGGCCGTTCACGGTGCCCACCACGGCGGAGGAGACCTGGAGTTCCGGCCTGAGCACGCTGGAGGACCTCAAGCGCGAGGGATTCATCGGCATCTGCGACACCACCGACAACCGGATCGCGGCCTGCGAGGCCTGGATGGCCAAGGAGGCGCCGAAGGCCGAGCCGCTGGTGATGACCACCCAGCGCTTCTTCCACGGCCAGGCGGGTCCTGCAATCGTTTGGAGGGTGTATATTCAGGGACCGGGGAGATAGCTCCGCTGCCGTCCCGGCCAAGCGCTCCTGCGCGCGAGGCCTCCCGATCACCGGAGCAGGGTATCGAGCTGGCGGATCAGCTCTCCGACCCGGCCTCCGCCGGGCGGTGGACAAGGATAACGTCTGAGGACGTCCACGACCGCTTGAGAAGCAAGAAGCCGTGATCGCGCGAGGTAGTCAGCGCCGACGGCGGGAACGTCTCCGGCTGAGATTTCGAAAGCTCGCGCCGCGTGGCCGGCAGCTCCGAGGATGTGCTTGACCTGGGAAGGGTTCGGGAGGGGATGAAGGAAGCCCGCGCCCGCCGCGGCGAGGGCAGCGCGAGCGGCCTCATAGGCCGCGCGCAACCCCTCATCGCGGGCCTCGATTGCCGCCCGCTGCGCCGCCCACGCGCTATCCCGTAGGGATTTGCTCCGATTCCCACCGCTCGCAAAGCTTCGGGCGGCCTGTATTGCGGCTCGTGCACGAAGATCATCCGGTCGGTCGCATTCGAAGATCGCCAGCGCGGGAAGTGCAGAGAGGGCTGCGTATTCAGCCACGGCTCGCAGGTCTGCCTCGCTCAGCCGAATAGCGCTATTGGACATGCCATCCTTACCGCGTCGCTATGCGAGGATAGGCGCACATCGGGTAGAATGCCCATTGCTGCAGGCAAAGCGAGGTTCGGGAGTCCCTCACACGCCTTCTTCGTGGAACTTGTCGTTCACCAGGTCGGTGATCGCCTGCAGCGCGGCCTCCGCCTCGGGCCCGGTGGCGGAGACCAGAATCTTGGTTCCCGGCGCCGCCGCCAGCATCATCAGGCCCATGATCGAGCGGCCGCCGACGGTCTCGCCGCCGCGCGTCACCCAGACCTCGGCCTGGAACTTTTCGACCATCTGCACGAATTTCGCCGAGGCCCGCGCGTGCAGGCCGCGCTTGTTGGTGATCAGCAGCTCTCGCGAGAGGGCTCCGGCAGGGACCGCCGGGCCGGCGACGTTGTCCTGCGGGGCGTCCTCGTCGCTCATTTGCCGGCGAGCACGCGGCTGGCGATGGTGACGTATTTGCGTCCTGCCTCCTGCGCCATGGCGATGGCGTCGGGCAGCGAGCGCTCCTCGCGCACCTTGGCGAGCTTCACCAGCATGGGCAGGTTGATGCCCGCGAGCACCTCGACCTTGGGCCGGCTCATGCAGGAGATGGCGAGGTTCGAAGGCGTGCCGCCGAACATGTCGGTGAGAATGGCGACACCGTCGCCGGTGTCGACGCGGTTCACGGCTTCGATGATGTCGCTGCGACAGAGATCGGAATCATCGTCGGCGCCAATCGTGACTGCTTCGATTTGTTTTTGAGGGCCCATGACGTGTTCCAGCGCCGCCTTGAACTCGTCGGCGAGGCGCCCATGGGTCACCAGTACCAGGCCAATCATCGGATACTCCTCGCGGGCGCCTTGGGTGCACCGCACGAACGCGCCACTTTGACCATCCGGAGCCCCCGCGCAAGAGGGCATATTCATGAGCCTCCCGGATTCTGGCATACAGAATGGGAGCTGGCGGCGGTCTAATCGGTCGCGATAGTGGGGCTGATATGGTTACCAATTTGCTCCACACAATCGGCCGAAAGATTACCGGAACATGAAAGTCGGAGTGGTAATAAGCTCCGCTACAACCAAAGGGAGGGGTGGAAAACCCGGCCCAACCGGTATGCGTGGCAATTTGATACCGTTGAGATGAATGCGAAGCGATTCGGCGTTCGGCAGGCGGGCGGCATCCTCGGCCATCAGGTCGACCACCAGCCCCAGTTTCGCCTCCGACACATGGTCGCAGGCGCGGATTCCAAGGCCGCGGATCTCGATCAGTCCGGCCAGAGCGGGTGCGGGACTTACCCACATTTCCCCGCCGCGTGTGGCGAGATGAACACGGTCGTCGCCCACCAGAACCGTCGGCGGCAGCTGTCCCGCGCGTCCGGCGAGCATCAGATCGAAGGCGAGACGGGATTTGCCGGACCCGGAGGGACCCCGGATCAGGACGGCCAGTTCCCCCACCTGGACGGCAGACGCATGGATGCTCGCCGCTTCGTTCGTCACGACGCCGGCAGCCGGACGATGAAGCGGGCCCCGGCCGAGGTCGGATGTCCGTCGGCGTCGACAGGGCCGGGCCGGTTCTCGGCCCAGATCCGCCCGCCATGGGCGTCGATGATCTGCTTGGAGATCGATAGGCCCAGGCCGGAATTCTGGCCAAAGCCTTGGTGCGGCCGGTCGGTATAGAACCGCTCGAAGATGCGCTGCAGGGCGTCCTCGCGAATGCCGGGACCGTCATCATCGACCGTGATCTCGATCTCCGAGCGCACGCGCCGGCAGGTGATGCGCACCTTGCCGCCGGCGGCGGAGAACGACTGCGCATTCGACAGCAGGTTGGAGATCACCTGGCCGAGCCGCGAATCATGACCGGGCACCGAGAACGTGTCGTTGGCGCCGCGGCCCTCGAACCGGACCTCGACGGCGACGTCGGTGCCGAGCTTGGTCTCGTTGGCGACCGAGGTCAGCGTGTTCAGGAGGCGGCGCAGATCGACCAGAGTCATGTCCTGGCGCTGCAGCTCGGCATCGAGCCGGCTGGCGTCGGAAATGTCGGAGATCAGCCGGTCGAGCCGCTTCACGTCGTGCTCGATCACGGCGAGCAGGCGGGCGCGGCTGTTGTCGTTGCGCGCCAGCGGCAGGGTCTCGACCGCCGAGCGCAGCGAGGTCAGCGGGTTCTTGAGTTCGTGGGCGACGTCGGCGGCGAACATCTCGATCGCCTCGATGCGGTTGTAGAGCGCGTCCGTCATGTCGCGCAGCGCGCCGGAGAGATGGCCGATCTCGTCGCGGCGGCGGGTGAAATCGGGAATCTCGACGCGGGTCTTGATGCGGCGGCGGACCCGCTCGGCACTGTCGGCGAGCCGGCGCACCGGCCCGGCGATGGTGCTGGCGAGCAAGAGCGACAGCACGATCATGACCGCGGAGGCAACACCGCCGACCTTCAGAATGGCGAGACGCTCGGCGGTGACCATCTGATCGATGTCGTCGCCCTGCGTCGACAGCATCAAGGCGCCGTGGATGGTGCGCGAGCGCTGCACCGACACCGCGACCGAGACGATGACTTCGCCGCGCGAATTGACCCGGACCATGCTGCGCTTCTGGCCCTTCAGCGCGTCGGCGACTTCCTCGTAGCCGTTGCCGTTCTCGGGGCCATATTCGCGGTACAGCGGCAGGTCGCCGCGATTGAGCCAGGTGCGTACCGAGATCAGCGCGCGCTCGACGAAGCCGGGCTTCTCGCTCGACGGCGGTGGCAGGTCGAAGCGCAGCACGTTCTCGAGATTGCGGCTATCGAGCAACAGGCCGCCATTCGGGTCATAGATGCGTGCGCGGGTCTTGGTCGGCGAGATCAGCGTGCGCAGCACCGGCGCGACGCGTTCCGGATTGATCGGGAAGTCGAGCGGCGAATATTCGTCCGGCGCGCCGTAGCTCTCGCCGGGCTTGAGATCGAGCAGGCGCTCGGGATCGATGGTGATGGTGTTGGTCTGCACCGTGGCCGAGGCGGCGATGGCGCCGGCGATGATCTCGGCCTGCACCAGAAGGCTCTGCGCGCGGGCATCGATCAGTCCGGCGCGGAACTGCGACAGGTACAGAATGCTTGCAACCAGTGCGAGCAGGCCGGCGATGTTCAGCGAGACGATGCGGCGGGTGAGGCTCGAGAACGACAGTGCGAACAGGAACTGTCCGGCGCGGCGCAGCCAGCTCAGCGGACGCTGCCAGCCGGAGACCTGCGGGGTCTCGTCCGCCGCCTCGGACGCGATCGTCGCCGCGGCGTCGTGGGCATTCACGGCTGGGTCAAGCTGCGTGCGATCGAGCAATGTGAGTGCTCCGATTCCGAATTTCGTAGGGGTCGTGCGGCGAATTCCCGTGAGAACTCGACTTGCCGCACCCGAATTCGCCGCAACAATGGCCCCGTTCCGGCATCTGCGCTCGGACAAACGCGCAGGAGGCGTAGCCTATCCAATCGAGACCGCGACGTCAGCGCGCAATTTCGCATGACGTCGCGCAAGGCAATGCTTCAGGTCCCTTGCTTCAGGGCCAGGGCTTCAGAGCTATCGTTTCAGGTTTCCTTGAAGCGATAGCCGACGCCGTAGAGGGTCTCGATCATCTCGAACTCCTCATCGACCATCTTGAACTTCTTGCGCAGCCGCTTGATGTGGCTGTCGATGGTGCGGTCGTCGACATAGACTTGGTCGTCATAGGCCGCGTCCATGAGCGCATTGCGGCTCTTGACCACGCCCGGACGCTGCGCCAGCGCCTGCAGGATCAGGAACTCGGTGACGGTCAGCGTGACCGGCTCGTTCTTCCAGGTGCAGGTGTGACGCTCCGGATCCATGCGCAGCAGGCCGCGATCGAGCGCCTTGGCGTCGTTCTCCTTCGGCAGCGCCGTCGGATCCTTCGGCTGCGAGCGACGCAGCACGGCCTTGACGCGCTCGACCAGCAGGCGCTGCGAGAACGGTTTGCGGATGAAGTCATCCGCACCCATCTTCAGGCCGAACAGCTCGTCGATCTCCTCGTCCTTGGAGGTGAGGAAGATCACGGGCAGGTCGGACTTCTGCCGCAGCCGCCGCAACGTCTCCATGCCGTCCATGCGCGGCATCTTGATGTCGAGGATGGCAAGGTCGGGTTGGCTGGTCCGGAATCCGTCGAGCGCCGATGCACCATCGGTATAGGTCATGATGCGATAGCCTTCGGCCTCGAGCGCGATCGAGACGGATGTCAGAATGTTGCGGTCGTCATCGACCAAGGCGATTGTGGGCATGAGCCTGCTTTCAGAGTCTGGTTAGCCGAGACACGAGAATCGAGCTAAGGGCCGCATAACTGGGCTTCGAACATGGTCAACGAGCAATGCAAGCTGGGCTGAAGTGTGACCGAGTTCCACAAATAGCATGGCAAAGTTTGTGCCCCGCCCAAGTTTGTGGTCCGTTTAGCCGAAAAAAGGCCTTCATTGCAACTGCTTGGACGAGGGAAAGATGATGTCTGCGAGCTTTAACCCTAACCGCGTGACGCATTCCCTGCTGCGCCGGAGCCGGCAGGGCGCACTTGCAACCTTGATGGTTGGCTCGGGCGATCCCTACTGCTCGCTGGTCAATGTCGCTACGGCGTCCGATGGTGCTCCGATCATCCTGATCTCGCGATTAGCCGTGCACACCAGGAATGTACTTGCCGATTCGCGCGTGTCGCTGATGCTCGATGAACGCGCGCCCGGCGATCCGCTCGAAGGTTCGCGCATCATGCTGTCGGGAAAAGCCGAGCAGGCCAGCGACGACAATCGCGAGATGCTGCGCCGTCGGTATCTCAATGCGCATCCGTCTGCTGCGGACTACGCGGATTTCGCCGACTTCTCGTTCTTCGTGATTCGCCCGTCAGGCACACATCTCGTCGCCGGATTCGGCCGCATCGTCGATCTCAAGCCCGAGCAGTTTCTCACGGATATATCCGATGCTGACGAACTGATTCTGGCAGAGCAGGGCGCCGTCGATCACATGAACGAAGATCATCGCGAGGCGCTCGCCCTCTACGCGACGACGCTGCTCGGCGCCGAAGCCGCGGAGTGGCGGTGTAGCGGCTGTGACCCGGAGGGATTGGATCTGATGGCCGACGGCAGGACGCTGCGGCTGGAGTTTCCCGAGCGCGTGACCACGCCCGGGGCATTGCGCAAGATGCTGGTGAGGCTTGCTGACGAGGCACGCGCGAAGTGAGGTGTAGTTCGAGCGGGCTTTGATGGCTGTGCTCATCGTCTCGTGACGAAAGACCGTGAAGTTCACCCATGAACGCAGTTTGTGGTGAAGCTCGATGTGCACGCTCCCTGCCCAGCAGAAGGTGAGCGCCGCGCAAACCCATGGCGTGGGCGCGAGTGAGCTCGTTGACGTCGCGGCCGGGAGAATCGGATTAAGTGATCCCGCAAGCGCGAGACAATCGTGAATGGAAGCTGGCTGATCGGGTGGGCGACGACACGGCTAATCACCGACGCATTTCGTCGCTCGGTCTTCGCTTGCCCACGCGAATTCGTCGATTTGAGCGTCGTTCGTCGTTCTCGTGAAACCCAACCGCGCTGATATATCTGTTGCGTTGCAGCATCTCGGCGGAGCGCAGGCGGCTGCCGCTGGAATGTGCATGACGCGGCAAAACATGAGCTACGTGCATCACGGCTTGCCAATAACCAATTGGGCCGGATCGTCTTGGCAAGACCAGCGTTGATCAGTATTAGGTCGGCGACCGCGCTTCGATAAGGCGATGTAACGGCAACGGTCACCGCGCAACGCGCGCGACTGCGCGCAACAGATGCGGGCTCTCAGGAGGGATCTTCGTGCAAGAGACGGGTATTCGCAACGGCGCCTTCGGTGCCGACAAGTTCGGCTTAAAGAACCTCAAGCAGGTGCACTGGAATCTCGGCGCTCCTCAGCTCTATCAGTATTCGCTGGCGGCGGGCGAGGCTGTGCTGTCGGCCGACGGAGCGCTGTGCGCGGATACTGGCGAGTTCACCGGTCGCAGCCCGAAGGACAAGTTCACGGTGCGCGACGCCTCCACCGAAAAGATGTGGTGGGCGGGCAACCAGGCGATCACGCCCGAGCAGTTCGAGGCGCTGCATCAGGACTTCATCAAGCACGCCGAAGGCAAGACCCTGTACGCGCAGGACCTCTATGGCGGCGCCGATCCCACGTTCCGCATCAAGACGCGCGTCTTCACCGAGCTCGCCTGGCACTCGCTGTTCATCCGCACCCTTCTGATCCGCCCCGAGACCATCGAGCTCGACACCTTCGTGCCGGAGCTCACCATCATCGACATGCCGAGCTTCCGTGCCGATCCGAAACGTCATGGCGTGCGCTCGCAGAACGTCGTCGCGATCGATTTCACCCGCAAGATCGTCCTGATCGGCGGGTCTTATTATGCCGGCGAGATGAAGAAGAGCGTGTTCACGACGCTCAACTACTATCTGCCCGAGCGCGGCGTGATGCCGATGCACTGCTCGGCCAATGTCGGGCCGAAGGGCGACACCGCGGTCTTCTTCGGCCTGTCCGGCACCGGCAAGACCACGCTGTCGGCCGATCCGAACCGCACCCTGATCGGCGACGACGAGCATGGCTGGGGTCCGTCCGGCGTGTTCAATTTCGAGGGTGGCTGCTACGCCAAGTGCATCAAGCTGTCGAAGGAAGCCGAGCCGCAGATCTTCGCGGCGTCGACCCGCTTCGGCGCCGTGCTCGAGAACGTCGTGCTCGATGAGGATACGCGCGTTCCCGATTTCGACGACGGCTCCAAGACCGAGAATACCCGCTCGGCCTATCCGCTTGACTACATCCCGAACGCCTCGCGCACCGGCCGCGCGCCGCATCCGAAGAACGTCGTGATGCTCGCCGCCGACGCCTTCGGCGTGCTGCCGCCGATCGCAAAGCTCTCGCCGGCGCAGGCGATGTACCACTTCCTGTCCGGCTACACCGCCAAGGTCGCGGGCACCGAGCGCGGCTTGGGCTCCGAGCCGCAGCCGGAATTCTCGACCTGCTTCGGCTCGCCGTTCCTGCCGCTCGATCCGTCCGTCTACGGCAACATGCTGCGGCAGCTGATCGCCGACCACAATGTCGACTGCTGGCTGGTCAACACCGGCTGGACCGGCGGCAAGTACGGCACAGGCTCGCGCATGCCGATCAAGGTGACGCGTGCGCTGCTGACGGCGGCGCTCGACGGCAGCTTGCGCAACGTCGAGTTCCGCACCGACAAATATTTCGGCTTCGCGGTGCCGACCGCGCTACCGGGCGTGCCGACCGAGATCCTCGACCCGGTCAATACCTGGAAGGACAAGGCCGAGTTCGACAAGACTGCGCGCGCGCTGGTCGGCATGTTCCAGAAGAACTTCGCCAAGTTCGAAGCCCAGGTCGATGCCGAGGTCCGTAACGCCGCGCCGGATCTGAAGCTGGCGGCGGAGTAGGGCTGCAAACGTCAAGGGGGCGGTCGCGTTGCGGCTGACCCCACATTTTCCCGCTCCGCCCCGTTCAATGCACGAGAGGCGCGGGCTCAAGCCATACCCACAGCTGTCGTCCCGGCGAACGCCGGGACGACGCCGTTTTCTTGGCTTGCGTCCCGGCTTTCACGCCTTGAAATACGCGATCTGCGTCGTCGTCGCGAGCAGGCGGCCGGAGGGTGACCACAGCTCGCCGTGCTGGTCCTGATAGCTGCGGTTGAAGATCTTGGCATCGGCCGTCGCGAGCACATGCGTGATGTCCTCGGCCGCGAGCTCGTCCCGGCTGACGTGGAAATAGGTCGTCAGCGACACCGTGCCGAACGGCACCAGCTCGCCGCGGGCGTGGAAGACGCGGCCGAAGAAGGCGTCCGACATCGACAGCAGCGACAGGCAGTCGAGCTTGCGCGGCTTGCGGTCGGAGATCCAGAGCCGGGAATAGCTGCTGTGCGGCTCACCCGACGACGATGCGCCAAATGCCGGACGGCCCTCGATGAAGCGGAAATCGTACTGCTTGGTCCAGGACATGTTCGTGTCGGGATGACGCTTGACCTGGTCGAGCGGCGGCGCCTCGGGCTTTGTGGCCGGCTGATGCGACCAGGACGGCCGGCGCTCGGCGAACACGACGGTGGCGAGCGTCGCCGCGTCTGCATCACCCTGGCTCAGCTCGACGCACCAATGTTGCGAGGAGCGGTTGGCCTTCACCAGCCGCACGTCGAGATCGAACGGCCCTTCCGCGATCGGCGCACAATAGTTCACCGTCACGGCCAGCGGATCGCCCTGAATTTGCGGATGTTGGATCAACGCGCGCAGTACGGTCGCCGCGGTGACGCCGCCGAACGGCCCGACGAAGGCCCAGTAGTCCGGACTGGTCCGGCCCTGCCAGCGGCTGTCGCCTGCGGTGACGCGGGTGGCGTCGTCGAACAGATGAGTTGAGTTTTCAGGAAGCATGATCCGTCCGCACCTCGACTGGCGTGCCGTCCCACCGCCGAAATTCAATCGTTTCGGTCGGTTCGCCGTATTGCTGATAGCTTGCAAGATCATCGGACGGATCATCCGAGATCCAGGCGTCGGTGATGTTGCCGCCGATACGCCGGACCGTGATGACGCTGATATTCGTCATGAGGTCGGTCACCAGGCGCTCGGTGGCTTCGGCCTCAGTCAATCCGGACAGGTCCGCCAGGATGCTGCCGTGGGTATGCCAGGGGCAGCCATCGAACCCCATGGTCAGATCGCCGTCGGGGCAGATGACGAGAAACTTCAGCTGGCCGTCGGGGCTGACATATTCGCGCTCTTGCATCGACAGTGACTACTCTCGATCTCTGCCGTCATTGCGAGGAGCCCTTGCGACGAAGCAATCCAGCGTTCTTGTTCGGCCCTGGATTGCTTCGCTGCGCTCGCAATGACGACGGAAAGAAATCACCACCTCACGCCCGCTGCGCTTGCACCGGCGCCATCACCGGGCCGACCGGCACGTTCCAGATGTCGTCGGCATATTCGCGGATGGTGCGGTCGGAGGAGAACCACGCCATGCGCGCGACGTTCAGGATCGAGGCGCGGGTCCAGGCCGGCACGGTCTGCCAGCGTGCATCGATGCCGCGCTGGGCCTCGTAGTAGGAATCGAAATCGGCCGAGACCATATAGTGGTCGAGATGGCGCAGCGCATGCGCGATCGGCTCGAACCGGCCGGGCTCGTCCGGCGAGAACGCGGCGGTCGCGATCGCATCGATCGCGCGCGCCAGCCGCGGTGACCGGTGGATCACGTCGGACGCGTCCAGCCCCTGCTTGCGGCGGAGCATGACCTCGTCGGCCTCCATGCCGAAGATCGCGATGTTGTCGGCGCCGACATTGTCGCGGATCTCGATATTGGCGCCGTCCAGCGTGCCGATGGTAAGGGCGCCGTTCAGCGCCAGCTTCATGTTGCCGGTGCCGGAGGCCTCCATGCCGGCGGTCGAGATCTGCTCGGACAGGTCGGCCGCGGGAATGATCGTTTCCGCCAGGCTGACATTGTAGTCGGCCATGAACACGACCTTCAGCTTGCCGCCGATCGCGGGATCGTTGTTGACGGTGTCGGCGACGTCGTTGATCAGCTTGATGATCAGCTTGGCGTAGCGGTAGCTCGCCGCCGCCTTGCCGGCAAAGATTTTCACCCGCGGCACCCAGTCGCGTTGCGGGTCGTCCTTCATGTCCTGATATAGCGCGACGGCTTCGAGGATGTTCAAGAGCTGGCGCTTGTATTCGTGAATGCGCTTGATCTGCACGTCGAACAGCGCGCCCGGATCGAGACGCACGTTCATGCGCTCGACGATCAGACGCGTTAGCAGCACCTTGTTGTGATGCTTCACCGCGCGGAACTTCTGGTGGAAGCTGGCGTCGGCAACGTAGCTCTCGAGGCTCGACAGCAGCGTCGGATCGTCGACGACGGCGTCGCCGCAGGCCTCGCGCAAGAGGTTCGTCAGCTTGGGATTGGCCAGGGTCAGCCAGCGGCGGAAGGTGATGCCGTTGGTCTTGTTGGTGATGCGGCCGGGATAGAGATGGTTGAGATCGTGGAACACGGTCTCCTTCATCAGGTCGGAATGCATCGCCGAGACGCCGTTGATGCGGTGCGAGCCGACGAAGGCGAGCTGGCCCATGCGCACGCGACGGCCGCTCTTCTCGTCGATCAGGGACACCGAGGCGCGGTAGTCGATGTCACCCGGTGCGCGCTGCTCGGCGAGCGCGAGATGCTGCGCATTGATGTGGTAGATGATCTCGAGATGCCGCGGCAGCAGCCGCTCGAACAGCTCGACCGGCCAGGTCTCGAGCGCCTCCGGCAGCAGCGTGTGGTTGGTGTAGGACAAGGTCGCGATGGTGATCTTCCAGGCCTCGTCCCAGCGGAAATTGTGCAGGTCGACCAGGATCCGCATCAGCTCGGCCACGGCGAGCGAAGGATGCGTGTCGTTGAGCTGCACCGCGGCCTTCTGCGCCAGGCTGCGCAGCTGGCCGTCGGAGCCGAGATGGCGCTTGACGAGATCCTGCAGCGAGGCCGAGACGAAGAAATATTCCTGGCGCAGCCGCAGCTCGCGTCCTGCCGGGCTCTCGTCGTTCGGATAGAGGAACTTGCAGATCGCCTCGGCGCGCGCTTCTTCTGCCGAGGCGCCGAGATAGTCGCCGGAGTTGAAGACGTCGAGCTTCAGCGGGTCGGGCGAGCGGGCCGACCACAGCCTGAGCGCATTCACATGCTGGCCGCGCCAGCCGACGATCGGGGTGTCATAGGCGACCGCCTGCACGGTCTCGCCGGGGTGCCAGATCGCGCGGTCGCGGCCCTTGTCGTCGACATGCTCGACGCCGCCGCCGAAATGGACGTGATAGACCACCTCTGGGCGCTGGAATTCCCAGGGATTGCCGAACGACAGCCAGACGTCGGGATATTCGTGCTGCCAGCCGTCGACGATCACCTGGCGGAACAGGCCGAAATCATAGCGGATGCCGTAGCCGATCGCCGGGATCTGCAAGGTCGCCATGCTCTCCATGAAGCAGGCCGCGAGGCGGCCGAGGCCGCCATTGCCGAGCGCGGCGTCCGGCTCGCATTTGCGCAGGTCCATCAGGCCGACGCCGAGATCGCCGAGCGCGGTCTCGAACACCTTCATCAGGCCCATGTTGTTGAGCGCGTCGCTGAACAGGCGGCCGATCAGGAATTCGAGGCTGAGATAGTAGACGCGCTTGCGCCCGGCGTCGTAGCTCTCCTTGTCCGCGGTCAGCCAGCGATGCACGATGCGGTCGCGCAAGGTCAGCGCCGCGGCGTGGTACCAGTCCTGCTGCGTCGCCTGGCTCGCTTCCTTGCCGATGGCGAGGCGAAGCTTGGCCAGGATGTCGCTCTTGATCTCCGCGACCGCCAATTCGTCGACGGGCTGGCCGGTGCTTACGAAGCTGCGCTGGGACGGCTGATCTGTCACCTTGGAAACCTGTGATGCTACGAGGAACCGGTAAAAGCATACGATGGTTGCGCGCGGTCCGAAACCCGGGGAAAGGCTGGTCCGCACAGCTAGGTGATGGAAAATGATGCAAAAACGGGGCCGGAGTTCCGGGGGCGGAACACGCTGGCGGCTGGTTGCATATGCGGTGATGTTGAAAGGACTCTCCACATCGTCATCCCGGCGAAAGCCGGGATCCAGACTCACCGGCCGAGGATGAGGCCCGACAAGTCACTCCAATCGGGGCTGTCCCTTTCAATCAGCTCGACCTTCCAGTCGCGGTGCCAGTTCTTGAGCTGCTTCTCGCGAGCGATCGCCTCGATCGGAGTTGGAAAGCTCTCGACGTGAACCCGGCGAAAAACCTTGTACCTGCTGACGAACTTGGCGCCTCGCCCGGCACGATGGTCTTCGAGGCGCCTTCTGACATCATTGGTGATGCCGATGTACAGCGTGCCATGATGCCCGCTGGCAAGAATGTAGACCGTCCATGCGGTCTGGGTGCTCATCGGTCCGTGCAAACCAAAGGGCTGCTGCGGTGGCTCTGGGTCCCGGCTCGGGGGCCGGGACGACGATAAATCAGCACTTCCTTTTTCCGCAAGAACAAATTAAGAACAATTCAGCAGGCGATCGATTATCCTGATTGCGATTCGATCCGCCCCAGACAAACCGGCATCAGTGCATCCCGCGAGGACACCCATGTCCCATATCGCCTTCGATCCCCTGGCCCTGACCCGCATTGCCGATTTCGCGCGCAGCCTGACGCGGCTGCACAAGACGGCGCGGCGGCGGGCCGTCGACGACGACCAGATCGACCGCGCTTTCAACGCGGTGTGCATGTCGGTCTGGGGCTACACCATCGACGACATTTCCGACGACCTGTTCTCGGCCACCGACCACACCTTCCTCGATGGCCTCGACGAGGCGCGAGCGCGCATCTTCGCCGCGGAGCAGGGCTATGACCTGGTCGACGACGAGGGCATGCTGACCGATTGGTGGGGCTTCTGCTGGATGATCCTGGCCGAGAAGCGCGGCCTGCTGACGCCGGACAACCGCGCCGCAGCACGGGCAGCGATCGAGGAGAAATATCTGGAAGCGCCGAACGTCATCGGCGTGATCGTCGCGCGCTAGCCCTGGCCGTCAGTCCCGGCGGACAGCGCGCGCTCAAGCTCCAGAGGTCGCTGTGCCGAGCTGGCCTGCACCGACGCCGGCGCTGCGCCTTGGCGCAGCGCGTGTTCAATTCACATCCGCCTGCTTCAGCCGGCTTGCGGCGGGCTTTGGCGCGATGCTCAGGGGCGGCGGTGCGGTGCTGACATTGACGTCCGCCGGCAGAGCCATGGCCTGCGCGTCTGCGCCGACCATGTCGGCGCGCACCGGCGCGACCTTCATCTCGCTCAGCTTGGCCCGCATGTCCGAGTTGAGCCCGGGATAGGACGCGACCGGCTTGAAGTCGGCCGGCTGGCCGCCGCTGCCGCGCGCGCCGGAATAGGCCACCAGCCCGTCGGCCGTGGCGACGACGTCCCCCTGGCGCAGCGAGGTGTCGAGCGACAGATCGACCGGCGCCAGCCCGGCCGGATCGCGGCCGTTGCAGGTGCAGTCGGCGCGCAGCGCCTGGCGATAGGCGAACGCGTTCTCGCTGTCGGCATAGCGTTCCCCGTTCGCCGCCGTGGCGTAGTCGATGTTGGAGCCGAAATAGATCTTGGTCGCACTGGCCGGGCAGAACGCCTGGCACATCTGCGCCGGCGAGGCGAGGCCGCGCGCCAGCGGAAAATAGCGGCCGTCGCAGGTGCGCACGCAGAACGCTGCGCCCGATCCGCCGCTCGCGGCGCGCGGCTGGGCGGGGGCCTGCGGGTTGGTGCCGAACGGATCGGCGAAGAGGCCGCCTTGCGCCGCCGGCCGCTGCGATTGCGGCTTGTTGAAGCCGCCGAACAGGAAGTCGAACAGGCCCTGGGCCGACGCCATCCGCGGCGCCAGCGCGCCGGCCGCGACGAGGCCGACCGTCGCCGCGACAGCGACGTGGCGGGACCTCCGCCGAAACGACAACACGCTACGCAACGCCCGCTCCATCGCCAGGATCTTCACCGCAAAGCCACGCCGTGACGCGGCAACCCGCGTCGCTCGATCATGTGCGATCGAACGCGCCTTGCCCAAGGCATGGCGCCATCAGCTTTGCGGTAACCTTAACGGGCGTTGGTAAATGAGCGGTATGCGCGGGCGGCGAATTGCGCCGCGCGCCAAGCGCCTCAGAGGAATTCGTGCGCCTTGAAGAGCGCCTGGAACGGCAGGCCGGCCTGGGCGAAGGTCTCGGCGGCGCCTTCCTCGCGGTCGACCATCGTGAACACCAGCGTCACCTCGGCGCCGGCCTCGCGCAGGGTTTCCACGGCCTTCATCGCCGAGCCGCCGGTGGTGGTGACGTCCTCGACCACGACGATGCGCTTGCCGGCCAGGGTCTCGTCGCGGGTCAGGCCCTCGATCGCGAGCCTGGCGCCATGCTCCTTCGGCTTCTTGCGGACGAAGAAGGCCGCGATCGGATGGCCCTTGATCCAGGAGATCTGGGCGATCGCGCCGGCGAGCGGCACCGCGCCCATCTCCAGGCCGCCGATATAATCGAAGCCCTCGTCCTTCAGCGCCTCATAGGTGAGCTCGGCGAGCAAGGTGGCGCCCTCCGGGTCCATCATGGTCGGCTTCAGGTTGAAATAGAAATCGCTCTTGCGGCCGGAGGCCAGCGTGACCTCGCCACGGCCGAACGAGCGCCTGCGGATGATCTCGAGGAGGCGGGCGCGGGAGGCGGATTTGGACACGGCGTTTTCCCCTGAGGGTGGATTCTTGGGTGGCGCAATCTATCGGGGGCGGGCGGCGGAGACCAGCCGCCACGATGTCCCATCAACAACGGTACGTTTGAAGCCGGATGCAGTTTCGAGCTAATGGGAGCCCGCGACCAAGCAAGGACGATTGGGAAGGATGCCCCGCATGACGATCGAGCTGTACACCTGGAACACCCCGAACGGGCGCAAAATCTCGGTCGCGCTGGAGGAGATGGGGCTGCGATACCGCGTCGTTCCGGTCGACATCACCAAGGGCGCCCAGATGGCGCCGGAGTTCCTGGCGATCAGCCCCAACAACAAGATTCCCGCCATCGTGGATCCGGACGGCCCCGACGGCAAGCCGGTCAGCGTATTCGAATCCGGCGCCATCCTGCTCTATCTGGCTGAGAAGACCGGGCAGTTCCTGCCGAGATCCCTCGCCGAGCGGATTCCGGTCTATGAATGGCTGATGTGGCAGATGGGCGGCTTCGGCCCGATGCCCGGCCAGGTGCACCATTTCATCGCGCTGACCAACGAGCAGGACCGCGCCTACGGCCTCAAGCGCTACATGGCCGAGACGGTCCGGCTCTATGGCGTGCTCGACCGCCGGCTGGTGCAGCACGAGTTCGTCGCCGGCGCGCTCTCGATCGCCGACTTCGCCATCCTCGGCTGGGCCTGGCGCCACCCGCGCCACAAGGTCGATCTGGCCGACTTTCCCCACGTCGAGCGCTGGTACGATACCCTGATGGCCCGCCCCGCCGTGGAGCGCGGCATGGAGGCGAAGCTGGACTGAGAAGCTCATCGGCCGTTCTTTGCCGACGATGATTTCCGAGATCTTGCCGCACGCGCGGTGCCCCCTCTCCCGCTCTCGTCCGCCTTTGTCGGGAGGCTTCGGCGGACAAGGCGGGGGAGCCGATGGAAATCACCCCCGTCGTGCCTCCAGCGCCATGCGCACCGCAAGTCCCGCGAGCACCGTGCCCATCAGATAGCGCTGCACCAGCGCCCAACTCGGCCGTGTCGCCAGGAACAGGGCAATCGATCCCGCCGCCATGGCGATCATGGCGTTGACGCTGACGCTGATCACGATCTGGATCGCGCCGAGCACCACCGACTGCGTCAGCACGCCGCCAACAGCGGGATCGATGAACTGCGGCAGCAGCGCCAGATACAGCATCGCGATCTTCGGGTTCAGCAGGTTGGTGACGAGCCCCATCAGGAACAGCCGGCGCGGGCTGTCGATGGCGAGCTTCCTCACCTGGAATGGCGAGCGTCCGCCCGGCTTCACCGCCTGCCACGCCAGATAGAGCAGGTAGGCCGCGCCGGCGAGGCGCAGCGCGTCATAGGCGAACGGCACGGCAAACAGCAGCGCCGTGATGCCGAACGCCGCCGCCAGCATGTAGACCAGAAAGCCGACGGCAACGCCGCCGAGCGAGATCAGGCCGGCGGCGTGGCCCTGCGTGATCGAGCGCGAGATCAGATAGATCATGTTCGGCCCTGGTGTCAGCACCATGCCGAGCGAGACGAGGGCGAAAGCGAGCAGGGAGGATGTGTGCGGCATGACTGGTTCGATGATCGGGATCTCTGCCGCTGCTTTAGCGCGGACGATCACGCATCGTCATCCGGTCAATTGCACCGAGAGCAATCAGCCCGCCGCCGGCGGCGCGACGTCCAGCGCAGGCAGCGGTCTGCCGGAGCGGTCGAACACACCGGCGATGCTCAACGCCAGCAGGACCAGCAGAATGGCCGCCGCGAGCGGCACGGAGTGCACGATCATGGCGAGCAGGCAGGCTCCGAGCGCGATCACGAGGCCGATCTCCTGCGGCGCGATCGGCTCGCCGGCGTCGCTCCGCGCGTTCCAGTGGATCGCGATCCCCGCCGCCACCATCGGCATGTCGTAGATCATCGCGTAGGGCGTGGCGATGACGCTGCCGACCGCGACCAGCGCGATCGCCTGCTCCGTCATGCCGCGCCGCCAGGCGTCCCAGACCATCACGACGATGGAGCAGGACAACAGGAGCTGAACCAGGTAGCCGATCGGCGGCGGCGCGCCGAGCGCGTGCAAGCCAGCGATGACCGTCGGCATCATGTGATCGAGGCTGGCCTGGTTGGCCTGCAATTGCGCCTGATAGCTCGGAAACTTCACGATCCATTCGAGCCAGATCCACGGATCGAGCACAGCGCTGGTGACGACCGCGACGATCACGGTCGTCGCGATTGCCGAGAGGATGGCGCGCCAGTTGCGTGACGCCAGCAGCACGACCGGCATCAGCAGCACGAATTGCGGCTTGTAGGCGAGCAGGCCGAGCAGGGCGCCGGCAATGATGGGATGGCTCGCGAGCAGCCGCAGTCCGCCGATCAGCAAGGCCGCCGAGAGAAAGCCGTTCTGGCCGGTGATCGCGTTGATCAGCGTCGTCGGCGCCGCGAGCAGCGCCAGAGAGGTTAACGGGCGCCAATCGCGCCCCAGCGTCGCCAGGCCATAAAGCGCGAAGGTGACCGAGATCCAGCAGACATAGGCCACCGGCAGCGCCAGCATGCCCAGGGGTATCAGCACCAGCAGGAAGGTCGGCGGATAGGGATAGGGAAAGCCGCCGCCGCCCAGCGTCGGATCCAGCGCCTGCTGATAGCGCGCGAGCGCAACCGGATCGTAGATGCTGGCGCCGGACAGCGCGGCAAATCTGCCGAACGACCATAGCCCGAAGAAGTCGCCAAACGCCGGCTGCGGCGACGACAGCGCCCAGCCGACGAGATAGGCGCCGTTGTAGAGCGCCATCGCGACCAGCAGGATCAGCACCGCGCGCCGGTCGCGCGTCTTGGGGTGAGCTGCGGATGAGGTCGCGGTCATGGAGCTCTTCGTTCGCGCCCTCGGCGCAGTCGTGGCATGGGGATGATCGGAGCTGTCAGCGATCGCTCGCGTGCGGTGCCTCTCCAACCTTGCCAGCGTGCGCTGCACGCCGTGTTACCGTCCGTCCATCCGGCCAGGCGCGATCTCATCGTGCCTAACGAGGGGTAAAATCGCCGCGTTCCGAGTGACCGTGGACAGGGGACGGGGTCATCGCTCCGCATCGGGCAACGCGCTCGTCAAGATTTATATTGCTATTTTTCCGAAGTCGTGTTCTATTCAGCGCATCCCGTCCTCATGCAGAGGGGCGTACGCGTCGTCACGATACGTTGAGGCGGGGAGCGGTGGCCGTGGGCCTGTCAGGTGCTGATGCACTGGACGATTGGCAGCTCGCGGACGTTCAAGCCGTGTGGTCCTGGCGCCCCGAAGCTGGCGCCAAGCCTGCGTGACATCACGTGTCGCGCTGGTGACGGGGGCAAACAAGCCGGTCCCCGGGGAGAGCTCGGAGCAGACGTTAAGCCCATCGCGCAGGGAGGGCCGGGTCTGTCCGGCTGGACCTGTGGTACCTGCCGCCTGCATTCTTTTGAGCAGGCGGGCCACGGGCCTCAGCCGAGGCCCGGCCTTCCCTGCGCCCTTTGCAAAATTCAGAGGGCGAACGACATGCATCCCTCGAGCAAATCATGCTGCGAGAAGGCTGAGGCATGTCTACGCCTCGCGTTGCAGCCAATGATCATCGTATCGGGGAGCATCAAACGGATGCGTATGAGGGCTGCGTTGCGAGGCACACTGCCCACCCTCCCCTGGAGGGGGAGGGTCGCCTCTCATGAGCGCAGCGAATGGGAGGGGGGGGTGGGGTGATCTCTCCACAGGCGCCGGCGCCCGCGGCTCACCCCACCCCGCTCGCCCGCTTCGCGTGCGATCGACCCTCCCCCTCCAGGGGAGGGTGGCATCTCGCTCGTGGACGGATTTCGGCGCTCGCGATGACGAAGCAGAGATCACCGCGATCAGCTCAATGCGCCTCGTCCCAATTGTCGGCGGCCCGCGCATCGACGTGCAGCGGCACCGAGAGCAGCACGGCGGGGAAGGGGGCGTCCTGCATGACGTGCTGCACCACCGGCAAGGTCGCGGCGACCTCGTCGTCCGGCACCTCGAAGATCAGTTCGTCATGCACCTGCAGCAGCATCTGAGCCGACAGCTTCTTTTGCGCCAGGGCCTCCTCGACGCGGGTCATGGCGCGCCGGATGATGTCGGCTGCGGTGCCCTGCAGCCGCGCGTTGATCGCGGCGCGCTCGTTGAAGGCGCGGACCGAGGCGTTCGATGCCTTGATCTCCGGGTAATGGCACTTGCGGCCGAACAGCGTGACGACATAGCCGTGCTTGCGGCAGAACTCCTTGGTCGCATCCATGTAGTCGCGAATACCCGGGAAGCGCTCGAAATAGCGCTTGATGTAGGCCGAGGCCTCCTCGCGGGCGATGCCGAGCTGGTTGGCAAGGCCGAAGGCGGAGATGCCATAGATGATGCCGAAATTGATCGCCTTGGCGCGGCGGCGGACTTCGCTCGGCATGTCCTTGATCGGCACGCCGAACATTTCGGACGCCGTCATCGCGTGAATGTCGAGCCCGTCCTTGAACGCCTGCTTCAGCACCGGGATGTCCGCGATCTCCGCCAACAGCCGCAACTCGATCTGCGAGTAGTCGGCCGACACCAGCTTATGGCCCGGCGTCGCGATGAAGGCGCGGCGGATCTTGCGGCCATCTTCGGTCCGGACTGGGATGTTCTGCAGGTTCGGCTCGTTCGACGACAGCCGGCCGGTGGTGGTCGCCGCCAGCGCGTAGGTGGTGTGCACGCGATGCGTCTGCGGGTTGACATAGGTCGGCAGCGCATCGGTATAGGTCGATTTCAGCTTCGAGACCTGGCGCCATTCCAGGATCTTGCGCGCGAACTCGTTGCCTTGCTCGGCGAGGTCGTCGAGAATCGACGCGGACGTCGACCAGGCGCCGGTCTTGGTCTTGGTGCCACCCGAAAGGCCCATCTTGCCGAACAGGATGTCGCCGATCTGCTTGGGGCTGCCGACATTGATCGGCTCGCCGGCCAGCTCCTGCAGCTCGGCCTCGACCCTAGCGGCAGTCTGGGCGAAATCGCCGGACAGACGCGACAGCACCTGGCGGTCGATCGAGATGCCGCGCCGCTCCATGCGCGCGAGCACCGGCACCAGCGGCCGCTCCAAGATCTCGTAGACGGCGGTCATGCGCTCGGCCGTGAGGCGCGGCTTCAGCACGCGCCAGACGCGATGAATGACATCGGCCGCTTCGGCGGAATGCGCCGTGGCCCGGTCGATCGCGACCTGCTCGAACGTCAGCTTGTTCTTGCCGCTGCCGATCAGCTCGCTTTCGCCGAGCACGGCGTGGCCGAGCACGTGCTCGGCCAGAGACTCGAGCTTGTGCGAGCCGCGCCCGGCATCGAGCGCGTAGCTCATCAGCTGGATGTCGTCGACATTCGCCAGCGTGATGCCGTGCTGCGCCAGCAGCACGGCGATGAACTTGATGTTGTAGCCGATCTTGAGCAGCCCTGTGGATTCGAGGACCGGCTTCAGCGCGGCGAGCGCATCGCTCTCCTTGATTTGGTCCGGCGCGAGCCCGGCATCGAACAGGCCGCCGCCATCGCCGGCCTGGCGATGCGCCAGCGGGATGTAGCAGGCCTCATTCGGCGCAAGTGCCAGGGCGATGCCGCACAAGCTAGCCTGCATCGGATCGATCGAGCTGGCCTTGACCTCGAGAGTGACGCGGCCGAAGTCATGGATGCGCGCGAGCCAGGTGTTCAACTCTGGGAGGCTACGCAGCGTCTGGTACTTGTCGCGATCGATCCGCGCGCTCTTCGCCGCCTCCGCCCTGGATTCCGCGAGGCTCGCCGGCGTGCCCTTGCTCATCGCCGACTTGTCGGTACGCGGATCACCGGTGCGAGGGCTCCCTTCCCCCTTGTGGGGGAGGGCTGGGGAGAGGGGTGCTGCGGAGGCACCGTTGGTGGGGTGCCCCCCTCCCTGACCCTCCCCCACAAGGGGGGAGGGAACGGAGGCAGCAGTGCCCGCACCACTCTTCAACTGCTCATCCGCCGACACGTCGGCGGGATCGATGTGCGAATACTCTGCGACGCGGCGCGTCAGCGTCGTGAACTCCATCGCCTTCAGGAACGCGATCAGCTTGCGCGGATCCGGCTCGTGCACCGCGAGGTCGTCGAGCGGCACCTCGAGCGCGACCTTGTCGTCGAGCAGCACCAATTGGCGCGAGATCCGCGCCTTCTCGGCGTTCTCGATCAGAGCCTCGCGCCGCTTCGGCTGCTTGATCTCGCCCGCGCGCATCAGCAGCCGTTCGAGATCGCCATAGTCGGTGATCAGCTGCGCGGCGGTCTTGATGCCGATGCCGGGCACGCCCGGTACGTTGTCGGTGGAATCGCCGGCCAGCGCCTGCACCTCGACCACCTTCTCCGGCGGCACGCCGAACTTCTCGATGACTTCGGCGATGCCGATGCGGCGGTCCTTCATCGTGTCGTACATCGTGACGCAGTCGTTGACGAGCTGCATCAAATCCTTGTCGGAGGACACGATGGTGGTGGTGGCGCCGCGCTCGCAGGCAAGCCGCGCATAGGTCGCGATCAAATCGTCGGCCTCGTAGCCGGCCTGCTCCAGGCAGGGCAGCTCGAAGGCGCGGACCGCCTCGCGGATCAGCGCGAATTGGGGGATCAGATCGTCGGGCGCCGGCGGCCGGTGCGCCTTGTAGTCGGCATAGATCTTGTTGCGGAACGTGACCTCGGACTTGTCGAACACGATGGCCAGATGCGTGGGACGGTCAGTCTCGGGCATGTCGCGCAGCAGCTTCCACAGCATGTTGCAGAAGCCGAGCACGGCATTGACCTGCAGCCCGTCGGACTTGCGGTTGAGTGGCGGCAGCGCGTGATAGGCGCGGAAGATGTAGGACGAGCCGTCGACCAGGAACACATGGTCGCCCTTGGCCGCGCCCTTGGCGGCGGCAGGCGCGGGAGCGGCGGGCGTGGCGGCGGCTTTCTGGGGAGCTTTGGGCATGGCCGCAATGTAGGGATTTTCGCTCGCATTGACAGCCGTGACGACGCCATGCGCACCGGATTTTTCCGCCCCTCAGTCCGGTCGGACGCAGCGGGTCAGGAACTCCATGACGGCGCGAATGAGGGGCGTGCGCCTGAGGTCGCGATGAACGATGAGCCAGATGTCCCTGCTGATGGCCGCGCCGGCTTCGAAGCGGGTGAGGTCGGGATCATGATCGCCGAGAAAATGCGGCAGGGCGGCGAGCCCCAGCCCTGCGCGCGCCGCTGCGGCCTGGCTCTCGAGATCGCTGCTCCGAAACACGATCGTGCGCTGCCCGGCGACCGCCTTCAGCCATTGCTGCTGGGGTGCCGAGTCCATGCTGGCATCATAGGCGATGAATCCCAGCGCATGCTGCGGCGTCTCCTTGAGATAGTGCGGCGCGCCGTAGAGGTTGAAGCCGAAGCCGCCGATCTTGCGTGCGATCAGGCCGGGCTCGTCGGGACGCGACAGTCGCAGAGCGATGTCGGCTTCCCGTCGGTTGAGCGAGGCGCTGCGCTTCTCGCCGATCAGCTTGATGATGATTGCAGGATGCCGTCGGTGCAGCTCGACCAGCCGTGGCGCGATCAGCCTGTTGGCGAGCGTCGGCGGCGCGCTGACCGAGACCTCACCGGCCAGACCGGGACGCGATGCGACCACGGCGCGCTCGATCGCGAACGCGGCCTGCTCCATCGGGCCGGCGGCCGCGGCGAGGCGGCGGCCGTCCTCGGTCAGCTCATAGGCCCGCGCTCGGCGGTCGACCAGCTTCAGCCCGGTGACCCGTTCCAGGGCCGCGACCCGGCGGGCCACCGTGACATGATCGACGCCGAGACCACGTGCGGCGGCCGACAGCGTGCCCTCGCGGGCCAGCGTCACGAAGTGGTGAAGGTCGGTCCAGTCGATCCGCATGTTCGAATATTCACAATAGGGGAGCCAAATTGGGCAATTCCGCAGAATGCCAACGCTGACCACACTGTCCGGATCAAGGCAAGATGTGTGGAGACGGGCATGGCTGCTATCGTTCGACTGAAGGCACCGGGTGGCGCGGAGAATCTGGTGCTGGAGAATGTTGAGCTGCCGGCGCCGGGCGCCAACGAGATCCGGCTGCGCCACACCGCGATCGGCGTGAACTTCATCGATATCTACCAGCGCAGCGGCCTCTATCCGCTGCCCGATGGAATTCCTGGCGTCGAAGGGGCGGGGATCGTGACCGCGAAAGGCGCGGACGTGACAGAGTTGTCCGTCGGCGACCGCGTCGCCTATGCCGGCGCCCCGGTCGGCGCCTATGCCTCGGAGCGAAATCTGCCCGCCTGGCGCGCGATGCCGCTGCCCGACGCCGTGTCTGAAGCGAGCGCTGCGTCGACCCTGCTGAAAGGCATCACCGCGGTGATGCTGCTCAATCGTACCTATGCCGTCGGAGCCGGAACGACGCTGTTGGTGCACAGTGCCGCCGGCGGGCTCGGCCAGGTGCTGACGCGACTGGCTCGGCTGCGCGGCGCGACCGTCATCGGCACGGTGAGCTCGGAGGCCAAGGCGGAGCTCGCGCGTGCCGCTGGCGCGCGCCATCTGATCGTCGGCCGGGATGCTGACTTTGTCGATGCCGTGAAGCGATTGACCGACGGGCGCGGCGTCGATGTCGCCTATGATGGCGTCGGCGGCAAGACGCTTGCGCAAACGCTCGCCTGCGTCAGGCCGTTCGGGACGGTCGCCAGCATCGGTCAGTCCGGCGGTCCAATTCCAAGCCTTGCCGTCGAGGAGCTGGGGCCGCGCCGCAGCCTGTCGCTGGCACGCCCGAGCGTGATGGCCCATGTCAACGATGTCGCCGACTATCGCAGGGATGCAGCGACGGTTCTCGCCGCGCTCGCCGATGGCGATCTCGTCGGCCACGGCACCGCGTATCCGCTGGCGCGGGTCGTCGAGGCCCATATCGATCTGGAGAGCGGCCGCAGCCGTGGCGCGCTGCTTCTGGTGCCCTGACGGTGAGGCTACTCCGCCGGCTGCAACACGGCTTTCGGCTTCGGCGGCGCGATCCAGAACGCGATCGGGCGTTCGAACAGGAAGCGGGCGCCGACGCGGAGCGCGAGGCGCCAGATCAGGAGCGCGCCGAGCACGCCGGCGATCGTGACCAGCAGCGAGATCGTTCCGATGTCCCCGATCACCCCGGTCTTCAGCAGGACTGTGCGTGTGGCTGCCATGGGCAGGAAGAAGGCGAGGTAGATCACGATCGAATGCTCGCCACAGAAGCGCAGCGCATTGAGGAGTTGCGCGCGCGCCAGCAGCGTGCCGGCGATGATGATGGCGACCGCGCCGGCATAGCCAAGCATGAGGGAGACAGCCGGCCATTCGCTGACACCGAGGTTCACCAGCGATTGGTTGATCACCGCCCAGGCGAGCAGGCCGACGATGGCGAGCATCGGCTGCGCCCGCGCGCGGTCCGACAGCGCGAAGATGGTGGTCGCGAACAGATAGCCGGAATAGATGTAGACGAAGCGGGCGCAGAATTCGTCGATCACGGTCCAGCCAGTGACGATATGCGACATTTCCAGGCCGGCCGCGATGCCCCAGATCACCGGCGCCGGCAGCTTTCGTGTCAGTTTGATGACGACGAAGAAGATCGGCAGCAGATAGATGAACCACAGCGTGCCGAACGGCTCGACGAAGGATTCGAGATACAGATAGCCGGCATGTTGCCAGCCGGAGGCCGCGGCGAAGCCGGGCGCCTTGAAGCCGAACTGGATGGTCACCCACAGCACGTAGAAATAGGCGAAATGCACGACCTTGCGGTCGATATAGGTGCGCCAATCCCGGTCGATCACCAGCGGCAGGAACAGGCCGGAAATCAGGAAGAAGTCGGGCATCCGGAACGGCTTGGCGAATGCGACGACGGCGTGCATGAAGCCGGTCTCGCCGGCGGCCAGCTCGACGCCGAGCACCGAGTGCATCATCACGACCATGATGATGCAGATACCCTTGGCGTAGTCGACCCAGTCGATGCGCGCCTCGGTTCCGGCCGATTTCGGCGTACCATTTGCGGTCATGCTGTCCCTCTTTGGCGCGGAGCTGCCGCATTGTCGGGCAGAGCCGTTAATACTCCTCCTTGTCATCCAAACGTCATGCCGTTTTCTAAATTCCCCTTGAACCGCAAATGGTTTAAGACGCGAAAGTATTAACCTTGAAGGATGGGTTTCGATGCGAATTGCGATGATCGGCACGGGCTATGTGGGGCTGGTGTCCGGTGCCTGCTTCGCCGATTTCGGCCACCAGGTGACCTGCGTGGACAAGGACGAGAGCAAGATCGCCGCGCTGCATCGCGGAGAAATCCCGATCTTCGAGCCCGGCCTGGATGCGCTGGTCGCGGCCAACGTCAAGGCCAAGCGGCTCGATTTCACCACGGACCTCAAGCAGCCGGTCGCGGAGGCCGATGCCGTGTTCATCGCGGTTGGTACGCCGTCGCGGCGCGGCGACGGTCACGCCGACCTCACCTACGTCTATGCCGCAGCGCGCGAGATCGCAGCCTCCCTCACCGGCTTCACCGTGGTCGTGACGAAGTCGACGGTGCCGGTCGGCACCGGCGACGAGGTCGAGCGCATCATCCGCGAGACCAATCCGACGGCCGATGTCGTCGTTGCCTCCAATCCGGAATTCCTGCGCGAAGGTGCCGCGATCCGCGATTTCAAATGGCCGGATCGCATCGTCGTCGGCACCGCGGACGAGCGCGGCCGCAAGGTGCTCGGCGACATCTATCGCCCGCTGTCGTTGAACCAGGCGCCGATGATGTACACCGAGCGCCGCACCGCCGAGCTGATCAAGTACGCCGCCAACGCGTTCCTCGCCACCAAGATCACCTTCATCAACGAGGTCGCCGATCTCGCCGAGAAGGTCGGTGCCGACGTGCAGGAGGTGGCGCGCGGCATCGGTCTCGACAACCGCATCGGCTCCAAGTTCCTGCATGCCGGTCCGGGCTTCGGCGGCTCGTGCTTTCCGAAGGATACGCGCGCGCTGATCAAGATCGCGCAGGACTACGACACGCAGCTGCGCATCGTCGAATCGGTGCTGGCCGTCAACGACAACCGCAAGCGAGCGATGGCGCGCAAGGTCGCGCATGCGGTCGGCGGCAATCTGCGCGGCAAGACGGTGGCGGTGCTCGGCCTCACCTTCAAGCCGGAGACCGACGACATGCGCGAGGCGCCGTCGATCCCGCTGGTGACCGGGCTGCTCGACATGGGCGCCAAGGTGCGCGCGCATGATCCGGTCGGCATCGAGCAGGCCAAGAAGGAGCTGCCGGAGATCGCCTATTTCGACGATCCCTATGAGTGCGCGACGGGCGCCGATGCGATCGTGCTGGTGACCGAATGGGTGCAGTACCGCGCCATGGATCTCGATCGCCTCAAGGAGGTGATGGCCCATCCGGTCGTCGTCGACCTGCGCAACGTCTACCGCCCCGACGAGATGGCCGCTCACGGCTTCGTCTACGAGAGCGTGGGCAGGCCGTCGGTGAAGGGCGCGTGATGTGAGGAGCGTGACATGACGTTGTCATACCCCGCGCAGGCGGGGTATCCAGTAGCCTCGATCTTCGTCATCCGCGAGATCTGCGTCTACTGGATTGTCCGCCTTCGCGGGCAATGACGGGTTCAACGATTGCCCCTTCGCTTCGACACACCGCTGCCCATCGACGCCGTGCTGGACGACCTGTCCGGCACGCTCGAACGCAGCAACACCGCCGTTCTGGTGGCGCCGCCCGGCGCCGGCAAGACCACGCGGGTGCCGCTGGCCTTGCGTGATGCGCCGTGGGTCGGAACTAAGAAGATCATCGTGCTGGAGCCCCGCCGGATCGCGGCCCGCGCCAGCGCCGAGCGGATGGCGAAGTCGCTCGGCGAGCGCGTAGGCGACACCGTCGGCTACCGCGTGCGCTTCGGCTCGAAGATCTCGCGCGCGACCCGCATCGAGGTCGTCACCGAGGGCATCTTCACGCGGCAGATCCTGGATGATCCCGAGCTGACCGGCGTCGCCGCCGTGCTGTTCGACGAATTCCACGAGCGCTCGCTCGATGCCGATCTCGGCCTGGCGTTGGCGCGTGATGCGCAGCAGGGGCTGCGCGAGGATCTCCGCATCCTCGTGATGTCGGCGACGCTCGACGGCGCCCGCGTCGCTACCCTGCTCGGCAATGCACCGGTGGTCGAGAGCGAGGGCCGCGCCTATCCGGTGGAGACCCGCTATGTCGGCCGCAAGCCGGATGCGCCCGTCGAGCGCCAGATGGCCGAAACCATCGCCAGCGCGCTGCGCGCCGATGCCGGCTCCGTGCTCGCCTTCCTGCCGGGCGCCGCCGAAATCCGGCGCACCCAGACCATGCTCGCCGAGCGCGTCCACGATGCCAGCGTTGAGATCGTGCCGCTGTTCGGTGCGCTCGATGCCGCGGTCCAGGACCGCGCCATCTCGCCCGCCCCAAAAGGGCAGCGCAAGGTGGTGCTGGCGACCTCGATTGCCGAGACTTCGCTGACCATCGAAGGCGTCCGCATCGTGGTCGATTCCGGGCTCGCCCGGGTGCCGCGCTACGAGCCGGACATCGGCCTGACCCGGCTAGAGACGGTGCGGGCTTCGCGCGCCGCTGTCGATCAGCGCCGTGGCCGCGCCGGCCGCACCGAGCCTGGCGTCTGCTACCGGCTATGGGACGAGCCGCAGACGGCCTCGCTGGCGGCCTATACGCAGCCGGAAATTCTCAGCGCCGACCTGTCCTCGCTGGTGCTCGATCTGGCGCAATGGGGTGTCAGTGACCCCTCCGCGCTGAGCTTCCTCGATCCGCCGCCGCAACCGGCCTGGAAGGAGGCGCGTGATTTGCTGCGCGAGATCGACGCTCTCGACGAAGAAGGCCGCCTCACCGACGAGGGCCGCCGCCTGCGGGCACTGGCGCTGCCGCCGCGGCTCGCCCGCATGATCGTCGACGCCGCCGATTATGGCGCCGCCGCGCAGGCCGCCGACATCGCCGCCATCCTGACCGAGCGCGGGCTGGGCGGCGACAGCGTTGATCTCGAGGTCAGGCTCGATCAGTTCCGTCGCGACCGCTCGCAACGGGCGCAGAGTGCGCGAGACATGGCACGGCGCTGGGCGCAGCAGGTCGGGGCGGCTTCCTCCCCGCAAGTGCAAGGGCAGCTCAGCACCGGCTTGATGCTCGCCTTTGCCTTTCCGGACCGGGTCGCGCGCAACCGCGGCAATGCCAGCTTTGTGCTCGCCAATGGCCGTGGCGCCGCCGTCGAGCCGACCTCGTCGCTGGCGCGCGTACCCTATATCGCGGTCGGTGAGCTGACGGGAACGGCGGCCAGCGGCCGCATCCTGCTGGCGGCGCCGCTGGCGATCGAGGATATCGAGCGGCATTTTGCTGCGCATATCGAAGCGAGAGACGAGGTCAGCTTCGATCAAGACGCGATGGCGTTGCGGGCGCGGCGCCGACGCAAGCTGCATGCGATCACCATGGCCGATGCGCCGGTCGCGCTGACGCCGTCGGAGGAGACCGCGCGCATCTTCGCCGACGGCATCTGCGCCGCGGGCCTTGACAGGCTGCCGTGGTCGAAGGCCGCCCTGCAATGGCGCGATCGCGTTACCTTCCTGCGCAAGGCGGAAGGCGACAGTTGGCCGGACCTGTCGGATGCGGGGCTTGCCGAGCGGCGCGAGGACTGGCTGGTGCCGCTGCTGGCCGACAAGACCTCGCTCAAGGATGTCTCGCCCGGCGACGTCTCGGATGCCGTCATGGCACTGCTCCCCTGGGATCTGCGGGCCCGGCTCGACCGGGAGGCGCCGACGCATTTCGAGGCGCCGACCGGCACCATGCTGGCGATCGACTACGAGGCCGAGCAGGGGCCCACCATCGCGGTGCGGCTGCAGGAGCTGTTCGGCCTGAACGTCCATCCCTCGATCGCGCGCGGCGCGGTGCCCCTGGTGCTGGAGCTGCTGTCGCCGGCGCAGCGGCCGGTACAGGTGACGCGCGATCTGCCCGGCTTCTGGCGCGGCTCCTATGCCGCGGTCCGCACCGACCTGCGCGGCCGTTATCCGCGCCATCCCTGGCCCGACGATCCGGCCCATGCCGAGCCGACCCGGCGGGCCAAGCCGCGGGGAACGTAGCTCATGCAAATTGTACCGCCGCTATCGTTGTCGTTAACGCTTCACTCATCGTTTTCGCCAAAATGGCGGCGGCAGCCGGTCGCTCGCAGTCGCCCGTCAGCGGCTTTGATGGTCAAATCGGTTGCGGGGTAAAGTCGGGCGTTTGCGTCATGCGTAACATAATGATCTTTGCGGCCGTTCTCGTCGGTCTCGGCACCTTCATGGCGCAACTGGCCGATCGCCTGACCCCCGCGTCGGCATCCGCGACACCGTCCGTGCGGGTTGCCACGGCGGAACCGTCTGCCGCGGGCCAGCGCAGCCTGAGCATTCCGACCGACCGCCGCGGTCACTTCCGCGCCGACGGCCGCATCGACGGCCAGCGCATCAGCTTCATGGTCGATACCGGCGCCTCGATGGTCGCGCTGAACGAGAGCTCGGCCGCCCGTTTCGGCCTGCGTCCGGCGCGCGGCGACTACACCGCCACCGTGACCACGGCCAACGGCACCGTGAAGGCCGCCCGGGCCAAGCTTGCGATGGTCGAGCTCGGCGAGCTCACCGTGCGTGACGTCGATGCCCTGGTGCTGCCCGATACGGCGCTGTCGGAGAATCTGCTTGGCCTGTCGTTCCTGTCCAAGCTGAAGCGTTTCGCCTACGCCAACGGCCAGATGGTGCTGGAGCAGTAGGCTGCACCGAAGCGGAATGTTGTTTCGCGCGTCACCGGCCCCCATATACCGGCAGGCAGGCCGATCCCGAGTCGCAGTCATTGAATAGTTCGTCGGGTGGCCTGCTCGAGCGGTCCTGCCCGATTATTGCCTGCATTCCTCTGCCTTCTGACACTGTTGTCTGACGTCGTGCTAAGCATGAACGCCTTCTTCCATTGATGTGATATTGCCGAGGCCGTCTCCTGATGTTTCCGAAACCCAAGCCCGTCCTGGTTCCCAATACCTACGCCTTCGAATCCGAGCCGATGGTGAAGCCGACGGGCTTCCGCGAATATGACGCGCGCTGGCTGTTCAACAAGGAGATCAATCTGATGGGGGTGCAGGCGCTCGGCATGGGGCTGGGCGCGCTGATCGCCGAACGCGGCGTGAAGCAGGAGATCGTGACCGGGCACGATTTCCGCGGCTATTCCGCCTCGATCAAATACGCCCTGATTTCGGGCCTGATGGCCGCCGGCTGCAAGGTGCATGACGTCGGCCTCGCGGTGACGCCGATGGCCTATTTCGCGCAGTTCGATCTCGACGTGCCCTGCGTCGCCATGGTGACCGCCTCGCACAATGACAACGGCTGGACCGGCGTGAAGATGGGCGCCAACCGTCCGCTCACCTTCGGGCCCGAGGAGATGACCCGGCTGAAGGAGATCGTGCTCAACGCCGAGTTCAAGAACGGCGGTGGCGGCTCCTACCAATTTCACGAGAATTATCCGGCGCGCTACATCGCCGACCTCACCAGCCGACCCAAGCTCAAGCGCAGGCTCAAGGTGGTCGCGGCCTGCGGCAACGGCACCGCGGGCGCCTTCGCGCCGCAGGTGCTGGAGGCGATCGGCTGCGAGGTGATCCCGCTCGACACCGAGCTCGATCACACCTTCCCGAAATACAATCCCAATCCCGAAGACATGGAGATGCTGCACGCCATCCGCGACGCCGTGCTCGCGCACGAGGCCGATGTCGGCCTCGGCTTCGACGGCGACGGCGACCGCTGTGGCGTGGTCGACAACACCGGCGAGGAGATTTTCGCCGACAAGGTCGGCGTGATGCTGGCGCGCGACATGTCCGCGATCCACAAGGACGCGCAGTTCGTCGTCGACGTGAAGTCGACCGGCCTGTTCATGACCGACCCGGTGCTGCAGGCGCAAGGCGCGCGGACCGTCTATTGGAAGACCGGCCATTCCTACATGAAGCGCCGCACCAACGAGCTCGGCGCGCTCGCCGGCTTCGAGAAGTCGGGCCATTTCTTCTTCAACAAGCCGTTCGGCCGCGGCTATGACGACGGCTTGGTCTCGGCGATCGCGATCTGCGAGATGCTGGATCGCGCGCCGGAGAAGTCGATGGCCGACCTGAAGAACGCGCTGCCCAAGACCTGGTCGTCGCCGACGATGTCGCCGCATTGTGGCGACGAGGTCAAATACGGCGTCGCCGACGCCGTCGTGAGGCATTTCCAGGCGCTGCAGCAGCAGGGCGGCAAGGTCGCGGGCCAGCCGATCCGCGATCTCGTCACCGTCAACGGTGTCCGCGTCACGGTCGAGGACGGCAGCTGGGGTCTGGTGCGAGCGTCATCCAACAAGCCCGAGCTCGTGGTGGTAGTCGAAAGCCCGGTGTCCGAGCGGCGCATGCACGACATGTTCGAGGCGGTCAACGAGGTGCTGCGGACGCATCCCGAAGTCGGCGCCTACAACCAGACGATCTGAGGCCGCGTTGATGATGTCGCGCTAGGGCCGATGCTCGCGCTGATCCCATCCTATTCGATGGGATCAAGCAGCCCTCAGGGAGCTCAGGAACTGATCGACCTCGGATTTGAGCCGCGTCGATTGCGAGGTGAGTCCGTTCGCGGACTCCAGCAGGCGCGAGGCGGCGCTGCCGGTCTCGTCGGAGGCACGGGTCACGCTGCCCATGCTTTGGCTGACAAGCCGCGTGCCTTCGGCCGCCTGCTGCACGTTGCCGGAAATTTCTCCGGTGGCGAGGCCCTGCTGCTCGACCGCGGTGGCGATCTCCTTGGAGATTTCGTCGATCTCGGCAATCGTTCCCCCGATCGCCTGGATGGCGCTGACGGCGTCCCCCGTGGCGCTCTGGATGCTCTGCACCTGGCTGGAAATTTCCTCGGTGGCCTTCGCGGTCTGGTTGGCGAGCGCCTTGACCTCGCTTGCCACGACGGCAAAGCCCTTGCCGTGCTCGCCAGCGCGCGCCGCCTCGATGGTGGCATTCAGCGCCAGCAGGTTGGTCTGGCTGGCGATCGTCTGGATCAGCGTCACCACCTCGCCGATCTTCTGTGTGCCGGCAGCCAGGCTCTCGACCACCGTGTTGGTGCGGCGAGCTTCGTCTGCCGCTTTCGCGGCGATCTCCGCCGAGCGCGTCACCTGCTGTGAGATATTGTTGATCGACGCCGTCAGCTCTTCCGTTGCTGCAGCGACCGTCTCGACATTGGTCGACGCCTGCTGCGAGGCGCCGGCCGCGGCCGACGTCTGGCGCGAGGACTCGGCGCTGCTCCGGCTCATGGACGAGGACAGGCTCTGCATCTCGTTTGCGGCGACGGCCACCGCCTCGACGATGCCGCCGATCTTGCGCTCGAAGCCCTCTGCCAGCTCGCGCCGGGCAAGATCGGCCTGCTGCTTGACGCGTTGCTCGGCCTCGAACCGCTCGGCGTTGGCGCGCGCCTCGGCAGCGATCGCCGATTCGGCTTCCGCGGTCTTACGCGCGCTGGTTTCGAACAACTGCGTCAGCTTGAGCGCCAGGGCGATGAGAACGCCGGCCTCGATCAGCAGGATGACCGCATGCAGCACAACGCGGCCGAAATCAGCGCCGCCCGGGTAGATCGCTGCAGGAAAGACGAAGTTCAGGACCAGATGGTGAAGCGCGACGGCGACGGTGCCGGCCAGGATCGGCCGGTAGTCGCAATATGCGACCAGACAGGCCAGCGCCGCGAAGAAATACATGTGCATGTCGATCTGCCAGGGATGTCCGGACATCTGGTAGACGAGCACGGATACGCCGCCCATGACGGCGACTGCGACGGTGAGCTGGGTCGACAAAGTGTCGCCAGCGCTGCGCCAGGAAAGGGTTGCCACCACTGCCATGACGACCATGAGCATGGTCGGCATCAACCAGTCGCCGCGCGACAGCCCGATGATGAGGGAGAGCGGAACGTGAACCCAGAGCACCGCCAGCAGAAGCTTGCTGGTCGTGTGCCGGAGGGTTGCCAGATCGCTGGTCTCGACGGTCATTTCCTATTCCCCCAAAGAGATCATTTTGCAAAGCAGGCGGACACCGCCTGCGGATCGATGATGAGCCAGGCTCCAGCCTCGCGCAGCCGCGCCAAGCCGTCGTGTTCGCCGGGACGGACGACCAGCAGCGATGAAACGGTTGTCGTGCGCACGAGAGCGGCGTCAGCCGAGGCCGCAGCGAGCATCGCCTGTTGCGCGCTCCACCAAGGTGGGAAAGCGACGGCCACGATTTCGCTCCCCATGCGCACTTGGAGTGACAGCGCAGCAACCGCGACAAAGCTCGCGATCAGGAGTGCCGTGGCATTGAGCCAGGCGCGCGAAGACTGAGGTATGGTTGCACCGGACGTCATCGCATCCAAGAATAGAGGGATGGGAATAACTTCAGGTAAACGTTCGTTAGGGATGACGACCGAGGTTCGGGCGCGCTTGCGCTGCAACGTCGAAGCTGCCCGGAATGCTCGGCTCAGACCGGCGGCACCGGCAGCGCCGTGACCGACTTGATCTTCTCCATGGCGAAGCGCGAGGTGACGTTCTTGAGGGGCACCGCGCTGATCAGCTTCTTGTAGAAGACATCGTAGCTCTGCATGTCCGCAACGACGACGCGCAGCATGTAGTCGACGTCGCCGGCCATCCGGTAGAACTCCATCACCTCCGGCATCGAGCTGACCGCCTCGGCGAATTTGCGCAGCCAGGCCTCGGAATGGTCGGCGCTCTCCACCGACACGAACACGGAGATGCCGAGCCCGATCTTGTTCTGATCGACCAGGGCCACCCGGCGCAGGATCACGCCATCGGCCTCCAGCCGCTGGATGCGCTTCCAGCACGGTGTCGACGACAGTCCGACCCGGTCGCCGATCTCGGCGACGGACAGCGAAGCGTCCTCCTGCAGGACCATCAGAATCTTGCGGTCGATGGCATCGAGCCGGCGATTGGCCTCGGAGCTTTGGGCGGCGACATCGGTCATGGAGAAACTTGTTCCATATGAAGGCTATAAAACCCTCATATAGAGAAAATCGTTCCAAAGCAAGGATCGGCCGTTCAGCCCTTTGCGGCCGGGTCTGGCCGCTTCCGCGGAGGGGTAGGCTGGTTTCCTGCTACCGCTCGTCGTTCTCCTTCAGCCAGCGGCCGACCAGATGATGAGCAATGGCGAACGGATGCGGTCCCGCCAAGCCATCTGGATGCTGCCGCACCAGCATCTGCCGGGCCTCGTCGCGGCTGAACCAGCGCACGTCCTCGAGCTCGTTACGGTCGATGACGATGTCTTCGTTGAGCGCCCGGGCGCTGCAGCCGATCATCAGCGACGACGGGTAGGGCCAGGGCTGGGTCATGTAATAAGTCACGTCGGTGCAGCGAATGCCGGATTCTTCGAACACCTCGCGCCGGACGGCGTCCTCGATCGTCTCGGCCGCCTCGACGAAGCCGGCGAGGCAGGAATACATGCCGGCCGGAAACTGCTTCTGCCGCCCGAGCAGGCACTTGTCGCCGGAAGCGACCAGCGAGATCACGACCGGATCGGTGCGCGGGAAATGCTCGGTCTTGCAGCTCGAGCATTCGCGCTTCCAGCCGCCCTCGCGCATCGCGGTCTTGGCGCCGCAATTGGCGCAGAAGCCGTGACGCTGATGCCAGGACACCAGGGATTTCGCCATCGCGATCGTCGCCAGCTGGTCGACCGGGGTCGCACCCTGCATCGCCATCCCGCGCAGCTCGGCGACCGACACATCGTCGCGCCCGGCGAGCTTTTCGACGGCGGCCGGCGAGATGCCCATGCCGAACACGGCCGCGCCGTCCTGCAGCCCGAGGAAGATCGTTCCCGGATTGGCACCGAACTTCAGCGCCTCGTCGATCGACAGCAGCGCGCGCAGCTGGTCGCCGTCGCGCTTCAGCACCAGCGAATCGCGGTGCACGACATAGGCGCGCGTCGAGGGATTGCTCTCGAAGGCGATCAGCTTGTCATCATGGAAGCGCAGATGGGCGGCGCGATCGATTGGATGGCTGACGAAGGCCGGCTTGCCGAGCGGAAACAAGTCGAATGGCGACATCTCTTACCCTAACCAGATCTTGCGCCTGACAGCGCTGATGAACTGCTGCACCTCCTGCGCATCGTGCGGCACAGGCGGCGCGGCGCCCCACACCGGTCGCGGCCAGGCCACGTCACTTGTGCGTCGCGCGATGATGTGGACGTGCAACTGCGGCACCATGTTGCCGAGCGCGGCGACGTTGAGCTTGTCGCATTTGGTGATCTCCTTGAGCGCGCGCGACACCCGCGTGATCTCGGTCATCAGCTGCGCCTGCGCGACCTCGTCGAGATCGATGATCTCGACCGCGCCCTCGCGGCGCGGCACCACCAGCAGCCAAGGATAGTTCGCGTCCTTGATCACCAGCACGCGGGACAGCGGCAGGTCGCCAATGTCGATCGTATCCTTCGCAAGTTGCGGATGCAGCGACCAGGCTGATTCGGGCATGCGGCGGTTCCTGGCGGACGGTCTGGCGGGGAATTCGACGGCACCTAAAGCCTTTCCGAGCTGCGGCACAAGCCCGCGGGGCGGTGGGCCGCCCCGGCGAAGCTCGCGCTTGCTTTCCGGACCGTTTGGCCCCAAATAGGCAGCGGGAGATTGGCGGTGGACGAGCCACTCGCCAACCGGGTCAGGTCCGGAAGGAAGCAGCCCTAACGAGGTCCGGATCGGGTCGCTCGTCAGTCTCCTACCTGTTTTCTCGAGCGAATCGCGCAAAGATGGCGGGGACCCCGCGCAGGGCGGGCGCTCGACCGCGCTCCGGCTGATTGCGTCGACGATCGCGATCGATGCCGGCCTGGAATACTCACTTGCGGATCGCTCGATGACCGACGCTGGCGCCCCACCTGTTCCGCCTGACAGCGCCGACGCTCCCGCCAAGCCCTACCGGGTGCTGGCGCGCAAATACCGCCCCGCCAGCTTCGCAGATCTGATCGGCCAGGAGGCCGTGGTGCGCACGGTCTCGAACGCGTTCGAGACCGGCCGGATTCCGCAGGCCTGGATTCTGACCGGCGTCCGCGGCGTCGGCAAGACGACCACCGCCCGCATTCTCGCCCGCGCATTGAATTACGAGCTGCCGGACGGCTCGGTGAAGGGGCCGACCATCCACATGCCGGTGCTCGGCACCCATTGCCAGGCGATCATGGAAAGCCGGCACATGGACATCCTCGAGATGGACGCGGCGTCCCATACCGGCGTCGACGACGTCCGCCAGATCAATGACAGCGTCCGCTATGCGCCGGCCAGCGCGCGCTACAAGGTCTACATCATCGACGAAGTCCACATGCTGTCGACGGCGGCGTTCAACGCCTTCCTGAAGACGCTGGAGGAGCCGCCGGAGCACGCCAAGTTCGTGTTCGCCACCACCGAGATCCGCAAGGTGCCGGTCACGGTGCTGTCGCGCTGTCAGCGCTTCGATCTGCGCCGGGTCGAGGCCGAGGTGCTGATGAAGCATCTCCAGGGCATCGCGACCAAGGAAGGCGTGACGATCGAACCCGAGGCGCTCGGCATCATCGCGCGCGCCGCCGAAGGCTCGGTGCGCGATTCGTTGTCGCTGCTCGATCAGGCGATCGCGCACAGCGCCGGCGAAGTCCGCGCCGATGACGTCCGTCAGATGCTGGGCCTCGCCGACCGCACCCGCGTGATCGACCTGTTCCACCATCTCGCCAGCGGCGACATCGCCGCCGCCTTCAAGGAATTCCGCGAGCAATATGACGTCGGCGCCGACCCCGTGGTCGTGCTGTCGGATCTGGCCGAGTTCGTGAACTTCGTCACCCGGGTGAAGGTCGTGCCGGCGACGGCCGACAACGTCGCCTTCAGCGAGACCGAGCGGCTGCGCGCGCGCGACTTCGCCACCAAGCTGTCGATGCGGGTGCTGTCGCGGATGTGGCAGATGCTGCTGAAGGGCATTGCGGAGACGCAAGGCGCGACGCGCCCGGCTGCAGCGGCGGAAATGGTGCTGGTGCGCATCGCCTACGCGGCCGATCTGCCGACGCCCGACGAAGCCATTCGTATGATCGAGCAGAGCGGTGGTGGCTCGCCGATCGTCACGAACGGCGGCGGGGCGCGCCCTGCGCCGGCATCCGGCATGAGCGCGGGGGCGCCGCCTGTGATGACGTCGGCGCCGATGCAGGCGCCGCGCGCGCAAGGCCCGACGCTCGCCGCGGTCGGCGGTTCGATGCGCCCGCAGGCGATGTCATCGCAGCCGTCGCCGGCATCACAGGACCAGCCCGCACTGCGCATAGGGAGCTTTCAGGAACTCGTCGCGCTGGCCGGCAAGAATCGTGACCTGATCACCAAGAGCGCGCTCGAGATGGACGTGCGGCTGGTCCGCTTCGAGGAGGGACGGCTGGAGATCGCGCTGGAACGGACGGCGCAGCGCTCGCTTGTCTCGGACCTCGGGCGCAAGCTGGAGGACTGGACCGGCCGGCGCTGGACGGTGATCGTTTCCAACGAGCCAGGCCAGGCGACCTTGCGCGAGCAGAATCTGCGCGCCAAGAGCGAGCGCGAGGCGGCGGCGGAGGCCGATCCGCGCGTGCAGGAGATCCTGGCGCGGTTCCCGGGCACCAAGGTGGTCGAAGTGCGCCGGCTCGCCCCCGAGCCGCCCGAATCGGACGCCAGTGCTGTCGAGCCGCCTGACGAGTCCGACGATGATGATTTCTAGAGCATGATCCGGAAAAGTGGAAACCGGTTTTCCTCGCGACAAACGCCAAAGGCGTTTGCGCGGAGATCATGCTCAACAAGATGGCTAATGATGAGGTGCTCCGATGGCTGACTTTCTCGGCATGATGAAACAGGCGGCGCAGCTGCAGACGAAGATGCAGGAGATGCAGGAGGAACTCGGCAACGTCGAGGTCGAGGGCATCTCGGGCGGCGGTCTGGTTGCCGTGCGCATGACCGCCAAGATGGACGTGAAGAGCATCAAGATCGATCCGTCGCTGCTCAAGCCGGAGGAGGCCGAGATCCTGGAGGACCTGCTGGTCACCGCGCATGGCGATGCGCGCCGCAAGGCTGAAGCCGCGATGCAGGAGAAGATGCAGGCCATCACCGGCAAGCTCGGCCTGCCGCCGGGCTTCGGTTTCGGTTAGTTGACCTGATGACATTCGTGAACTGATGGCCGTCGCCGGTCCCGAGATCGAACGCCTGATCCAATTGCTTGCGCGCCTGCCCGGCCTCGGGCCGCGCTCGGCGCGGCGCGCCGCACTGCATCTGATCAAGAAGCGCGAGGCGCTGATGGTGCCGCTTGCCTCGGCGCTGCAGGTCGCGATCGATCGCATCCAGGTCTGCAAGACCTGCGGCAACATCGATACGCAAAGCCCGTGCACTGTGTGCACCGATCCGCGTCGCGATCCCGCGATGATCGTCGTCGTCGCCGACGTCGCCGACCTCTGGGCGCTGGAGCGCGCCAAGGCCTCCAACGGCCGCTATCACGTGCTCGGCGGCACGCTGTCGCCGCTCGATGGCGTCGGCCCGCAGGATCTCACCATCGATGCACTGGTGCAGCGCGCGCATGCGCCCGAGGTGTCCGAGATCATCCTCGCTTTGAATGCGACGGTCGACGGCCAGACCACCGCGCACTACATCACCGACCTCCTGCAGGAGGCGAACGTCAAGGTCACGCGGCTGGCACATGGTGTGCCGGTCGGCGGCGAGCTCGACTATCTCGACGAAGGCACGCTCTCGGCCGCGATGCGGCAGCGGACCTTGTTCTAAGCACAGACGGAAGTGGAATGATGACGAAACGCGGATTCGGCAAACGGCTGGCTTTGGGCGCGATTCTGGCGGCGCTCTCGGCGCCGTCAGTGCTGGCGCAGCAAAGCGAGGCGGCGCAGAAGGCGGGGCGTCCGCTCAATGCCGGCGACGTGCTGTCGGGCGAGCTGACCGCACTGAAGCTCAAAGGCGGCAAGCCGGGCCAGCCGTCCGCCGCCTATCAGATCACGAGCGAGCCGCGCCGCCTGCCGCCGCCGAGCGGGCTGTGCAATCTGGAGACCGGCCCGGAGACGTTCCAGCTCGTCACCGCGAACACGGCGCAGGCGTCGCAGCTCAAGGGTCTGCTCGGCAAGCAGATCGCGGTCAAGGTCGACGAGATCGCCTGCGCCCAGGATGCGGGGCAGATGAGCGAGGCGGTCGTGACCAAGTGGAGCTTGGTGAAGCGGTGAGACCTGATTGGGCCGTCCACGCGAGCGCGGCGTCCTGACTTTCCGCTGTCAGCGCCCGGCTCGACCGGGCGATCCAGTACCCCGCGGCTGCTCGCTCGATGGCTGACGTCTCCGCAATACTGGGTCACCCGTCGGAGCCTGTCATCGGGCTCGTCGAAGACGACACCCGGTGGCGGGCGACGACGGTTGAATGTGAGGCGGCAGCTACACCTTCACTGGCCCCAACTGGTCGAAATGTCCGCGCCGCTGCAGCCAGGCGAGCAGCACGAGGCTCGGGATCGCGACCAGCACGCAGATCACGAAGAACAGCGGCCAGCCGGTCGCCTTCGCCACGTAGCCGGCGCCTGACGACAAATAGGTGCGCCCGACCGCGGCGAGCGCGGTCAGCAGTGCATATTGGGTGGCGGTGTGCAGCGGGTTCTGACACAGCGCGGAGAGATAGGCGACGAAGATCACGGTGCCGACCGCGCTGGTGAAGTTTTCCGCCGAGATCGCCAGCGCCAGTGCCCATTGATTGACTCCGACGATCGCAAGCCAGGAGAACGAGAGGTTCGCCAGCGCCTGCACCATGCCGCCGATCCAGAGACTCGTCGCGAGCGAATAGCGTCGCGCGACGAAGCCGCCGGCAAAGCCGCCGGCGAGCGTCGCGGCGAGGCCCACGCCTTTCACAATCGCGGCGTAGTCGACCTTGCTGAAGCCGAGATCGATCACGAACGGCGCGGTCATCGTGCCGGAGAAGGCGTCGGTGAACTTGAACAGCACGACGAAGGCGAGCGCCGTGAGCGCATCACGTCGGCCGAGGAACTCGACGAAGGCTCCGGCAGCCGCATGCATCACGCGGGTGAGCGCGGTGTCCGCACCCATCGCGGCCTCCGCCTGCTGCGACTGAGCCGGCTCGGTCGCCGCGAGGGCCGTGATCGTGCCGATCAGCACCAGTCCGGCCATCGCAACATAGCCCCACATCCAGGACGACGGACGCGTCAGCCCCGAGTTCTCGAACGCACTGACCACCACCAGTGCGCCGGCGGTCGAGACCAGCATGCCGATGCGATAGGCGGCGACATACGCCGCCATGCCCGCGGCCTGCTCGCTCTCCGGCAGGCTCTCGACGCGGAAGGCATCGACCACGATGTCCTGGGTCGCCGACATCGCGGCGACCAGCAGCGCGGCCAGCGCCACCATGAACGGCGCATGTGCCGGATCGGTGAGCGCCAGCAGCAGGATGGCGCCGATCAAGAGCAGCTGTGCGAACACCAGCCAGCCGCGCCGCCGTCCAAACGCGCGCGTGAGCAGCGGCACGTGCAGCGCGTCCACCAGCGGCGCCCAGAGGAATTTCAGCGTGTAAGGCGTTCCGACGAGGGCGAACAGCCCGATCGTGCCGAGATCGACGCCGAGCTCACGCATCCAGATCTGAAGCGTCGAGCCGGACAACGCCAGCGGCAGTCCCGACGAGAAGCCGAGGAACAGCACCACGAGCACGCGCGGCTGCAAGTAGACGGCCATGCTCTCGCGCCAGGTGGGGGCGGGTTTGGCAGCGCCGGGCTTTGGAGCGGCAGCAGGGATCTCGGAAGCGGCGTCAGGTGCGGTCATGGGCGGGTGGTAGCAGATTTGAACGGCCTTCGCGACGCCACCATCACTCCCCCACCTGCACGCGTCCCGCCAGCGGAAACAGATCCGGCGTCGTGCCGGTAACCGGCGCGATGCGTGGTGAGTCCACCGGCGAATCCTGCTTGCTGAAATCGAGCTCCTCGATGCGGGCGGCGCGCTTCTCGATCTTGTCGGCGGAAATGAGGATCTGGCGGATGTCCTCGCCGACATCGCCGAAATGCTTCTGCAGTTTGAGCACGCGCTCGCGCAGGCGGCCGAGATCGTCGCCGAGATGGATCACCTCGTTGCGGATCTGGTCGGCGGCGTCGCGGATGCGCGCATCCTTCATGATCTGCTGCATGACCTGGATCGCGAGCATCAGCAGCGATGGCGACACCAGCACGACGCGCGCGCGATAGGCTCGCTGGATCACGTCATCGAAGCCGTCATGGATCTCGGCATAGACCGATTCCGACGGCACGAACATCAGCGCCGTGTCCTGCGTCTCGCCGACCACGAGGTACTTCTCGGCAATGTCATTGACGTGGCGGAGCACGTCGGTGCGCAGCCGCTGCGCCGCGGCGCGCTTCTCCTCCTCGGTCACGGCGTCGTGCAGTGCGGTCACGGCTTCCAGCGGAAACTTGGCGTCGATGCACAGCGGTCGCGAATCGGGCAGGAACACGACGCAGTCGGGCCGCTTGCCGCTGGCGAGCGTGTGCTGAAACGCGTAGCTGCCCTTCGGAAGCCCGTCCTGGACGATCGCCTCCATGCGCGCCTGGCCGAAGGCGCCGCGCGACTGTTTGTTGGCGAGGACGTCGCGCAAGGTCGTCACTTGCGTCGTCAGCTCGCTGAGATCACGGTGGGCGTTGTCGATGATGCCGAGGCGCTCGTGCAGCACGCGCAGACTATCCATTGTGTGGCGCGTACTCTGCTCCATCGACTGTCCGACGCGGTGGGTGACCGCATCGAGCCGTTCGTTCACGCTGCGGGCCAGGTCCACCTGACGGCCGGCGAGCAACTGGGCCATCGCGTCGACCCGGCCGGAGGCCTCGCTCTGGACGCGGATCATCTCGCCGAACCGTTGTTCGATCTCGTCAGCCCGCATCGCCTGCTGGGCGGCGAGCTCCGCGCCGCGCCGTCCGGAGCGGGCCACGGCGGCCGCGATGATCACGAGCAGCAGCAGCACCAGTACGCCGAATCCGATCAGCGCATCGCTCGCCCTGATGGGCAGGTCGCCGATGATGACGACGACAGGATTGAGGGATTGGCTGACGGTCATCACCCCCGTCTATCCGATTCGCGCAAGCTCGCGAACGAAGAGAGAACAATTATGGTTAAGGGCACGTTAAGAATCATGGTTAACGAAACGTTGAAATTCATGGTTAGTTAAGTCTTAACCGCGAGCCATCACATTGACCGCGCCGGTTCCGCGGCTTAAATCGCGCGCCATGTCCCTAAGAGAAATCATCATCCTGCCGGACCGGCAGTTGCGGCTGGTGTCCAAGCCGGTCGAGAAGGTCACGCTGGAGATCCGGCAGCTGGTCGACGACATGTTCCAGACCATGTACGACGCGCCGGGCATCGGGCTCGCAGCGATCCAGGTCGCGCAGCCGCTGCGCGTCATCACCATGGATCTGGCCAAGCCCGATGCCAACGGGGAGGGCAAGCGCGAGCCGCGCGTCTTCATCAATCCCGAGATCATCGCCAAGTCGGACGAGCTGTCGGTCTACGAGGAAGGCTGCCTGTCGATCCCAGAATATTACGAGGAGGTCGAGCGGCCGGCACGCGTTCGCGTGCGCTTCACCGATCTCGACGGGGTGGTCCGCGAGGAGGATGCCGAGGGGCTCTACGCCACCTGCATCCAGCATGAGATCGATCATCTCAACGGCGTGCTGTTCATCGACTATCTGTCGAAGCTGAAGCGCGACCGCGTGATGAAGAAGTTCACCAAGGCCGCCAAGCGCGCCAGCGAGTAACGATCAACTCTCTCCTCCGTCATGCCCGGGCTTGACCCGGGCATCCACGTCTCGCCGCGCGTTACAGGCAGCTCGACGTGGATGGCCGGGACAAGCCCGGCCATGACGCGGAGGATTCGGCAATGCAGGATCTTCCACCAGATGCCGCTTCGCCTGATCTTCATGGGCACGCCGGATTTCGCCGTGCCGACCCTGCTCGAACTCGCCGGCCACGGCCACGAGATCGCGGCGGTCTATACGCGCGCGCCGAAACCCGGCGGCCGCCGCGGCCTCGCGCTGCAGCCGACGCCGGTCGAGACCGAGGCGCGCCGGCTCGGCATTGCCGTGTTCACGCCGAAGACGCTGAAGACCGAGGAGGCCTTGGCCGAGTTTCAGGCTCATCAGGCCGATGCGGCCGTGGTCGTCGCCTACGGCATGATCCTTCCTCAAGCCATTCTCGATGCGCCCAAGCTCGGCTGCTACAATCTCCACGCTTCCCTGCTGCCGCGCTGGCGCGGTGCCGCGCCTATCAACCGCGCGATCATGGCGGGTGATGCCGAGTCCGGCGTCATGGTGATGAAGATGGATGTCGGGCTCGACACCGGCGATGTCGCGATGGCCGAGCGCCTTGCGATCACCGACGCGATGACGGCGTCCGATCTGCACGACCGCCTGTCGCGGATCGGCGCCGATCTCATGGTGCGCGCGATGGCGGCGCTGGAGCGCGGCGGGCTGACGCTGACGAAGCAGGCAGAGGAAGGCGTCACCTACGCCGCCAAGATCGAGAAGGCCGAGGCGCGGATCGACTGGACGAAGCCGGCCCACGCGGTGCTGCGGCACATCCACGGCCTGTCGCCATTTCCTGGCGCCTGGAGTGAGTTCACGCTTGATGGCGAAGCGGTCCGCTTGAAGATCCTGCGCTGCGCGCTTGCCGACGGCGGGGGCGAGCCGGGCGCCGTTCTTGACGAGCAGCTCACCATCGCCTGCGCCGACGGCGCCATCCGCGTCACCGAGCTACAGCGCGCCGGCAAGGGTCCCATGAAGGCCGCGGATTTCCTGCGCGGCACCCGTATCGCGCCGGGCCTGCGTTTCGGCTGACCACCTCATCTCGTCATGCGCGGGCTTGACCCGCGCATCCATCTCAAGAACAAGCTTCGTCCAGGGATGGATTGCCGGGTCGAGCCCGGCAATGACGGCAAAACTCGATCGGGTCAGATGCCCCGCTACAAGCTCACCATCGAATATGACGGCGCGCCGTACTGCGGCTGGCAACTGCAGGCGACCTTGCCGTCGGTGCAGGGCGCGCTCGAAGCGGCGGTGCAGGCGACCTGTGGCGTGCCGACCCGGGTGCATGGCTCGGGGCGCACCGATGCCGGCGTCCACGCCACCGGTCAGGTCGCGCATTGCGACGTTGAGAAAGAATTCCGGCCCGACAAATTGCGCGACGCGCTCAACGCGCATCTGCGGCCCAACCCGATCGCGGTGCTCGACGCCGAGATCGTTCCCGACACCTTCGAAGCACGCTTCTCCGCCCGCAGGCGGCACTATCGCTATCGCATCGTCAACCGCCGCTCCAATCTCGCGCTCGAGGTCGGCCGCGTCTGGCGCGTGCCGCAGCGGCTCGACTCGGACGCGATGCACGCGGCGGCCCAGCGGCTGATCGGCAAGCATGATTTCACGACTTTCCGCGACACGGAATGTCAGGCAAAATCGCCGGAGAAGACGCTCGATCGGCTCGACGTCGTCAGGGACGGCGATGCGGTCACCATTCTCACCTCCGCACGCTCCTATCTGCACAGCCAGGTGCGCTCGATGGTTGGCTCGCTGGTGTGGGTCGGGCAGGGCCGCTGGAGCGCCGATGATCTCGCTGCCGCGCTCGCCGCGCGCAATCGCGCCGCCTGTGGCGTCGTCGCGCCGCCGGAAGGCCTCTATCTCGTGAAAGTCGACTATTGAGATTGTTCTGCAGTGGAACCCGCGAATCGCTATTAGCTGCCAATGATTGTCCTAATGAGTAGTCGTTTCGGGAGTAAGGGACAGGATTCATTAACTCCAAATTGAAGCCCTCGCTGCTATCCGGACCTCAGGCTGCTGTCCAGCGAGGTCGATCGTGCGCATTCGTCAAGTCTTCCTGCTCTCTTTGCTGCTCGGGGCCGTCATCGGCCTGCTCGCAACCATGTTGTTCGCCTGGCAGCAGCTGACCTCGCTGCAGGCCGCGGGGACGGCAGGCCGTGATACGCAGCTGCTGGCCGCCATGTTGCGGCTGCCGGAAAAGCTGAACCTCGAGCGCGCCATGGTCAATCCGCGGCTGGCATCGCCGAATCCGGCGACGGCCGATGAGCTGGCCTCGCTGCAGAAGATACTTCAAGGCTCCGATGATGCGTTCGCCAAGGCGCGAAACCTGGCGCAACTGAGCGAAGATACGGCCGCGCTGGAGTCGATCCAGCAGAAACTGCGTGTCATGCGAGGATCCGCGCTCGACGCCGTCGCTCTGGCAAAGGCGGCCCGGCCCGAGGCCATCGTCCGCGATTACGTGCCGCAGATGTTCACGATCCAGGAAACGACCGGCAGTCATGTCGACGTGATCGTGCGCCGGATCAATGCGGCCAATCCCGCGGTAGGCCAGGCCGCGCGTCTTGCCGTGATCGGCTGGGATTTGCGCGACTGGGCCGGTCGCGCCACGACGACGTTCGTTCGCATGATCGCGACCAAGCAGCCGATGGCGGGTGAACCGGCCGAGGCGCTTGCGACGTTCAAGGGACGCATCGAGCGCATCTGGACGACGGCCAAGCTCGCTGCCGCCGAGATCAACCAGAAGCCGATCTTCGCGGCCCTGACCGAGGTCGAGAATGGCTATTGGGCCCGCGGTGGCGAGTTCTATTCGTCGCAGGTGGCGCCGAACCGGGGCAAGGTGCTCGAGCTCGATCCCGACCAGTTCCTGCGGTCCGTATTCCCGATCCTCGATACGATCCTGCCGCTGCGCGATGCAGCCCTCGCCGAGGCGCTGAGCCAGAGCGAGGTCGCGATCGCCGAGTCGCAGACCCGTTTTGGCCTGGCGCTGGTCCTGTTGCTGGTCAACGTCGCGGCCGCCGCACTGGGGACGGTCTGGTTCAATGCCCGCGTGATCAAGCCGCTGTCGAATCTGACCGAAATGATCCGTCGGATCGCCGGTGGCGAGCGCAGCGTCGAGATCGGATATGGCGATCGGACCGACGAAATCGGCACGCTCGCCAACGCCATCGGCGTTCTGCAGGAGAAGTCGGCGGAGGCCGACCGGCTGTCGCTGCAGGGCGCCGATGCCGAGGCCCGGCGCGACGCCCGCCGGCAGAAGATCGAGGCGCTCACGCGCCGCTTCGGCGAGATCATCGACACGCTGTGCGGCCGGCTGAGCGATGCCGCGAGCGGCCTGAAGCAATCGGCCGAGACGCTCGACGGCTCGGCCAGCACCACCGCGTCCCGTGCCACCGCGGTGGCCGATGCGGCGGCGCAGGCGACCTCCGGCGTCAACACGGTGGCGGCTGCCTCCGAAGAGCTGGACGCGTCGATGAAGGAGATCACCCGGCAGATCGCGGAAGCCGCGTCGGAATCCTCCAACGCGACCAGCCAGGCGCTCGACACCACCGACAAGGTGCGTACGCTCGCCGGCAGCGCCACCCGCATCGGCGACGTCGTGCAACTGATCCGCGCCATCGCCTCGCAGACCAATCTGCTCGCGCTCAACGCCACGATCGAATCCGCGCGTGCGGGCGAGGCGGGCAAGGGGTTTGCCGTGGTCGCGTCAGAGGTGAAGAGCCTTGCTTCGCAGACCAGCAAGGCTACGGAAGAGATCGAAAGCCAGATCGCCACGATCCAGAACGAGACCGGCAGCACGGTGGCCGCGATCGAGAAGATCGCCGCCGTCGTCAACACCATCAGCGGCGTCACCGGTGCGGTGGCGAGCGCGGTGGCCGAGCAGAGCGCCACGACCCGGGAGATCGCCCGCAGTGTGCAGCAGACCGCGAGCGGCACCAACGACGTCTCGTCGTCGATCGCGCTGGTCAGCGCGGCCGCCGCGGACACCCGCGGATCGGCGCGCTCGCTGCTCGACTCCGCGGCGAGCCTTGCCGGCCAGGCCACCGACCTGCGTCGCGAGGTCGATCAGTTCCTGGCGGAGGTGAAGGCCGCCTGATCAGGATCAGGCGAAATATCTTTCGAGAATGCCGCGATAGATCTTCGTCAAGGTCGCGATGTCGGCGACCGAGGCGCGCTCGTCGATCTGGTGCATGGTCTGGCCGACCAGGCCGAACTCGATTACCGGGCAGTAGCTCGATATGAAGCGCGCGTCCGAGGTGCCGCCGGTGGTGGAGAGCTCCGGCTTGCGCCCCGTCACGCTCTCGATCGCGGCGACGGCGAGCTCGGTGAACGGTCCGGGCTTGGTCAGGAACACGTTGGAGTTCGACGGCAGCCAGTCGATGTGGGCGCGGATGCGGTTGCCACAGGCTTTGGCGAGCCGCTCTTCCACCAGCGCGCGCAGCGTCTCCTGCGTATGGCAGTCATTGTAGCGGATGTTGAATTTCGCCCGCGCCAGGCCCGGGATGACGTTGGTTGCGGTGTTGCCGACATCGACGGTGGTGAATTCGAGATTCGACGGCTGGAACTGCGCGCTGCCATGATCGAGCGGCTCGTCCGACAGTGCGACGATCAGGCGCGAGATGTCCGGCACCGGGTTGGAGGCACGGTGCGGATAGGCGACGTGGCCCTGCTTGCCCTCGACGATCAGGGTGCCGGACTGCGAGCCGCGGCGGCCGATCTTGATGCAGTCGCCCATGACCTCTTGATTGGACGGTTCGCCGAGCACGCAATGGTCGAACCGCTCGCCGCGCTCGGCCGCCCACTGCAACAGCTTGATGGTGCCGTTGACCGAGACGTCCTCTTCGTCGCCAGTGATCAGGAACGAGATCGAGCCTTTTGGCTGTCCGCCGTGATCGCGTAGATAGTCGAGCACGGCCGCAATGCTGCAGGCGATGCCGCCCTTCATGTCGACGGCGCCGCGGCCATAGATGTAGCCGTCCTTCACCTCGCCGGAGAACGCGCCAAGGCTCCACGCCGCTTCATCGCCGGGCGGCACCACGTCGGTGTGGCCGGCGAAGGTGATGTGCGGCCCCTCGGTGCCGATGCGGGCGTAGAGGTTGTCGATATCGGCGGCGCCTGCTTCCGAGAAGGTCACGCGATGGGTCGTGAAGCCGGCCTGTTTCAGCAGGGCCTCGAGCACGTCGAGTGCCCCGGCATCGGCGGGGGTCACTGAGGGACAGCGGATCAGGTCGCGGGTGATGGCGAGGGCATCGGTCATGCCCTCGCTTAACATGGGCGTTCGGGCGGCGGCTAGTGCGGCCGCCCGAGCGCGGACGATCAGTCGCGCAAGAGCTCGTTGATCGAGGTCTTGGAGCGGGTGCGCTCGTCGACCCGCTTGACGATGACGGCGCAGGCGGTGGACGGGCCGATCTGGCCGTTCTTCATCGGCTTGCCCGGCAGTGCGCCCGGCACAACGACGGCGTATTCCGGCACCTCGCCGACGAACACCTCGCCGGTCTCGCGGTCGACGATCTTGGTCGACGCGCCCAGGAACACGCCCATCGACAGCACCGCACCCTTGCGCACGACCACGCCCTCGGCAACCTCCGATCGCGCGCCGATGAAGCAGTCATCCTCGATGATCACAGGACCGGCCTGCAGCGGCTCCAGCACGCCGCCGATGCCGACGCCGCCGGAGATGTGCACGCGCTTGCCGATCTGGGCGCAGGAGCCGACCGTCGACCAGGTGTCGACCATGGTGGCTTCGTCGACATAGGCGCCGAGATTGACGAAGGACGGCATCAGCACGACGTTCTTGGCGATGTAGGCCGAGCGGCGCACGATCGCGCCGGGCACGGCGCGGAAGCCGGCATCGCGAAAACGGTTCTCGCCCCAGCCTTCGAACTTCGACGGCACCTTGTCCCACCACGACGCCTGGCCGGGGCCGCCTGGGATCACGCTCATGTCGTTGAGGCGGAACGACAGCAGCACGGCCTTCTTCAGCCACTGGTTGACGCTCCACTTGCCGTCAGTGCCGCGCTCGGCGACCCGCGCCTCGCCCTTGTCGAGCAGCTCCAGCGCGCTCTCCACGGCGTCGCGGACCTCGCCCTTGGTCGTGGTCGAGACGCCGTCACGGGCATCGAAGGCGCTGTTGATGGTGGATTCCAGGGCGGACAGTGACATCGGTCGATCCTCGCTTGGTCCCTGGGCAGAAAGCCGGGGACGGCCGTGTACGAGCATGGTGGGCAGGGCGGCTTTTTCGGGATTTGGACCCGGAGAGTCAAGGACGCATCGGTGGCGGGGGCCGTCCGCGCGGGAGGCGCGGCTTATCGTGCTCCGTCATTCCAGGATGGTCCGAAGGACCAGACCCGGAATCTCGAGATTCCGGGTTCGATGCATCGCATCGCCCCGGAATGACAGCTCAATGCGTGGCGGGTTTCACCCCGCCAGCCGCTGCAAGAATCCGGTCAGATCGTCCGTGACATGATCGACATGCGGGTCGTCGCGACCCGCCAGCTCCCAGTCCTCGCGCACCACCTCCTTGGTGCCGTCCGGCACCACGAGCACCGTGGTCATGCCGAGGTCGTGCGGCACCACGAGGTTGCGGGAAAGGTCCTCGAACATCGCCGCCCGTGTCGGATCGACGGCATGCAGCTTGAGGAATTTGTCGTAGGTCTCGCGCGCCGGCTTCGGCGTCAGCTCGGCCGCGATGATGTCGAACACGCCATGGAAATGCCCGGCAATGTCGAGCCGCGCCAGCACGGCATCGACATGGTCGACCGAGCCGTTGGTCAGGATCAGCTTGCGTCCGGGCAGCTTCTCGATCGCCGCGCCCATCGCCGGATTCGGCTCCAGCGGCGAGTGGTCGATCTTGTGCACGTAGGCGAGGAAGTCGTCGGCGTGCACGCCGTGCTCGGTCATCATCCCGCGCATCGTCGTGCCGTAGCGGCGGTAGTAGTCCTTCTGGATGCGCCGCGCCTCCTGGGCGTCGACCTCGAGCCAGTTGGAGACGAACTCGCCGATGCGAGCATCGACCTGCTGCCACAGATTGACGTGATGCGGATACAGCGTGTTGTCGAGATCGAACACCCAGGTATCGACGTGGTCGAAGCTGCGGAGGGATTTTGTCATGTGTGCCTGGGTCCATCACGCCTGGGATCATCATGCCCGCCTGTGGCGGCATACTCCGCTGTCGTCCCGGCGAACGCCGGGACCCATACCGCGGAAGCTATCTTGCGGCATGATGGCTGATGCCGATGGCCCAAACCTCGGCCGGTGGTTTTGGATCCCGGCGTTCGCCGGGATGACAGCTGTGGGTGTGGTGGCAACGTGGGCAACATCGATATGCCTATCAAGGCAGTGCAAAGCGCAGCGTCTTGCCACCGCGGTTGATGTCGACGGCGGTGAAGCCGGTGGCGGTGAAGCCGCGGCTCGGACAGTCGCCCTGCTCGGATGTCTCGAACTTGTTCTCGCGGGTGCAGAGCTGCACCAGCCCGCCCCAGTTCAGCGGCTTGTTCTTCACTTTGATGGTGCGGTTCTCATCGTCGACCGCTTCGGCGAAGCTGTAGACTTTCTTCGGCTGTCCGGTGATGTCCGGATGCAGGCATTTGCCGGCATCGATCCGGTACCAGCCGCGGCTGACCACGGTGCGGCCGTCGTCCGTCGCCACCGCCGCCATCACCTTGTGCGGCGTGTCGTTGCACCAGGTCAGCCCGGTCGGCGCCGGCGTCTGCACCGCCTCCACCATGGTCGCGAAGAAATTCGGCTGCGACACAACGTCGGATGACAGCCCGCGGCTCTTCAGGAACGCGGCGAGCGCGGCCTGGGTCTTCGGCCCGTCAACACCGTCGATCGGCGAGGCGTCATAGCCGGCGATGCCGAGCAGCCGCTGGATGCCGGCGAGCCGCGCCTGCTCGTCGTCATATTCGGCGCTCTCGGCGAGGTAGGCGATCAAGGTGCCGTCGTCGGCCTTGGTCGGCGTCACCTGCGTGAACGGCGCCGGCGTCTGCCCGGTGCGGCACTGCCGGGCGGCTGCGATGACGAAATTGTCGGTCGCGACGCACAGCTGGTCATTGCCGTTCGCGGCGATCGGCGAGGCGCCGTACAGGCTGAGCGCGCGCGCATGCAGCAGGATGCGATCGGCGGTCATCGTCCCCTGCAGCACCACGCGACAGGTGGCCGGATCGAGCCGGAACCAGCCGCGCGTCGCGGTCGCCGCCTTCTCGTCGATGCCGATCGCGGCCTCGACGACGTAGCTCATCCGGTTGCAGAGCTTGAGGTCGGCGCGAGCGGGGGTGGCCGCGACGAGAACGGTAAGGATGATCGTAGACAGGGCGAGGAAGAGGCGAGTCGTGAGGGGCATTGCAGGCCCGCATATCCCCACATCGTCATCCCCGGGCTTGACCCGCCTGCGCGGCCGAAGCCGCTTCGGCGCGGCGGAGGCCCGGGCATCCACGTCTCTCTCTCCGACTTCGCCGAACGACGTGGATGGCCGGGCTGTCTGCATTGCGAAGACGCGCTCCGCGCTTTCGCCCGGCCATGACGGAGAGAGTTGGCGGGAAGTGCTCACTTGTGGATCAGCGTGCCCGTGCCCTGGTTGGTGAACAGCTCGAGCAGCACGGCGTGCTGCACCTTGCCGTCCAGGATGACGACGCCCTGGACGCCCTGCTCGAGTGCGTAGATGCAGGTCTCGACCTTCGGGATCATGCCGCCGGAGATGGTGCCGTCGGCGATCAGCTTGCGCGCGTCCTTCACCGACAATTCCGGGATCAGCTTCTTCGACTTGTCGAGCACGCCGGGCACGTCGGTGAGCAGCAGGAGGCGCTTGGCCTTCAGCGCACCGGCCACAGCCCCGGCGAACGTATCGGCATTCACGTTGAAGGTTTGGCCTTCCTTCGAGGTCGCCAGCGGCGCGAGGATCGGGATCAGCTCGTAGCCGATCAGCTGATTGAGCAGCGTCAGATCGACCTTGTCCGGCTCGCCTACGAAGCCGAGATCGACCACCTTCTCGATGTGACTGTCGGGATCGACCATGGTGCGGGTCGCCTTGACCGCGCGCACCATGTTGCCGTCCTTGCCGCACAGCCCGACGGCTTTGCCGCCGGCCTCGTTGATGTAGCCGACCAGCTGCTTGTTGATCGATCCGGCCAGCACCATCTCGACGATCTCGATGGTCGCGGCATCGGTGATGCGCAGGCCGGCGGCGAATTCGGAGACGATGCCGAGGCGCTTGAGCATGGTCGCGATCTGCGGTCCGCCGCCGTGCACCACCACCGGATTGATGGCGGTCTGCTCGAGCAGCACGATGTCGCGCGCGAACGCTTTCGCGGTGTCCTCGTCACCCATGGCGTGACCGCCATATTTGATGACGATGGTCTCGTCGTCATACTCCTGCATGTGCGGGAGCGCTTCGGACAGGATGCGGGCCTGATCGAGCGGGCTGATGGTGGTCGCGTCGGTCATGTCTGGGAGGTCTCGGCTGTCGGGGGCGTCGCGCCGCGTTCTAGCCGATTGCCGCCCGCGGCGCAAAGCGCCGGATCACACCCGCCGCGGCCACAGCGCGCAGACCGCGAGTGCGAGCCAGCTCGCGATCTGCAAGCTACCGCCGATCGGCGCCGCAAACGGAAACAGCCGATCGCCGGTGAACTGCCGCATCAGGAGGTCGCCGGCGAACAGGGCCGGTCCGAGCACGAAGCCGATCGCCGTGACCAGGCCGATGCGCCGATGAACCACGCCGCGCTCTGCAAGCGCGATGGTGCCGAGCAGGGCGCAGGCGTGGAACAGCAGCATGGTGGAGGCGGTCGCGAGCCGCGATGCATCGGGCTCGTGCGCGGCCTTGGCCGCCAGCGCGACGCCGGCGGCGCCCATCAGCCCGGCCATTGCGACCAGGATTCGCCACGGCGTCATCATGCGCTCCGCTCTTCCAGCAGCCGCACCATGGCGGCACGCAGCTCCGGCATGCCGGTGCCCGATCGTGACGACGTCGCCAGCACCTGAGGAAACGCCGCCGGATGCTTGGCGAGCGCGGCCTCGGTCTCGGCGATCCGGCTTGCGAGCTCAGCCGGCTTGATCTGGTCGGCCTTGGTCAGGACGAGCTGATAGCTGACGGCGGACCTGTCGAGCGTTTTGAGAATCTCCTGATCGACCTCCTTCAGCCCATGACGGGCATCGATCAGCACATAGACGCGGGCGAGCGAGGCGCGGCCGAGCAGGAATTTGTGGATCAGCTCGGTCCAGGACGCGACCTTGGTCTTCGCCGCGGCGGCATATCCATAGCCGGGCATGTCGACCAGCCGCAGCGGCGCATGCCCGGGCCCCTCGAAGAAGATCAGCTCCTGGGTGCGGCCCGGCGTATGCGAGGTGCGCGCCAGCGCGTTCTGGCCGGTCAGTGCGTTGATCAGGCTGGACTTGCCGACATTGGAGCGGCCGGCGAAGGCGACTTCGAGGCTTCCCATCGGCGGCAGGCTCTCGATCGAGGGCGAGGCGTGGGTGAAGCGCCACGATTGAGCGAACAGCTTGCGGCCTTTTTCGATCAGGCGCTCGTCGGTGTCGTGGCTGGTGGTCATGACAAGGCCTCGCTCTTCGTCATGCCCGGGCCTGGCCCGGGCATCCACGCCCATTGCGCGGGATATCAAAACGTGGATGGCCGGGACAAGCCCGGCCATGACGGTAGACGTTTCGTTGCTTCAGCGGCTCACGCCGCCTTACTCGTCACGCTACTTTTTTTTTGAACGTGCCGCGGATGTTGTCGAACAGCTCCACCTTCACGCCATTGCGGCGCATGATGAAGCCCTGCTGCAGCACCGACAGCGTGTTGTTCCAGGCCCAGTAGATCACGAGGCCGGCCGGGAAGCCCGCGAGCATGAAGGTGAAGATCAGCGGCATCCAGTTGAAGATCATCGCCTGCGTCGGATCCGGCGGCGTCGGGTTCAGCTTCATCTGGAACCACATCGTGATGCCCATGATGATCGGCCAGATGCCGAGCGCCAGGTAGTGGCCGAACAGCGGCAGCTGGGTCGGGTCGAACGGGATCAGGCCGAACAGCGTGAACAGATTGGTCGGATCCGGCGCCGACAGGTCCTTGATCCAGCCATAGAACGGCGCATGCCGCATCTCGATGGTGACGAACAGCACCTTGTAGAGCGAGAAGAACACCGGGATCTGCAGCACGACCGGAAGACAGCCGGCGACCGGGTTGATCTTCTCCTTCTTGTAGATCTCCATCATCTCCTGCTGCTGCTTCATCCGGTCGTCCGGATAGCGCTCCTTGAGCGCCTGGAGCTGCGGCTGGATCGCCTTCATCTTCGCCATCGAGGCGTAGGACTTGTTGGCGAGCGGGAAGAACAGGAGCTTCACCAGCACCGTCACCAGCAGGATCGAGATGCCGAAATTGCCGAAGAAGCGGAAGAAGAAATCCAGCGCCAGGAACATCGGCTTGGTCAGGAAGTAGAACCAGCCCCAGTCGATCAGGAGATCGAAATGGTTCAGCCCGAGCTGCTGGTTGTAGCCGCCGAGGCCGCCGATCGGGAAGTTGATGCCGACGACGCCGGCCTCCTTGGCGCCGGCGAACAGCCGCGTGGAGACGCTGGCCGAGCCGCCGGCCGGTACCGTCTGCGGGGTCTCGACATAGTCCGTCTGGTAGCGATGCTGGTTGTCGACCAGCTTCGACGAATAGTTCGCCTGCAGGCGGGCATCCGTCATCGGCAGCAGCGCGGCCGCCCAATATTTGTCGGTGATGCCGAGCCAGCCATTGTTGACGTCGAACTTCGCCGCCTTCTCGTCGTCCATCTTCTTGTAGGTGAATTCCTGCAGGCCCTTTTCGCCGAGATAGCCGATCAGGCCTTCATGCAGGATGTAATAGCCCGAGACTTGCGGCGTGCCATGACGCGAGATCAGGCCGTAGGGATACAGCGTCACCGGCGCATTGCCGGCGTTGGTGACGTCGTCCTTGATGGTGAAGAGATAGTGGTCGTCCACGGAAATGGTGCGCTGGAAGGTCAGGCCGTCGCCGTTGGTGAAGGTCAGCTTCACCGGGGTCGAGGGCGTCAGCGCGTTGGAGCCGTCCTGCTGCCACATCGTGCTCTGGTCGGGCACCTGCACCTTGGCGCCGGCGGCGTTGACCCAGCCGAACTCGGCGTAATAGGGCTCGGCGGTGTTGGACGGCGAGAACAGCACGATCGCCGGCGATTTCGGATCGACCGTCTCGCGGTACTTCACGAAAGCCAGATCGTCGATGCGCGCGCCCTTCAGCGAGATGCTGCCGGTCAGCCGCGGCGTGTCGATCTTGACGCGCGGGGTGGCGGCGATGGCGGTGTCGCGCGGCATCACGCCTGTGCTGATCACGGCCCCGCCCGGTGCGCTCGGGCTGCCGGTTGCGGAAGCGCCCGGCTGCGGGGTGGCAGACGGAGCGGTGCTGTCGGGCTGCGTTGCCGGCGCCTGCTTCTTGGCGAGCTCGGCCTGCAGTTGGGCCTGCGCGCGCTGCTTCTCCATCTGCGGTCCGTTGTAGAAGACCTGCCACAGGATCAGCACGAGGCCGGACAGAATGACGGCGAGGATGGTGTTGCGATTGTCGGTCATCGTTTTCTTATCGTCTCGTCGTTCAATCCGGTTTGCGGGAATGCGCGTCCGGTGCGGGAGCGTTTGGCTTGTCCGCATCCGACGGCTTGCGCGGCTGCGGCTTGGCCTGCGGCCGGTCGAGGCGGCGGAGCGTCGCCTGGAGGTCGGCGAGCATGGTCGAGAAGTCGCGTGACAGGGCATCCCGCCGGCCGACCAGCACGTAGTCACTGTGCGGCCGCATCGACAGGGGATCGAGCCGTTTCACAAGCTCGCGCAACCGCCGACGGATGCGATTACGCTCCGTGGCGGTGCCATTCTTTTTGGTGACGGTAAAGCCGATCCGGATCGGGCCCTGGTCCGGCCGTTCCCGGCGCTGGACCCCGAAGGCAGGGCTGTTCGCCCGCACGCCATCGGCAACGGCGAGGAAGTCCGCCCGCTGCCGCAGCCGATCCATGATGGAAATCTCCGGGACAGACGCCCTGGCTTCAGGCGCTGAGACGCTTGCGGCCCCGGGCGCGACGCGCGGCAAGGACCTTGCGGCCGCCGGTGGTGGCGAGACGGGCGCGGAAGCCGTGACGGCGCTTGCGCACCAGTTTGCTGGGTTGATAAGTCCGCTTCACGGGTCGTTCTCCGCTGCCGGGCAATTTGCCAGTTGACAACTTGCCTGCTTGAAATGTCGATTGATGTCCGGTGATGCTTCCGGGCCCGAAATGGACCGCTGCCGGCCCTGAAATCGAGCCGCTCCCGGGCGGGCCGGGTCATCGCGGACGGTTGGCGCGGCTTATAAGGGAGCGTCCCGCCTTCGTCAATCGCGGCAAGGCGTCCTAGGCGGTGCAGGCGATCGACGGCGCCGAGATCTCGTAAAGACCTTCGTCACCGGGTCGGCATGGCGAATGAGACGAAGCAAGACGAGAACGCAAGACCCTGGGCGCAGGACGAGGGCAAGAATAGCCTCCGCACGGCGGGGTTGAAGACGTCAGAGGTCGTGCAGTTTTGGGTTCCATTATGAACGATTTGGAAACCGGAACATGAGCGATCCGTAATTTGACCGGACTCCGGTGCAGTCCCATCTTGCGGTCCCGTAAGGGTGGGGGTGTCTCTTACAAGGGCGATACGTGACCGAGAGCGACAACCAGCCAATCTTGGAGCGCCTGCGACCGAAAAGGTCGCGCCGGCTCGGCTTGTCTGGAAAGCTGCTGCTGTTGACCATTCCGCTGGTGATGATCGCGGAGGTGCTGATCTACGTGCCGGCGATCGCCAATTTCTGGACCAACCGGCTCAACGATCGCCTGGCGGCCGCCAATACCGCTGCGCTGGTGCTTGATGCCGCGCCGTCCGGCATGGTGCCGGATTCGCTGGCGCGGCAGATCCTCACCTCCATCAACGCGCGCGGCGTCGCCATCAAGATGGGCCAGCAGCGCCGCCTGCTCGCCAGCGCCGACCTGCCCGCCTCGATCGACCACGACTTCGACATGCGCGACATGACGGTGTGGTCGTCGATCGTGAACTCGCTGACGATGATGACAGAGACCGGCGATCACACCATGCGCGTGATCGGGCCGTCGCCGGGCCGCGCCCAGTTCATCGAGGTCGTGACCGACGAGAAGCCGTTGCGCAAGGCGATGTATCGCTTCTCGCGCAATCTGCTCGGCGTGTCGCTGCTGCTGGCGGTGCTGACCGCGGCGCTGGTCTATCTTGCTCTGCATTTCCTGTTCGTGCGGCCAATGCGGCGCCTCACCGCGAGCCTCGTCGGCTTCCACGAAAATCCGGAGAGCGTGGCGCGAATCATCGTGCCGAGCCAGCGTTCCGACGAGATCGGCGTCGCCGAGCGCGAGCTCGCCGACATGCAGCGCGACCTCGTCTCGATGCTGCATCAGAAGAGCCGGCTCGCCGCCCTCGGCCTCGCCGTGTCCAAGATCAACCATGACCTTCGCAACCTGCTGGCCTCGTCGCAACTGCTGTCGGACCAGCTCGCCAGCGTTCCCGATCCGCGGGTGCAGCGCTTCGCGCCGAAGCTGATGCGCTCGCTGGAGCGCGCCATCGCGTTCTGCCAGTCGACGCTGTCCTACGGCAAGGTGCAGGAGCCGGCGCCGGACCGCCGCATGGTGGCGGTCGAGCAGGTGGTGGCGGAGGTGCGGGAGACCGCTGGCCTGTCGCCGGATGCCTCGATCACGTGGATCGCGGCGATCGAGCGCGGGCTGAAGATCGATGCTGATCCGGACCAGCTGTTCCGCGTGCTGCTCAACCTGGTGCGCAATGCCGCCCAGGCCTTGGACAGCCTCGCGGCGGATGCCGGCGTGCGCCAGATCCGCATCACCGGCCGCCGCGAGGGCGGGGTGGCGATCCTGGAGGTCTCGGACACGGGTCCCGGCGTCCCGGCGAAGGTGCGAGAGCACCTGTTCGAGGCCTTCCGTGGTGCCGGTCGTCCGGGCGGCTCGGGGCTGGGCCTTGCGATCGCGGCCGAGCTGGTCCGGGCCCACGATGGCGACATCCAGCTGGTCGAAGGGACCCTGGGGGCCACCTTCCGAATCACGATTCCCGACCGCCCTGTCGAGCTGCAGACCTTCTGGACCGAGCGCGCCAGCGCCTGAACCGGACCGGCCTCACCTGCCATTCCGGGGCGATGCCGCAGGCGTCGAGCCTGGAACTCCGGGCGTGCCGGAACGAAGCCCGTCCGCTCCGGCCCTACCGAACCGCGCCAGCGCGTCTGCGGAAAAATGGTCGCAAAATGTCCCGCTCCAGCCTTGCCAAGCGGTCTCCGAGCCGTTAGTCAAAGGCCCTTCGCGAGGCCTGCCGGCATTTGCCGCCCCGGCCTTCCGGGATCCGGCCCCTGGCCCGGAGCCTGCCAAACGCGAAAAACGCGCCCGTAGCTCAGCTGGATAGAGCATCAGACTACGAATCTGAGGGTCGGACGTTCGAATCGTTCCGGGCGCGCCAGTATTTTAAGGCCTTTCTTGAATTGCGCCTTCCAGACCAAAGCTGCCTAGCTACCAACTAGCAACCGGCATGTTCAAGAAAGCCGCAGCTTCGAGCGGCCTCGAAATTTTTTTTCAGGCATAGCCCCCTACCTGCGAACGGGCTTCTTCTCTCGATTCTGCAAAAGGCGATTATCAGAGCCGGAGGCGCTCAGCTGCTTTCGGCCTGAGGGTGCACTTCCTCCCGAACCACTCGGCGTCAGCTTTCTCGTGGCGCAGGATGAGGTACCAGATTTCGAGGCCTTCTCGTCTAACCAGGGTTCTAAGTGCCCGCAGCACTGATACTCGGTGCTTCTTCTGCACCTTCTGCCCCGGATAAACGTGGCGGCAAAGCTCCGATGTCGAAAAGGACTGGGTCGGATGCTTCTCCATGAAGTCTTTCAGCCTGACTGCGACGGCTCCCAATCCTCTGCTCACTTGCCCTTCCGAGTTAAGTGTTTCCCAACCCTAACGCGCCGTCAGTAGATTGCACAGCTGCTCGATCGCTCAAAGCAATGCAGCTGAAATAGGGGGGCGACGATGCTGAGACTGGTGCGATCTACGGAGAGCCACGCTTTCAAGACTTTCGAGGAAGCGGGTCACTGGCTCCTTGCGCAGGCTGGTGTGAAGAACGTGCGGATCAAGCGACTGGGGGCAAGGTGGGCTCTTTGTGAGGTCCTGAAGGACGGCTCTTCCGTAATGGCAACAATGAGCGTCGACGACCCCCGACCGCCTCAGGCTCGGCTTCTCCAATTATTCTGCGAAGAATGGTCAGCGGCATTGGGGTTCGAATTGGTCGGGACGCGGGTGCAGAGCCCGTCGCCGGCTCCCTTGCGACGTAGTTCGAGCCCCAAATCTTATCTGGTCAGCGAACGGGCGTATATTGCAACCTTTGGTTATTGACCGCGCCTTCCGGTAGGGTATTGCCTGAGGAATGAACCCTTCTGATTTCGACTCCATAAAGCCCGGCAGCATTATCTTGGGATTGGATGCTGCTGGCCCCGCAGAAATCGTCCAGGTCTCGGATTTTGGTCCAGACGCCAAGAACATCACGTTTCGGGCTGCAGGTCGCGTTGGCGAACGACTTCTTTATCGAGGCGAAGAGGCAACCCTTGAACTAGCCAAGAAAGGCCGAGCGTACGCCTTTGATGCGGACGGTGGCCTTTTGCGCCTCGCCTCGGAGGCCTATCGCATCCGATTGGCACACCTCTTCGATCCATATTTGGCGGTCAGTGCCTCGCAAATCGAGGCTCTGCCTCATCAGATCACGGCTGTTTACGGTGAGATGCTGCCTCGCCAGCCTCTTAGATTCCTGCTCGCCGACGATCCGGGTGCCGGTAAGACGATCATGGCCGGCCTGCTCATCAAGGAGCTGATGATCCGCGGGGATCTTGATCGGTGCTTGATCGTTGCGCCGGGCAGCCTCGTGGAACAATGGCAGGAAGAAATGGCCGAGAAATTCGGCCTTGGCTTTGACTTGCTGACGAGAGACCAGATTGAAGCTTCGATCACCGGCAATCCGTTTGCGGAAAAGAACCGGCTGATCATGAGGCTGGATATGGCCGCGCGGTCGGACGAATTGAAGGCCAAGCTGGCTGCTGCGCCGGATTGGGACCTCATCATCTGCGATGAAGCTCATCGCATGGCTGCTTCCTATTTCGGTGGCGAAGTGAAGGAAACCCAGCGCCACAAACTGGGGAAGCTGCTGGGCACACGGACTCGCAACTTCCTGCTCATGTCGGCCACGCCCCATAACGGCAAAGAGGCCGACTTCCAGTTGTTCATGGGCTTGCTGGACGCAGACCGCTTCGAGGGGCGATTTCGCGAAGGCGTTCACAAGGCCGATGTGTCCGACATGATGCGGCGGCTCACCAAGGAAGAGCTATACAGGTTCGACGGCACACCGCTGTTTCCGGAACGCCGGGCCTATACCGCCAGCTATGCACTGTCACCGGTGGAGGCCGATCTCTACCAGGCGGTCACGACGTACGTGCGCGAAGAGATGAACCGTGCAGATCGAACCGGCGACGATAAGCGCAGGTCGAGCGTAGGCTTCGCGTTGCAGATCTTGCAGCGGCGATTGGCATCATCTCCCGCAGCCATTCATCGTTCGCTTGAGCGGCGACGTAAGCGTCTGGAAGAGAGATTGCGTGAAGAGACGTTGATGCGGCAGTCGGGTTCCGCCTCCCTGCGGCGCACGCCTGAATTGCCCACTTACGATCCTGATGATGTAGACGAAATTCCTGGCGTCGAGGTTGAAGAGGCAGAGGATCAGATTGCGGATCAGGCAACCGCAGCGGCGACTCTTGCTGAGCTGGAAGCCGAAATTCTCACCTTGAAGGACCTGGAGGGCCGCGCCCTGCGCCTTAAGCTTTCCGGACAGGACGCCAAGTGGCGTGAACTGGAATCGATCCTGGATGAGCCGATGATGCTGGATCAGGCAACCGGCCTTCGGCGAAAAGTCCTTATCTTTACGGAGCCGAAGGACACGCTGGAATATTTGCAACAGAAGATCGTCGCCAGGGTCGGAGATCCAGCCGCGGTGGTTGTGATCCACGGCGGTGTTGCCCGCGAAGCACGTCGTGCAGCCATTGCAGCATTCAACTCTGATCCCGTGGTTCGTGTCATGATTGCAAACGATGCCGCTGGCGAAGGTGTGAACCTTCAACGCGGCGCGCACCTCATGATCAACTACGATCTGCCCTGGAACCCAAACAGGCTTGAACAGCGCTTCGGCCGGATTCATCGCATCGGTCAGACTGAGGTCTGCCATCTATGGAATCTATGTGCAGCCAACACCCGCGAGGGCGAAGTCTATCGGCGATTGCTCGAAAAGCTTGAGGAGGCTCGTAGCGCCCTTGGCGGCAAAGTTTACGACGTGCTTGGCGAATTGTTTGAGGGTCACGCCCTGCGCGATCTCCTCGTTGACGCAATCCGCTACGGTGATCGACCCGAGAAGAAGGCAGAACTGCTCCGGAAGGTCGATGGCGCGGTCGACGTTGATGCGATTGAAAAGCTTGTCGCTGAACGCAAGCTCACCTCGGAGGGCATGAGCGCCAGTTCCGTCGCTGCGGTCCGGGAGCAGATGGAACGTGCGCAGGCGCGCCGTCTTCAGCCGCACTTCATCGGTGCTTTTTTTCGCGAAGCCTTCACATTGCTCGGCGGACGAATTGCAGAGCGAGAGAAAGGCCGCTTCGAAATACTTCGGGTGCCATCAATCCTGAAGGAGCGCGACAGGCTGATCGGCCGATCGGATCCAGTACTTGATCGATATGCGCGGATCACGTTTGAGAAAGCGCTCATTGTTGGCAAGCCGCAGGCCGAACTAGTTGCGCCCGGTCACCCCCTCCTGGAAGCGCTGGTTGACGTGGTTCTGGAACGTTTCCAACCTTTGCTCTCTCAGGGCGCGGTGCTGGTTGACGAGACTGACGAAGGGCAATCCCCGCGTTTGCTTGTGTATCTTGAGCACGCCGTTCGTGACGCCCGGACAGGCCGATCGGGTGAGCCACGAACGATCTCTCAGCGGCTCCAATTTCTCTTCTTGATGGAAGATGGGACTGCGATAGACGGAGGCCCCGCACCTTATCTCGATTGTCGACCAATCACGCCCGAAGAGCGCTTATTGGTTGCAGATTCGATCTCTGCCGCGTGGTTGTCGGAAGATGTCGAGGCACGGGCGTTAGGCTATGCGGTGCGGATGCTCGTACCGGAGCATCTAAATGAGGTGCGCTCGCGTCGTATTGCAGAAATCGACAAGGTGGAGCGCGAGGTGCGCGCTCGCCTCAACCGCGAAATCAACTATTGGGATGCCCGTTCCGCACGATTGCGGGAAGAAGAGCGTGCTGGCAAGGAGCAGAGGATCAACGCTCAAAACGCCGAAGCGACAGCGGCGCGACTGGTGGACCGGCTGCATCGCCGCCAAACCGAACTGGATCGAGAGCGGCAGATCTCAGCCCTGCCGCCAGTGTTGAAAGGGGCGGCTCTAGTAATCCCTGGTGGCCTGCTAAAGACAAAGCTCGGAAGTGCGCCGGCCGAGAAGCAGGACGGCTTTTCCGAAGACCCGGTGGCCCGCGCCGAAATAGAACGGCTCGCCATGGAAGCTGTGTTTGCGGCGGAGCGTGCTCTTGGCAACGACCCGCGCGACGTGTCGGCTGAAAAGAAGGGTTGGGATATCGAGAGCCGCGACTTGAAGGCAGGTCACCTACGTTTCATTGAAGTGAAGGGAAGGCAGTCCGACGGACGCGACGTAATCCTGACGAAGAATGAGATCCTCGCATCGTTAAACGCCGCTGAGGCCTTTATACTAGCGATTGTTCAAGTCGAAGGAGGCTTCGCGCGAGAGCCGGTTTATGTCAGGCGCTTTTTTGGTAGAGAACTAGGCTTTGCAGAGACAGCGGTGGTTTTCGATATAGCAACATTGATGGCGTCCGGCATGCCGCCGGCATGAAGTGGCTAATCAGAGGGGGTGCGACGCAATAGATGAAAGCAATCGTAATTCGGGAGCCGTATGTCAGTCTCATTCTCACGGGCGAAAAGACCTGGGAGATGCGCAAGGCAGCCTGCCGCTATCGAGGCCTCGTCGCTTTGATCGGCAAGGGCACGGGTAGAGTCGTGGGAATGGCTGAAATAATCGATTCGCTTCCACCTGTCGGTTCGCTAAAAGAGTACGCCGAGGCTGAGTCAAAACATCGGGTGCCCCCCAATCTTCAGAGGCAGGCTTTTTCTGACGGCTGGCGAACCCCATGGGTGCTGACCAACGGGCGACGTCTGACCTCACCAATATCGTATAAGCATCCTTCTGGAGCAGTCGTGTGGGTGAATCTCGACGACGACGTCGCAGCAAAGGTGAGGGCTGAGGTAGGACAAGTATTGATAACGACGGGATCAAGCGGAGCGCGCGGGATGCTGGAGAAAGTCGACCTTTCTTTGTCGCATCCTGGCCCGTTGCGGCTGCATGCGAGGGCCACGAATGGAGCATCAGCGCTTGCCCAGAGCGAAGAAAAGGAAACTCTTGTTGCAAGAGATATCTCCCCTGACGCGATCCGAAGGGTGATCGTTACCGGCGGCAATATTCGCAATAATCATTTCTATCTTCCTCTAGATTTCTTCCCCGATGAAGCAATCGGGGGCAGAAATAAATCCGAGGCGGCTGCGCGGACCATCTCAGTGACATTCCGGCCGGGGCGGACGATCGAGACGGAGATCGATCGCACCAAGCGAATCTTTCGCGCGAGGAGTGCCGTCGGCGAGTTCTTTGCCAAGACAGGCATTGGGGAAGGCGACAAAGTTCGCCTCGTGAAAACCGGTGCGTTCAGCTACGAAGTATCGAAAGAGGCTAATGGTTGACTTCACACAACAGAATATCCGTAAGAAACTGATCGAGGTTTCGATTCCTCTCGAAGCGATTAATGTCGCCTCCGCGAAGGAAAAATCAATCCGTCATGGACACCCTTCGACCCTACATCTGTGGTGGTCGCGCAAGCCGCTGGCCACATGTCGCGCGGTACTATTTGCACAATTGGTAGACGATCCATCTTCTTGGCCTGATCGGTTCAAGACGGAGGCCGAGCAAGACATCGAGCGTCGGCGTCTCCATCAAATCATCCAGCGAATGCTGCCATGGGAAGCATTGAACGATGAAGCCGTACTGAATGACGCTCGATGGGAAATCGCAAGATCAGTAGCTTGGGGACGGGGCGAAGAGCCCCCATTGAAGAGTGACGGACGTGCGGTAGAGCGATATCTTCAGGACATAGCCCCTCCGGTGTATGATCCATTTTGCGGCGGAGGTTCAATTCCGCTCGAAGCGCAGCGACTTGGATTGCGCGCGTACGGGTCTGATCTAAATCCCGTCGCCGTTTTGATTTCGAAGGCATTGGTAGAAATTCCGCCTTTGTTTGCCGGGCGGGCGCCGATCAACCCCGTTTCCAAGTCGGAGTTCAAACGCGGAGGGCGTTGGAACGGAAAGGGTGCCGCAGGACTCGCCGAGGACATTCGTTATTACGGCCATTGGATGCGCGAGGAGGCAGAGCGTCGCATTGGACACCATTATCCCAAGGTCGCACTAGCCGATGGGACACTTGCAACGGTGGTGGCATGGCTGTGGGCTCGGACTGTTAGATCTCCAGATCCGATCGCGAGCGGGCACGCCGTGCCTCTTGTATCGTCCTTCTTGCTTTCAACAAAAGATAGAGCAAAGGCCTGGATAGAGCCAAAACTCGACGCCAGTGCTCCCGATGGTTATCGGTTTGAGGTGCATAGCGGGCCGATGACAAAGGCCGATGAGGAAAGACTAGCAAAAGGTACCAAAACGGGGCGCGGAGAATTTCGCTGTGTCTTGACCGGTGCAAAAATCGATAGTGCGCATATCAAGAGCGAGGCCAAGGCTGGCCGAATGTCAATGCGCCTAATGGCAATTGTTGCCGAAGGTAAGAGAGGGCGAGTTTTTCTTTCGCCTAATGAAGTTCACGAAGCTGCGGCAATTGTTCCGACGCCAGATGTCACATTCATTGCCCAGGATATGCTTCATGATCCGAGAGCCCTCACCCCGGTGCTCTACGACATTGACAGACTCGATAAACTCTTTTCTCCCCGTCAACTCTTGGCGCTCTCGACTTATTCTGACCTCGTCGCCGAAGCCCGACTGAAAGTCATCGAGGATGCGCGCGGCGAAGCCTTTCCTGCGGCCGGCCCTTTGTGCGCAAGAGGTCAGGGCATATTGGCTTATGCGGATGCCATCGCCACCTACTTAGGTCTGGGCGTTGGAAGGCTGGCGGATATTCAAAATGCCATTTGCCGATGGGAGGTAACAAAAACTCAAGTCCGAAATCTTTTTGGGCGCGCAGTGATCCCGATGGCTTGGGAGTTCGCAGAAAATTGTCTTTTCAACAACGCCGCGGGAGATTTCAAGACCAGTCTGGATAACCTTGTGAAAGCTCTGAAGTCTGCGCCCGCAGCAGGGCACGGCTATATCACGCAGTTGAACGCCTCCAAGAATTCCTTTCCAATTCGACCGATCGTGGTTTCGACCGACCCTCCGTATTATGACAACGTGGGATACGCAGATCTTTCCGACTTTTTCTATGTTTGGTTGAGAAGAACCTTACATTCAGTCTGGCCCGATCTTTTTCGACGAATTACAACTCCGAAAGAGGGCGAACTCGTTGCTACTCCATATCGTCATGGTGGCAAAGCGGCGGCCGAACAGTACTTCATGCTCGGCATGGCGGAAGCGCTTACTGCACTAAAGGAGGCTGCGACAGAGACTGAGCCGCTCGCTATCTACTATGCGTTTAAGCAATCAGAGTTAGCCGCAGAAGGTATTACCTCTTCCGGATGGTCGTCATTTCTACAAGCGGTCATAGGCGCCGGATTGGTTGTCGACGGCACTTGGCCTATGCGAACCGAACTAGCAAACCGAGTTCGAAGCATTGAATCTAACGCTCTCGCTTCATCGATAGTGCTCGTATGCCGGAAGCGGAGCGCTTTGGCAGATGTCATTAGCCGAGCAGAATTTGTTCGCGCATTGAAACGGGAATTACCGGACGCCATCGACGAGATCCGCAAGGCGGGTGTAGGGCCGGTCGATATGCAGCAATCGGTCATTGGCCCCGGAATGGGTATCTTCTCTCGCTATGCGAGAATATTGGAGGACGATGATTCTTCCATGCCAGTAAAGGTGGCCCTCGCGCTTATCAATCGCGTTTGGGAAGAAATCGACCAAGAACTCGACGCTGCCTTCGATGCGGAAACGCAAGTTGCTCTTGCTTGGTTCGCCACCTACGGGTTTGACGCAAGACCTTCGGGAGAACTCATCACGCTTGCCAATGCCAAAAACATTGCGTCCGACGCTCTTTTCGACTCTGGTGTTTTTATCGACTTGAAAGGCAAGGCGGCGCTGACGCCGCGCGATCAACTATCCAAAGATTGGGCGCCTTCGCTCGACGCGACCTTCACCGTTTGGGAGTGCGTGCAGCACACCGCGAAAACCCTGAACGCGGAGGATGGTGGCGGCGTGGCAGCGAGCCGACTTGTAGCGCTGATGGGACCGAAGGCTGCAGAAGCTCGTACGCTGGCTTACCGTCTGTTCGAGATTGCGACGCAGAAAGGGTGGGCTGCCGAAGCATTGATCTATAACGAACTCGCCCAGGAATGGCCCAAGCTCGAAGACCTCGCGTCGACCGCAGATGCCCGTGCTTCGATTGCTGCAGCGCAAGCTGAACTCTTTTGATCGATCGGGAGAATCGGATGTCGGCAGAAAAAGAAACTCTGCAGCGGGTTCAGGGCGGACTTTACCACCTCCAGAGGGGCCTCACTCCGTTCGTCGAGGCGCGCATGAAGTTGGTGCACGGCGTCAATTGGTTGAACTACGCGAGTCGTGCTTCCGGCGGGGCGCCGAATGCTCCACTTGATGCCTACGGGTTGGTCAAGACGATGATTGATCGGTGGCGCGAGACATTTGATGATGCGTTTGGTCGCAACGACAAGCACAAGGCGCGTAATTTTGCTTCAATGGCGCTTGAAGCCCGAAACGCCATTTCTCATCTTGCTATCGGCCTTCAGGATGACGAGGCATTGCGATATATCGATGCGATGCATCAGCTTCTCAAGCTGGTGAAAGCCCCGGCTGCCGAAGTCGCCGAATTAAAAAAGCTGTATGACGCGCAGCGCCAGTCCGGAGTGGCAAGAGCGCCAGCCTCGGAGACTGCCGCTACCCCTTCCTCAGCATCGAAGCCCGCCCAAGCAACCCTGACTTTGCCTCAATTGCCCTCAGCGGAGGAGCGTTCTGGCAAATCCCTCAAACCTTGGATTGAGGTTGCGCTGCCTCATCCAGATGTGATCGCAAACCGGTTCAAAGAGGCTGAGTTCGCCGCCGACCTTTTCGCCGTCGACACGGGCCATGCAAGCGACGCCTATGCGACGCCGACAAATTTCTTCGGCATCACGTTCTTAACTGAAGGATTGCGGAGGGTGCTAACCTCGGCTGTCCAGCGCTTGGGCGACACAGGCGGCGATCCAGTGATCGGTCTTCAAACCTCATTCGGTGGAGGCAAGACCCACACTATGCTCGCGATCTATCATTTGGCACGCCATCTGAGTGAAGGTGGCGATGCAAGCCGGCTGGCGGGCGTTGCAGAGATCGTCGAGAAGACTGGTGCGCGCAAACTGCCGAAGCCAAAGATTGCGGTGTTCGTCGGCTCCGCTGACGGGCCCGATGTAAGCCTGAAGATAGACAAGGGCCCCAAGGTTCACACCGTTTGGGGTTACATTGCGTGGCGGCTTGCCGGCGAAAAAGGACTTGCTCTCGTTGCCGAAGCTGAGGCGGCTCGAACGAGCCCAGGGTCTCGCGTGATGGTCGAGGTCTTCAAGCTGGCCGGCCCGAGCGTTATTCTGCTTGACGAGTTGACGATGTTTGCCCGCCAGCTCGATGATGACCGGTTCGAAGCGTTCCTGTCGTTCGTTCAGTCGCTGACCGAAGCGGCAAAAATGGTGCCCGGCATCCTGATCATCGGCTCCCTGCCAGAAAGCGACGCGGAGGCGGGAGGCGAACGAGGAAAGGCGGCGCTACGGAGACTTGAGAAGGTTTTTGGCCGTGTGCAGTCACCCTGGCTGCCGGCTTCCGGCGATGAAACATACGAAATCATTCGCCGTCGTCTCTTTCAGGCGCTCGACTCCGATGGAGAAAAGGCGCGGGAAGAGACTGTGAAGGCCTTCCATGATCTGTACAAGAAGAACGCAGCCGAGTTTCCGCCAGAGGCCAAGGAGCAGAGATACTTAGAGCTGTTGCGGCTTTCCTATCCGATCCACCCGGAGCTATTCGATCGGCTATCGAAGGATTGGGCTAGCTTGGAGAAATTTCAGCGGACGCGAGGCGTTCTGCGGTTCATGGCCAACGTGGTGGGAGTTCTCTGGCACTCGCAAACAAATGATCCGCTGATCACGCCAGCTCGCGTTCCGGTGGCTCATGAACGTGTTAGGGCGAGCGTGCTGTATCCGCTCGACCCGCAATTCGGCTCCGTGGTTGACAAGGAGGTCGACGGTGAGGGCTCGTTGCCGAGCCGGATGGAGGCCAATCCCTCACGCAGGATATCTCAGCTGCGGGCTGCTACTCGTGCAGCCCGGGCGGTCTTTCTATGCTCTGCACCATTGGTCGGGCAGCCAAATGCAGGGCTCACCGGTCAAGGTCTCCGGCTTGCCTGCGCTGAGCCGGGGGACCAACTTGCGATCTTCGGCGAAGCTCTTCGGGAACTGACCGAGCGTGCCACATATCTCTATGAGGAAGCGGGACGCTATTGGTTCTCGACGCAACCAACGCTCAATCGGCTCGCGGATGATCGGGCGAAGGCATTGGCGGACCACGATGTTGACGAGGCGATTGCCGATGTCCTTCGCAAGGACGCGGCGACCAAGGGCGGATTCGATCGCGTCTATGCGGCGCCAGATGATCCGGTGACGATTGACGAAGCTCAGGCGTTGTCTCTTGTCATACTTGGTCCCGCTACGTCACATGTCGGCAAGGGGGTCGTGAAATCTACCGCAACGGATGCCGCGAGCGATGCCTTGACGCGCTGCCGTGCTACTCAGCGGCGTTTTCGTAATACCCTTGTTTTCGTAGCGGCTGACGAGGCGGGTCTGGGAACGGCACGAGATGTCATGCGCAAAGCAATGGCATGGAAGCAAATCGTCGACGACAAGCGTCTACACGATGCTATGACGACTGCGCAGATTGCGGACGCAGAGGACAAGGCTAGGACAAATCGCGATTCCGCTCAGAAGGCTGTTCGCAGCGCGTGGAGCCACATTCTCTACGGGGTAAAGAGCGATACCGCGGGCAAGCCGTTCGAACTAGAGCATAGCCTGATTTCATCGCGCGACCGCGCTGCTATTCCGGCAGTTGTCTACGACAAGGCTAGGGCTGACGGGATCGCTCTGGAGAAGCTGGGCACGGAACGCCTTTGGCACGCTCTGAAGCCGATCTGGCCAGAGGACAGGGAGCACTTGCCTGTATCGGAACTCACCGATTGGTTTTCGTCCTATGTTTATCTGCCGAAATTGCGTGATCGCGTAGTCCTGGAAACGTCGATCAGGGATGCCGTCGCAAAGCTAGATCCTCAGTTTGGCTACGCCGACGGGTATGACGAGGCCAGCGGGAAGTATCGCGGGCTGATCTGGGCAAAGGATCCGCCTCAGCCATTCCCTACTAATGCGGTGCTCGTCAGCGACGCCGCGGCGAAGCGGCAGCTCGCCGAGAAGGCAACTGCAGGGCATGCAGCGCCCGCTGGATCGCCTGTGGCGCCGGGAGCCCCGTCAAGCACAACCGACGACAAACCGGCGCCAGCGCTGCCCCGTAAGGCTCGGCGGTTCTATGGATCGGTCGATCTCGATATGGTGCGTCCCGTGAAGGCCTTTGACGCGATCCTAAATGCCGTCGTCATGGAGCTTCAGCGAACCCAGGGCGCCAAGGTGAAGCTGACGCTGGAGATCGAAGCGGTGGCTGAGGAGGGCTTTGCTGACAACGACGTAAGCGTGGTGAGGGACAACGCCCGGCAACTTAAGTTCAAGCCGGAATCGACGGGGTTCGAGGACTGAAGCGGCTCTGGGGAAAAGTAGATGGGCGCTGCTTTCCTCCTCCATAAAAGGACAATTTCATTTTCGGCATTTTTCGGTGAATTTCAGTGTCAAGTCAGGTACTTGCGCAGGAAAATAATTCCGCGAAAAATCCCGAAAATTCCGTTTCGACCAGAATATTGACCGGACGGGAGATACTTGAGAGTGAAACGCTCCTGATCTCGTCGTTGAAAGTCCGATAACCGTGATAACCACCGTAACTAATCGGGGACGAAGTTATCGTGGTTAGTCCAGTTATTGCGGGTAAGGGGGAGCTTAGATGGAGCCGCGGAACATGCCCATCGGCGGGGTATTCGCCGATTCAAAGCGTCTCGTCGTGCCGATCTACCAGCGTACGTATGAGTGGACGCCTGAGCGCCAGATTGACACGCTGATAGACTATGTCGAAGCCAAGGCGGAGGCACGCCTTGCCAACGAGCCAGCGCGCTTTCTGCATTACATGGGCGCACTACTGCTCATACCGCGCTCCGGCTTCGTCTTTGGCCGCATTCCCGTATTCGACATCGTCGATGGCCAACAGCGCATCACGACGTTCCAGATCGCCCTGGCGGCGCTACGCGACCTTGCTATCGAGCGCGGCGAGCAATCGATCGCCGACCAGATCCGACCATTGCTCTTCAATATCGACGAAGCGTCGATGGAGGATAAGAAGTCCGAGCGTTTCAAGCTCGAACCGACCCGCTTGGATCGTCCAATATTCCGTGAACTGATGACCAAGTCGCTGGCAGAACTGCAGGAGGCTTACGAACCGTACTTCACACAGGCCGGACAGCTTCGAAAGACCGGCGTATCCGCGCCGAAGCCGCTGGCTGCGTGGTGGTACGTCCGCCAGCGTGCGGCGGAGTTCATCGATGAAGAAGGCTCCCCCGGCCTGCGGCTGCGAGCCCTTGTCGAGGCGATGCTCCAGGACATGCACCTGATCGTTATTACGCTCGCGGACACTGACGACGCGCAGGTGATCTTTGAGACGCTAAATTTCGGTGGTGAACCGTTGGCGGCGATGGATCTAGTCCGCAACGATGTTTTTCACCGCGCCGCCCGCAACAAGGAGGACATCGAGGACCTGATGGATACAGGCTGGGCGATGTTCGAGACGCCCTTCTGGAAGGAGAAGGCTACTCAGGGACGCATTACGAAGCCGAGGATGGATTTCTTCCTGGCGAACGTGCTTGCCGCGGAGACGGGGAAGGAGACCCTGCTCAACGAACTCTATGCTGCTTACAAGCGTTACAGCGCAGGGCGCAATTACGGAACGGTCGAAGCGGAACTTCAGACTCTACGGAAGCACGCGCCAACATACCAGGCGCTTGTTTCGCCAGAGTCTGGTCCAATGGCTCGGATAGCCAATGCCCTGGAAGTCTTCGATACGCGAACGGCCTATCCCTTGGTGTTTGCCTTGAACGCTGCAGTTTCAGATGAGCACACGCGCAAGGCGGTGTACCGGCTCATCGAGTCCTACGTGGTACGACGTGCCATCTGCGGCCTGACCCCGAAGAACTACAACAGCATATTTCTTCGCCTCGCCACGATCGCTCGTGAAAGCGGAGGAACGCTTGATGCGCTGCGCGATGCTTTCGCGGAGCATAGCGGATCGTCCAATCTATTTCCCAGCGATCAAGACTTGCGCCAGGCTTTTGAAACCAAACCAGCGTATCAGAATATCCCGCGACCGCGATTGTGGTACATCTTCCGAGAGCTAGAGTTTGCGTCGCGTGACGAATACAATGAGGTTGAAGGACTCAAGCCAGACCTCGAAATCGAGCACATTCTTCCGCAGACATGGTACGAGCATTGGCCACTTGCAGACGGTTCGACCGCGCCGGCAGATTTGACTTACGGGCTATCAGATCAGCGACGCGCATTAGTGGATCGGCGCCAGTCCCTCATCCATGTCTTGGGCAATCTCACTCTTCTGACAAAGCCGGCCAATCTCGAAGTCTATAACTACGCATTCGAGCCGGAAAAGAGGTCTCGACTTCGTTCGTCACTGCTGCGAATAAACCAGGACGTTGCGGCGGAAACAAAATGGGACGAGGACGCCATCGTCCGCCGAGCGCGGCGCTTGGCCGAATTGGCCATCAAGATCTGGCCTGCACCCGCCGCCGTCGAACTTCAGCCGGTCTGAAATCACACTAGGTGATGCAAGCGTTATTCAACGCAGTCACGGGATAGGCGACTGTCGCTTGCGACGTCGCTCCCGTCGGGCGAGACGACGGGCGCTTCGCCTTAGCGCGCATTCCATCATCCGTAGATGATGAGCTTTGAGTCCACGCGATTTTTTCACCCGAGGAAACTCATCGTCACTTAGGGCACTTCGGATCACATTTTCCGGACGCATCAACTCCCAAATTTCGCGGGCCTCAGCCAAGCGCGACTTGAGTGCGGGCGTCCACTCCGCAATTTCTAGCGCTACAATATCTTCCGAGCCTCCCTTGCGCCCAGTAACTTTCGGGGAAGCATCGAAACCGATAGCAAACGCACGTTTCAGATTGGGAAATTTGTCTAGTACGTCAAGGCAATAGCCTTCCAGCATCGCTTTCCTGTATCTGCGGTACAGGTCATAATCCCCGCCGAACTGCGCCTCGCGACAGGCGAGTATGAGGACAATATAACCAACGCTACGGTCAGCGCTCCGCCTTTGCGGAAGCATAACACGCGCAAATCTGTCAACTCCACGAATTTCTGCTTCGCGAAACATTTGGCTGAACGATTGGCCCAATAGCCGACGACTTAGGCGCGGTTCAAGCGCCATGCTCCGAAGCGCCTCTTCTGCCTCTTGGATACCGGCGTTGCCGCCATCCGCACCGACCGCGATCCCCTCGAGGATATCTTTTGCAAAATGGCCGATCAGCCAATCCCATTTATATGAAACCTCGTCGGCCTTGCGCTTAGCGACATAGTGTGGCTGCTCCGCAAGGCTGCTAAAAGTACCTGCGGCGATCGAGATCTTCTGATTGCCAGCAGGGGCTGGAAAGTCATGCGGGTCGTTTGGTCCGCCTGTGCAAAGGTAGCAGGCCAAGAGGTCGTGCTCTCCGCTAACATCGAGCAGGTTGCCAGAGCGGATTATGCGCTCACGTCGGGTCAGGTAGTCCGTGAAATCAGTCACCGTATCTAGTTCACGGCCAAGCAGGTCCAGCGCGGGCTCGTTGAATACGTGCACGAATGATTTGCCGGGACGCACGTCCCCGACACCGAACGGCAATTGGTTGGGGTTGTCATTCATGTGATCATCACCGTGCACGTCCGGCGCAATTGGAAAGTAACCCGGCTTCTCGTTGTAGAACTCGGCGCAGGCGTCAGTTGCGCCAAGAGCCAATGCAATGCCGTGCACGCGCCTACGTTCAATAGGGGGTAAGTTCAGCGGCAGCGGCTCAGTGCATGCGGCATTAAGGAAAACACGATCGCAGTGCTCTCTCAGCCAGCGGTCTGCTCCGCCGATTTGCGAGACTGACGCCTTGATTGCATGTCGATACCATCGCGACCAAGCAACTTTGAAATCCTTATTCGTTGCCCACAAGCTTTCCTTGACGCTGAAAATCAAAACGTCGTCGCCGCAAATAGCCAGTAGATCGCAGAGTTCTTGTCCGGGACTCTTGAAAAGATTGGGATACGACCACAAGCTTAGGAATACGCGGTCGGCAAGCCTCGCAAGGTTCTTCTCGGATGGATTGGCTCCAATCCCCCGCACGATCTTTGTCATTGCTAGTCCTACCTAGGGCGACCATCGAGGTGAATGATTTGGTATGTCTTTGATAATCAGTTGGGGAGTTCGAACAGGATGCCGACCACTTCCAGCAGACCTGTGAGGCGCGGAATGCCCAGTTCGCCGTCAAGGGTCAGGATTTCAGCCGGTGCGATGCCGTCTGGATTTAGACTTTCAAGCACGATGATGGGCCCGCGCCTCCTGAATCGTTTAAAATAACGAGCGCCGTTGGCATCGACCGCAATGACGAGGCGTCCATCTAGCTCTCCCAGAGACATGGCGCTCAGCGTAACGGGCTGCGTCATGATGAACTGACCTTCAAGCGCAATGGGCTCTGCACTTCGTCCCTCCACCTTGAAGAGCCTCGCGTCTTGCATGAGCCGCCTCACAACCGCAAAATCACTCAATGTGGCAAATTCTGAGTTTTCTTCCTTTGGAGGCGCCGGAAGCCGAGAGGAGGCAAAGAGAGTTCCGACGATCTTTCGGTGGGCCAACTTTTCCTTTGGAGCGATAACGGGTTGGGCCAACGCATACGGGTCAACGGCTTGTCCGGTTAGCACAGCGATATGAGGGTGAACGTCGGATTCGTTGTAGCGACGAGCCAGTAATTGGTCTCCAAACGCAGTGACGATGAGGCTTCGGGGGTGAACTTTCGCGTAGTTGCTCACGATAATCACATCGCCGATCGTTGCCACAGGATCCAATGTTCCTGCTGTGAGCTGATAGACGTCATGGTTGTGAAGGGTGATTTTCGCTGACTGAGTTAGCTCCTTGATAGTTATCAGCCCGTCACCTGCGCGTCCGTCGGACTTGGCAGCGGCGGCAAAGCCAGTATGCGCTAGGCTGAGCTTTCTTACCTCAGCGGCATTTCCCGCCGGCAGCTGGATGACATTGTCCATCCACGGAAAGAGGCGTGGCTCTCCTGAATACGCCTCGTACTCTGCGTAGACCTTAAAGCACGTGTGAATTTGGCTCTGAAGTGCGCTCTCCCAGAAGGCTTTCACATCTGTTGCTTCAGCGAGTCCGATGGTGCCGTCGAATTTGTGATGTGATTCATTGATGATCTTCATTGGCTTCCCTCCGCCGCCCGAAATCGTCTTGAGGAGCTTTTCGAAAGAGGGGCGGTTGAAGGGCGAGATGCTTCCATCACGCAGTTCTTTTAGCAGCTTGGCGAGGTCACCTAGGGTCATGTCGCAGACGGAAGGCCCTTCGGCGCGAAGCATGATTTTTAGCAAATCCTCGCAATAGGTGCGAATATCCCGTATGTAATCATAGCCTAGCCTATCGTCAGCTCTGTGTTTAGCTTCGGCGTAGCTGTGCGCGAGCGAGCTTCCATTCACCACTGTCGCGACTTTGGATACAGCGTTCAAACGAACGACGATGCCTTGCTGCCCCGTTAGCCCCTCAAGGTTCACAAGGAATTGGAAGAACTGGCGCTCATGGGTAATAACCAAAAGTTGCATGGCATTGGGCGTTGCTGGATCTGCGTTCGCTAGGCGCGCGATTTCTTCTGCCCATTTTCTCTTATTGCGCGGGTCGAATGTAACCTGCGGATCATCCAGTACTACAAGCGGTAGCGGATTCGCACCTAGGGCTTCTATTGTCTGTTCCCGCAACGCGAGGACAAACGCCCAGAGGATAGCTCGCAGCCAAGAACTGTTTGCAACTGTCGATGCTTCAATTCGAATGCCGTAGTCGAAGCTGCCGGACACTTGAACGGACTTTTTGTTCAGCGCTGCGTCCTCGAACGAGAGCCGTTCCTTGAAGTGAATGCGGTCGAGGATGGATTTGATTCGGCCGGAAAGCGCGGAAATAGAACTAGCAGTCTCAGTCGCTACCAGTGTTCGGAGATCCTTTAGAGGTTCCAGCGCATCCGCGATTGCTTCGCGGACGAGCTGTTGTTTGTGGATGGTGAGCCATTTTTCTGCTTCCTTGGCTGCGTCTCCCAGGGCCTTCGCGAGGTCATCGAGAGGGGTCGCCTTGTCAAGGGCAGCCTCCAATGATGCCAACTTGCCCTCCAGGCTGTTGGCGGGAAATGTCTTTTCCGCACCGGGCACACCCTTCAGCATATTCCAAGAGTCTATGAAGTGCTGTCGATTGCCAGCCCACCATTCAACTAGCGCGGCCATGCGTTCCACGTTCTTGACGTATGAACGAAGGCTCATCGCGGCGGTAGGCTCGTCAGCTGACGATTCACGTTTTTTGTAGTCAAAGACGGGTAGGTTCGCTGCGAGCGCCCTGGCTGTCTCGGTTGCAAAGCTGGCCATTCCGGTCAGGACCGTGGAGAAGGAGGCTTCCTGAGCGAAGATCGCCGCGGCGGCAGCCTCGAAGGTGACGCGGGGCTGCATTTGAGTAAGCATCGCGAAGTGCATGTTAAGCGCTTGCGGAATGACATCCCGAATTTCTTTCTCAAGCTCCGCGCACACATCTGTGAGCTTTCGTTCAGCCGTTACTGAAGCCTTCTTAAGTTCTGCTAGTTCGGCTGCGAGAGCGTTTCGTTTGGTCCCCGACAATTTGTTCTCACACAAGGGGCAGTCCGCATCTTCGTGAGGGTGCCCAGACGCAACGAAGAACTGGGAAGCCAAAGCCTTAAGCCTGAGCTTCCTGTCTTCGGCCTGGCGTTTGTCCCATGTTATAGCTTCCTCAAGCCTTGCCTTTACTTCTGCAAGTGTAGCTGGCAAGCGGCGGAATCCCGCGTCCGTATGCGCTGCTTTGAGTGCGGCCCAGGCGTCGAACGCGGCGATACCCTTAACGCCCCGCTGGAGAATGCCTCGCGCTGCGCTCACCGCATTCCTGATTGTTAGGCGGTCTGCCGGCTTACTTGTATCCAGGTCGCTGGCGACTTCCGATGCCAGAATGCTCAGATGAGCGCCGGCCCGCGCCGATGCGCTACTGGCGAGTTCCCGAAGCTCGTTTGAGTACTCGTTGTCTTCACGTTTGGCAGCGATCCTGAAATCAAAGGCAGCCTTCGCGGCCTCTTCGGCCGCGCGCTTTAACGACAGGTCGATCCTCGCTTCAAGGGCCGAACTACCATTGTCTATTCCGTATTTTAGGAAACGCTTCGCCTTGTGCGCAAAGTTGGCCGCCCCTTCGCCGATATCGGCAAGCTGATCAAGACCGGTCAGCAACTTGACTGCCTCGTAAATCGATTGGCTTCGTTCTCCGAAGCCGATGCGCGCCAGTCGTGCGGGCATAAGTAAACCGGTTTCGATGAGTTGCGGTGCTGAAAGCAGCGCAGGATCGACTTTCGATGCAAACTTCGGTTCGGCCCTCGCGGGAGCGATCAATCGTCTAAAAGCTTCTGCTGTATCGCCGTTCTGGTTTTGAAATGTGAGACGAACCCAAGCTTCGGCTGTACCACTCAGTTTCTGGGGACTGGCGGGGTAGGAGACGGTCGGCGGCCAATCGCCGATCTGGACCCCTGAGTCGTTGAAAACCGGAATACGCCGTCCGTCATCCACGATGATGCCATCCTGATCGCGGCACCGGCATCCGGTAAGTGTCCAAATGATAGCGCTGGCGATGGATGTCTTGCCTGAGCCATTCTGCCCTTCGAGGCACCAATTCTCTCCATTGAGGGCCAGAACGAAATTGGGGCCATCTACGAGATTGAGGCCACCGAACCCTGCGGATTCAAGACGAACCAGTCGCCATGTTCCGGTCTCTGCTTTCGCGTGCGCCAGTTTGGCGTTGGTGGCGGGATCGAGGGATGTGTTGTTCCAAGCAGCAATCAGCCCGTCGAACAGATCCTCATTCGCATTTGCGACCTTAGTCTGGTCGCAAGACACCAAGAATTGCAGGAGTCGCCGCGCGCCCGGAGAAGCAAGTTGAATTTTTCCCGCTTTGAAATCGCCGAACTTTCCCCAGGAAAGTTCATTGCCCGACAGAAGCGTCTGAACAGCGTCGGAAAACGAAATAGACATGCCTTGCCCCCCCCCCCGCTCGTATTAGTAGAGCAGAATGGCGTCTGCATCCAGCAGAACTATGTTTCGAGAATGAGCCAGGAAAAACCAGCCTGCCCGGAGGCAACTTCGGGCGTCACGCACAAGCGGACGAGGGACAGATTCGCCCCCCGGCCGGCTTGCAGTCTCAGTCTGTCTCGCGAGTAGCAACGCGAATAATCGCTGTTGCTAGTCTGTCTGAAAGTTATCACGGTTATCGTTGTTATCGTGATCCGGATGATCCAAGTAGTTTGGTAGTGCGTACTGCCCCCTCCGCGGCGTGACGAGTTCGCCAGCATGCTTCATGTTGTGCAGCAGCTGCTTTACGTTGTTCCTATCCATCCCCGTCCGGTCAGCAATCTCGCGGATCGTCATGGCTTGATGCGGCCAATTCTCCAACATTCCGATGATTGCTTTTCGAGGTTCTGACCTCCGGAAATCGTCTCGATCTCCCAGAGCGTTCCAACGGCCGGTCTTCCGGTCGAACTCCAGGGCGGTGCCGACCTCCTCAACATCGCGGCCCCGAGCATACAAAGATACTCCGTCATCGTCCGAGGCGAGGACCAAGGCAGCATCGGCGGCCCCGGTGAAACCGGTCGTTCCGGAGATGGTGTCAAACGGGTCTTGCGCGCTCATCTTTCGGGTGTGATGCAATATCAGCACCGCGACGTTGCGAGAGTCGGCGTAAGCCTTGAGAGGGCCGAGCGCGCGGTAGTCGGCTTCGTAAGGCGATTCCCGACCGATGGCCGCCGGCCGGACCTTGTTGAAGACGTCGATGATGATGAGACGTGGATTCTCCTGGCTATCAACCCACTGGTCCAGTTGCTCGTAAGCGCCCTCGTCAAGCCGGGGACAGTCCGTCGCAAAATAGAGGTCGTCGGGCAACTCGTCTTCGCCCAAGACCTGCTTCAGCCGGCTCTGTAACCGGCGCTGCGTGTCTTCCAAGGCCAGATACAGGACGCTTCCGGCTTCCACTTGCAGAGATCCGAGGACGATCCCGCCCGCGGCCACAGCCACCGCGATGTTGAGTGCGAGCCACGACTTTCCGATCTTGGGTCGCCCGGCCAGGATCGTGAGGCCCTCGCCGATGTAGCCGGGCACGATGAACTTCGGTTCTGGGAAATCCTTTGCGAGCAGGTCAGGCGCGCTGAAGGGCCTTAAGTCCGGTCCCGACTTCTTCCGCCTTTTCGGGTGCTTTTCCTCATCGGCTTCGTCGTCATACGCATCCTCGTCGTGGGCGTCGTACGGCGGAACTTCATCGTAGGGCGGGACATCGAAGGGCTCGAAGTCCTCGGCACCTTGATACTGGTTCGAGTTGGTCGTCACAGCTTCGTCGAAAGCATCACGTAGAGCCTCTCCCCCTGCGTTCATCTTCATAGCGTTTGCATCCATGTGTTTCACTTCGTTGTCCGACCTTCGAGATTGGCCACGATCACCTCGAAGCCGCGTTGCTTAAGCTGGTTCTCTAACTGTCTTGCCTGCTTCCGTCCGACCTCGTCCGGATCGGCGACGATCGTGAGGCATTCGATGTGCTCTGGGACGGCGCCAGTGAGCGCGGGCAACCGATTTGCGGCGCCGGCAGCCCAGGCCCCCAACCCGGTGACTTCGTGCACCGACAACGCATCCTCGATCCCCTCGGTGACCGCTATTCCCAACAGATCGTTCGGCGGGGCGAGCACAATTGGCGAGCCAGCACTGCTGCCAATCATGATCTTGTCGCTCTCCGTGCCAGCTTTCCCGGTGCCATCAGCGCGGATGCGCGTCAGGTGTATCCCGGCGATTTCCTGCGGGGCGATGGAAAGCACCCCCGGTTCGTCCTCGCGAGCCATTCCGAACGCGGCGACCATGGCTCCGGGGTATTGATCCCTCGGCCTCAGGTAACGCAGTGTCGACGGGAGGTCGCCCGCGTAGTGACGAGCAACCCGCAGGTACGTCTCGGCCGGTGTGCCCGCGATTGAGACGGCTTGGTTCCAGATGTGCCGGGCTTTCGACAGCTGCTTTGCTGAGCGGTTCTCAGTGGGCGCGTGCCGCGGACCTCCAACATGATCTCGCACCGAGTTGGCCTGTGACCGGCGGGGGCGGTGCCTAGCCGGGCTGAATGCCGGTAAGCCGAGGGCTTGCCGGACATGGTCCTTGCAGGCTATCGGATCATCACCCGCGAATGAATGGATCAAGAAGCCGTCTGGCGCGTTCGGCTCGAGTCTGACGCTGAGAGACCGATCTTTCGCGGAATGGCCGGGTCCTGGCGCTTGCACCCGGTCGCGGCCTATTACCTCGCCCCCGAGAGCGCGAGCCACGGCATGCGCATCCAACAGTGCCCATTGGCTTCCAACGTGACGCCGCTCAGACATTGTAGGGCACCTTGGCCGACGTGGAAGTGCGTGCGTTGCTGTCGAGCCACTGGTCCACGTCGCTGCGGCGGTACAGGACCCGCCTGCCGGCCTTGAGGTAGGCTGGGCCGCAGCCCTCCACGCGCCACCGTTCGAGCGTGCGTTCCGAGATGGCCAGGATCTGTGCCAGTTGCTGTTGGGGAAGTAGGTCTGCTGTCATTCGTGCCTCCTGCAGTGGATTTCTGCGAGGCTTTTGCCAGTGGCGATGACGTCTGTCGGCCGGTAAGGCCGGAAATCATTTTCCGGCCTTTTTTCCTGTTCTTCGACGGTGATTGTAGATGGGGGCGATCTTCTCGCGGATGGTCGAAACGGCTGGGCTCTTGTTCAAGCGCTCCATGAACCAGTTGGCTGCCCACTGTTCGCATTCGGCTTGACTGGACGGCAACCCGTCCAAGTCTGCGTGTACGATAAGGTCGACGTAGAACTGGTCCCAGTTGATTTCTCTGGGGCGCCCACGCTTCGGAGCGGACTGCTCTTCCTCGGGGCGTTCGTGCAATCGCGGGAACGTGGCGGCAAGGTCATCAGTATGGAGCATGATCGGAAACCAGTAGGCCGCTGGCCCGACGGTTCTCAGCACGTAGCTCATCTGCGGGTGAGCCAGTGGGTCAAACTCCGGAGGAACCTGGAGGAGACGAGGGGCGAATAAGAGCGCGGATTCATTCCAGACCACTCTTTCAAACATCCAATCCCGTCGCCTAACGGGAATGTCCTCCGATCTGCGCTGAGGCAGTCGTTCAACGGGACGATTGGCGTCCGTCCGTGCTCCTAAGCCCGCGTATGCTTGCAACCTATTCTCGTGGAGCGCTACGACCAGCTCTCCAAGTGGGCCGTCTGGAAGGGTTTCGGCATCGGTCAAATTGACTTTGGCAAGTTGGAAATGCTCCTCGCTCACTGGCTTCCTGCCTTTGACGAGCCAAAGGGCCGCCTGCAGTAGCGAAATGCGATCGGGTAGATCGGAAGGCATCTTCACTCCCTTACCTTCAGATACTTCTGGCGCTTATCCTGTGCAGTCATCGCGTCCCTGATGCCCTTCCTCAGCTCGGTCTCGCCGGCCTTCTCTTGAAGTGGTTGGTCCAGGAGCTGCGAGGCGATGATTTGAAGGGCCCCCTTCTTGATAGCCGTTTCCGCTTGGTGGCGATCAATGGTCCCGTCCTGATGCCGATGATCGATATCCCGCTCCGTAATCTCTCCGGCACGTTCCCGCTCGTAGAGGCCTTCGACCGCGTCGTTCATCTTCAAGGCTTTGGCTATCATGTTCGCCGGCGGCCAATGCCCAACGGCGTCCTTGAACCTGCTCGCTGCCTGCAAAAGTTCATTGCACAGGGGAAGCAATTCGTGCGGCCTTCCTGCTCCCCGAATGGTTCGGAGCGTTGTTGCTGCCATCATGCGTAAGAGGTCGACGAGCTCTTCCTCGGAAGCAATTCGATCTTGGTGACTTGGGCCGTCGCCATCTATGATGGTGAAATCTGGCATGGAGAATTCCTTTTGAGTATCCGGCTGGAACTTCCCCGCGTGGGTTTGCGGGTGAGGCGTCTCGACGGCGCTTATGGCAGCCTGATCGCTTTGGGAGTGGCTCAACGCGCCTCAGGCGCCTTGGTTAGAGCGGCCCCCAGGCTATCGGCGATCTGCTGGCCCACGGATCTGAGCGGATCGTTTGCAAGATGAGCATACCGCTGGGTCGTGGCCGGATTCTTGTGACCCAGCAGCTTGCCGATTATGTACAACGATGCACCTGCGCCGGCGGCGATGCTGGCAAAGGTGTGGCGCATATCGTGCAGCCGAACCCCATCCAATCCAGATTTTTGCCTGATGCTTTGCCAGCTGGTCTTTAGTTCCTTGACCGACTCTCCTTCCTTTCGACCAGGAAGGACGTAGGGATTTCCCACCACCCTGGGCAGTTCGCGAAGGACCGCGATGGCCAAGGCGTTCAAGTGAATGGGTTTCTTGCCGGTCTTGCTGTCAGGCAAGAACAACATCGAACGCTCGAAATCTACAAATTCCCATTTCAGTGTGAGAATCTCCCCGCGGCGGGCACCCGTGAATAGTAGGAGCCGGATAGCTGCAATGGTGGATGGCAGGCTCCGGCCGCTCTGCTCGGCTTCCTGAATGGCGTCAGCCAGGCGGTTAATCTCTTCGCTGGTGAGAAACCGTTCGCGAGGATTCTCGCGATACTTCTCGATGTGGCGGCACGGGTTGCCGTCCTTGGGAAGCAGCTCCCGCGCTTCAGCAAATGAGAACATCTTGGAGATAACCGCGACCGTCCGATTTGCTTGGTACGGGGTCCCGTGCAATTCGTGATGAAGGCCGGCAATGTCAGCGTTCTTGATGTCTTTCGCGATCCGCCTTCCCAGCTTCGGGAGAACGAGCCGGTTCAGGATGTCACGGTAGAGATTAGCCGTACTGGCTTTGCGCTTCCTTTCGACGTGTTCGGCCAGGAACAGCTTTGCCAGCTCATCGACTGTGAGGTCTTTCGTCTTCGACCTTCCGTTCGACGGATCCCCGCCACGAGCAATCTCACCCAGCATGCCAACGGCATGACGCCTCGCCGTGTCCGGGGTCCATGGAGCGCCATGCTTGCCGATCGTGAACCATCGCTGGCGGCCGTTCACGCGCGTCTTCAGGCCATAGACCTTATCCCTCCGTTGGCATCGAACAGAGAAACCGGACAGCTCGCTATCCCAGACGATCTCGCCCGGTGTGAGGGAATCGACGACGCGCTTGGTGATACGTTTGGTGGCCATGGTGTAGGCCGTAATAGCTACCAAGTAGCAACCTAGCAACCAGGAAATAGGTCGTGAGTGTGCGACCACATGTCGCTCATAGATTTGAAAAATATCAATAAATCGTAGTCCATCGAACTCCTGAGTAGTTAGACCCTGAAACTACGAATCTGAGGGTCGGACGTTCGAATCGTTCCGGGCGCGCCATTTAGATCAATGACTTAGCTAAAATCACCGTTTGAGATTTGAAAACTGAAACGGTTTTTCAAACGGTTTTGGTGTGCGACATGCATGCTTGTGGACGGTGCCGCTCCTGGCAAAGGATTGCATCCTGATCGGAGAATTAACGGGAGTTCGAATTCCACTCTCTCCGCCAGTGCCTCTGAGGTCCTATAAACCATCGAAGCCGTCGAGATGGCTATGGCGTGGCCGAAGCCACGCGTTCGAGAAGAGCCAGTAGCCCGCGGAGAATTTCGAGCGGAGCGGGCGGGCACCCCGGGACATGCAGATCGACCGGCACGACCTCTCCCACGCCCCCCACCACGGCATAGCTGCCGGCGAAGCACCCGCCGTCGCGGGCGCAGTCGCCCACGGCCACGACCCACTTCGGATTTGGCGTTGCGTTGTAGGTCCGCTCCAGCGCCATGCGCATGTTCTTCGTCACCGGCCCAGTCACCAGCAGCACGTCCGCGTGGCGCGGTGAGGCGACGAAGCGGAGGCCGAAGCGTTCGAGATCGTAATAGGCGTTGTTGAGCGCATGAATTTCCAGCTCGCAGCCGTTGCAGGAGCCGGCGTCGACCTCGCGGATCGACAGCGACCGGCCAAGGCGCCGGCGGGCCGCCCGCTCCAGCGCAGCGCCCACTTCTGCAAGTGCCCGGTCGTCGGCCGACGGCGCCGGCTCCGTCAACGGCATCTGCACGAGACTCTGGAACAGCAGCTTTCTCATCTGGATGGACGTCCCTAGAGGTCGTGGCCCGAGTAGGAGCAGTTGAACGATTTGTTGCAGAGCGGGAAATCGGCAACGATGTTGTCTTGGATCGCGGCCTCCAGCAGCGGCCATTGGAACCAGGAAGGGTCACGCAGATGGCAGTGCGCAATGCTGTTGTCGGCATTGAGCCTGAGCCAGACCAGGATGTCGCCGCGAAAACCCTCCACCAGCGCCATGCCCTCGCGAACCTCGCCGGCCATGGGCAGATCGATCCGCAACTCGCCCTGCGGCATCCGCTCCAGCAATTGGGTGACGAGCCCTAGACTCTGCTCGATCTCGCGAACGCGAATCCACACCCGCGCGTTGACGTCGCCGGCCTCAAGCACAGGAATCTCGAAGGCGAGCTTGTCATAGGGCGCGTAGGCAAGATGCTTGCGCGCGTCGAAGGCGCGGCCCGATGCGCGGCCGATGAAGCCGCCGGGCGCGTATTGACGCGCGAGATCGGCCTTCACCGTGCCCGTGGTGACGGTGCGATCCTGGAGCGAGGCCGTGTTGTCGTAGAGTTCGACCAGGGCCGGGAAGCGTGTCTGGATATCGCTCACCAGCGATCGGATCGCCTGGATGCCATCCTGGTTGATATCGGTCGCAACGCCGCCGGGCAGGATCAAGTCGCGCATCAGGCGGTGCCCGAAAACATTGCCCGCGCCGCGCAGCACCTTCTCGCGCAACACGCCGCAATGGGCCAGCATCAGGGCGAAGGAAGCATCGTTGCAGATTGCGCCGAAATCGCCGAGATGATTGGCGAGACGTTCCAGCTCCGCCATCAGCGCGCGCAGATGGTGCGCACGCAGCGGAACTTCCACCCCCAACGCGGCCTCCACCGCGCGCGCGAAGGCCAGTCCGTAGGCGACCGTGCTGTCACCGGAGGCGCGAGCTGCGAGCTTGCCCGCCTTCGCAAGGTTCGCGCCCGCAATCAGGCCTTCGATACCCTTGTGCACATAGCCGAGCCGAGGCTCTAACCGCACAACGGTCTCGCCGTTGGCTGTGAAGCGGAAGTGGCCGGGCTCGATGATGCCGGCATGGACCGGGCCGACCGGAATCTGATGCAGGCCGTCGCCTTCGACGGGAAGGAACGCATAGGTCTTGTCGATCGGCGTCGGCTCGGGCTTCGCAGCGAGCGGATGCCGCAGGCCCCAATTGCCGTGGTCGAGCCAGGCGCGCGGGTCCGGCAGGCCCTGCGGCTCCAGGCCGCGGAGATCGCGGATGGTCCGTTCCAGCCGAAGTGCCGGTGGGTGGTGCAGACCGACCGACGGATAGTGGCGGGTCGGGCAATCGAGCGTGACGATGCCGGCCACAGTCTTCGGCGCATCGAGCAGCGCCATGTGAACGCGATCCGCCTCGCCCCAAAGGCCGAGCAGTTCCCAGTCGGCGCCGGCAAGTCCTGCGATCGCCTCGTTCCAGGTCGCGACGCCGACGACGGCGCGCGGCCAGGGACAGGGGCTCGATGCAAGCTCGCCTTGGCGCAGGAGTTCGTCGAGGCCCATTGCGATCACCCCAGAATATCGGCGACGTGCCGGAACCACGTGACCAGCGTGGGCGGGAGGAAGATTCCGGCGATCAGCACGAGACCGAAATGCACGATCATCGGCATGTAGGAGGCATCCGATGGTGCAGTGCTCCCGGTCGGCACGCCAAAGGCGATACCGTTGAGATGATAGAACAGCGCGCCGAGCGCGAGCAGGATGCCGAACACGAGCGGGATGGCAAGCAGCGGCTCGCGCGCGAAGGTCGAGGTCACGACCAGGAATTCGCTCATGAAGACGCCGAACGGCGGCAATCCGGCGATGGCCACGACACCGATCACGAGGCTCCAGCCGAGCGCCGGATGGGTCGCGGTCAGGCCGCGGATATCGGCGATCTTCTGCGTGTCCTTGATCTGCGCGATATGGCCAACGGCAAAGAAGATTCCCGACTTGGTAAGGCTGTGCATCACCATGTGCAGCAGCCCCGCAAAATTGGCGACCGGGCCGCCCATCCCGAAGGCAAAGGTGATGATCCCCATGTGCTCGATCGAGGAATAGGCGAACAGGCGTTTGATGTCGCGCCGCCGGTAGAGCATGAAGGCGGCGAACACCAGCGACACCAGACCGAGTGTCACCATCAGGGGTCCAGGAGCCACCGCGCTCGGATTGGCTGCCAGCACGATCTTGAAACGAAGCACTGCGTAGAGTGCGACGTTGAGCAGGAGGCCGGACAACACCGCGGAGATCGGCGTCGGCCCTTCCGCATGCGCATCCGGCAGCCAGGCGTGCAGCGGCGCCAACCCCACCTTGGTGCCGTAGCCGAGCAGCAGGAATATGAAGGCGACGTTGATCAGCGCCGGATCGAACTGTGAGGCATGCGCGACCAGCACCGTCCAGACCATGCCGTTGATGCCTTCGCCCACCACGGGGAGCGCAGCCATGTAGACCAGGATGGTACCGAACAGCGCGAGCCCGATGCCGACGCTGCCGAGAATGAAATATTTCCAGGCGGCTTCGAGCGCTTCATGGGTGCGGTAGATGCCGACCATCAGCACGGTCGTCAGCGTCGCCAGTTCGATGCCGACCCACATCAAGCCGATATTGTTGGCGGTCAGCGCGAGATTCATCCCGCCCATCATGACCTGGAACATGGCGTGGTAGAAACGCAAGTATGCAGGCGTCAGCCGCCCGGTCGCCAGCTCGTGGCCGATATAGCTTGCCGAAAACACGCTGGTGGTGAAGCCGACGAAGGTATTGAGCACGATGAACGCGATGTTGAGTTCATCGACGAACAGGTAAGAGCCGGGCTGGATGTGATCGGCGAAGAACATCGAGAGCGAGGCCGCGAAGGTCAACCCCGACGCCAGCACGTTGAGGCGCGCGGACAGCCGATAGCCGGGAAGCAGGGCCAGCACAGCGGCCGAGACGACCGGAATGACGGTGACGAGGACGACGCCCTCGTTGGTGGACAACATCATCGGCGCTCTCCGCGAAAGCGATCCAGCGCCTGGACATCGACGGTATCGAAGCGCTCGCGGATCCGGAACAGGAAGACGCCGATCACGAAGAAGGCGATCAGGATCGAGAAGGCGACGCTGATCTCGACCACCAGCGGCATGCCGCGCGCGCCGGTGCCCGCGAGCACCAGCCCGTTTTCAAGCGACATGAAGCCGACCACCTGGCTCACGGCGTTACGCCGGCTCACCATCATCAACAGACCGAGCAGTACGACCGACAGCGCGAAGGCGAGGTCCTCGCGCGCGAGCGGATCGGCGGCGGGGGTGACCTTCAGCATGACCGTCATCGAGAGCGCGACCAGTCCCATGCCGGTCAGCATGGTCGTTCCGGAACCGATCACGGTTTCGATCTCGCGATGGATGCCGAGCCGCTGGATGATGCGATGCAGCCCGACCGGCACGACCATGGCCTTGAAGACCAGCGCGATCATGGCGGTGACATAGAGATGCGGCGCGCTCTGGACGTGGGCCTGCCAGGCGACCGACATCGCGAGCAGCACGGCCTGGAGCGCAAAGGCGTTGAGCAGGGCATAGAGCCGGTGCTGTGTGATCATCAGGAAGCTGACCAGCAACAGGCTGCCCGCCAACAGGTGCGCGACGTCGAATGTCAGTCCGTGCGCCATTGCTAGAGGCTCCTCGATACGAACAACAGCAGCGTGCCGAGCAGGCCAAGCATCAAGGCAGCGCCGACGAAATCCGGTAGGCGGAACACCCTCATCTTCGCAATGGCGGTCTCGAACACGCCGAGCAGAAAGCCGAACACAGTGAGCTTGGCGAGATAGCCGGTGAATCCGGTCAGATGGCTTGCGGTGCTCGCGCTGGGCGCAGCCAGCGTCCACGGCACGAAGATGCAGCCGATCAGCGAGATGTAGAGCAGCAGCTTGACCGCGGCCGCGAGTTCGATCATGGCGAGGTGGCGACCTGAATATTCCAGCACCATGGCTTCATGCACCATGGTGAGTTCGAGATGGGTCGCCGGGTTGTCGACCGGAACGCGGCCGTTTTCGGCGATGGCGACGATGATCAGCCCGACCATCGCAAGGCCCAGCGAGACACGCAGGCCGACGCCCAAGGCGAGCAGATCGGCCACGGCCGAGAGCTGCGTCGAGTGCGCAACCAGCGCCATGGTGAAGACGACCAGCAGCATGGCCGGCTCGGCGAGCGAGGCGATCATCATTTCCCGGCTCGCCCCGATGCCGCCGAAGGCGGTGCCGATATCCATGCCGGCGAGCGCGAGGAAAAACCGCGCGCTGGCGAGCAGCGCGATGATGGCGATGAGGTCCGCGGACCAGCTGAACAGCAAACCCTTGGCGAAGGTCGGCACCAGCGCGGCGGCGACCCAGGTCGCCGCGAAGATCAGATAGGGCGCGACGCGGAATATCCACGAGGCATTGTCCGCGACCACGACCTCCTTCTTCAGGAGCCGTAGGATATCGCGATAGGGCTGCACGATCGGCGGGCCGCGGCGGCGCTGGAGGCGCGCCTTCACCTTGCGGATGAAGCCGGTCAGCAGCGGCGCCGCCAGCAGCACCAGCATCATCTGCGAGACCTGAACGAGAAGGGCGGAGATCAGCTCCATATCGCCAGCACCAGCAAGAGCAGCACGAGGGAGAGGAAGACAAGGCTGAGGTAGCGGCGGATGGTGAGGAATTGCAGTTTGTTGAGCTGGAGCGCGGCGCGTTCGACGGCGCCGGCAACCGGCTCGTAGAGCCAGTCCCACACCGGATCGGCGATCGTCAGCGTGAAGCGGGCGGCGCGTGTGTCGCCGGGCGCGGGCATGGTGACCTCTTCACTTGTGACAGGAGTCCGCGCTAGGAACACGCGGCGGATAGGCTGGGCAAAGCTCGAGCCGGAATATTGCGTCAGCGGACTGGGATCGGGAAAGCCGCAATCCCATGCCGGGCCGCGGCGGATCGCGTGCGAGGCGAAGCGGTGGATGGCCCACACCGCCAGCAGCGCGGACGTGGTGATGAAGAGAAAGACGAGCAAGCCGTTATAGGAGCTGCCGGTTTCGGCCTCCGGCACGATCGTGAGCCAGGGCCGGCTCCCCTGCGGCGTCAGCGCCGTGCCGGCAAGCTGGTGCGTGATCGGGGCGATGGCATCGATGATGAAGCCCGGAACGATGCCGGTGATCAGGCAGAGCAAGGCAAGTGTCGCCATGGCCGAGAGCGAGAAGCGGTCCACCTCCGTTGCTTGTCCCGCTTCCGTGCTGCGTGGACGGCCGAGGAAGGTGATACCGAAGGCCTTGACGAAGGTCGCGCCCGCCAGCGCTGCTGCGAGCGCGAGCAGGCCGCCTGCCGCCGGGACCATGACCTTCAGCAACCATCGCGCCAGGTCGGGACTCTGAAGCACGGCCTGGAAGGTTAGCCATTCCGACACGAAACCGTTCAGTGGCGGCAGCGCCGAGATCGCCATGCAGCCGACCAGGAACAGGAAGCTCGTCACCGGCATGCGGTGGATCAATCCGCCGAGACGATCCATGTCGCGCTCGCCGGTTGCGGTCAGCACCGCGCCGGCGCCGAAGAACAGCAGGCTCTTGAAGAGGGAATGGTTGAGCACGTGCAACAAGGCCGCCGTTATGGCCAGCGCGGCCGCCGCATTCATGCCGTCGGCTCGGAACGACAGCGCGAGGCCGAGCCCGATGAAGACGATGCCGATATTTTCAATGGTCGAATAGGCGAGCAGCCGCTTGGCGTCGTCCTGCATCAGGGCCTGCAACACGCCGAGGACTGCGCTCAGGCTGCCGATCGCGAGCAGCAGCGCGCCCGACCACCAGGGCAGGTCGCCGGCAAGGTCGAACACGATGCGGATGAAGGCGTAGATCGCGACCTTCGTCATCACGCCGCTCATCAGAGCCGAAACGTGACTTGGCGCCGCCGGATGCGCAAGCGGCAGCCAGGCATGCAGCGGCACCAGCCCGGCCTTGGATCCTGCACCGATCAGGACCAGCACGAGGACCATCGCAGCCGTCAGCGGCGTTCGCACGCCATGTCTGATCGTCTCGAAGTCGTAACTGCCGCCCGGCCCGGCGAGCAGGCCGAGGGCGAGCAGGAGCGCGAGCGTGCCGAGGCTCGCCATGATCAGATACACGTAGCCGGCGCGCCTGTTCTCGGGATCGCGATGATGCGCGATTACGAGCGCCCAGGAGGCCAGTGACATGAACTCCCAGGACAACAGATAGCTGAAGGCATCAGCCGCCAGCAGGACCAGATTCATTCCGGCGAGGAAGGCCGGAAAGAACGGCAGCACGCGATGCGGCTCCTCCGCGTGCGCGCCGTAGCCGAGCGCGTAGAGACTTGCCACGGCGCCGCCGATATTCACGACAACGAGAAAAAAGGCCGAGAGCGCATCGATCGCGAAGTGTGCGCCGATCCAGGGCACGCCGAGCGGCAGAACGAGGTCAGTCGGAGCGCCGGCATGGCCGGCAAGCGCGAGAAGCGAAAAAACCGTCGCCGCGCTGCACAGCGCCAGCATGGCGCCGTAGATGATGCGAGTCGCCGCATACTTGTGCGAGATGGCTACCGCCAACAGCGCAACCCCCAACATCGCCGCTGCGCAGAGCATGAGGAATGCAACGACACTCATCTGAATTGGATCCTATGCCCTTTTCGCCATACCCTTCACGTGGCGCGAGTCGGAGAGTGCGGGCTCCTTGAGCCGGACTCCGCGGCCTCCCGTCTGACTGGCTGCTCCGTCGCCGATCAGTTCGATGCCGCTCTGGTTCAGCGCCTCGATCAATTTCATCAAGGAATCGACGTTGCCGCGCACGACGCCTTCGCTCGCTTCCATACGCTGGATCGTGGGGACCGAAAGGCCAGACAGTTCGGCAAGCTGGCGCTGGTCGATGTCAAGAAGCGCCCTGGCCGCGCGGAGCTGTGCTGCGGTGATCATCGTCGAGATGCCAGTACTGATATTTTGTGCATCAATACTGCACGTAAAAGTGCTAGCTGTTCGATCAATTATACCAATGAAGGTGTCTTGTATAGCTATATTGATGTTCGAGACCTCATTTGCCGAGGACTTTGTCCCAGGCATCAACGCATTGGAGGGTGCGTATTGCAGGCCGGCCATTGATCGACTCGCTTGATGGACTTTCGGCGATGACGGATTATTGGCGGAACAGGTCGTTGTCGGGGGCGAAACCCTATTCTCCGGCCGTAGCTCAATCGATGGGTTTGGGTCGGGGAAGAACGAAAATGCGTTCTCTTTCAATGGAGATTGACTGATACTCTCTCCGCCACAGGGGAGCTTGTGCCGTCAGCGGATCGCTACACGCGTTTTGCGCGTCTAGGAGCCGACACTAAGCACCTCCCTCCCACGGAGCGCGCTCATGCTCTTCCGCGATCGCTGACTTCAGCCCTTGTTGCCCGCGAATGTCGTCAGCGATAACATTGGCACTTGGGTTGAGAAGTTGCGAGTTGGTGGATTTTAGCCACCGACGGATACTTGGGCTATTCGCATTCAATGCCGCAAATACCGTACTGCTGATCGCTTGTTGTTGGCGCCGAAGGTGATCCTCCAGCAGCTCAGGGCGGGTGATGTAGCCAGCGTTCACGCCGGGAATTGCGTGGTTCATCAGCAGCTTTGCATCGAGCTCCGACACGCCGGCTGCGGCTGCGATGGTGCGGAAGCTTTGTCGCAGATCGTTGCCCCATTTCGACAGAGTGGCCCGATCTTCCTTCTGCTCGACGATGTGCCCCGACACGCTGTCGGCCGGGAATATCCATCGGCGGGCGTGGGACGGATGCATCTGATGTCCAAAGCGAATCACGCAGATGAGGCCGCGAATCATTTCGCGAGATAGAGGAATGTCGAAGGCCCGCTTCGCGCCGCCCTTGGGCTTCGGAATGTGCAGGATCCGTCTCTTGAAATCGATATTGCCCGGAGTGGTTTCCTGCAACGCGGTGGGCCGACATCCCGAAAGCAGCGTGAAGAGATGGAATTCACGGCGGATCGGATTGTCCAAAGCCGACAATTCGGAAAACCAGGCCCTCAGATCACCGGGCCCCATTCCGGTGTCGCGTCGCTTCTCTCCATTCCAGTCGATAGCCCCGACGGGATTATCGGGCGGCAAGGTCTTGTTGGCTTTGCGGGCGTGGGAATAGATGGCCCGGAGAGTGCGCATGCTTCCATTCGCAATATATGGCCCGTTCTCCTTGGTGATCTCGTCATGTCTCTCGACCACCTTTGCAGGGTGGTGGCCCAAATCTTCCAATGGCGTATCGAGCCATTTGATGAAGATTCGTTCCACGTGATCCCGATAGCTCTCGATTGTGCGCTCGCTACGGCCTTTCCTAGTCATGTGGGCGTCGCGATATCGCTCCCACGCTTGCCTGAGCGTGATGCCGCCGGATTGATGCGCGGTCGGGCTATCCCCGCTGGCCGCGACGCGACTCGGTTTCGACCCGGCCTTGGGATGCTGACCCCGGCCTATCTGAGCAAGATATTCTTTGGCAGTCGCTCGGGTCGCCTTGGACGGTAAAGGTTCGTTTCCGCTTTCCGACGACGACGAAGAAGCCCTTCAGTTCGGTGTCGCGCGCCAGATACCAGCCCTTCCTCGGGGTCGGCAGGCGAGCGATTTCTTTGTCGGTCAGCAGGAGGCGGACATCGACCATCGGAGCGCTCCGAAACAAAAACGGTTTTTCAAACGGTTTTGGAAAATCGGGGAGTTCGACGGTTCGACCCTGACCTTGTAGGAGGATGTGCGATAAAAGGCTCGAAATTAAGGACTTTTGCGTCTATCGTTGCGCTGTGGCGTACAGTCGGATAGCGTGGCGAAGCAATGTTTTTGAACTACGAATCTGAGGGTCGGACGTTCGAATCGTTCCGGGCGCGCCATTCGCCGATGAACCACAGCACGTTCAATTCGCACGTCCATCACTTCCGGTCGATGCGTCGATTGGCGGATCTCGGGTGCGCAGGAGAACAATCTTGAGTCGCTTCTGGTCAGAGCTCGTTCATGGGCTGTCGCCCTATGTGCCTGGCGAGCAGCCGCAGATCCCGGGCCTGGTCAAGCTCAACACCAATGAGAGCCCGTTCGGGCCGTCGCCGAAGGCGATCGAGGCAATACGGGCCGCCGCTGCCGACACCTTACGGCTCTATCCAGATCCCCAGGCAACGCGGCTGCGCGAGGTGCTCGCGGCCTATCACAAGGTCTCACCCGAGCAGGTGTTCGTCGGCAACGGCTCGGACGAGGTGCTCGCGCATACCTTTGCGGCGCTCTTGAAGCAACCTGCGCCGCTGCTGTTCCCCGACGTGACCTACAGCTTCTATCCGGTCTACTGCCGGCTGCTCGGAATCGATTACGCGACCGTTCCGCTCGATGCCGAGATGCGCGTGCGTATCGACGATTATGTCGACCGCCCCGGCCCCGTGATCGTGGCCAATCCGAATGCGCCGACCGGAATTGCGCTGTCGCGTGCCGAGATCGCACGGTTGGCTGCTGCCCACAGCGATGTGGCCGTCGTCATCGACGAGGCCTATGTCGATTTCGGCGCCGAGACTGCGATCCCTTTGATCTCCGAGCATCCCAACCTGCTGGTGGTGCAGACGATGTCGAAATCGCGCGCGCTGGCCGGGCTGCGCGTCGGCTACGCGATCGGCACCGCCGGCCTGATCGAAGGCCTGACGCGGGTCAAGGACAGCTTCAACTCCTACCCGCTCGGTCGGCCCGCCCAGGCCGGCGCGATCGCCTCGATCGAGGACGACGCCCATTTCCAGCAGGCGCGCTCGGTCATCATGAAGAACCGTGCCGACCTCACCGCCGCGCTGGCCCGTCTCGGCTTCGAGGTCCTGCCGTCCAGCGCCAATTTCGTCTTCGTCCGTCATCCTGATCATTCCGGCCAGGCGCTGGCCACGGCCTTGCGTCAGCGCGCCGTGCTCGTCCGCCATTTCACCGCCCCGCGGATCGCGGACTATCTGCGTATCACCATCGGCTCGGAGACGGAGCTCGCGCGGCTGACGGACGCGCTGCGCGAGGTGTTGGCGCAGAATGGTTGAGAGTTGTGGCTGAGATGACGATCGGTCGGAGCCGATCCGCCACGACCGGCACACTCTGCGAAGTCTGGATGCCATTAGTCCCAGACATCAGACCCGAAGCACGCGCGCGATTTCCAGCAGCCGCGGCACCTGCGCGTGAATGGCTGCAGCCACGTCGCGGTCGAGCCTGTCGCGCCAGCGCGCAGGAATCGCCGCCAGCCCATAGGTGGCGCCGGCCAGCATGCCCGCGAGAGCGCCCGTCGTGTCGGCGTCGCCGCCCTGGTTGACGGTCTGCACCAGGCATTCTGTGAACGAGTCGATGGCGAGATAGTGGTGCAGCACGGTCTGCATGGTGTCGACGATGAAGGCCGAGCTCTGTCCGGGGTAGGGGACGAAGCTGAAGGCGCGGTGCTTGCCGATCAGAGCTTCGGCTTCGCGGCGGACGGCGTCCTGGCCCTCACCCTGCAGCAAGGCATGAGTCATGCGCACCAGCGCAACGCAGGCGTCGTCCGACAGCGGATGATGGTGCGTGGCGCGCGCCTGCGCCAGCGTCCACGTCTCGGCGTTGTCCGGTGCCTCGAGCGTCGCGAGCGCCACGGGCAGTACGCGCATCGCCGCGCCATTGCCAGCGTCGCCTTCGGCGTAGACACCTTCGACCGTGCCGCGCATGACGTAACGGCGGATGCCGCGGCGGCAGGTGTTGCCGACATCGGCCGGCCCGGTCCGAAGCCATGCCGCGAACTCCTCGCAGACGTCGCGTGCGTCGAAGCCGCCATTGCGGATCAGCGAGCGTCCCAGCGCCAGCGACATCTCGGTGTCGTCGGTGACCTCGCCCGGCTTCAGCTTCAGCCAGCCGCCGCCGATGATGTCGCGATGCACGCCATATTGCGCGGCGATCTCGTCTCGGGTCATGAACTCGACGGTGGCGCCGAGCGCGTCGCCGATGGCAAAGCCGAGATAGGCCGCGAGCGCGCGTTCCTCGACATCGAGTGCGGTCATGCTGCGATCCGCTCACACATAGTCGACGCTCACGCGGTAGTCGCCGCCGATCACGAGGTATTCGCCTTCGCCCTTCAGCGCATGTGATGACAGCAGGCCGTTGAAGAACACGATCTTGCTGACGGGGACGTGCGCGGTGAGGATCATGTCGCCGAAGCAGCCGGCGGTGTCGCGGTCGGAGGAGAACGAGACGAGATTGTTGAGCCGGACCACCGCCTCGCGCCGCGTCGTTCGCTCCACGATCCAATGCTCGTCGAACGAATTGACGCCGCGATGCAGCGTCAGATGCGTCTGGTCGGGAAAGGTGAAGCGGCGCATGGCCCATTGGCAGAATTCGAACAGCAGATCGAGCTGCACCCAGATCGCATTGTTGTGGAAGCGGCTCGACATCTTCTCCTCGACATAGGTCGTCCAGGCCCGGCTTGCCACGGCTTCGATAGCCTCCTTGTGGAACGATGGGCCGAGGCCGAACCGGCTCTCGACCCAGCCCTTGAGCACGGCGCCTTCCGGGCCGTTGCTGTCGAAGCCCCAGCCCTGGATCAGCCGCAGGAAGGACGAGCGGAAACGCCGCTGGCCGCCGGACGTCGCGGCGCGTTGCTCGGGATCGAGCCCGAACATTGCCATCATGTAGGTGGTGAAGGCTTCGCCGGCTTCGGCGAGATGTTCGGCCTGATCGAGCATCGTGAACAGGCTGGGGTTCATCTCGGTGACGCCCCAGATGTGCAGCGGCACCGCCGCCTCGTTGAAGGCAGCGCTCGCCAGCCACTCGGAAGGACGCCCCACGAGGTTGGTCGAATGGCCGATGCCGCGGCGGGCACGCTGTGCTGCGTCGTTCATGGCCGGCATGATGCCGGGTCGCGCAGTGTAAGGGAAGCCGTCGGTACTGACATGGCGGAGAGCTTGTGATTGTCAGCTGCAACCGCCCCAGCCGGTGCTACCATGACCACCGCAACCCCGCCGCTTGGCGCCTTCGAAATCGCCCGCAGGCAACTGCGTCGCCGTTGCGCTGTCGGAGCGGTTCGTCTGTGAAGTGCATCGAGCGCGCCTGCCGAGAGCGTTGTCTTCGATCTATTCGAAACCGGCTGCTCGATCGCGCGCAGTGTGTCAGCACGGAGGGCAATCAGCACGATCGCGTTGAATTCTTCCCGGCCGTCCACTGGTGAGATGCCCGCGTCATCTGCGTCCACTGTAATGCTGCGGTAAGGCCGTGACGCTAGCTTCAATGCGTCCTTACGAGCGGTATCACATCGGTTTCGCCATCGACAGCGTGTCACGATGAGCCATGGCTCGCCGTCTCTCGATGTGGTGTTCGATCGGAAGGACATTGGAGCGCCGCCGCAGACCCGAAAGCCCGGCCTGATCAGGTCGGCTCCGTCCCACCTGCGGCACCTTCCATCATGATCTGGCGCCGCATGGCTTCGAACGTCGTCGGAGTCCAGTGAGCGGGCCGTTCGGTTTGTGTCCCAGCCCCACACGTCCGAACGGCCTGCCATGATGGACCTCGTGGTGACACTCGCGCTCACATGTTGGTCGCATCGTCTTGCGTCTGTAATGATCCGGTAAGCCGCGGCCGCGAGTCTCCCGCAGCGACGGCTGAGCTGATCGCAAGGAGAACCCAATGAAACGAATTTGCGCGCTTATGATCGTGGCCTCGACCATGGCAGGCACGATCGCGACGCCGGCCAATGCCGGTGGCAACCGCGGAGCGGCGGTGGCGGCCGGCGTCGTCGGAGGTCTGGCGATCGGAGCCCTGATCGGGTCTGCGGCAACCGCCCGTTCCGCGCCCACCTATGTCTACAGCTACGAGGATTATCCGCCGCCGCGGGTCGTCTATCGTCGTCACCGCGTCTATGAGTACGACGCGGAATACGGCAACTATGGCGACGGCTATGTGTCCGGCTACCGGGACGGCTATTCCGACGGATCCTGGGACAACGACTGAGACCGCCGCCCAAGCGCAAGGTCCCGCCGACGCGGGACCTTGTCCTTGATCCGAATGTTCGGATCCGCTGACGAGGCTGCCGCGTCCAGCGTTGCCTCGACCTATGGTTCCTTCGGCCGTGTCACCAGGAATGCCACCACCGTTCGTGTGCATCCTGTCCAGCCGAGCAGCCGGGCCTGCACCGCGAACTCGCGCTTGACGTAGTTGCCGGATCCGGCGGCCGCCGCTTCCGCGGCGGCGATGCAATCCGCCTGGTCGCGGAAGCACAGCGAAATCCAGCCTCCGCTGCCAGAGTCCGCACCGGTCTGGTGGGCTGTGGTGGGCAGACCGTAAGCGGGATGATCGGCACTGTAGAAGGTGGTTGCGAGCGCAAGGCTCTCGGTGCCGCCGACATGCTCGAGCGGCTTCCCCGTCAACTCCCGCCATTGTCGCGTCGCTTCCCGCGCGGTCTGCTGGTAGAAGGTACGACCTTCCTCATAGCCGTGCTTGTTGCGATAGAAGGCGTGGAGCGGCGCCGCAACGATCGCAGCCAGGACGGCGATCCCGGCCGTCAGCACCGCGATGTTGACGGTATGAAAGCGCGCGATCGGATAGCTGGTGGCGCAGACGACGACCACGACGAACAAGAACAGTCCCTGCAGCGCCCATAGCGACGGCAGGTCGGTGCCCATGACCAGCGCGTTGATGACGGGCAGGCCGAGCGTGCCGATGGCGATATATGACAACAGCCGGAGGCCGTCGTTCAGCGTGGCCATCTCCGTGGAGAAAGACCTGATCCTGGCGCCGGCGACGATCAGCCAGGTCGCGGCCGGCACGGCCATCGCGGCCGCGAGCCCCAGCAGGAAGAACAGGGAATCCCGTAACGACGTGGACAGGTTGGACCTGGCGTGCAGCAGCGCGTACTGAATGGGGGCCGCATCGTTGGCGACGAGCCAGTCGAGATGCATCGACAGCACGGCGAGGCCCACGACGCCGGAGATCCACGGCGATGCCGATGTGAAGTAGGCGCGTCGCTGCGGATGCGCCATGGCGGCGAATGCGAAGCTCATCACCAGAAAGATCGAGTAGTACTTGCCGAGCAGTGCGAGCGCGGTCGTCAGGCCGGCGGCGGCTGCCCAGGGCAGCGTTCGCGTTTCGAACGCGCGCAGGAAGCAGTAGGTGGCGAGCGGCCACGTCGCGAGCTGCACCGAGTTGGCGTTGAAGCGCTGTGCGTGAAACTGATAGGCCGGCGTCAGCATCAGCATCAGCAGCACGATCACCCGCTTGTCCCCAGTGACGAAACGGCGCGAGACGAGATCGACGCACCACAGCGCCAGCGCCGCATTGGTCATCGCCATCAGGTGGAATGACCAGTCGGAGAGAGGGAAGACGGCGGTCCAGGCGCCGGCGATCCAGCCCATCAGCGGCGGATGCTTGTCGTAGCCCCAGGCGAACTGCCGTCCGAATGTCCAGGTCTCGAGAACGTCGGGATGCAGGCCGGCGCCGGCATAGGCGATCGAGAGATAGGCCGTCCACACGGCCACGAAGCACGTCAGCAGCAGCGGCACCGCCCAGCCGGCCTCGATGCCGTCCAGCCAGCGCAGGAATGGAATGCGCCAGGCCGCCGGATGGCTGTCCGACCGTTCGGCGACGGTCGAGAACGCAAACTCATGGAACATGTCGATGTTGATCAATGATGAGGCGACGGATGGGACGCGCGATCGGCGGCCTCGCCGATAGAGGATGGCGGATCGTCCGGTATGTCCGGTCGATCATGCGGCAGGCTCCATGCGGGCGAATCCTCAGCGTTTGTTTGAGTGCGCCAGTCTCGGCCAAGACGATTACGAAAGGCTGACGCCGCCGGCTTGCCGGCCGATGGAAAAACGGATCATCGCGGCGGGGCACGTCATACGACCGCAATCGCGCCAGCCGAGAAGCGGTTCAGCCTGCAATCGGAGATGTCGCGATAGGGCCAGTGCCCGCCAGCAGCGTGGAGTATATGAGCTGCGCGCGATCGGCGCTGGCAGAACGAGTCAACTTCGCTTGCGCGATCAAAACAAAGGTATCAGAACGCCGCCGACGTAATCCTATTGTAATCCCTCCGTAATGATAGGAACAGCCGATTGTCGATGATGCGGGAGAATCGCGTGCGCGTTCTGGTCGTTGAGGATGACCCCCAGCTGGGGATCTGGCTGCGGGATGCGCTCGCGACGGCGTTCGGCTCGTCGGACATCGTCACGACGCTCGACGAAGGGCGTGCGGCGATCGCCGTGCGCAATTTTGAGCTCGTGGTGATCGACCGCGGCCTCCCGGACGGCGACGGGCTGGCGCTGTTGCCGGACCTGCGGCAGCAGAAGCCGAGCCCGGCGACGGTCGTGCTGACCGCGCTCGATGACCCCGCCGACATCGCGCGTGCGCTCGACGAAGGCGCCGACGACTACGTCGCCAAGCCGTTCGAGCCGATCGAGCTGGTGGCACGGGCGAGGGCGGTGCTGCGCCGGCTGTTTCTCGACCGCGGCGCGACGGTCTCCATCGCCAATCTGAGCTACGACATCGTCAATCGCGCCGTCTGCGTCGAGGACGTGCCCATCGTGGTGCCGCGGCGCGAGCTGGCAATCCTTGAGGCGCTGGTCCGCCGCAGCGGGCGGGTGGTCCTGCGCGAGACGCTCGAAGCCGCGGCCTATGGCTTTGAGGACGAGATCCAGTCGAATGCCATCGAGGCCCACGTCTCGCGGTTGCGCCGCCGGCTGCGCGAGGCCAATTGCAAGGCCGCCATCAGGCCGGTGCGCGGCCTCGGCTATCTCCTCAGCGGCGAGTGACGCAGGTGAGGTGGCAGAAGCTCAGCCGTATCCGCCGCTCGATCACGTTGCTCTCGGCGACGTTGATCGGGGTGGTCACCACCATCATGCTGATCTGCGCGGCCGCCCTGCTGATCCGGTTCGGCGGCGACGATGACGGCACATGGGGCGCCGCCGACGTCGCCGATGCGCTGAAGGAGGCCGTATCCCGCGATGCCGGCGGCAAGCTGCTCATCAAGCAGACGTCGCGTCTCGACAAGATCATCCAGGATTTCGCGACTTTCTGGTACGTTGTCTCCGACAAGAGCGGCGAGGTCAGCTACGGGCCGATTCCGAAATGGCGTCCGCACAAGCCTCCGTCGTCGCAGGACGGCACCAGCTTTCTGGCCTATGCGATCGATGGCGAGACGCGGAATTTCAAACGCATGACGGCCGTTCGGAATACGCCGGTCGGTGAGGTCTGGATCGAGACCGGCGGCGTCGCCTATACGTCGACGCAGCTGATGCTGGGCACGCTGACCGACGCGACGGTCGTTGCGCTTCCAATCATCCTGGTGCTGGTCGTGACGGTATTCGCGGCCCTGGTGTTCGTGCCGACGCTGATCGCGCGCCCGGTTCGTGCGGTGGCGCGCGCGGCCGAGATGATCGACGGCGTGCCGGACGGCCGACGGCTGCCCGAGCGGGACGCGCCGGCGGAATTGCTGCCGCTGGTCACCGCGTTCAATCGCGCCCTGTCGCGCATCGATCATGCCGCGGAGGCGCAGCGCAACTTCCTGTCCAACGCGGCGCATGAGCTGCGGACGCCGCTGACCAATGCGCGGACCATGCTCGAGGCAATCCCGGATGCTGGCTTGCGGGCACGTCTCGTCGGCGAGAACCAGAAGCTGTCGTCGATCGTCACCATGCTGCTGCAACTGGCTCGCATTTCGATGGAGCCGGTCGAGCTGACCGAGATCGATCTGGTGGCGCTGGCCCGGCGCGTCACGGCCGAGCATGTGCCGATGGCGCTGAAGGCCGGCCTCGAGATCGGCTTCGCCGGATGCGATGCGCCGGTCTCGATCCTCGGCTCGGAGCCCGCGTTGGCGGTCGCGCTCTCCAACCTGATCAGGAACGCCGTCATGCATGCCGGCGCCGGCGGTCCGATTCTCGTCGAGGTCGACGCGTCGGCGCGCCTGAGCGTGATCGATTCGGGGCCGGGCCTGCAGGCCGATCAGCCCGAGCGCCTGCTGCAGCCGTTCGAGCGCGGCCGCGCCCATGGCGACGGCATGGGGCTCGGGCTCTCGATCGTGTCGCAGGTCATGGCGACGCATCACGGCCGCGTGGCGTTGCGTGAGACGCCAGGTGGCGGCACCACGGTCGAGCTCAGCTTCGCGCCTGCCGCGCCTCAGCCGGGCGGTGCACCGGCGGCGGCCGAGGCGGCAATCCCGGCGGTCCGCCGCACAGCCGAGAAGGCCGCGCCGCCGCCGCGCTCCGTTTAACGATTCCGCGGCCCGACCTCGCGAGCCTCGCGCGGCCCGCGCTCAGCGCGGCTCCCTGCTCCGCTGCCACTTCAGGAAGTCGCTGTAGAGTCTCGCGGCCTCGTCCGGCGACATCCGCGCCTGCGCCTTGCGCTCGTCGAGAAACTTGCGGAATTCGGCCGGGTTGGCATCCTGACCCGGCGACTGCATCGTGCGGGCGCCGTCGAGCCATTCCTGCGCCGCCTTGAAGCGGACCAGTCCCTGCACCGGCGCCGACAGCACGGTGTCGCGCCATTTCGGATGCCGCGGCGGCGATTGCAGCACCTGGATCTTGCCGAACAGCGCGTCGACGAACCGCGCCGTGCGGCGATAGCGCTCGCTGTTCTCCGGCCAATTGTAGACCATCAGCACGGTCGAGGCGGCGACGGTCTCGACCTTGGTGCCGGGCGGCACCAGGTTCGGATATTCCTCGGACGAGAACGACGACGGCAGATAGATGTCCTGCAGCGCGTGGTCATAGGGGATCGTCAGGAGATGCAGCCGGCCGCCCTCGTTCTTGATGCCCTTGATGATCGGCGCGTCCTTCGACACCGAGGCGATCCAGGCATCGCCCTGGCCGTCGATCAGCTTCTGCAGCCCGCCGGTCGGATCGGTCTGGGAGTCGATGTCGGCGCGGATGCCGAGCCGGCGGAAGATCGTGCGCGCAGCCGGCAGGCCGATCGAGCGCTCGGCGAACACCCGCCGTCCATTGAGATCCTCCAGCGAGCGGATCTCGCGCCGCGCGACGATGTGGACGTCGTTGTGGAAGAGCTGCGCGATGTAGCGCACGCGCTGCGCAATGTCTGGAATGTTGTATTCCGTCTTCACGAATTCCAGCGCGTCGGTGGTGACGAAGCCCATGTCGATGTTCTTCAACATGATGATGTCGATGAGGTTCTGCGCCGAGCCCCTGCCGAGGATCGGCAGCACGCGCAGGCTCTCGCCCTCGTCGAGCACCGCGGCCATGTCGGAGCCCATGACCGACATCGGTCCGCCGATCGGCGCGGTGATCACGGTGACGGTGCCGGAGTTCAGCGCCTCGCGGTCCGGCAGCGTACCGACGGCGCCGCCGGTCGGCGGGCGCTGCGGCAATTGCTGCGCTCGGGCGCTGCCAGCCAGCGCCACGAGGGATGACAGAACACTTGCAAATACGAATGCGCCAACAGCTACGCGCGCGACACGATTCACCGAACGCTTCCTCGATACATTCTAAATTGACAGTGGACTTAGCAGTTCGATCCCGGCCGAAGTTTGGCCGTGAGGTGGCGATCCGCGAGATGCTGCAAAGTCGCCCGGCCCGCTTCACGGCTGTGCTGAAAATGCGGTGCAGGAGCAGCGTGATCAAGTGCCGCGATCAAGGACCGGCGCTGAGCGCGCCGAATCCTCGATCACAGGCCGAGTTCGGCGGAGAACGATCGTACTGCGTGCGTGTCGAAACGTCGCATGCTCGGCGCTGAATGATGGCGCCGCGCGCCGGCGCTCACGCGCTGGCCGCGTCGAGCCGCGCGACCTGATCCGCAGTCAGCGCGAGCTCCGTCGCCGCCACCAGGGTGTCGACGTGCTCGGGCCTGGTGGCGCTGGCGATCGGCGCCGTCACCGACGGCTTCGCCAGCAGCCACGCCAGCGCGATCGAGGCCTGTTGCGCTCCGGTCTCCCTTGCGACCGCGTCCAGCGCGGCGAGGATGCGCATGCCGCGCTCGTTCATGTATTTCGGGATGCCGCGCTGTCCGCGCGGGCTCTTGCCGAAATCGGCATCCGAGCGATACTTGCCGGTGAGGAAGCCGGCGGCCAGCGAGAAGAAGGTGATGACGCCGACGCCGTAGTTCTCGCAGACGCGTTGCAGCGCGCCTTCGTAGGATGCGCGCTCGGCGAGGCTGTATTCCGGCTGCAGGCTCTCATAGCGCGGCAAGCCGCTCTTCGCCGACAGCTCGAGCGCGGCCTGCAGCCGCTCCGCCGAGAAGTTCGAGGCGCCGATGACCCGCACCTTGCCGGCCTTGATCAGCCTGTCATAGGCCGCCAGCGTCTCCTCCTGCGGCGTCGTCTCGTCGTCCTTGTGCGACTGATAGAGATCGATCACGTCGGTCTGCAGCCGGCGCAGGCTGTCCTCCACCGCGCGCGCGATGTAGTCGGCCTTCAGCCCGACCTTGCCGTCGCCCATGTCCATGCCGACCTTGGTGGCGAGGATGATGCGATCGCGGTTGCCGCGCAGCTTCATCCACTTGCCGATGATGGTCTCGGACTCGCCGCCGCTGTGGCCGGGCACCCAGCGCGAATAGACGTCCGCCGTGTCGAGGAAGTTGATCCCGGACTCCAGCACCTTGTCGAGCAGGCGGAACGAGGCCGCCTCGTCCACCGTCCAGCCGAACACGTTGCAGCCGAAGCAGAGGGGCGGAACGTTGAGGCCGGAACGGCCGAGCGGGCGCATCTTCATGGGAGGCTCTCGATCTGAATGATGTTGGCTGCATCCATCGCGGACGCCTGCCGCAGATTGCCGTCATTCGTCGCGCGAGACCAGCGCGGCAGGAGCATGGCGGGCCCGCCCGGCCGCATCCAAACCGTGGCGCGGCTGCCCCGAAGTGGGTCCGGCAGCGTCAGACTTTTCACTCACTTGCCGACGATGGTCGCGGCCTGCGAACGCCTCGCAGCTGGAGACGCGGGGGCCATGATCAAGGAGTCCGTCTGATGAACACGCTGACCTATGACCAGCTCGGGCTGAGCTCAGATGGCCTCATGATGCCCGATCCGGCCGCGGCGGCGAAGAACACGACGACCAATATGGCTGCGGCCGCCTCGCCGGTCGTGCTGCCGCCCGGCGCGGTGTCGGATCCGGTGGTGCATGCCGACGGCTCCGAGACCGTCTCGGTTCATACCGGCGGACTCACCTTCAACCTCACCTTCGATGCCGCCGCTGCTGCCGCGCCCGAAAGCTTCCGCGCCGGCGTCGAGCAGGCCGCGGCGATCCTGTCCTCGGCGATCACCGATCAGGCCACGGTCAACCTCGCGATCGATTTCGCCGGCACCGGCGGCGGCGCCGGCGCCAATGTCTCCAATGGCGTCCTCGCCAACTACGCGCAGCTCCGAACCGATCTGCAGGACCACGCGGCGGCCGGCGACACGGTGTTCGACAACCTGCCAACGGGGCGGGCGGTCCAGGGCCATTCCCAGGTGTTCGTCGCCAACGCGCAGGCCAAGGTGCTCGGGCTCATCGATCCAAACAGCACGACGACGGAGGACGGCTTCGCCGTCTTCAACACCGACATCCCGACGCAGTCGCTGGTCGGCGTCGCGCTGCACGAACTGTCGCATGCGCTGGGACGCGTGCCGTCGCCGGGCAATCTCGACATCTTCGACCTGTTCGACTTCACCAAGTCGGGGCAGCATCTGATCAACAACAGCATCAGCTCGGCGCCTCCCGCGTATTTCTCGCTCGACGGCGGCGTCACCAAGATCGCCGATTACGGCCAGATGTCGGACCCGGCCGACTTCCTCAACACCGGCATCCAGGGCGCCCGCGATCCCTTGAACGAGTTCTACAATCCGACCACGTCGCAGACACTGTCGCCGATCGATCTCGTGGTGCTAGAGACGCTCGGCTACAACATCTCGACACCCAACACGCAGGCGCTGCTCGCCCAGATCCCGCACGCCGCCGGGGTCGCCGCACCGGTGCAGACGCCGCAGCAGGCCGCCGTGATCGCCTCCGCCGTGGCCGCCGAGACGGCCGCCAGCCTCACCAAGCTGGGTGATGCCGCCGGCGCCGCGCAGGTGCTGGCGAATGCCCAGGCCGATGCTGCTGCGCTGAATGGCACCGATGCCGGCGCGAACCATGACCACACAACGGCCTATGCGTCCTATTCCGCCGAGCCGCACCACGATCCGATGACGCTCGCGATGCATCTGCACGCGATCAGTGCGAACTGAGGCGGTCGCTACCAGCAGAGGATTGATTGGGCGCGAGAAGGTCATCGCGTAGTCGATCTAGGTCATGCCCGCCATTTCATCGTCGTCATGGCCGGGCTTGCCCCGGCCATCTCCGTCGCACTCGCCTGAACTGAAAGGCGTGATGTAGCCAAGCGATCGGGCGGATCGGAGGTGCGGTCCGCTCACGATCAATCGCCATGTGTCCGCCGCGACAGGTCAGGATCGCTCGCGGTCGCGTTGTCGGTTGAGTTGACGCAAATAGCTCAAACCGCAGACGGTCAGCCGGCCGGGATCATCCACGCCCTGATCGGCCATCCCGCGCATGTGCCGCGCCGGCGCGCGCCGCGTCCCCTGGTCCAGATCGTGTCTGGCCATGCGGCGATAGATCTGCATCGCTCGCGAGAGCGGCTTGGCAAGTTCGATCTCAGGCATCCGGGCCAACGGGCGGCGACGGCGATCGTTCCGATCAGGGCGCAGACGCCGGCTTGGCCGGGCGCAGCGTGACAACGACGGGAATGGCGATCGCGTAGATGGCGACGACCGACAGCCAGATCGCCCCGGGCCATTCGTCCCTGACGGCGAAGTACAGGCTCGAGAAGCCGAGCGGCGCAACGATCGAGGCGAGGCTGACCGTGGCGGCGAGCACGCCCTGGAACTGGCCCTGCAAATGTGCGTCCACCTGCCGGGTGGCGATGGACTGCAGGGCCGGCATGCCCATGCCGCCGAGCGCGAACAGCGGCATGGCGCCGAACACCATCCAGCTCTGGTTGGCGAACGCCATGGCGGTGAGGGCCGTGCAGACACAGGTCACTCCGGTCAGGATCGCGCCGCGCTCGGTCAGCAATCTCACCGCCGGACCGGGAAGGAATATTTGGGCCAGCATCTGGCACACCCCGAAGGCACCGAGCGACAGGCCGATCCAGAGACCGCTCCAGTGGAAGGTGTCGCCGCCCCACAGCGCCCAGCAGACGCCATAGGCCTCGCCGGTCGCGCTGAACAGGAAGAAGAGGAGAACGACCGGCAGCAGGCTCTTGACGGCGAACACCCAGCGCAGTGGCCGCAGCGGGTTCAGAACTGCGATCTCGATCTTGCCAGGGTCCAGTGGTCGCGATTCCGGCAGCATCAGCAACGCCAGCAGGACGTTGCATCCGTTCAAGGCCGCCGCCACGACGAACGGCAGCCGCAGCCAATGGTCGCCGAGCGCGCCGCCGAGCACTGGCCCGATGATGAATCCCATGCCAAACATCGCATTGAGGAGGCCGAAGCGGCGGGCCCGCTCGTCCTCGCGCGAGACGTCGGTGATGTAGGCGGTGGCCACCGAGACGTTGGCGCTGGTGACGCCGGCGATGGCGCGGCCGAGCAGGAGCATCCAGAGATCGGGCGCAGCCGCCAGGAATAGGTAGTTGACGATGGCGCCGGCCAGCGAGACCAGCAGCAGCGGGCGCCGGCCGAGCCGATCGCTCAGCGAGCCCAGCACCGGGGCGCAGATGAACTGCATCGCGGCGTAGAGCGCCGTCATGACGCCGAGAAGGAACGCCACGTCGCCGGCGTGGGTCACGTCGTGCAGCAGCGCCGGCAGGATCGGAAAGATCAGCCCGATGCCGGCGGCATCGAGCACGATGGTGAGATAGATGACGGCAACAGCCCTGGTCATGGCGCGCTCCGGTCCACGCGGGCCGATGGCGCAAACATGCGCGACCGCTCGCTGGAGCCTGACGATCCGTCAGGCGATTGATGTGTGGGAGACGCTGGACCGGTCCATGCCAGAAGGCAGATGGACGGCTTGTACTCGGCCGCAGGCAACGACCGCTTTTCGCGACAGGCGCCATCTACACGCCGAGATCGGGCGGCGCAAGCCGCTTTTTCCGAACGACGATCGGTGCATTCAATGCATATTCATCGATACATCGCCGGAGCTCTGGCTCAATCTGCAGACCGACTACGACGCCAGATCGCGAGGCGCGATCTCGGCAAGATTCTCGATCGCATCGAGACGGTGAACAAGCCACGGCGGCTTGAGCTGGGGAGATGCCTTAGGCTCTGGCTAGTTGGGTACAGTGCTGCCTTGAGGCGACGCGTGCCCACCGGTAGATGAGCCGGCGGTGAGTGCGCGGCGTGCTGGCGTTCAATTGTGTGCAGTCTACCGGTGTCACCGCAATCGCTGCTGGCTGAACATACGGTGCAGGCAAGCAAATAAAGCGGTTCGGGGAGCAACCCAAGATTGACGAATCGGGTCGCCATGCCAGATTGGTGAACGGATCAATGATCCTCGTCTTTTACGATTCTAGGTGAATAAGGAATGCAAGTCGACCTAAACACAGCGATTGTTGCGGTCATCACTGCGCTTGCTACTTGGGTCCTAAAGCCGATAGCCGAGCGATATATTGAAGCGTTCTTCAAGCGGAAGCCTGTCTTTGCTATTCATCCTTATGTATTGCGCGACAATTGGCTGGTCCAGATTCAGCCGGTGAACGGCCCGGCCCGCCGAAAGAAGCCTTTGCATCTGTCATTTCAAGGCACCTTGACCATGGGGGTAGGTGTTATGAGCAATGAATCCGATACACTCGGGTGGACGCTGGACATTTCTAGTATTGAGGTTCTTCGGGACGAGCTGCTGAAAGCGACGTTTGTCGACGTCCAGCTATTCTTCGACGCAAGTCAAATGTCCGAGCCGGTGCGCCTGACTTACAAGCCTGTCAACCCTGTTCGATCGGCACAGCAGTCGCCGCCCATTTCGATTGAGACAGTTAGAGCCCTAATCCAAAGTGTCTCGTCTCACCGTATAGTCCACGTAAGTAGCGTCGAACTTCTTTTAAACGATGGCTTTCCGCTTGCTACCGAAAACGTGAGGTGGAACAGCGTTTTCGATGGCAAGGAGCTTGTCATCGCCGGGGTGGAGCATTTCGAGATTGAAGGTGATGATGCCGCGCTTTTGGTCGAGCCGCAATACTCTTGGGTTATTACTTTCGAGAACTGCAGGAACATTGCGATAACTGACCTTACCTTAGGCCATGTCAGCGCTGGGTACTGTCAAGGTGGTGTTCTGAGATTTGTGAATTGCAATGGAGTGAAGGTCAGAAATTGCGATTTGTACGGATCAGGGACATATGGCTTTGAGTTTGAGAATTGTGCTGACGTTGATGTTGACAATACGACGGTTCGGGATTGCTCCTACGGAATTCTCAAGATTTCCAACAGCCAGAACATTACGTTTACTGGTTGCGTGTTTGCTGACAATCGTGAGTTTGATCTGTGTAGCTTCTTTGGCGAGGTCGAGCAGATCATGTTTCGCAAGTGCTCATTCGAGCGCAATCAATCAGGCTATTCGATGTTCAGAATGGATGGCATCACAGGGGGTGGCGGTGTTTACGTTTGGGGGTGCAAGTTCAGTTACAACGTGTGCCGTCGCCTGAACGATGGTGGGTGGTTTTTGTCTGAGAACAATAATGAATACGTTGGCAACTCGTGGGAGAGTTCTCCTCAGATTAATTAGATTCTTGCTCCTTCTTGTCGGCGTCGGCCCGACGGGCAATTCCCGCATCCCCGTCATGCGCAGATTGCCCGTCGAGCCAGTTTGTCGCACGCTGTTCGGCTTGCATCGTCGGGCAAATCAGCCCGATGTTTCCGGGCATCCCGCTCGCGATGAAGAGGGGCGTTTCGGCCGATCGTCACGGAGCGTAGCAAGCGGGGAGCGGTGGACGTGTCGGGCTTGGGGCTCTGCGCAAGCTGGCCGACGAATGAGCCTGGTGCGTACGGTCAAGTCGCGTGGTCCTGGCCTCCCGATGCTGAGGTCAAGCCGGTTGATGATGCGGAGACGCGTCTCGCCGGTGATGGGGGCAAATAAGCTCGGTCCCCAGGGAGATCGCGAAGCAGCCGTTAAAACCAGCGCGCGGGGAAGGCCGGGTCGTCCGGCTGAACCGTGGTACCTGCCGCCTGCATTTTTTTCTGCAGGCGGGCCACGGACCTCAGTCGAGGTCCGGTCTTCCCCGCGCCCTCTCGTTTGTCGAGGGCGATGTCGGCAGCATGACCCGGGCGCGAGTGGCGTCGCGGGGCTGCGGTGGGCTGTTTGGAGAAATCGTGCAGTGGATGTGGTGCGTGGGCGCGGATACGTCGCGCTCGCGATGCTCATCACGCCTGTGAGGTGGAACGGCCATGCGACACACTCAGTGTCGTCCCGGCCTTGAGCCGGGACCCATCACCACCGGCGGATATTTGAGGCACGCTGGCGGCTCAGGATGTGCCCAACACGTCTCCCTGTGGTTATGGATCCCGGATCTTCGCGCGCGATGCGCGCTCGTCCGGGACGACGGGGGAGTGTGGGGCGCGGGCTTGCCCTTGACGCCGAGATCGGAGGTCGTCCAGCGCGGACTACTTCCTGATCCGCACACCCTTCGTCGTGAAACGCTGCGGTCGCTGCTCCGGGCGCACCGGCCGCCGTGTCGTCGCGGCCTTGCCGGTGCCCGGCGGCTGATGCGCGGGGACCAATTGCTCGGGACGCGAGCCGATCAGATCGGCGCGGCCCATCGCCCTGAGCGCATCGCGCAGCACCGGCCAATTGTCCGGATCGTGATAGCGCAGGAATGCCTTGTGCAGCCTTCGCTGCCGCAGGCCCTTGATGGCTTCGACCTTGTCGCTGCCACCATGGCGGACGCCGCGCAGCGGGTTGACGCCGGTGTGGTACATCGCCGTTGCGGTCGCCATCGGCGATGGCAGGAAGGTCTGGACCTGATCGGCGCGGTAGCGGTTGCGCTTGAGCCACAGCGCGAGGTTCATCATGTCCTCGTCTGACGTGCCGGGATGGGCGGCGATGAAATACGGGATCAGGTAGTACTTCTTGCCGGCCTCCTTGGCGGCGGCGTCGAACATCTGCTTGAAGCGGTCATAGCTGCCGATGCCCGGCTTCATCATCTTGTCGAGCGGGCCGCGCTCGGTATGCTCCGGCGCGATCTTCAGATAGCCGCCGACGTGATGCGTGACCAGCTCCTTGATGTAGGCCGGGCTCTCGACCGCGAGATCGTAGCGCACGCCGGAGGCGACCATCACGCGCTTGATGCCCTTGACCTCGCGCACCTTGCGATAGAGCCGGATGAGATCGTCATGCGAGGTGTTGAGGTTCGGGCAGATCTCCGGAAACACGCAGCTTGGCCGGCGGCAGGCGGCCTCGACCTTGGGGTCCTTGCACGCCATCCGGTACATGTTGGCGGTGGGGCCGCCGATGTCGGAGATCACGCCGGTGAAGCCCGGCGTCTTGTCCCTGATACGTTCGATTTCCTGCAGGATCGAGCCTTCCGAGCGGCTCTGGATGATGCGGCCCTCATGCTCGGTGATCGAGCAGAAGGTGCAGCCGCCGAAGCAGCCGCGCATGATCGTCACCGAGAACTTGATCATGTCCCAGGCCGGGATCTTGGCATCGCCATAGGACGGGTGTGGCGCGCGGGCGTAGGGCAGATCGTAGACGCTATCCATCTCCGCCATGGTCAGCGGGATCGGCGGCGGGTTGAGCCAGAGGTCGCGATCGCCATGACGCTGCACGAGGGGACGCGCATTGCCCGGATTGCTCTCCCGGTGCAGCACGCGCGAGGCGCGGGCATAGGCTTCCTTGTCCGCCTCGACCTGCTCGCAGGACGGCAGCCGGACCACGACGTCGCCCTTCTCGCGCGCAGCGCCTTCGTCGGCGGAGTCGAGATCGTCGGCATGCAGCTCGACAAAGCCCTCGGGCACTTTGCGGAACAGCGCGGTGCCGCGCACCGACTGGATGTCCTTCGGCGCTTCGCCGCCGGCGATCCGGTGCGCGACCTCGATCACGGCGCGCTCGGCATTGCCGTAGATCAGGATGTCGGCCTTTGCGTCGGCCAGCACCGAGCGGCGCACCTTGTCGGACCAGTAGTCGTAATGCGCGATGCGGCGCAGCGACGCCTCGATGCCGCCGAGCACGACCGGCACGTCCTTGAACGCCTCGCGGCAGCGCTGGGCATAGACCAGCGTGCAGCGGTCCGGCCGCCTGCCGCCTTCGCCATTGGGCGTATAGGCGTCGTCGCTGCGGATGCGGCGGTCGGCGGTGTAGCGGTTGACCATGGAGTCCATGTTGCCGCCGGTGACGCCGAAGAACACGCGTGGTTTGCCGAGCGCCTTGAACGGCTCGGCGGAGTGCCAGTCGGGCTGCGAGATGATGCCGACGCGAAAGCCCTGGGCCTCGAGCAGCCGGCCGATGATCGCCATGCCGAACGAGGGATGGTCGACATAGGCGTCGCCGGTCACCAGCACGATGTCGCACGCGTCCCAGCCGAGCGCGTCCATCTCCTTGCGGCTCATCGGCAGGAACGGCGCAGGCTTCAGGTCCGCGCGATGGCGCGGCCAGGAACTCAGCGGTGGGGCGGTGAGGGCGATGTTCATCGCTCACGCATAGAGCCGCGGCGCTGCGAGTTCAACCGAAGCCCCGGTCGCAGGCGAGGGCAGGTGGTCAATTTGTCCGGAATGGTTCCCGCGGCGTTGCGCGGGCGATCTGACGTCGCAGTTCCTGCCGTCTCAGTTGAGGTGATGCGACGCGCCGTTGCGGCGCTTGAGCCAGCCGTGCCCGAAATAGGCCAGCAGCGCGGCTGCCGCGAGCATGATCCAGATCGAGGGCATCTTCGAGCGCGGGCTGCCGCCGGCCTCGCCGACCGTGACGGGCTCGGTCACCGACACCAGCCGCAGGCCGGCGGCGTCGGTCGCGCGGCGCATGTCGGCGATGGCGGAGTGGGGCAGCGGGTCGGCGGCGAACAGCCGACCTGTCGCCGGCCCCGGCTCGTCCGACGCGGCGAGGTCGCTCGGTGGCGGCTCCATCGAAGACTGCGTGGCCTGGCTGCCGGAGGGCAGCTGGGCGAAGGAGTTCAGGTTGGCCGGCCGATGCGGCTTCGGTCCGTGCTGCGCCATCCGGTCCGGCTTCTCGGCCTTGTCCATTTTCTTGGGCGTCATGCTCTGCGGCACCGCGACCCGCACCTGCGGCCGCGAATAGGACGCCGGCTGGGTGACGGCCAGCATGCGGTTGGACCAGGCCATATAGGCCTTGCAGAGATCGTTGCAGTACTGGCCGTTGACCAAGTCGCCGTTGGCGGATCCGGCCTGCGCGGCGCCGGGCGCGGCAATGCAGATGACGGAGACCAGCGCGGCGACCGCTCCGAGCCTCGACGAAGTCAAAACAGGCAATGCGCTCAACTGGCCGATCATCGCAATTTCCCCCGTCGCGGTTTCACGCCGTTTGGGGAATAACGACAGGCGGAATGGTCGAGAGTTGGATCAGATCGCGTCAACATCCGGATGAGTTGAGGTCAATTTGCTGATGCGAGGCGTTATCAATAAGGGGCGGGCTTTGCTGTTCGACATCGACGGCACGCTCGCCGACACCGATGCGCTGCATCTGCAGGCCTTCAACGCGGTGTTTGGGCCGTATGGCCACGTGTTCGACCGCGCGCGGGCGGCCCGCGAACTGCTCGGCCGCTCCAATCTGTCGATCTCCGCCCAATTTCTGCCGGATGAGGCGCCCGAGCGGCGCGCGGCGGTCATGGCGCAGAAGGAGGAGGTGTTTCGCAGCCTCGCCGCCGGCGCGGTGCAGCCGCTGCCGGGCCTGACGGCGCTGCTCGATCGGGCCGCGGCGGCGGCGATTCCAGTGGTGGCCGTGACCAACGCGCCGCGGGCCAATGCCGAGCTGATCCTGCACGGGCTCGGCGTGATGGACCGGTTTCGCGCCGTGGTCATCGGCGACGAGCTGCCGCACGGCAAGCCGCACCCGCTGCCCTATCTGGAAGGCCTGCGTGCGATCGATGCCGTGCCGGAATGGTCGGTCGCCTTCGAGGATTCCCGCGCCGGCATCGCGGCGGCGACGGCGGCCGGCATCGCCACCGTCGGCATGCGCACCAACCTTGGTCACGACGAACTGATCGCGGCGGGCGCGGCGCTCACCGCGGCGGCGTTCGACGAGGCCGACGTGCTCGATCTGGTGATGGCGCGGCTGGGAGAGAGAATGTGAGCCATGACCCGCTTCCGGCGACGATACCGCCGGCGGCGGAGCTGACATGTCGCTGACATCGGGCAACAGCTTGCGGTCACCGTCCTTGCGCGATGGTCTCGACGAACGTGGCCGCCGGGTTGGCCGTCACGAGATCAAGGTGAGACGCATGCGCAAGTTGTTGATCGCGGCTGGTCCCTCGGAACTGTCGTTCCGGCCGATGCTGCAGGTCGATGAAGAGGGATCCGCGTCCAGTCAGCGCGGCCGGCGCGGCAGCGGAGCCGGGCGAGCCAAGCGCGCCGAGGGCCGCGCCAAGCGGTCGGCCCGGCGGTTTCGCTGGGCGCGGCCGTTGCGCGCAATGGCCGCCATCCTTCGCGGCTTGCGGGCGACGCTGCTGGCTCTCTCTCCCGTGGAGATCCCGAGCGATGTGAGCGTACGGCAGGAGAGCTTGCGGGACATGTCGCCGGTTGTGCCGCGGCTTCGCGTCGTCAGCGGCTGCGGAGGAGCGCGCGAGGCCGCCGCCGTGCCGGCCGCCGCGCCCAATGCGATCTTCTGCGCTGCGGCCACGCCTCGCCATCACGTCCGGTCGATGGACACGCCACGCGCCCAGCGCCGGCGGCTGCGCGCGCGCTGATCGCGTCACCGCATGCGTGCCCTGCATGCTCTGTCCGTCGCACCTTGCTTGTCCGCAGCCCGATGCCGTGATTGAAACGGACGGTGCGCGCCAGGCTCGCTGTGCTCGCCTCGCAGGAGGACGGATCGATCATGTTCGTGGCGCGTGTCCTGTCGGTGGCTGCCGCCCTGCTGCTCGTGACCGCTTGCCTCGCGGCCGACACGCCCGGCGAGACCAGGGGCACGGTGCTGGAGCCGTCGTCGGCGAATCTCGCGCTGACCTGGAGCCTGGCCCATGTGGTGTTGCCGGCGGCGCTCGTCGGCGGACGGCGCTGGGAGGGGCATGCGGAGGACGCGCCCGACGTAATCGGGATCGCGCCGCTCGTGATCGTGATGCACGGGTCGAGCGGCGTCGCGCCGGCGGTGAAGGAGTTCCAGGCCTGGCTCGCCGATGAGCTCGGCGTGGCGTCGGTGGCGCCCGACAGCCTCGCGATTCCCGACCGGCTGACCTACGCCTCGCCGGTCGACGTCGCGATCTATGAGCGCGTCCACGCCTTGCGGCTGGCCGAACTGGAGAACGCGCTGAAGGCGTCGCGCGATTGGAGCTGGGTGGACCGGCTGCGGATCGTGCTGGCAGGCACCAGCGAGGGCGCGGTGGCGGTCGGCCGCTACGCCGGCAAGGATGTGGCGGCGCGGCTGATCTATTCGTGGTCGTGCGAGGACAACTACTTCGTCACCGCGCCCAGGCTCGGCATCGGCCCAAAGGAGCCGGTGCTGAACGCGATCTCGGCGCGCGATCCGTATTTCTCGGCTGCCAATCCCTGGAACAAGGACCGCCCCGTCACCGGATCCTGCGCCGCCGCGCTCAAGGACGATGCGAAGGCGGAGGTGATGGTGATCGATGCCGACGTGCACACGATCCTGAACCGGCCGGAGGTGCGCGAGCGGAGCGCTCGATTCCTGCGCGGCGTGCTGGAGCCCTGATCGGGCGGGCGGAGGATTGACGAGTGCTGAGACTGCTCGTGCTCGAAGGCAACTCGCTGGACGGCCGGCGCCGCTGGGCCGAGGTCGCCGGCGCCACGCCGTCGGAGAGCTACGCGGCCGTGCTGCGCGCGCTGGCGCCGGACGCGGTGATCGACATCGCCGCACCCGCCGATGCCGATGCGCGCCTGCCGCAGCCGATCGAGGCCTATCAGGGCATCGTCATCACGGGATCAGCGCTCAACATCTATCAGCGCGAGCCGGAAGCGCTGCGCCAGATCGAGCTGGTGCGGACGATCTTCGCGCGGGGCGTGCCGATGTTCGGCTCATGCTGGGGACTCCAGCTCGCAACCGTGGCGGCCGGCGGCGAGGTGTCGCTCAATCCGGCCGGCCGCGAGGTCGGCTTTGCGCGCAAGATCACGCTGACGGAGGCGGGCCGCGATCACCCGATGCATGCGGCGCGGGGCGCCGTGTTCGATGCACCGGCGATCCACAGCGACATCGTCACCCGGCTGCCGCCGGATGCGACGGTCACCGCGCACAATGCCATGAGCGAGGTGCAGGCCGCGGAGATCCGCAGCGGCCCCGGCCGGTTCTGGGGCGTCCAATATCATCCGGAATTCAGCCTGCAGGACGTCGCCTGGGTGATTCGCCGCATCGGCCAGCCGCTGGTCGAGGAGGGCTTCTTCGTCGATCCGGCGGAGCTCGAGCGCTACGCAGCCGATCTCGCCACCCTGCATCATGACCGCGCCCGGCGCGACATTCTGTGGCGGCTCGGGCTCGACCAGGACGTCGCGAATGACGGGGTCCGGCAGGCCGAGATCAGCAACTGGATCGCCTCGCTCGCGTGACGCTGAGAACGCTACCGCATGAACTGAATGATGAGCGGCGCCAGCGCCACGTTCATCAGCCCGACCAGCACCATCACGAGGCCGGCGATCGCGCCTTCCTCGCGCCCGATCTGGTGGGCGCGCGCGGTGCCCGCACCATGCGCGCCGACGCCGAACAGCGCGCCCTTGGCGAGCGTCGAGCGCAGCGGCAGCCGCGCCAGCACGACGTCGCCGACGGCGGCGCCGATGATGCCGGTGAGCACGACGAACACGGCCGTGAGATCGGGGATGCCGCCGATCTCGCCTGAGACTTCCATCGCGAACGGCGTGCTCATCGAGCGCGGCAACAGGCTCAGACGCAGCTCGCCATCGATGCCGAGGACATAGGCCAGTGCCCAACTGGTCGCCACGGCGGTGAGGCTGCCCGCGACCATGCCGGCCAACAGCAGCGGCCAGCGGCGGCGGATCAGCGCGCGTTGCTCATAGATCGGCACGGCGAAGGCGACGGTGGCCGGGCCGAGCAGCGCCACCAGCCAATGCGTGCCGCGGATGTAGTCGCGATAGGAGACGTTGAGCGCGAGCGCCGCGATCATCAGCAGCGCGGGCGCCACCGCCAGCGGCATCAGCCACCAGCGCGGCCAGCGCCGGTGCACGCGCTTCGCCAGCAGATAGAGCAGGATCGTCGCGAGCGACCAGACCGCCGCCTGGATCAGCGGCTCACGCCACAGCGCGGCGAGGGTCATGACGCTCGGTCCAACGGTAGCAGAGGTCGACGGTGAGCGCGGTCACGCACATCACGGCGGTGGTGCTGACGACGATCAAGGCGAAGATCTTCAGGCCGAGCAGGCCGAACAGTTCGCGATGGTCGAGCAGCGCCAGCACCGCCGGCACGAAGAACAGCAGCATCTCGGCCAGCATCCAATTTGCGCCGCGCTTGATGCTGGCGACCTTCAATCCGCCTGCCAGGACCAGAGTGAGCGCCAGCGCCATTCCGATGATGCCGCCTGGCAGCGGCAGGCCGGTTGCCCGGGCCAGCGCCTCGCCGGCAGCCCAGAACAGGCCGAGCAGACCGATCTGCACCAGCCGGTTGCGGCGGAGCAGGCGATGAGCCCCAATGGAAATGCTGCGATGCATCATGTGGCGGCGTCCGGAAGTGATTGCGCGATCAAGGTATGCCGCATCGCAACATGTAGAAAGCGAATTGAATGAATGATATCAAGTCGAAAATCGAATACTGAGCCTGATTATGGAACTTCGAACCCTCAGGACCTTCGTCGAGGTCGTCCGCCAAGGCGGCTTCTCGCAGGCTGCCAAGGTGGTGTTTGCGACCCAGTCGACCGTCAGCAAGGCCGTCAAGCAGCTCGAGGACGAGCTCGGCCTACCCCTTCTGGACCGGCTCGGCCACAAGAGCCGCATGACCGCGGCCGGCGAGATCGTCTATCGCCGCGCGATCCGGCTGCTGGCGGAGCGTGACGACCTGCAGGCAGAGCTCGCCGAACTGCGCGGCCTGAAGCGCGGCGTGCTGCGCCTCGGCCTGCCGCCGATCGGGTCGAGCACGCTGTTCGCGCCGTTGTTCGCGCTCTACCGCCAGCTTTATCCGGAGATCGAGATCCGGCTGGTGGAGCACGGCAGCGACCGGCTCAGCGAATTGCTGGCTGCAGGCGATATCGATTTTGCCGGCCTGCTGCCGCCCATCGCCGATGAGTTTGCCGCGCAGATCGTGCGCCGCGAGCCGCTGATGGCGCTCGTCTCTGTCAATCATTCGCTGGCCCGCCGCAAAACGATCACGCTCGCCGAGCTGCGCGACACGCCGTTCGTGCTGTTCGAAGCCGGCTTCGCGCTCAATCGTATTCTCCGCGAGGCCTGCCGCCGCAATGGCTTCGAGCCGGTGGTGGCTGCACGCAGCACGCAGATCGATTTCATTGCCGAGCTCGCCGGCGCCGGTCTCGGGGTCGCCTTCCTGCCGCGCATGATCGCGACCCAGCGCACGCAGGTGCCGATCAGTCTCGTCCTGCTCGACGAGCCCGGCACCGAATGGACGTTGGCGATGGCCTGGCGTCGTGGCGCCTATCTGTCGCCGGCCGCGGCGGCGTGGCTCCGGTTGGTGCGCGAGCGCGGCGAGGCGTGAGCACGAGTGCGGCGATGTCGCTTCATCTGCGAGGAACGTGCGGCGAGACGGTCGGTGTCGCCATGACGATTGGCGAGGACCTGAGCTCTACGCACAACTCGCAATGATCGAGCACCTGTCGCAACGACGCGAAAGCGGAGCCCGGAGAGGCGATCTCGGACGTGCGGACGGGAACGGCAAGAGCTGACGAAGGTTGCCTTCGCGCGCTGACTCGTTGATCTGCGCGAGAGGACAATCGATGAGTGAGGAAGATCACGAGCACCCAGATCGCAAACCGCGAGATCGCAGGGAGCTGCGCGACGCGGACGCTCCGGCGACGAAGCGGCCAGGCCCGGAAAGCATGCCTTCGGCTGGCCCGCATGCGCGGCCCGACCTGACCGACAAGGACAAGACTCCCGGCACTGGCATGTTGCCGGAGCCGGGCGACGCCAATCCCAGTCCCACAGGCTGACGTCCCGTGCGTGACTGAGTGCGCGGGAACCAGGGGTGCTTTGACGCGTTTCCGCCTGCTCCGAAAGAACGTGACACGCGCAGGCGTGCCGCGCGCTCATTGATTGAACCGGAGGGCAAGGATGTGCCGCTGGATCGCGTACCGCGGTGAGACGACCGCCTTCGAGCACTATGTGACCGAGCCGGAACACTCGCTGGTGACGCAGAGCATCCGCGCGCTGGAATCCACCGCAGGCACAAATGGCGATGGTTTCGGTCTCGGTTGGTACGGCGATCATCCCGAGCCCGGCCTGTATCGCGAGACACGTCCGGCGTGGTCCGATGAGAATCTCCGCTATCTGTGCCGGCACCTGCATTCACATCTGTTCTTCGCGCATGTGCGCGCCGCGACCGGCACGGCCGTGACCCGTCAGAACTGCCATCCGTTTGCCTGCGGCCGCTGGCTGTTCATGCACAACGGCTTCGTCGGGTGCTGGAACAGGCTGCGCCGCAAGATCGAGGCTATGATTCCGGACGCGCTGTATCCTTCGCGGCTCGGCACCACCGATTCCGAAGCCGTGTTCCTCGCCATCGTCGGCGCCGGCATCGATCAGGACCCGATCGGTGCGACATCGAACGTGCTACGCGCGCTCCGCCAGCTGGTCAACGAGGACGGCCTGCGTGAGCATCTGCGCTTCACGTCCGCCCTGTCGAACGGCCACGATCTCTACGCGTTTCGCTTCGCTGAGAATGATCGCGCCAACTCGCTCTACTACCGGGAAGATGGCGATCAAGTGATCGCCGTCTCCGAGCCTTTTGACAAGGAGCCGGACTGGATCGAGGTTCCGCCCGATCACGTGCTGGTCGCGCGCGCGTCCAGACCCGCCGAAATCGTTCCGCTATTTGCCTCGGACTCTGCCGGTTTCGTCGCGGAACGCAAACGATCACAGAGGGTTGTCGGCGGCACATAACACAACAGAAACTGGATGATCCGCGATGTGCGGCATTTGTGGTGAAGTCAGGACTTCCGGACAGCCCGCGCTCGCGGCGCTCGGCCGAGTCAACGATGCGATGCAGGCGCGCGGTCCCGACGCCGCCGGCCTCTACGTGCAGGGCGGAATCGCGCTCGGCCACCGTCGTCTCAGCATTCTCGATCTATCAGCCGCCGCGCAGCAGCCGATGATCGATGCCGCGCTCGGCCTCGGCATCGTGTTCAATGGGTGCATCTATAATTTCCGCGAGCTGCGCGCCGAGCTGCAGGCGAAGGGCTATCGCTTCTTCTCCGACGGCGATACCGAGGTGATCCTCAAGGCCTATCATGCCTGGGGCAAGACCTGTGTTCAGCGCTTCAAGGGCATGTTCGCCTTCGCGCTGTGGGAGCGCGACAGCGGGCGCGTCGTGATCGCGCGCGACCGTCTCGGCATCAAGCCGCTGTACTACACCGAGGGGCCGGGCTTCCTCCGCTTTGCCTCGTCCCTGCCGGCGCTGCTCGCCGGTGGTGATGTCGACACCTCGATCGACCGAACGGCGCTGCATCATTTCTTCAGCTTTCACGCCGCCGTTCCGGCGCCGCGTACGATCCTCAATGGCGTGAAGAAGCTCGAGCCGGCGACGTTGCTGACGATCGAGCCCGATGGAGCGCAGCGCCGCGAACGCTACTGGCAGTTCAGCGTCGGCGCGCCGCGTCCATCCGATCGCGCCATGAGTCAGGAAGAATGGTCGGATGCATTGCTGGACGCGATGACATCGGCGGTGGACCGTCGCCGTGTCGCTGACGTGCCCGTCGGTGTGCTGTTGTCGGGCGGGCTGGATTCGTCGCTGCTGGTCGCGCTGCTGTCCAAGCTGGGACACGAGGACATCCGCACCTTCTCGATCGGCTTCGACGCGGTGGGCAAGCACACCGGCGATGAATTCCGCTACTCCGACATCATCGCACGGACGTTCGGCACCAACCACGAGCAGATCAGGATCGGCGGCAACCGCGCGCTCGACGCCTTGCCCCATGCCATCGCCGCCATGTCTGAGCCGATGGTCAGCCACGACGCGGTCGCGTTCCATCTCTTGTCGTCGGAGGTCGCCAAGCGCGTCAAGGTGGTGCAGAGCGGGCAGGGCGCCGACGAGGTGTTCGGTGGCTACAGCTGGTATCCAGGCTTCCTCTCGGCCAACGATCCCGTTCAGCAATATCAGAATGCATATTTCGACTGGACGCATTCGGATCTGCAGCGGCTGCTGGCGCCGGAGTTGCTCGGCGACGACGTGAGCCTGGCATTCGTGGAGCGCTTCTTCGGAGATCATGCCGGCGCCTCGGCGGCGGACAAGGTGCTGCAGATCGATGCCGAGATCATGCTGGTCGACGATCCCGTGAAGCGGGTCGACAACATGACGATGGCGTTCGGGCTGGAGGCCCGCGTGCCGTTCCTCGATCACGACGTGGTGGAGCTCGCCGCGCGCATGCCCGCCGAGCTGAAGGTGAAGAACGGCGGCAAGCACATTCTCAAGGAGGCAGCACGCCGCTGCGTGCCGGCGGAGGTGATCGACCGTCCCAAGGGATACTTTCCAGTGCCGTCGCTGCGCTATCTGCGCGGCCCGTTCCTCGACTATGTCCGCGACGTTCTCAACGACGAGAAGGCGCGCGCACGCGGCCTCTACCAGCGCGACTTTATCGACCACATGTTGCAAAACCCCGAAGCCGAGATGAGCCCCAAGGGACATTCGCGGCTGTGGCAGGCGGCCCTGCTGGAGGCATGGCTGCAGACGCACGGCATTTGACGTCTGACAGGATTGATCACATGGGATTGGATCCACGCATCTTGGAGAAGCTGCGGCTCGGCCTGAGCGATGACGAGCGTCGTCTGGTGATCCGCTCGGCCACCGGCAGCGAGGAAGTCACGGAATATTCGTTCGGCATCGAGGAGGAGTACTTTCTCGTCGACGCGCAGACGCACGATGTCGCGATCCAGACGCCGGACGATCTGTTCGAGGCCGCCAACTGGTCGACCGGCGGACAGGCCATGCGCGAGATGCTGCAGGCGCAGCTCGAGGTCGCCACCAACGTGCATGTCGATGTCGGCGACGCGCGCGAGGAGATGAAATTCCTGCGGCGCGAGGTTGCCAGCGTGGCGAGTCAGTATGGCCTGACGATCCTGGCCTGCTCCACGCATCCGACCGCGAGGTGGCGCAGCTCGCAACCGAGCCCCAAGCCGCGCTACGCGGAGATGATGGAGGACCTCCGCATCGTCGGCCAGCGCAACATGCTGTGCGGCATGCACGTGCACGTCCAACTGCCGGACCCCGAGCGGCGGTTCGCGGTCATGCGGGCGATGATCCCGCATATCCCGGTGTTCGTCGCGCTATCTGCGTCCTCGCCGTTCTGGAATTCCCGCGAGACCGGCCTGAAGGGCTATCGGCTCGCCGCCTATGACGAGCTGCCGCGCAGCGGCCTGCCCGAGCTTTTCACCTCGAAGCAGCAATATGATCGCTATGTCGCGGCGCTGACGAAGTCCGGCGTGATGCCGGACGAGAGTCATGTCTGGTGGGCGATGCGGCCGTCGCTGCGGCATCCGACCTTGGAGTTGCGTGCGCCCGACGTCTGCACGTCGGTGGATGACGCCGTGGCGATTGCCTCGCTCTATCGCGCTTTGGCACGCTACCTCTATCTCAATCCCGATCTTGCGGAGACCGTCGGCAATGTCGAGCGCGCGATCGCGGTCGAGAACAAGTGGCGGGCGCAGCGCTATGGCACCGACTGTCTGTTCGTGACCGAGGACGGTCCCGTGACGGGCCAGGAGATCCTCAACCGCATGATCGCGGATGTCGCACCGCATGCGGAGGCTATGGGATGTCTCGCCGAGGTCGAGCACTGCCGCATCATCATGCAGTTCGGCAGCTCGGCCGACTATCAGCTGCAGGCCTATCGCGAGTCCGGCGGACAGTTGCCGGCCGTGACCCGTTGGATCGAGGCCGCGACGGTGTCGCGCGCCGAGCCGCCGCGCTCACAGGCGCCGGTCGAGCCGGCACAATGACGCGGGCCTAGGTCGGCTGCCTGATCACATGGCCGTCGCGCGCGATGAGGCGGCCGTCCTTGTAGACTGAGCGGCCCTTTGGCACGGCGACGACGGCCTCCGGCACGTGCTCGGCATCGAGGGTGACAAAGTCGGCCCGCGCGCCGACGCGCAGGCCGTAGTCCGCAAGCCTCAAGGCCTTGGCGCCGGCCTCGGTGACGAGGTCAAAGGCCATCCGCAACTCGTCATCGACATAGAAGCCGGAACGATAGCCGACCATCATGGCGCGGTTCAACAGATCGCCGTCGCCATAGGGCCACCAGGAGTCGCGGATGTTGTCGTTGCCGCTGAACACGGTGACCCCCGCCGCACGCAGCAGCGCCACCGGCGGGAAGGGCCGCGCGCCCGGCGCGTTGGTCATGATGGCAACGCCAGACGCCGCCAGGACGTCGGCAATCTTCTTCAGCGCGTCAGCAGGCAGGTCGCCGAGCGCATAGGCGTGGCTGACCGCGACGTGGCCCTGCATGCCGAGAGCGCGCGTGCGCGCCGCGATCTGCTCCAGCTCGAACAGGCCGAGCATGCCCGGATCGTGCAGATGGATATCGACATCGACGCCGTGCTTGTGGGCTGTGCCGAACACGACGTCGAGATGCTTTTCGACGTCGCGGTCGAAGCTCGCGGGATCGAGCCCGCCGACGAGGTTGGCGCCGAGCCTGATGGCCTCGTCGAGCAGCTCGGGCGTGCCAGCGCTCTTGAGGATGCCGCTCTGCGGAAAGGCGACGAGCTGGATCTCGATCAGCTCGCGATATTCCTCGCGGACGCGCAGGATCGTTTCCAGCGATGTGAGGCCGACCGAGCTGTCGACCATCACATGGCTGCGCATCCGCGTGGTGCCGTGGCCGATGCAGAGATCGAGCTGGTTGCGGGCGCGCACGTCCATCGGCGCGGCCGCGGCCATGTTCTGCGCCTGGAACGTGACGCGCTCATGCACGTCGAAGCCGTTGGTGCAGGGCTTGTGCGGCTTCCAGGCATCGCCGTAGAAGCTGGTGTCGAGATGGATGTGTCCCTCGACGAAGCCGGGCACGACCAGCGCGCCGCCGAGATCGATCACCTCGCGCGCCTCGGGGCGCTCGGTCTCAGCGAGAAGCCTGCTGATGCGGCCGCCGTCGACCGTGATCGCATGGCGCGCGCCGCGGTCGAGCCGCGCATTGATGAACAGCTTGTCGACGGCCATGCGCAACATCCTTCCCATCTATCCGCCAGCATCGGAGCCGCCGGAGGGCGGTCCGATGCTGGTGCTGATGAGACCACATTCTTGGCCAGGAGCCGCGACAGCCGCAAGCGTCTTCAGGCGGCGATCGCCTGCGGCAATCCGGCGATCCAGTCGCGCGCCAGCGCGATGTCCGCCTGCGACAGCTGGTGACCCGCCGGCAATGTCGTATGGGTCACGTCGGCGCCGGCCTCGGTGAGCTGAGTGCACAGCTTCGCCGAATTGCTGGCAGGTACGATCGAATCAGCGAGCCCCGACAGCATCAGCACCGGCCGGCGCGCGAGCCTGGCGGCCGGCGGCTGTGCCAGCGGAACCATGGCGCGGAACAGCACTGCACCGGTCAGCGCTTCCGGCTGCAGTAGCAGCAGCGCGGCGGCGATGTTGGCGCCGTTGGAGTAGCCGACCGCGAGCGGCGCTTCGATCCCGTAGTGCTGCCGCGCCGCGTCGATGAAGGCGCCGAGCTCCAGAGCGCGCCGGCGGACGTCGTCCTCGTCGAACACGCCCTCGGCAAGCCGGCGGAAGAAGCGCGGCATGCCATGCTCGAGCACTTGGCCGCGTGGCGACAGCAGGGCGGCGCCGGGCGACAGCGTGGCGCCGAGCGGCAGCAGATCGTTCTCGTCGCCGCCGGTGCCGTGCAGGAGCAGCAGTGGGGCTGCTCCCGGCGTGTGTCCGGGCTGGAAGCGGTGGGTGAAGGACAATGCCTCGGTCATGATGCGGCCTCCTCGAGATTGGGCAGCACGCCTTCGATCTGCTTGCGGTGCGATTCGAGGAAAGCGGGCAGCTTGAGGTTTCGTCCGAGCTCGGCGACCGGCTCGTCGACCGCGAAGCCCGGGATATCGGTTGCGATCTCGAACAGCACGCCGCCCGGCTCGCGGAAGTAGATCGAGCGGAAGTAGTTGCGGTCCTTCTGCTCAGTCGGATGCAGGCCGTGGCGATCGACCAGCCGCTGTGCCATCACGCCCTGTGCGGCATCGTCGGCGGCGCGGAAGGCGATGTGATGCACCGACCCGGCGCCCTGCGCGCCACGCAGAAAGCCCCTGGCCTCGTAGATGTCGACCACGCTGCCCTCGGCGTCGCCGGGCGCCTTGAAGCGGATGACCGAGCCTTCGCGGCCCGTCTCTTCGAAGCCGAACACGTCGGTCAGCACGGCGGCAGTCCTCTCCGCGGAGTCGAGCAGCAGGGTCACGCCGTGGAAGCCGCGGATCGCGTGCTCCGCCGGGATGTCGCCGTTGCTGTAGCCGGGCTCGTTCTCCGCGCCGGGGACGCCGACCAGCGCCAGCGCCATGCCGTCCGGATCGGTGAACGGCAGCACGGATTCACCAAAGCGCTTCTCCAGCGCCTCATAGGCGATGCCCTTCTCGGTGAGGCGCTGCGTCCAGTAGCTAAGGGAGCGCTGCGGCACCCGGAACGCGGTCTGGTGGGTCTCGCCGACGCCGCGGCGGCCCGGCCGCACGCCGGCCCAGGGGAAGAAGGTCAGGATGGTGCCGGGGCGGCCGGTCTCATCGCCGTAGTAGAAATGATAGGTGCCGGGATCGTCGAAATTGACTGTCTTCTTGACGAAGCGCAGGCCGAGGTCGCGGGTGTAGAAGCCGAAATTGCGGATCGGATCGCCGGCAATCGCAGTCACGTGGTGCAGTCCGGGCATATGGGTCTCCTGTCGATGGACCCCCGAAAGGGCCGTTGAATTCCTGGGCGCAATATTGGCTCGCTTTGATTTGGAGACAATCCGTGCTCTTGTGACGTCTCTGTCTACGATTTGGCGACAATGGCGGCCCTATGGACAAGCTGAGCAGCCTGCGGGCCTTCGTGAAGGTGGTCGAGAGCGGCAGCTTCGCCGAGGCCGGCCGGCAGCTGCGGCTGTCGCGCTCGGCGATCTCGAAATATATCGGCGAGCTGGAGGCGAGCCTCGGCGTCCAGTTGATCGTCCGCACCACGCGCCATGCCAGCCCGACCGAGACCGGCCAGCTCTATTTCGAGCGCGCGGTCTCGATCCTCGCGGAGCTCGACGCCGCCGATCAGGCCGTCAGCCAGTCGCAGGCCGCGCCGCGCGGGCTCTTGCGCGTCAACGCGCCGATGTCGTTCGGCACCATGCGGCTCGGTCCCGTCGTCGCCGATTTCATGGCCCGCTATCCCGAGCTGCAGTTGCAGATCGTGCTGAGCGACGATCTGCTGGATCCAGTGCAGGATGGCTTCGACGTTACGTTGCGGATCGCCGAGCTGGAATCGTCGAGCCTGGTGGCGCGGCGGATCATGCCGGTGGAGCGCGTGATCTGCGCCGCGCCAGCCTATCTCGCGCGGCATGGCACGCCTGATAGCCCGGAAGAGCTGCGTCGCCACACCTCTCTCACCTACGGTTTCCTGCTGACCGGCAATCAGTGGAAGCTCACCGGCCGCGACGGCGACCACTGGGTCCAGCCGGCGTGGTCGTTGTGCGTCAACAATGCCGAGGTGCTGCGCGACGTCGCCATCAAGGGACAGGGCATTGCGCTGATCCCGCGCTTCATCGCGGCGGACGCGCTCGAGAGCGGCGCGCTGACCGCGATCCTCGTCGATTACGCCGCGCCGCCGCTCGCGCTCTATGCGATCTATCCGCCGACGCGGCACCTCTCGGTGAAGGTGCGGCTGTTCATCGACTTTCTGGTCGAGCGCTTCGGCAAGGAGCGCGACGCGGCAACTGAACCGCAAATCGCCTCGAACCTTTAACCGGGCGCTGATAGTGTTCCGAGCCGGCAGCAGAGAGGTAACGATGCATGGGGCGGCTGAGCACGCATATTCTGGATACGGTCAGGGGCAAGCCCGCGGCCGGCGTCGCGATCGATCTCGATGTCCTCGAACCGGACGGCTCCTGGCGCCGCGTCAAGCAGGTCCGGAGCAATGCCGACGGGCGCACCGACCAGCCGATGCTGGCGGACGATGACTTCGCCATCGGCACCTACATGCTGACCTTCCATATGGGCGCTTATTTCAGGACCCACGGCCTCGCCTCGGGCGACCCGCTGTTTCTCGATCTGATCCCGCTCCGCTTTTCCGTCGCCGATGCCAGCGCGCACTACCATGTGCCGCTGCTCGCGACGCCCTGGAGCTACCAGACCTATCGCGGGAGCTGAGCCGGATGAGTGCTGACGTCTATCCCCGCGATATGGTCGGCTACGGCCGCACGCCGCCGCATCCGCGCTGGCCGGGCGATGCCCGCGTCGCGGTGCAGTTCGTGATCAACTACGAGGAGGGCGGCGAGAACAACATCCTCCACGGTGACGCCGCCTCCGAAGCCTTCCTGTCCGAGATCGTCGGCGCCCAGCCCTGGCCCGGGCAGCGCCACATGAACATGGAGTCGATCTACGAGTTCGGCTCGCGCGCCGGCTTCTGGCGGCTGTGGCGGATGTTCACCGCGCGCAAGCTGCCGGTCACGGTATTTGCAATCGCCACCGCGATGGCACGCAATCCGGACGCCGTGGCTGCGATGAAGGAAGCCGGCTGGGAGATCGCCTCCCACGGCCTGAAATGGATCGACTACCGCGATGTCCCCGAGGCCGACGAGCGCGCCGATATCGGGGAAGCGATCCGCATCCATACCGAGCTCACCGGTGAGCGGCCGCTCGGCTTCTACCAGGGCCGCACGTCGGAGCGCACGCTCGACATCGTGTTGAATGAGCAGGGCTTCGTCTACAGCGCCGATTCTTACGCCGATGAGCTGCCGTACTGGATCGCGGGGCCGCACGGCCCGCAACTGATCGTGCCCTATACGCTCGATGCCAACGACATGCGCTTCGCCACCCCGCAGGGCTTCAATTCCGGCGACCAGTTCTTCGCCTATCTGAAGGACAGTTTCGATACGCTCTACGCAGAGGGTGCGGAGAGCCCGCGCATGATGTCCATCGGGTTGCACTGCCGGCTGGTCGGCCGCCCCGGGCGCGCGGCCGCGCTGGCCCGTTTCCTCGACTATATCACGGGGCATGACAAGGTCTGGGTCGCGACCCGGCTCGACATCGCCCGGCACTGGATCCGGACGCATCCGCCGGCCGGCGTGTGGCGGCCGTCGCAGATGTCGCGCGTGCTGTTCGTGGAGCGCTATGGCGACATCTTCGAGCATTCGCCTGAAATCGCCGACCGCGCCTATCGCGCCGGCCTGTCCGCCTTCGACGACGCCGCGGATGCGCTGCATACGACGCTCATGAACGTCGTTCGCGCCATGAGCCGCGACGAGAAGCTGAAGCTGATCCGCGCCCATCCGGAGCTCGCCGGCCGCGAGGCGCTGGCGGGTGAGATGACGAACGACTCGATCGGCGAGCAGGGTCGGCTCGGCTTCACCTCGCTCTCGCGCGCCGAGTTCGAGCGCGTCGCCGACATCAACCGCCGCTATCGCGACAAGTTCGGCATGCCGCTGATCGTCGCTCTGGCGCTGCACGCCGACCGCCCCTCGGTCATCGCCGAGATGGAGCGTCGCATCGGCAACGACCCGGACACCGAGATCGCCAACGCCATCGACCAGATCGGTCACATCACGCGGGCGAGGTTGGCGAAGAAGTTCGATCAGGACTGAGCGAGGATCCGCTCGGCGTCGGCCGCGACATCGAGCAGCAGGCGGTCGCGGCCGCGGGCCGCGATGAGTTGCAGACCGAATGGCAGTCCGTGAACGTTGGTGCCGCAGGGGATCGAGATCGCCGGCACGCCGGCGTGATTGGCGTAAGGCGTGAACACCGCATGCGCGCGCGGGCTCGCCGGCTTGCCGCCGATCTTGGATGGGCCGAGCTGCGTGAATGGCCAGGCGACGCAGGGCACGGTCGGCGCCAGCAGCACGTCGGCCTGCGTGAAGAAGCTTGCGAAGGCCCGCGCGATCTGCGCGCTTGCCTCGAGCGCACGCGCGACATCGGCGCCGCTCAGGCCGAGCCCGCGCTCGATCTGCTTGGCGATATCGGGATCGAATTGCGCCGGATCATTGTGGAAGGCGTCGCCGTAGAGCGCGGCCAGCCCGGCATGCTGGAGCGGCATCACCGCGTCCTCGGCAAGGCCGGCCGGCCAGACGGGATCCTTGTCGACAATCGGCATGCCGCCGGCGCGGAGGCGGTCGACCGCCCGCTGCAGGCCAGCGCTGGTGTCGCCATCGACCGCGACGTCCAGCCCGAGCCGCGGCGAGAACGCCACGCGCAGCGGCGTTGCATGATCCGCCACGGCCACGTCGAACGTATCGGGATCGCGCGGGTCGGCGCCGGCCATGATCTCGAACGCAAGCCTGGCATCGCCGACATCGGTCGCGATCGGCGCGATCACCGAGATGCGCCAGAATGGCTCGGGGAATCCCGGCCCGTAGGGAATGGCACCGAACGACGGCTTGAAGCCGACCACGCCGACATGGGCCGGCGGCCGGCGGCTCGAGCCGCCGGCATCGGTGCCGATCGCGAGCGGCACGAGCCCAGCCGCCACCGCAACGGCGGGACCGCCCGACGAGCCGCCGGGCGTGAGCTGCGGGTCCTGCGGATGAACAGTCGGTCCGAACAGCTGCGAGGTCGTCACGCCCTTGCAGGCGAACTCGGAGGTTGCGCCGATGCCAACGATCACGGCGCCAGCGCGGCGCAACCGCGCGATCGCGATCGCATCCTCGGGCGCGATGAAATCAGCGAACAGCCGCGAGCCCTGCGTGATGCGCCAGCCGCCGACCCAGATATTGTCCTTGACCACGACCGGCACGCCGGCGAGCGGCATTGCTTCGCCGGTGGCCACGCGCGCATCGACGGCATCGGCCTCGGCGCGCGTTCGCGCCGGATCTGTCGTGACGACGGCGTTGAGGTCACGGGCCGCGGCGATGCGCGCCAGCGCCTGCTCGGCCATCTCTCTGGCGGTGCTTTGCCGCGCCAGGACGGCGCGTGCGATGTCACTCGCGCGCATGGGATCGCTCCATCAGCAGCACGGCCGCGCCCGCGGCCGCCGTCAATCCGAGTGCGACGAAGCTGCCGCCGAGGCCGACGCGGGGCGTCAGCAAGGCGACGAGCAGCGGCGCGGCGACGAGGCCGAGAAACGAGGCGGTGAGCACCGCACCTGTCGCCTCGGCGACGCGTCCGGGCTTGGCGAGATTGGCGATCTCGGCGATGAACACGCCGTTCCAACCACTTGCGGTCAGTCCGAACGCGACGGTGAGCAGGACCAGGATCGATCTGCTCAGCAGTGGCCCGCAGAGACCAAGCAGCAGCGCGCAGACCGCCATGCCGACGCCTGCCATCACCAGCACGGCCCGCGCCGAGCGCAGCCGCGTCGCGACCACGCCCCAGCCCAGCCGTCCCATCAGGCCGGCGCCTTGCGCCGAGGCCAGCACCCAGCCGGCCTCGACATGGCTGAGCGCGAGCTCTGACGTGCCGAAGCTGACGAAGCAGGTGTTGAGGATGACCTGCATGCCACTGAACGGAATCGAGGCGACCGCGAGCGCGGCCATGCGGCGGTCGGCGCTGATCAGTCGCAATCGATCGAACAGGCCGAGCCGCGGCATGGCCGGCGGCGTGATCGCATAGGCCGGCCGCAGACGCTCGAAGCCGGCGAAGGCGATGGCGGCGCAGACGATCACGGCGGCATAGGCGGAGCTCGGTGCCAGCAGCACGGCGATCGGCGGCAGCAGCAGCGAGCCGACCACGGCGCCGATCTGGCTGCCGGTCTGCCGGATCGAAAACACCATCGCGCGCTTCTCGGCCGGCACGAGACGTCCGAGCAGCGCTGAGCTTGCCGGTGTCTCCGGTCCGACCGCGAGCCCCAGCATCAGCCCGGCGCCGAGCAGGGCCCATCCATCCTCGAACAGGGCCAGCGACATGCCGGCGCAGACGGCGACCGCGCACAGCGCTGCGACGCGCAGCGAGCCGACGCGTTGGACCAGCGTGCCGCCCCAGAACGAAGAGACGAGGCTGATGGTGAAGGCTGCGGTGGAGAACAGCGACAGTTGCTCGATGCTCAGTCCAGCGCGCGGCGCGACGACGCCCGGCGCGAACAGCGCCAGCGACACCAAGGCCTGCAGCGCGGTCATCGCAGCGATCGCAGGCCACAGCGGCGCCGCTGGTGCTGACGCTTGCTTCGCGGCTATCATGCCGCGACAACCTGATGGCGGAGCACGAAATGGCCGGTGGAATCTCGGTTCATGCGGTTGACGTGGCGAACGGGCGCCCCGCGCTTGGCCTGCGCGTCGCGATCTGGCGCGTGACGCCCGATCGCACGCTGCTCGCGGAGGGACAGCTCGGCGCCGACGGCACCTTGCAGGCGCCGGTCGTCAAGGGCGACGGCGTCATCGCCGGCGAGTATGAGGTGCTGTTTCATGTCGGCGAGTTCTTCGGGGCTGGCGCTCAGACGAAATTCCTCACCACAGTGCCGTTTCGCTTCGCGATCGACAAGGTCGAGGAGCATTTTCACCTGCCGCTGAAATTCACCCCCTGGGGCTATTCGATCTTCCGTGGCGCTTAGAGCGTGTGGCCGTCCTTCGAGACGCCCGCCTGCGGCGGGCTCGTCGCAGCGAGCGGATGAATCCTACTACGCCATGACCACCGTCATTCCGGGTTCAATCGTCAACGCGCCGCCGCTTCGCTCCGTCGCATTGGCGATTGCCCCGGAATGACGGCCAAATCGCAACTATTCAGCTCCTTGCGACGCTGTCGGATTGATCAACCCGTCAGCCGCTTCGACAGGCCGGTGGCGCGCTCCATGATCGCCATCAGCGCGATGGTGGCGATGATCAGCACGCTCGACAGCGCGGCGATGGTGACGTCGAGCTTGCCTTCGAGGTCCTGCCACATCCGGATCGGCAGCATGTCGGTGGCGGCATCGCGCAGGAACAGCGACACCGGCACGTTGTCGAACGACGACATGAAGGCGATGAACGCACCGGAGATGATGCCGGGACGGATCAGCGGCAGCACGATGCGGCGGAACGTGTAGAGCCTGGAGGCGCCGAGGATCGCCGAGCTTTCCAGCAAGGTTGGCTCGAGCTGGGCCAGTGCCGCGACGGTGTTGCGGACGACATAGGGCACGCAGACGATGGTATGGCCGATCACCAGCGTGAGCAGCGAGACCGGCAGGCCGATCAGCGAGAAGAACATCAGCGCCGCCAGCCCGAAGGCGAGTGCCGGCAGTACCAGCGGCGACATGAACAACGAATCGAGCAGCTTCGCAGTCAGGCTCTTGGAGCGCGAGATCGCGAGCGAGGCGGCCACGCCCAGCACGATGGAGAGCCCCGTCGACCACAGCGCGACGACGACGCTGTTGCGTGCTGCGAACTGCAGCTGCCAGGCGTTCCACAATTCGACGTACCAGCGCGCCGAATAGCCCGGCGGCGGGAATTTCAGCGAGAAGCCGGACGTGAAGGAGACGATCACCACGACCAGCGACGGCGACACGATCAGGATCAGCGCCAGCACGGCAACCACCGTCATCACGATCTGGAAGCTCAGCGCTTCCCAGTTGCGCTGGCGCTGGCTCATCTGGCGTCTCCATAGCCGCGGGCACGCCGCCCGAGTGTCGAGAACAGCGCGACGATCGCCAGCACCGCGAACAGGAAGATGATCGAGATCGCCGCGGCGAACGGCCAGTTCTGCAGGGTCGAGGCCTGCTGGTAGAGATACATCGGCATGAACAGCATCTGCCCGCCGCCGACCAGGGACTGCGTGATGAAGGCGGTGATCGCGGCGGCATAGGTCAGGGTGCAGCCGGCGATGATGCCGGGCATCGACAGCGGCAGCATCACCTTGACGAAGGTGCGCCAGCTACCGGCGCCGAGTGAGGCCGAGGCGTCGGAGAGATTGGGATCGATGCGGCCGATCGCGGTGATCAGTGGCAGCACCATCAGCGGCATCTGCACCTGCGCCAGCGCCGCGATCAGTCCGCCCTGGGTGTAGATCATGCGCAGCGGCGTGCCGATCAGGCCGAGCGATTGCAGCACGGAGTTGATGATGCCCTGCCGCCCGAGGATCACGATCCAGGCGAAGGTGCGGACGACGACGCTGGTGAGCAGCGGCAGCAGGACGATCATGATGATCAGGGTCTGCACCCGGCTGCCCGAGCGCTGATACAGCCAGGCGATGGGATAGCCGAGCACGAGACAGGCGAGCGTCACCTCGGCGCCGAGCAGCAAGGTCGAGCCGAGCACGGCGAGGCTGAAGGGGTCGGTCAGGAACTTGATGTACTGGCCGAGCCCCCACACCGTCGCCGCGGTGTCGTTGTGCAGCGAGAGATAGAGCAGTTGCGCCAGCGGCAGCACGAAGAAGATCGCGAACACCAGGCCCAGGGGCAGCGCAAGCCCCAGGCTGAAGCTGGTCACGTCTCCAGGTGCTGTCGTGGCGCTCTTCATCGCGTCAGATCTTGATGTCGCGGTTGAACTTCTCGATCCAGGACGCGCGCTGCTCGTTGATCTTCTTCCAGTCCTGGAACACGAACTTCTTCTTCAGCTCCGCGGTGTCCTTGGCCAGCACCTTGGCGATCTCGCCGGTCATGGCCACCTTGGTGTTGGTCGGCACGATCAGATAGGGCGAGTTCATCAGCGTGGTCTGCACTTCCGGCGACAGCGCCGCCTCGATCAGCTTGAAGGCGAGCTCCTTGTTCGGCGAGTTCTTGACGATGTGGATCGTGGTCTTGAAGGCGATGGCGCCTTCCTTGGGCGCCACGAACTCGACCGGCACGCCACGCGCTTTCAGGATCTGGATGGCGTTGAAATTGCCGGGCGAGATGTCGATCTGGCCTTGCTGGAACAGGGTCGCCAGGGCGCCGGGATTGGCGGCGACCGCGGCGAGGTTCGGCTTCAGCTCCTCCAGCGCCTTGAAGCCCTCGTCGACATTGGCCTCGGAGCCGCCGCGCATGCGCGCGATCTCGACCAGCCAGCCGGTGCCGAGCGTGGAGTTCAGGTTGGTGATGCCGACCTTGCCCTTGAACTCGGGCTTCCACAGATCGGCCCAAGAGGTTGGCGGCGTCTTCACGGTCTCCGGATTGTAGGTGAGGCCGACGACCTGGAAGAACGGCGCCGGGCCCATCGCGTCCTGCGCTTCCGGAATCAGGTCCTTGAAATAGGTGCTCTTGTCGGCCGGGAACGGATCGACGAGATCCTGGCCGATCGCGACCAGCGCCGGACCCGGATCGTGCAGCATGACGTCGATCGGCGGATTGGCCTTGGCCGCATTGACCTTGGCGATCTGGTCGACCGACAGCATCGGGTCGAGCACGATGGCGGCATCGGCATTGGCCTTGCGGAACGCCGGCACCAGCACCGCCTTGTGCGCCTCCTCCCAACTGCCGGTGAAGGTCGCGAACACCAGCGGCCGCGCCTGCGCGAGGCTCAGGCCCGGGAAGGCGTGCATGGCTCCCAGCGTCAAGGCGCTGGTCAGGAGCCGGCGGCGATCAAGCATCATGTTTCACTCCGATGTGTCTGTTGGTCTATTGCGGGAAGACGGTGGCGAGGCCGGGTGCGATCGGTGCGACCCGCACCGGCGCGCCGGCATCGCGCAGTGGCGTGTCGCCGGTGCGGGCCTGCGAAATCTTGATGCTCGAGCCGTCGCTGGCCTTGATCTCATGGACCACGGTTGCGCCGAGCGGCAGCGCCATGCCGATCTCGCCGGCAAAGCCGGTGTCGTCGCTGACGAAGGTGAGATGCTCGGGACGCAGGCACACGGTGACCTTGTCTGAGGCACGTACCGGGGTGGGGGCGCGCGCGATGATCTCGCCGCCGGCCTCCAGGCCAACCTTGACACTGCCCGCGTCGGTCGCGATCACCGTCCCCTTCATCTTGTTCGCGGTGCCGACGAAGCTGTTCACGAACAGCGTCTGTGGCTGATCGTAGATCTCGGAGGGCGTGCCGAACTGCTCGAGATGGCCGTGACTCAGCACGGCGACGCGGTCGGCCATCGACAGCGCCTCCTCCTGGTCGTGGGTCACGATCAAAGTTGTGATCCCGGCCATGCGCTGCAGCCGCTTGACCTCGATCTGCATGTCCAACCGCAAATTCTTGTCGAGCGCGGCGAACGGCTCGTCGAGCAGCAGGATCGACGGTTTGATCGCGAGCGCGCGCGCCAGGGCCACGCGCTGTTGCTGGCCGCCCGACAATTGCCGCGGCAGCCGCTCACCGAACGGGCCGAGCTGCACCATGTCGAGCAGCCGCTGCGCCTCCCTGTTGCGCGTGGCCTTGTCGACGCCGCGCGCGGCGAGGCCGTAGCCGACATTCTCGGTGATCGAGAGATGCGGAAACAGCGCGTAGTTCTGGAACACGATGCCGACCGCGCGCCGGTTGGGCGGCAGCGCATCGACGACGTCGTTGCCGATGATGACGCGCCCCTCGCTGTGGCCGATGAAGCCGGCGATGATGCGCAGCAAGGTTGTCTTGCCGCAGCCGGACGGGCCGAGCAGGGCGATGATCTCGCCGCCTTTCACATCGAGATTGATATCGGATACGGCCATCGTGCCGCTGGCGAAGCGGTGGGTGATCCGATCCAGAACGAGCGACTTGGCTTCCGATACGCTGGCCATGGGCTTCCTGCTCAACTGATCTGAAAAAGCAAGAAGCGTGCCGCCTTTTCAGGCAACGAAGGCGGCTTGTGTACAGAAGAGGAAGTGGGGGTATGGGAGTATGACGGGGTTCGCCCGAGCTCGCAGCTAGCAAGATCTGGCTCGCTCTCTCCCCACGTCATTCCGGGCTCGCGCCGACAGCGTCCCGGAATGACGTGGGGAGAGAGCGTTGCGACTCACACGGCCCAACTACCCGTCGCGATGCTCCAGCCGGGCGGCCAGCGCCTCGGGCAAGCCCGTCGTCGGCTTCGCGGCCGGGCGGCGGAAGGTGCCGGCGGTGGCCTTGCGCATCTTCAACGCCAGCAGCGCCTCCGCCTGCTTCACCGCGGCGATCACCTGATCGACCACGGGCACGGGAATGCGGTGCGCGACGCGGGCCGCGAGCCCGGAGAGCGGTGCGCCGGCGAAGATCAGCACGTCGGCCTCGTTCTCCTCCACCGCGCGCAGCGCCAGCTCGACCAGCAGCTCTTCCTTCTCGTGCTGCACGTCGGAGATCTGCTTGAAGCTGCCGTCGAGCATGCGGATGCCGGCGCAGCGCTCCATCAGGCCGTGCATGCGCACGCACTCCTCGTACCAGGGACCCAGCGCCTGCGCGAAGGTGACGATGGCGAAGCGGCGTCCGGCCATGCAGGCGGTCAGCATCGCCGCCTCGGCAAGCCCGATCACCGGCACGTCGAACAGCTCGCGGGCCGCGAACAGGCCGGGATCGCCGAATGCGGCGATGATCGCGGCGTCGAAGCTGCCGTTGCGCTCCGCCAGCATCTCCAGCGCGACGGCGCCGCCGATCTGCGCCTCCGCGCGGGTCGCGATATAGGGCACACCGCGCGGCGCGGTGCAGGGGATTAGGGTCGTGCCGGGCGCGGCGGCGTCGCGGCCGACCTGCAGCATCAGGTCGGTGATGTCGGAGCGGATGTTGGGATTGAGCAGCAGGATGTTCATCGGGCGCGCCTGATGGTCGGAAATGCAAGATTGCCGGAAATGCGAGCGCCTTGTCCACGCCCGGCGCAGCCTATCATGTCATCAGGATCAGGCGCGTGAGTCGCTCACTTGCTGGTCACATGCACGGCCGGCGTCGCGCCGCCGTTCCATTGACCGCCGATCGCGCGCTCGATCTGGGCCGCGAGCTGCAGCAGCAGGCCGTCATCGGCCTGCTTGCCGATCGCCTGGATGCCGAGCGGCAGGCCGTGCTCATTGGTGGCGAGCGGCAGCGAGATCGCCGGGACGCCGCAGAGGTTGGCGAGCGGCGTGAAGGCGAAGTTGCGCCACAGATTCTCGAACCAGTCGAGCACGTCGGGATTGTCGCTGATGGTCAGGTATTCGGTGGTGCCGATCTTCGGCGTCGGCAGCGCCGTGATCGGGGTCAGGATGATGTCCCAGTCCTCGAAGAACGCGCCGAAGGCGCGCGACGTCGTATTGAACACCGCCTGCATCGCCGCACGCTCGGCGAAGCTGGTGCCCTTGCCCGCTTCCCAGATCCGGATGTTGATCGGCTCGATCAGGTCGGCCGGCGGCCGCCCGAGCTTGCGCGCCGCGAGCAGGTTGTTGATGACGATCGCGAAGTTCGAGATGTAGCAGGTGGTCTGCGCCGCGAACGCGTGGCGGTAATCGACGTCGGGCAGCGCGTAGCCGATGTGGTGGCCGAGGCCTTCGAGGAATTTGCCCACACGCTCCAGCTCAGAAGCAATATGCGGCGTGGCGCGGTAGTCGCCCCATTGATGCGACAGCGCGATCCTGAGCTTGCCGGGATCGCGCTTGATCAACTCGACATAGGGCTCCGGCGTGGTCCAATACGGCATGAACTCGCCGGGCGCGCCGCCGCGGCAATGATCGACGAATGCCGCGGTGTCGCGCACGCTGCGCGACTGGCAGCCCTGGATCGAGACCAGGCCGCTTAGATCCGACAGATGCGGCGCGATCGAAAACACGCCGCGCGAGACCTTCAGCCCGATATTGCCGTTGACGCCGGCGGGAATGCGGATCGAGCCGCCGCCGTCGGTCGCATGCGCGATCGGCACCACGCCGGCGGCGACCATTGCCGCACTCCCGGCCGACGAGCCGCAGGTGGTGTAGTCGGTATTCCAGGGGTTGCGCGTGACGTAGACGGCCGGGTTCTCCGCCGAGCTGCAGACGCCGAACTCCGGCGTCGTGGTGCGGCCCATCAGATTGAGGCCGGCCTTGCGCATCTTCGCCGTCAGGTGCGTGTCGGCGGCGGGACGGTTGCCGCGCATGAACAGCGAGCCCTGCTCCTGCAGCCGTCCGGCCATCGTCGGCCCGAGATCCTTCATCAGGAACGGCAGGCCGGCGAAGGGGCCTGCGAGATCGGCGCCGGCCTTGCCCGGATCTTCCACGGCATCGGCGAAGACCTCGACCACGCCGGACAGCGCGGGATCGACTTTTGCGATTGCCTCGGCGGCCTGCCTTGCCAGCTCCGCCGCCGTCAGCTCGCCGCTGCGAACGCGCGCCGCCAGCGCCATGCCATCATGCCGGGCCCACTCGTCCCAGCTCATCGCCAACGTCATCTGTCTTCCGATCCTTGCGCGCCGACCATCGATGCTACGCGTTCGAACGGTGCGATGATCAGGCGCTGTTCCACTTCCGGCGCCGCGAACCTTAGTTTGCACGAGAGCCAAGTCAATCAGTCGCCCTGCATGCTGCCATACGATCCTATCATGCGGCGCGGCCGACGACCGTCCGCAATGAAGCCGACGTACGAGCCGTTCCGGAAAACGGGACCGCAGCCCGCGGCGCCGGACGTTGACGCTCGTCAAGGCCGGCGCATGGCGCGCGTGCTTGATGCGGTCATGGATATCCTGACCTTCGGCGCGGCGGGCGCAGCGCTGCTCGTTACGCCCGGCCCAACGAACACGCTGCTCGCCACTGCCGGTGCGAGTCGTGGCGTGCGCGCCTCCGTTCATCTGCTGCTCGCCGAGCTTGCCGGCTATCTGCTCGCGATCGCGACGCTGCGCATCACGCTCGGTCCGCTCGTCGCGACCGCGCCGCTGGTCGGACAGGCTCTCCGTGTCGTGGTCGTGCTCTATCTGCTGCACCTCGCTGCCGCGCTCTGGCGCCACGGCAGCAGCAGCAGCGCAAGTGATGCGGCGCCGGTCACCCTGCGCGGCGTGTTCATCACGACGCTGTTCAATCCAAAGGCCATCATCTTCGCTTTCACCTTGCTGCCGCTGGAAGGCGATGCGGCGAGCCTATGGCCGTTCTTGGTCGTGCTCGGACTCTCGACTGCGACGATCGGAGGAGCCTGGATCGTGCTCGGCGCGACGCTGCGCTGCGGCCTCGGGCATGTCGTGCCGGCGTCGCTCGGCTATCGCTGCAGCGCTGCGGCCCTGGCGCTGCTGGCCTGTGTAATCCTGGCGCCCGCCCTTGGCGCGCTGTGAACGGTTCCGCTTGTTACTGGTGCTGCCAGCGGACGCGCGCGCAGGCTAGACGACGCGGCCTGCAGCATTCGATCCGGATGCCGCAGGCCGCGTCGCGAAGCTATCAAGGACCTAGTTGAAGGCCATCGGCGCCGCGCTGGCCATCCAGCCGTCCGGCCGCGTGTTGCGGGCGAGCCGCTGGTAGCTCGGCGCACGGGCCTCGCGCGTGACACGAGCCGCCGCGCCGAACATCGCGGAACCGCCATTCGGGTTCACGATCGTGTAGCCGGCGATCGAGCGGGGATGTTCGCGGGTGACGTGGCCGCCGGAATTGCCGTCATGCACATACCAGATGTTGCCGGCGACCTGCTGCTGCAGGATCATGACGTGGCCGGACCGGACGGCAGCCATTCCCGGTGCGGGAGCTGCGCGCGGAAAGCGACGCCAGTTCGATGCGAGATTCAGCTCGGGAACGACCCGGCCGAACGTGTAGAGCGACGCTTCGCAGCCGCAAAAGGCATGCGGACATCCCGATGGGCGGCCGCCGACGACGCGACCTTCGCCGGGAATCGAGGCCATCGCGTTCATGTAGGAGTGGTGACGGTGCGAGTAGTGATGATGATGGTGACGAGGACGCGCCTCGGCTTGAACGGAGAGAGCCAGCAATGCGGCGACGACAATAACAACGCGGTACATTCGGAGGACTCCTGTACGCTGTGAAATCCCCCTGCCGCGCGCCAATCAACGTCTAAACATGTCTTCAAGGTGACCGAATCACCCCTGAGCCATGCAAATGCGGGACGGCGCTGCCCGCTCAGACTGGTTCCAAATCATTCGGAATGATTGACTCTCGACGTCGAGGATGACTCACAACAAATGAATGTTCCGCTTTGGGAAGGTCAGACTACCGACTAACAGCGCGGCGACCGCAACTGGCCTTCAGTCGTCCTGATAGCTGCAAGGATGCAATCAGGATAAGCAATCAGGGCAAGTAACATCCTCCACGCGTGCAGCGCTCTTGGACATTCCGTTCCAGACCACGACAGGAGATCGTCATGACCACGTTCCGCGGCAGCTGCCTCTGCGGCCAGGTCGGCTTCGAGGTCGACGGGCCGTTCGACAAATTCCTCAATTGCCATTGCTCGCGCTGTCGCAAGGCCAGCGGCACGGCGCACTCCTGTGAGGTCATCGTCAAGGCGGCGGCGCTGCGCTGGCTGCGTGGCGAGGCGAACGTCACGCGGTTCGACTTGCCCCGGGCGCGCAGTTTCGCCACCGCCTTCTGCAGCACTTGCGGCAGCCCGATGCCACATCTGACGCGCAGCGGCCGCGAGGCGATCATTCCCGCCGGAGGCTTCGATGAGCCGTTCGGCGCCGTTCCCGATCGCCACGTGCATTGGGCGTCCCGCGCCGACTGGTACGTCGATGGTGACGGGCTGGGCGTCGAGGACTGACACGATCAAGAATGCCGCTCGTCGGGCGACTCATGCCCCTCACGCCGAGATCGGATAAGCCTGTCGAGGCGTCAGATACGCCCGATCGCCGCTGCGTCCGGAATCCGATTTCACGAGCAAGTTCAGGCTGATTTGGGCTGTCCAGTCCCGGCAGAAAAAATATCCCGCTTGGCAATTTCGGAAAATCATGATTGTTTGTCGCTGTCCCGCCTCATCGACGAGGGGCGCTGCGCGGTCGTCACGAAGCGTGGAGGTGGGATGTGATGGGCGGGCCGGTTTGCAGCGTGGTCATTCGCGCGGACGAACAACATCGGCTCGCACGGTCAAGTCGCGTGGTCCTGATACTCCGATGCCAGTATCAAGCCTGCGCCGGCGCCAACGGCGCCGCGTGGGTGACGGTGACCAGAAAGCCCGGCGCACCGGGGAGAATGCGAAGCAGCCGTTAAAGCCATCGCGCAGGGAGGGCCGGATCGTCCGGCTGGACCTGGGGTACCTGCCGCCTGCATTTTTTGAGCAGGCGGGCCACGGGCCTCAGTCGAGGTCCGGCCTTCCCTGCACCCTCGCTTTGGAGAGGGTGACTGCAAGAGCAATGCTCGGACGCGAAAGCGGGTGCGAGGATGAGCTGCCATGCCGGCAAACTTCGTGGCCATCCCGCGCAGTGATGACGCAGTGATAAGGTGACAGGCCACCGAATACTCCCGTGTCGTCCCCGCGAAAGCGGGGACCCATAAACACCGAAGCCTGCGCTGGACCGAGCTGGAGCCACAGCCGCGTATCATCACAGACACCGCGGAGTATGGATCCCGGCGTTCGCCGGGATGACAGCGGAGGATACGGCGAGCGATGACAACGCCGCACGGAAGCCCCTTTCCCATTGACCCCCTTCTCGATTGGCCTATCTCTTCAACACCGCAAAGAAACGGAACTGGATACCCTGATGACCGCACATCCGCGCAACTTCGATGCCGCCATCGATCCCGTCAAGCTCGACCGCCTGGCCGAGGTGGCGGTGAAGGTTGGCCTGCAATTGCAGCCGGGTCAGGATCTGCTGCTGACCGCGCCGTCGGTGGCGCTGCCGCTGGTGCGCAAGGTCGCCGAGCACGCCTACAAGGCCGGTGCGGGAATCGTGACCTCGTTCTTCTCCGACGAGGAGCTCACCTTGGCGCGCTACCGTTTCGGTCATGACAACAGCTTCGATCGCGCCGCCGACTGGCTCTACCAGGGCATGGCCAAGGCATTCTCGGAGAACACCGCGCGGCTCGCCATCGTCGGCGACAATCCGATGCTGCTGTCGGGACAGGATCCGGCCAAGGTGGCACGTGCCAGCAAGGCGAACTCCAAGGCCTACCAGCCGGCGCTGGAGAAGATCACCAATTTCGAGACCAACTGGAACATCATCGCCTATCCGAGCCCGTCCTGGGCCAAGCTGGTTTTCCCGGACGTGCCAGAGGAGGTCGCGGTGGCGAAGCTCGCCGATGCGATCTTCGCCGCGTCGCGCGTCGACCGCGAGGATGCCGTGTCCGCCTGGGAGCGCCACAACGCGGTGCTGCGCGAGCGCACCGGGTGGCTCAACGGCCAGCGCTTCAGCGCGCTGCATTACACCGGACCCGGCATGGACCTGACGATCGGTCTCGCCGACGACCACGAATGGGAGGGCGGCGCCTCGACCGCCAAGAACGGCATCACCTGCAATGCCAACATTCCGACCGAGGAAGTGTTCACGACGCCGCATTGCCGCCGTGTGTCGGGTCACGTCGTCAGCTCCAAGCCGCTGTCCTATCAGGGCACGCTGATCGACAACATCCAGGTCAGGTTCGAGGAGGGCCGCATCGTCGAGGCCAGGGCCTCGAAGGGCGAGGAGGTCCTGAACAAGGTGCTCGACACCGACGAGGGCGCGCGCCGGCTCGGCGAGGTCGCGCTGGTGCCGCACTCCTCGCCGATCTCCAAGAGCGGCCTGTTGTTCTACAACACGCTGTTCGACGAGAACGCCGCCTCGCACATCGCGCTCGGCCAGTGCTACTCGAAATGCTTCATCAACGGCACCTCGCTGTCGCCGGAGCAGATCGCCGCCCAGGGCGGCAACCGAAGCCTGATCCACATCGACTGGATGATCGGCGCGGCCGACACCGACATCGACGGCCTCCATGAAGATGGCCGTCGCGTGCCGGTGTTCCGCAAGGGCGAGTGGGCCTGACGCATGACGGGCCGGCGTCACGCGTGCACCGGCCCGAAACGAGCCGCGAGCGATGCTCGCGGCGGTGTCGTCGTCGGCCGAACGTGCCTACTGCTTGGCGCTGCCGGTGGTGGCCTGCACGTCGATCGTGATCCGCTCCGACATGACCGGCTTGTTGTGCGGGATGTGGCTCCAGTCGCCGAGCACGAGCTGCAAGGTGTGCTTGCCCGGCGTGAGATTGACCGAGGCTTCGGTCTGGCCCTTGCCGAAATGCACGTGGCCGGCATCGACCGGGATCGCCTCGTTGAGCGAGTCGCCCTCGAGAGCGGGCGCGTCGATCAGCAGGTGGTGGTGGCCGGTGTTGGGGGCCTCGGTGCCGGACGGGGCAACGCCCATGCCGGACAGGCCGAAGCGGATCAGGACCGGCGAGGAGACGGTGTCGCCGTCCTTCAGGTTGATGAAGTAGGCCTTGGCGTTGTCGGGGGCGGGCGTTTCGCCCGCCATGACGAGGCTGGCGGTTGCAAGGGTGGCGGCGGACAGCGTGAGGGCGAGTGCGAGGCTCAGTCGGCGCATCCTGGGAAATCCTTATCTCTGCGAAGGCGGCAAATCTTTAAAGGCGACGGCACAACTCAGGATGGGCAGGGCGACCAGAGGGAAGCCTGTCCGCATCTTGCAGTGCGGTCAAACAGTAGATCAGCAGGTTTGGCGAGGCCGCGAACAAATTGCGGCGTTCGCGTGGAGTTTATAGCGCTTGCGTGTTTGTGATGCGACGGCTGGTCGCGGCGATCGGTTCAAATCTTAACGACTTCGGAAAGCAGCCATTAGGTGCAATCGGCTACGGTCGCGGGCTCACGCCGCCGTTCAGCCGGTCATTTCAATCCGATGCATTTGAGGTCCAAGATGTCCCCGTCCTTGATCGAAACCGCCAATCTCGCCGTCGACCTGGCGCCCGCTCCGATCGAGCCGTCCTGGATCATCGAGGGCAGTCCGACCGCGACCTCCTGCACCATCGCACGCAGCAGCGACGGGCTGGGCTCGACCATCGTCTGGCATTGCACCGAGGGCAAGTTCAACTGGTACTACGATTTCGACGAGACGATCCTGATCCTCGAAGGCGCGATCGTGCTGGAGAGCGAGGGCATGCCGGCGAAGCGCTATGGGCCGGGCGACGTGATCTTCTTCCGCGACGGCGCCCATGCCAAATGGCATGTCGAGGGCCACGTCAAGAAGCTCGCCTTCTGCCTGAAGACGCAGCCCTACCTGCTCGGCCTCGCGGTGCGCGTGATCAACAAGCTCAAGCGCATGTTCCTGACGCCGGAAGGCCGCCGCGGCACCAGCCTCGCGGGCGCCTGAGCTCATATTGTCCTGAGCATGATCTTCTCGGAAAACCGGCCTCCACTTTTCCGGATCATGCTCTAGACCCCGTCGAGGATGATCACGGTCGGGACCTGTGGCAGCAGCTCGCGCGACATCTTCAAGCTGCGCTCGGCGCGGCGGTCGATCTCGAACTGCTGGCCGATCTTGCGCATGAACTCGTCGAGCGGCGTCGCGAAGCGGTGCATCGGCAGCACCACGGAGGCGCGCAGCCGCTTGGTGATCTCCGAGATGCCGTCGAGCGACATCGTGTAGGTGCCGTCGATCGGCACCATCACCACGTCGAGCCGGCCGATGGCGGCGAAATGCGTCTCGTCCAGCTTGACGTGCAAATGGCCGAGATGGCCGATGCACAGGCCGGCAACCTCGAAGATGAAGATCGAGTTGCCGTCCTTGATCATGTCGGCGCCGATGGAATCGCTGAAATAGCGGCGGATGTCGGTGGTGATGTTGCGGATCAGCACGTCGCCGATCCGCTCGAAGATCTGGGCCGGCTTGCCGTCGTCGCCCCAGCCGCGCAGCACGTGTGGGATGCGCGGATCGGGCGCCAGCGTGTAATGCGTCGAGTGCGCCCGGTTCATGGTGATCACGTCGGGCAGACGTCCGACTTGATAAGCGCCGCTGTAGTCGGTGGCGATGCGGATGCCCATCGGCGTGTCGATGAAGTAGGTCGAGTGGCCGGCATAGGTGATCGTCACCTCGTTGCCGGCCGCCGCCGTCCGGCGCAAGCTGACGGGCGTGGCGCGCGGCGGGGCGCTGGCCATCGCCAGGCACTCGCTGGTGCGCGGCCCCGATTGCGCCACAGCGGGCGATGCGAACGCGACCAGGACGGCAAGCAGCGAGACCAGCGGGCGCAGCATGGCGGTTCCTCTTCAACAGCGCGTGTGAGTGTAGCGAGGAATCCGGATCAGAACTATCCTCGGCGCGACGTCCGGCTGGACAGGGCGGCGCAACGATGCGGGAGGATGGCATGACGGATCGGGTGTTGCGGCCGCTGCGGGAGATCGATGCAGGCGTGCTCCGCATCGCCTATGTCGAGAGCGGGCCGGCCGTCGGCCCCGTCGTCATCCTGCTGCACGGCTATCCCTACGACATCCACTCCTACGTCGAGGTCGCGCCGCGCCTTGCAGCTCATGGCTGCCGCGTCATCCTCCCCTATGTGCGTGGCTATGGCCCGACGCGGTTCCTCGACGCATCGACGCCGCGCTCGGGGCAGCAGGCTGCGATTGGCGCCGACCTGATCGCGCTGATGGATGCGCTGGTGATCCAGCGCGCGGTGTTCGCCGGCTATGATTGGGGGGGCCGCGCGGCTTGCGTCGGCGCGGCGCTGTGGCCCGAGCGCTGCGCGGGCCTGGTCTCCGTGAACGGCTATCTGATCCAGGACATCGCGCGGGCATTGGAGCCGGCGCCGGTGCCGCGCGAGTTCGCGTTCTGGTATCAATGGTACTTCCAGACCGAGCGCGGCCGCGCCGTGCTTGCCGCCAACCGCGCCGAGATCGCCAGGCTGCTGTGGCAGCAATGGTCGCCGCACTGGCGCTTCGACGACGCGACCTTCGCGCGCGCGGCGAAGGCGTTCGACAATCCCGATCACGTCGACGTCGTGATCCACAGCTATCGCCATCGCTACGGGCTGGCCGATGGGGATCCGCGCTATCAGGAGCTGGAGCGGCGATTGGCGAGCCAGCCCGTCATCACCGTGCCCACGATCACGCTCGATGGCGACGCCGACGGCGTGATCCCGGCAACGGACGGCCACGCGCATGCTGCGAAGTTCAGCAACCGGATCGGCCATCGCGTGATCGCGCGGGCCGGCCACAATTTGCCGCAGGAAGAGCCGGCGGCGTTCGCCGCCGCCGTGATGGAGGTGCTGCGCTGAACGCTTCAGGTTCGTGCCGGCCTCAGCTTCCAGGCTGCGAGCAAGAGGCCCGCGGTCATCAGGCCGCTGACGATGGCAGCCTCGGGCAGCGCGAGCGCCAGTGCAGCGGTCGCCGCCCAGCCGATCGAGGAGAACGCCTCGGCAAAGGTCGCCAGCCGCGACGAGGTCTGGCGGCGGCGGAACTGGCTGCGCCGCGCCTGGATCCGGAACCAGAGCTGGATGGCCGTGGAGGAGACGGTCGCGACCAGAACGGCAACGGCCGTGATCACCGCCTGCGCCGGCGCGACCCAGCCGAGCGCGAGCACGAGAGGCGCGAAGATCACCGCGATCGTGATCAGCACGACCTCGACCTTGGCGCGCACGATGCGCGTCGCCGGCAGCGGCGCCGTCGCCACCAGTTCGGGCGCGTCCTCGCCGGAGACGGTGAGCCAGGCGAGGCCGCCCGCGAGCTGGCCCGCCGCCATCACGACGACCGGCGTGATCAGGAACACCGCCTGCGAGCTGTCGGAGTAGCTGCGCCACAGCAGCAGCGCCGGAGGCACCAGATAGAGCAGTTGCATCAGCGTCTGCGAGATCAGCCAGGGATCGCGCCGCAGCAGCATGAACTCCTTGCGCCGCAGCGCCTGCTGCCGCGAGCCGCCCCGAAACGACCTGACCCGTGCGCCGGCGCGGCTGGAGATGCCCTGGGCCGCGGCGCTGATCGCGGTGTCGGCGAAGCGCGGCGAGAACACCATCATGACGACGCCGAGCAACAGCAGGCCTGCGGCCAGCAGGATCAGCAGCGCCTGGCCGTCGCCGAGCGCCGCGCGGGCCGGCAGCCAAAGGATGCTGTCGGGATCGGGCGCGATGGCGGCCGCCGCATCCGAGGTGAGGATGGCGAAGCGCGACAGCGTGCCGTAGGACACGATCGCGGCGATCTGCAGCACGATGACGAAGCCGGCGCCGATCACGGCGGCCAGGATCTGGGCGACCAGCCGCGTTCGCGCCGGGCCGATCAGGCGGAACAGGACGATCGTGATGGCAATGGCGATCGCCGCTGCCGACAGGCCGACGGCCGCGACCACGACGAACGCCGCGAGCCAGCGTGCGCCGCCCTCGATCAGCAGCACGTTGACGAAGGGCGTCGCGAGCAGCAGCGCCATGCTGGTCACGGAGAGCGCGATCGCCGCGATCCGGACCGAAAAGATCTCGGCCAGCCGCACCGGCGACGACATGATGAGATCGAGGTCGGCGCGCGCGTAGAACACGCGGGTGACGGATTCGATCGCCTGCGACAGCATCAGCGCCCAGGACAGCATGATGGTCGCGGTGATGACGATCAGCGCGGTCTTGTCGAGCGGCAGCTCGAGATCGGCGTAGCGACCGACCACGACCCAGGCCGGCAGATGCATGAGGGCGCCGAACAGCACGAGACCGATGACGGCGGCCCGCGTGCGGCGGCGCCTGCCGGCCGTGATCATGCCGAGCCATTCCCGCCAGGCGAGCCTGAGCTCGTGACGGGCGAACCAGGCGAGCGTCGCCGCCCGCGTCATGCCGCGGACTCGACGTCGACCAGCGCGATGAACAGCTCCTCCAGGCTGGTGTCGGTGCGTCCGTTCTGCTGGCGCAGCTCGGCCAGAGTGCCTTCGGCGAGGACGCGCCCGGCGGCGATCACGCCGATCCGGTCGGCCATGCGCTCGGCGACTTCGAGAATGTGCGTGGTCATGATTACCGTGCCGCCGCGGCGGACGCGCTCGGCGAGCAGGCCCTTGACGTGCCGCGCCGACACCGCATCCAGGCCCGTCAGCGGCTCGTCCAGGATGATCAGCCGCGGGTCGTGGATCAGCGCGCCGGCGAGCGCCACCTTCTGGCGCATGCCCTTGGAAAAGCCTTCGCAGCGCTCGTGCAGATGCGGCTCCAGCCCGAGCGAGGCCAGAAGTTCGGTTGCCGCGTTACTCGAGGTCGCGGGATCGATGCCCCACAGTCCGGCGACGAACTCGAGATATTCGAGCGGCGTGAGCTTGTCGTAGATCATGGGCTCGTCGGAGACCCAGGCCATCACCTGCTTGGCCGCGATCGGGTCGCGCAGCGCATCGATGCCGAAGATCTCGATCCGCCCGGCATCCGGGCGCAGCAGGCCCGCGACCATGCGCAGCGTCGTCGTCTTGCCGGCGCCGTTCGGGCCGACCAGTGCATAGAATTCGCCCGAGCGCACCACGAGGTCGAGCGCATCGACCGCTGGCCGTTCGAAACACTTCGTCAATCCTCGCACGGCGAGGGCGGGGCTGCCTGGGGTCATGACGGCACTATCGCCTCGATCGGTTCGCGTCTGCAATGTGGATGCAACTCGTTGCGGCGCGGTGAACGAGCCGCCGCATCGTGTCCTTCGGTGCCGGCCGGTTCCGTCGGCGCACCGTCCGCATTCCTGCCGTGCTCGTCCCGCGAACTCCCGGCCACGTCTCAAGTTGTGGGCGCGCGGCAACGATGCGCGATCGTCAATGGTTCACGGAAGCCGTCCCCTCAGGCGACAGCGCTCGGACCTCCGCCATCAGGGGCAAGGCCTGATACCGGGAGATGCCGGTCTCGTCGATCACGAACAACGGCCGCACCTGCCGCGCATCGCTGTCCTGGATCATCGCCATGCGCTGATTGTCGAGCATGAGCCAATGCCCGTCGAGGCGCGCCGCCGCGACGGCATGATCCTCGCCCCGGACGACATCGTGCAGGATCACGATCCGCAGATCGTCGGAGGCAATGCCAGCCATCCGAAGTGCGACGAACTTGGCGATCGCGTAGTCCTCGCAGTCGCCGGCACGGCGTTCGAACGTAGCGAGAGGGGAGGCCCACACGTCCACCTGGCCATATTGAGCGAGATCACTGGCCGGCCGGATGGCCAGATTGACCGCGCGATTGATCTCGCCGAGCCTGGCCCGTCCCGCGCGGAGACGGCCCTGATCGATGATCGCCAGCAGGCTGAGGGCGGCGGGGGAGACGCAGCGCTCGCGGTCGCCATCGCACAGTGCAAGCTGCACCCGCTCGTCTTCGAGCTTGCGCGCGAGCGCCAACCACTTGTCGCGCAACGCGCCGGCCTCCAGGCCGACCCGCGGCAGGCCGAATGGCTCGGCCGTATCCTCGATGGCGGTTGCGAACCCCAATGGCTGCGCGACAGGACCGGCGCTCGCTGGGCTGCCGATCCATATGGCGGCGCTGGCGGCCGCGGCCACCAGCGATGCGCGCATCAGCGCGAGAAAATTCATGTGACGCCCCGTGCCCGGATCTCGGCCGGCGCGACGCAGCGCCTGGCGGAACCGGATGCTTGTTGGGGGTCAGCATGGGTGCGGAGGCTTGGCCTCTGCTTAAAACCGGCAATCCGGCGACCAAATCGCAGGATTTACGCTGAACGTTGTGTTGCTCCGATGCGACAAATCCTAGCGAAAGCTGAGCGAGGGTCGCGAAGGTCTGGAGGGTTCGCGGTGAAGTTGTGCTTCGAACTCAGCCGCAGCTCCTGCCAAATTGATGCAATTCGTCGATTCTTGTTCTCCCACCCACAGTCCTCCACTTGAAATCCGTTGTCAGGGGTAAGCCGGTGCGGATGTTGATGTCGGTAAAGGTATTGGATGGTCTATGAATACTTACAATTACTTTGGCTTTCTGAAGCGAGGTGAATTTTGACTTGGCATGTCTCGGCCGGGGTCAGCTTTAAAGAGGGCGAAAACTCGACAACATCGTAGCGATCCCGCGGAAGTCGCCGTTTTTGGCCACCTGAAGCACAAGCTGAAGGTGGTTCCGCCAGACACTTGCCAGTGATATGCACGCCTTGAACACTCATTCTTATGTATTCATTAACCATAGTCGGTAGCCCCGTGAATTACGCTGGCAATTCTGACGCCGCGCTTTTCTCCGAAGGCCGGGGCGCCTCCTCGCATGGCCACGTGCGGCTGGAGGCCCCGCATGCCCATGCGCCGACGGACGCCATCGTCGTTCCGGACGCGCATTTTCTGTTCAATGCCGATTTCAAGCGGTCTGGCCTCGACCTGATCCTCTCGTCCGATGGGCGCGAGATGGTGCTGCCGGACTATTTCAAGGGCGAGAAACGGGCGCCGCTGGCCTCGCCGGACGGCGCGCATCTGACCGGCGACCTCGTCAATGCGCTCTCCGGCGCGGTGCAGGTCAGCCAAGCCGGGGCGGCTGCGAGCGTGAGCAAGGTCATCGGCCATGTGACCAAGCTGCAGGGCACCGCGACCGTCATCCGCAACGGCGTTTCGATCCTCCTTCACAACGGCGACAACGTCGAGAAGGGCGACGTGGTCCAGTCCGGCTCGGATTCGACGCTCGGCATCACCTTCATCGACGGCACCGTGTTCGGCCTGTCGTCCAATGCGCGGATGGTGCTGAATGAAATGGTGTACGACCCCAACGGGTCGAACAATTCCTCGCTGATCAGCCTCGTTGCCGGCACGATCTCGTTCGTGGCCGGCGAGACCGCCAAGCACGGCGACATGAAGGTCGACACGCCCGTGGCGACCATGGGCATTCGCGGCACCGCCGTGCTGGTCGAGATCGACTTCACGGTGCCGGGGCAGGGCGGTCTGCCCGATGCCAAGTTCCAGGTGCTGGTCGAGCCCGATGGCCGCACCGGCTCCTACGTGCTGTTCGACAAGACGACGCTGCAGCCGATCGCTGTGGTGAATCAGGCCGGACAGCAGATCCAGATCAGCAACGGAATCGTGAATCAGAGCGCTGTGCCGCTCACGCCGGACATCCAGAAGCTCATCAACGACGTCTTCACGCTGAAGTTCACCGACAACACCAATCCGAAGTCGACAACCCATTTCACCGACATCGGGGTGCCGCAGACGCTGACGCCGCTGACCCTGCCCAATGGCACCAGCGCGACGCCGACCTATCAGGTGACCGACAATACGGGCTCGACACCCACGACGAGCTCGACGTCCGAGCAGCTGTCGCACATTCCGGGTGCGCCGGAGGTCAGGATTCTCGACGCCGGCGGCCGGCTGATCACGACCTTCGGTCTGGCCGAGCGGGCCGGTCAGACGGGCAACGGCGCCGACCTCGACACCGTCCTCACCCGCGTCAATTTCCTCGACGTCAATAACATCGACCGGCCGACGGTCTCGGTGAGCTTCAAGTCCTATGCGTTCAAGAGCGCGCAGCAGGCCGACGTCACGGCATCGCTGAACGCCCTGCAGTTGCAGGATGTCATGGCGACGGCCGTGAAGATCACGGTGGTGCCGGATCCGACCAACAAGAATTTCGGCTCGGCAATGCTGAGCTACAGTGTTCCCGACAATTACTTCGACTTTCTGGCCGCGGGCGAGACGCTGACGCTGATCTACGTCGTGCGCGTCGACAACAATTTCGCGCCGTCGAACGAGTTTACCGAGGTGCCGATCACGATCACGGTGACCGGCACCAACGACAAGCCCGAGATCACGGCGAACGTCCCGACCATCGCGTTCGAGGGCGGCACCAGCGTGCCCGGCGGGCCGCTCACCTCCGAGGACCCGACCTCCGGCACGCTGACGTTCAAGGATGTCGACCTCACCGACACCCATAGCGTGTCGGCCAAGCTGACCGGCGCGGTTCTTGAAGGCGGCGGCAGCATTCCGCCGGCCCCACTGGCGCTGTTCGAGCAGGCGCTGACGGCATCCCTGGCCTCCGACAGCACCGGCAGCGGCACCGGCAAGATCAACTGGAGCTTCGCCAACCTACCGGTCTATGTCGCCGATTTCATTCCTGCGGGTCAGAAGGTGACGCTCACCTACACGGTGACCGTGACGGACTCGCATGGCGCGACGTCGACCCAGACGATCACGGTGACGATCACCGGCACCGACGATCCGGCCGTGGTCTGGATCGCCACGACCCAGCCCGGCGAAAGCAGCGGCGGCCAGGTTCATTTGTGGAGTGATCACGCGAACTGGGCAACCGGCCTGGCTCCGACCGCCGATGATGACGTCATCATCATCACCGATCAGCTGCACGGCCTGACGCCGGCCTTTCCGGTGACGATCGATGACGACGCCTACGCCAAATCGGTCACGCTGAATGATTTCGGTGGCGGCGCCGTTCCGGAGCTCGACAATAACGGCACGCTGACGATCAGCGGCGCACTGACGGCCAAGGCCGACTCGCTCATCTACAACTTCTCGGACGCGACGATCAGCGTTGGCGGCTCGGCGCAGATTCTCGAGCAAAGCGAGTTGCACAATGCCGGCACCGTGCTGCTGGCTGGCGGCGGCGTCTTCGGGGCGAACGCCGGCATCGTCAACACCGGAACGATCGAGCTGTCCGGCGGCACGCTGACCGTGCATGGTGACGTTGCGAACGCCGATGAGGACAGCTCCGGTCTCATCGAGGTCGACCTCGGCGCGACGCTGACTCTGGATGGTGGCAGTATCGATGGCGGCACCATCGTCATCCAGGGCGCGCCGATCGTTCAGAACTTCGGAACGTTGGAGAGCGGCGGGGAGACACCACAACCTGCCAACGGCCTGCTCGTTCTGAAGGGCGGAGCCGCGATCGGTGATGGCGAGCTGAAAAATTTTGGCTCGATCGAGGTCTCCGGCAGCGGCAACACCCTCTCGGACGAAGCCGTCACGAATGCCGGCCTGATCGATGTCGATGCCGATGGTGAGCTTACGCTAAACGGCGGCACCAGCATCGATAATGCGGGTGGCAATATCACGGTCGAGGGCTCCGCGACCCTGACGCTATCGCATGCGGATATTACTGGCGGCACGCTGACCAACGAGTCCGGCGGAACGATAGCCCTGACCGGCCACGCCACGCTGAGCGGCGGCACGCTCGACAATTTCGAGACGATCGCCGTGTCCGGCAGCGGCAATGCGTTCGAAGACGAGACGATCACGAATGCGAACGCCGCCGCGATCATCATTGCGGCGGGCAGCGCGTTGTCTCTGTCCGGCACAAGCATCGCAGGCGGCGCTATCAGCAACGAAGGGACGATCTCCGTCGACGGCGACAGCACGATCGAGGGCAGCGCCGTCGCGGGCGGTACGCTGCTGATCGGCGAGACCGGCGCGTTCGCGGAGATCACGGCCATCCTGACGGTCCAGGGCAGCGCGTCATTGACCGACGTCGATATCGCCATCGGCGACGGCTCGATGCTTCAGGTCGCTGCAGAGGAGAGCGCAACACTGATCGGCGTCAGCGTCGACAACGGCGGCACTGTCCAGGTGGACGACGGCGCGCTGCTGCTGATCGAGGACAGCACGATCACCGGCGGCGATCTCGTCAACCACGGCATCGTGCATGTCGAGACCGCGGCTGCGACCACCTTCGACAACGTTACTATCGATAACACGGACGGTCAGATCATCATCGATGAGGATGGTGAGATGCCGGTGGAATCGACCCTGGTGCTCGACGGGAGCACGACGCTCACCGGCGGCACGTTGGAAATTCGGAGCGTCGGCACGCTGGAGATCGCCGGCAACGATGTGACCCTGTCCGGAATGGACGTCTGGAATTTCGGCGTCTGCACCGTCGACCTCGGTGCGATCCTCGACCTTGCCGATACCAAGGTGAGTCATGACGGCACGCTCTACATCTACGGCACGATCTCCGCGAGCGGGCTGAGCGGCATCGGCGGAACGATCTTCAACTATGGCACGATCGAGATCACGGCGGGCAAGTTCGAGATCGCCGGCGACGTCGAAGGCTCCGGGATCATCAAGGTCGATGCCGGCGCAACGCTGACGGTCGATGGTCACGTGGACCAGACGATCGACTTCGGCAGCGAGGGGAGCAGCGAACTCGTCATCGATGATGCCGGCTTCTCCGCCAAGATCGCCGGCCTCGGCGTCGACGACAGGATCGATCTGCAGACGATCAAGTGGAGCGAGGCGACAACGGCGTCTTACGATGCCGAGACGGGCGTGCTCACCGTCATCGACGGCGAAGGGCACAGCATTGCCCTGACGCTCGAAGGCGACTTCAGTGACTTGCATTTCGCGGGCAGCAATGACAGGCATGACGGAACGCTGATCACGCTGACGGCCGAAGACACGGCGCCTGTGATCGCGGATTCCGGCCGGCCCGGTACAATCACCGAAGCGGCCGCTCAAACAGGGGCGTCCGATCAGCACAGCGTCGCCGGCAGCGTCAAGTTCACCGATGTCGACCTGACCGATCGGCCAACCGCATCGATCGGGGCGCAGAGCGTGACTTGGACTGCGGCCGATCAGCAGAAAGATTTGTCGAGTCAGCTGACGCCGGACCAGATCGCAGCGCTGGAACAGGCGCTGCACTTGAGCCAGGGCGGCAACGCCAACAATGGCAAGGTCGACTGGACTTATGCCATCACCGACGGCTCGCTCGATTTCCTCGGCGCCGGCCAGACCGTCACGGTCACCACCACGGTGACGCTCGACGACCATCAGGGCAAGAGCGCGACCTCGACGATCGTCGTCAACATCACCGGGACCAACGACCTGCCGGTCGTGACGAGCGAGGTGCAGTCGGCCGAAATCGCCGAGCGCGCGGCGATGTCCGGCTCGGATCTGCTCGACACTGTAAGCGGCACGATCGCTTTCGAGGATGCGGACATCACCGATGCGCATGTCTTGAAGGTGACCGGCGTCGCGACCTCCGGCAACGACCACGGGCTGCCGTCGGATCTGTCCGTGCTCAAGAGCTGGCTGTCGCTCGGCTCGCTCACAGAATCCGGCAGTGGTGCGGGATCGCAGGCCTGGACCTTCGCTGCCAATGACAAGGTGTTCGACTATCTCGGTGTCGACGAGCATGTCACGCTGACCTACACGGTCGCGATCGACGACGGTCACGGCGTCGTGGTCGATGTGCCCGTCACCATCACGGTCAACGGCGCAGAGGATGCGCCCGTCATCACAGGTGAAACGAACCCGACGGTCCAGACCGTCATCCTGGCCGAGCAGGCGAGGGTGCTCGCAAGCACCGCCAGCACCAATGCCGAGGGCCTGCCGACCGAAACGTTCGATCGCGTGTCGGCCGGCAACATCTCCGATAACGGGCGCGGCCATGGCAGCTTCTACAGCCAGGCGCTGCACGCGACGTTCACGGCCAGCGGCAATGCGGGGATCGTGCACGGCTCCTCGCCGGTGTCGGCGGCGCCCTACATGGTCGACGGTGTGGACAAGACCAACTATCTCAGCATCGGCAGCCACGCCCAGGAGACCATCACCTTCGACAGCGTCAAGAACAGCTTCGGGCTGTATTGGGGCTCGGTCGACAGCTACAACAGCATCTCCTTCTACAACGGCAACAAGCTGGTCGCCTCCTACTCGGGCAGCGACGTCGCGCCGCTGCTCGCCAATGGCGGACAGACTTCGCTGGCCTCGAACGGCTATGTCGAGTTCCTCGGCCTGTCCCCGTTCAACAAGGTGGTGCTTGCCAGCAGCCAGAATGCGTTCGAGCTCGACAACGTCTCGGCGGGCTACATCCCGGATCAGCCGGTGAAATTGGCGAGCGGCATGTCCGGCACCTTGACGGTGCTCGACGGGGATGTCGGCGACACGCTGACCGCTTCGGTGGTCGAAAATGGCGTGATCAAATACAATGGCTCTCTGAGCCTGCCTTCGAATGCCCACGTCCAGGCGTTGGCCGATGCCCACGCGATCACCTTCGACAGCACGAGCTCCGATGGCGGCTCCGATGTCCTGCACTGGACATATCATCCGGCCGACGTGAACCTGGATTTCCTCAATTCCGGCGACACGCTGACCATCACCTATCAGGCGAAGGTCAGCGACGGCCACGGCGGCACGGCGACCAAGGCACTGACCGTCACGTTGGCGGGCAATGGTGCATCGACGGTCAACGGCACGGACCAGAGCGACAATTTCGTCAATGTCGGCGGTGGCGTGACGATCTTCGGCAAGGACGGCAACGACACCTTCGTCTTCAACCCGCATTTCGGCAGCGCCACGATCGGCGATTTCGACGTCAACAAGGACATCGTCGAGATCGATCACTCGCTGTTCGCCAGCGTCGCTGCGCTCGTGGCGTCGGCGCAGTCCGCCAATGGCGGCCACGATACGATCATCACCGATGCGGCGCATGATACGCTCACCCTCAAGGGGGTGACGCTTGAGCAGTTCAAGGCGCATCACGACGGTTTTCACCTCGTCTGAGCCCGCGCGCCCGCCGCACGATGCGGACGGCGGCGTCGCCGAGCGGAACGCGGTCCGGATAACCGGACGACTCGGATCGCCGGCTTCGGCGTGATATCGGATGCTGCATGAAACGATTGAGAGCAGTTCCTCGGTGGTTCGCGCGCAAGTTCGGCTATGCGCGCATGATCTGCCTGCTGCTGCTGATCGGCTTCGCGGCGCTACGCGTCGCAGACCCTGCCCTGGTGCAGGAGCTGCGCGTCCGGACCTTCGATAATTTCCAGGTGCTGAGTCCGCGGATCAAGACGCTGCGGCCGGTGACCATCGTCGATATCGACGAGAAGAGTCTCGCGAATCCCAAGCTCGGTCAGTGGCCCTGGCCGCGCACGCGGATCGCCGAGATCATCGACACTCTGACCCGACTCGGCGCCGTGGTAATTGCTTTCGACGTCGTGTTTGCCGAGCCGGACCGGCTCAATCCCGGGCTCGCGGCCGAGACTTTTTCAAATCTCGACGAGCCGACGCGCGAGAAGCTGAGGATATTGCCATCCAATGACCAGGTGCTCGCCGACGCGCTGAAGCGGTCGCGCGTAGTGCTCGGCGAATCCGGTGGTCCTGAGGCTCGTGCAGGCCTCGACAAGACTTTGCCTGTGACAGGCATCGCGACGCTGGGCCACAGCCAGGATGCAACGCCATTCATGTGGAATTTTCCCGGGCTGCTGCGCAACGTCCCCGTGATCGAGCATGCGGCCGCTGGTCGCGGCCTGTTCACCATCAAACCGGAGCGCGATGGCATCATTCGCCGGGTGCCGATGATCATGCTGGCTCAGGGGGATATCATGCCTTCCCTGAGCTTCGAGATGCTGCGGGTCGCGACCCGCACGGATACGATTCGGATCAGGACTGACAAGAGTGGCATCATCGGTCTTGGTCTGGGTGCTGTACAGATTCCGACCGACGCGAATGGGCAGCTCTGGCTGCATTATGCCGAGAGTGACCCATCGATCTACGTGTCGGCCATTGACGTTCTGGAGGGTCGGGTGCCGCCGGAGAAGATCGCCGGCAAACTGGTGCTGATCGGGCCATCGGCCACCGGCCTGAACGACATCAAGACCACGCCGATTTCTCCGGCCATGCCGGGCGTCGAGGTGCATGCTCAGGTGCTCGAGAGTGCTCTGACCGGTGCGATTCTGACGCCGCCCTATTGGGGACTCCCGGCCGAGTTCTTCGGTGCGCTCCTTCTCGGCCTGCTCGTGATCGTCTTCGCGCCGCAACTCGGCGCCGTCACACTCGTGGTGGTCGGGGCGCTGTTCGCGGCCGCTCTGCTCGGGATCTCCTGGTACTTCTACACCCAGCATCGGCTGCTGATCGACTTCACCTATCCGATGCTGTCGACGACGGCGATCTATCTGACGCTGATCTTCGCGAACTTCGTCCGCGAGCAGAACCAGCGTCGGCAGATGCGCTCGGTGTTCGGGCAATATCTGTCGCCGGTGCTGGTCGAGCAGCTTGCCCAATCGCCGCCGACGCTGGGCGGCGAGGAGCGCGAGATCACGGTGATGTTCTCGGACGTGCGCGGCTTCACCACGATCTCGGAGAGCTACAAGCACGATCCGCAGGGCCTGACGCAGCTGATGAACCGCTTCCTCACGCCGCTGACCAACGCCATCATCGCCCGCAAGGGCTATGTCGACAAATACATGGGCGACGCCATCATGGCGTTCTGGAACGCGCCGCTCGCCGACAAGGATCATCAGATCAATGCCTGCGAGGCGGCGCTCGACATGCTCGAGCGGATCGATCAGGTGAACGGCGAACGCGAGCAGGAGGCCGAGCATGGCGGCCACGTCTACATTCCGCTCAAGGTCGGAATCGGCCTCAACACCGGCATCGGCGTGGTCGGCAACATGGGCTCTGACCTGAAGTTCAACTATTCGGCGCTTGGCGACAGCGTAAACCTCGCCTCGCGCCTGGAGGGCCAGACCAAGGAGTACGGCTTTCCGATCATCGTCGGCTCGGCGACTGCGATGGCCGTGAAGGACCGGCTCGCGATTCTCGAGCTCGACTTCATCATGGTCAAGGGTAAGACCGAGCCGGAGGTGATCTACGCCATCGCCGGCCGCGAGGACGTGATGTATTCCGAGCGCTTCCAGTTGCTCCGCAACCTCACCATCGAGATGCTGGCGAGCTATCGCAGCCGCGATTGGGAAGGGGCGCTGGCCGCGATCGAGCGCGGCCGCAAGAGCGACCAGGGACAAGACTTGGCCAAGCTCTATGATCTCTATGACGCACGCATCCGCAACTACCAGGTCAATCCGCCGCCCGAGGATTGGAACGGGGCGTACGCACTGCTGACGAAGTAGCCGGTGCCCCGTTCCCGAGTTCGCATCAGATCGCGGCGGCCTCGTTTGCCAGGTTCGGTGCCCGCGCGATGAGTATGCTCATCACTTGCAGACCACATAAGCCGAATAGGGCGGGCAACGCTTGCTGCGTTCTTCCGTGCCGGGGACGGGGCGGGTGGAATGCCGTGGCGGGAGGCTTCGCTTGGCACGCGGCAGCTTGCCCGGATCGTGCTTCGATGACGATGGGACGAAGGGGTTTCCAGGCCCATTGGATGATGTCTGGGCGTCCACCGCCGCGAGCTTGCCGATGAATGCGAGCGACAGGATGACGAGCTTGACCGAACGATAGCGCGCTCCAGTCCGCGGGACGGGTACAAGGATAGCGCAATCGAGCAGGCGTCGAGCGCATTGCGTTTGTTGCGAGGTTGCAACAGGGGGATAAGAAGCAACTTGTGTCATGTGGCGTCGATTGCATGAATCTGCGCGAACTTGTAGCATGCCTCTACTCAAGATAGAAAGAGCTGCAGAGGGGGGGGGCATCGATGCAGTCTTCTGAGGACAGGAGTGCGGCTGGTTTGACGCAGGCCAGGCCGGCACGGGGTGCGATCAAGCGTTTCACTCTACCAGTTGCGGGTAGCCTCATCGCTGCTGTGGCTTGTGTGCTCGGGGCCGGCGCGGTGTCGGCCGCGGATCTCCCGGTCAAGGCGCCGCCTCCGCCGGTGTCGCTGTGGGAGTTCGAGGTCGGCGCCCGCTATTTCTACAGTTCGGGCCGTACCCGCTACACGTTGGGCGATCCTTTCGTCGCTGGCCAAACCAATTCTCTGCTGACCTACAAGAATCTCAACAGCCATGCCGGCGAGGGGTTCGCCAGGGCCGATCACAGTCTGGGTTTCTTCGCCAAGGGCTTTGCGGGCGGTGGCAACATCTTCAGCGGCAGGCTCAACGACGAAGACTTCCCGCCAGCCGTCATTCCGTACTCGAATACGGACAGCAGCGTGAACAGCGGCAGGCTCTGGTACGGCACGATCGACGCCGGCTACAATTTTTGGAGGGGGCCGGCGTTCAAAGTCGGCGGCTTCATCGGCTACAACCATTTCTACGAAACCGTCAACGCATACGGATGTATCCAGGTCGCGACCAATCCGTTTATCTGTGGTCTCGAACCTGTTGCGGGGGGCGTGCTGGTGCTCAGCAAGACCGAGAACTGGGATTCGCTCCGTGTGGGTTTGAACGGCGTCTTCAAGCTCGGCCAGAACTGGAACGTCACCCTCGATGGCGCCGTTCTGCCCTATGTCCGGCTGAGCGGATTCGACAATCACTGGCTGCGGCCCGACATCAATCCGCTTCCGCAATCTGGAAATGGCTGGGGCTACCAGCTCGAGGGCATTGTGTCATACGACGTGACGAGAAATTTCAGCGTCGGCGTCGGTGGCCGCTATTGGTACGCCCGGACGACCAGTGGGACCACCCAATTTCCTGGAGTCCCGGGGTCGCCCACGACCTTCAGCTACGAGCGGTACGGCGGCTTTCTCCAGGCCTCCTACAAATTTGACTCGGGCGCCTTCGGGAAATGAAATATTGGCTATCGTGCTGAAGAGGAAGCCCGGCAAAACGCCGGGCTTCTTGCTTTGCGAGCGCGACAGCAGCCGGCCCGGTCAGTTATTCCGCCCCGATCGTCGTCAGGTCCTGGAACCAGTGTTGCGCCTGCACGAACTTCTTGACCTTTGGCGATAGCGCGTGCGGGTTGGTGTCGTGCACGACCCAGACCAGCACCGCATCGTCGACCACAGCCGCATGCGCCTGCGCGATCAACTCGTCCTGCTTGGCCGGATCGAACGTCTGCTTGGCTTCAGCAATCAGCGCATCGACCTTGGGGTTCTTGTAGCCGCCCCAGTTGACGCCAACGGGCGCGATCTGGTCGGAGGCGAAGAAGCGGACGATCGCGTAGAGCGGGTCCGACGTGACATAGGCGATGTTGTTGGCGGTGATGCCGGCGTTCATCTCATCCGCCGCGCCCTTGCGCCAATGCGTGTACAGCGTCTCCAACTCGACGACCTTGAAGTCGATGTCGATGCCGATCTCCTTGAAGCTCTGCTGCAGATATTCGTTCATCGGCAGCGACAGCATCTGGCCGGTGCCGCCCTGCGCGATGATGAAGGTGGTCTTGAGCGGCTTGTCCTTGGAGTAGCCGGCCTCCTCGACCAGCTTCTTGGCGGCGGCGACATCATATTTCAGCTCGAAGCTCGGCTTGCCGAACCACGGGCTCGACGGGTCGACCTGGCCCTTGGCCGGCTTGGCGAGGCCGTTCATCAGCCCGACGACCTCGTCGCGGTTGATGGCGAGGTTGAGCGCCCTGCGCAGCCGGATGTCGGTCCAGGGCGATCCCGGCAGCACGCTGAGGTGGTAGTTCCAGACATGCGGCGTGACGTTGTCGACGAGCTTCATGCCGGCCGCCTTGAGCTGCGGCACGGCGTCCGGCGCCGGCGTCTCGATCAGGTCGACCTGGCCGGCGAGCAGCGCATTGGTGCGGGTCAGCGCCTCCGGCATCGGCACCAGCACCAGCTTGTCCGTCTTCGGCAGCCGGTCCTTGTTCCAATATTCGGAATTCTTCGTGAGCTCGGCGAGCTCGCGCGGCACCAGCTTGGTCAGCTTGAACGGGCCGGTGCCGGAGGGCTGGCTGGCGAACTTGTCCCAGTCCTTGCCGAGCTTCTCATACTGCGCCGGGCTCGAAATCAGGAACCACAGCATCTGATAGGGAAAGAACGAGTCGACCGCCTTGGTGGTGATCTCGACCGTGGAGTCGTCGATCTTGGCGTAGCTCGCTACCGACGGAAGGCGCGTCTTGACCTGTGCGCTCTGCCGCTTGTCGAACTGCGGTGCCTTATCGTTGAGCACCTTGTCCAGATTCCAGATCACCGCATCGGCATTGAAGTCGCTGCCGTCGTGGAACTTGACGCCCTTGCGCAGGGTGAAGCGCCACTTGGTCTTGTCGGCGTCGTCGACCTTCCACTCGGTGGCGAGACCGGGGATCAGCTTGCCCGGTCTGTCGGCTGTGCTCATGTCCCACGCGACCAGCGGATCATAGATCGTATAGCCGGTAAACTGATAGGCGCCGGCGCCGCGATCGGGCTGGCCGGTCGTCAGCGGGATGTCGGCCATCGAGATGCCGTAGCGTAGAACGGTTTCGGCCCGCGCCGCGCCGGCCGAGAGGCCGAGCACAAGCGCGGTGGCAAGCAGTGAGTTGAGGATACGCATGCGGGTCAAGCTCCGTGGCAATCGGATCAATTCGATCCGCGAAACCTGCAATCCGGGTGCCAAGCCCCGATCGTGATCATTTGAGTACAAACGGTTGTGACCTCGCGTCGCAGGGCCGTGCGCGAAGGCATCGCTGGCATAGCCGTTGCATAACGATGCACAGAATTTAGCCAGCTTGATCGGAGATGTTGATCGTGCTTTCGCGTATTGCGACCTCAATGAAGGAACGTGCGGCTGTTGCGGCTGCCATGATGACGACGGTCTCGGCCCTCGCGCTGCCGGCGCAAGCCAGCGCGGAATCCGTGCTGCGCATCGGCATGACTGCGGCGGACATTCCGCGCACGCTCGGCCAGCCCGACCAGGGTTTCGAGGGTAACCGCTTCACCGGCCTCACCATGTATGACGCGTTGACGGCGTGGGACCTGTCGTCGGCGGACAAGCCGAGCGTCGTCATTCCCGGCCTTGCTACCGAATGGAAGGTCGACGACGCCGACAAGACCAAATGGACGTTCAAGCTGCGTCCCGGTGTCACCTTCCATGACGGCGCGCCATTCAATGCCGATGCCGTGGTGTGGAACGTCGAGAAGGTGCTGAAGCAGGACGCGCCGCAATTCGATCCGAGCCAGGTCGGCGTCACCGCCTCGCGCATGCCGACGCTGGCGTCGGCGCGCAAGATCGACGATCTCACGGTGGAGCTGACGACGAAGGAGCCGGACAGCTTCCTGCCGATCAACCTCACCAATCTGTTCATGGCGAGCCCGACCAAGTGGCAGAAGCTCTATGAGGCCGCGACCGGCGCCGACGACAAGGCGAAGTCGCAAGCCGCCTGGGCCGCGTTTGCCAAGGACGCCTCTGGCACCGGCCCGTGGAAGATGAGCAAGTTCACACCGCGCGAGCGGCTGGAGCTGTCGAAGAACGAGGCCTATTGGGACAAGGCGCGCGTGCCGAAGTCCGACAAGATGATCCTGCTGCCGATGCCGGAAGCCAATGCGCGCACCGCGGCGCTGCTGTCCGGTCAGGTCGACTGGGTCGAGGCGCCGGCGCCGGATGCGCTGCCCGAGATCAAGCAGCGCGGCTTCAAGCTCTACGCCAATGAGCAGCCGCATGTCTGGCCCTGGCAGTTCTCGCGCGTCGAAGGCTCGCCCTGGAACGACATCCGCGTCCGCAAGGCCGCCAATCTCTGCATCGATCGCGAAGGCCTGAAGGATGGTCTGCTCGCCGGACTGATGGTGCCGGCGACCGGCACCTTCGAGAAGGGCCATCCCTGGCGCGGCAATGTCACCTTCGAGATCAAGTACGACAAGGCGGCCGCACAGAAGCTGATGCAGGAGGCCGGCTACGGCCCGAACAAGAAGCTCGAGGTCAAGACGCAGACCTCGGCGTCGGGCTCGGGCCAGATGCAACCGCTGCCGATGAACGAATATCTGCAGCAGGCGCTGGCCGAGTGCTATTTCGACGTCAAGCTCGACGTCATCGAGTGGAACACGCTGTTCACCAACTGGCGCCGCGGCGCCAAGGATCCCTCCGCCAACGGCGCCAACGCCACCAACGTCACCTACGCGGCGATGGATCCGTTCTTCGCGCTGGTGCGCTTCCTGCAGTCCTCGATGGCGCCGCCGGTCTCGAACAATTGGGGCTTCATCAATAATCCGAAGTTCGACGAGCTGGTGAAGAAGGCGCGCCAGACCTTCGATCCCACCGAGCGCGACAAGGCGCTCGCCGAGCTGCATGCGGCCTCGGTCGACGATGCGGCGTTCCTCTACGTCGCCCACGACGTCGGCCCACGCGCCATGAGCCCGAAGGTCAAGGGGGTGGTGCAGCCGAAGAGCTGGTTCATCGACTTCTCGCCGATCTCGGTGGAGCCGTGATCTTGATAGAGGGGTAGTCTCTGCACGTGCGCCGTTGCGCTCCCTCCCCCCTTGTGGGGGAGGGGCGGGGAGGGGGGCCTCCGGCGGCAGTCTTCGCGTGGACCCCCACCCCCGACCCCTCCCCGCAAGGGGGAGGGGAGTCTTCCATCACCACCTTCTCCCGTATGGTTGAAGGAAGAAACCAGGTGACTCGTGCTCTCTTACGCTGCCAGGCGGATGGTCTATGCGATTCCGATCATCATCGGCGTCGCGCTCGTCTGCTTCATGCTCGTTCACATCACGCCCGGTGATCCCTTGGTCGCGGTGCTGCCGGCCGACGCGTCGCAGGAGCTCGCGCAGCAGCTCCGCGTCGCCTATGGCTTCGACAAGCCGCTGCCGGTGCAGTTCGGGCTATGGCTGTGGCGCGCGGTCAATGGTGATCTCGGCAGCTCGATCGCGACCGGTCGCCCCGTGCTGGCGGAAGTGCTGCGCGCGGTGTCCAACACTGTCACGCTCGCGATCGCGGCCGCCATCATCGGCTTCTCGCTCGGCCTGTTCTTCGGCCTCGTCGCCGGTTATTTCCGCGATAGCTGGATCGACAAGGTCGCGACCTCGATCGCGATCGCCGGCGTCTCGGTGCCGCATTACTGGCTCGGCATGGTGCTCGTCATCATCTTCTCGGTCGAGCTGAACTGGCTGCCCGCGGTCGGCGCGGGTCCGTCCGGCTCGGGCACGTGGTCATGGGACTGGGCGCATATCCGCTTCCTGGTGCTGCCCGCGATCACCACGTCGGTGATCCCGATGGGCATCATCACCCGCACCGTGCGCGCGCTGACGGGCGACATCCTGAGCCAGGATTTCGTCGAGGCGCTGCGTGCCAAGGGGCTGCGCGAGACCCATGTGTTCCGCCATGTGCTGAAGAATGCCGCACCGACGGCGCTGGCGATCATGGGGCTGCAGCTCGGCTACATGCTCGGCGGCTCGATCCTGATCGAGACCGTGTTCTCATGGCCCGGCTCTGGGCTGTTGTTGAACTCGGCGATCTTCCAGCGCGATCTGCCGCTCTTGCAGGGCACGATCCTGGTGCTCGCGATGTTCTTCGTCATCCTCAACCTCGTGGTCGACATCGCGCAGGCCGCGATCGATCCGCGCATCAAGCGAGGCTAGTGCGGTGAGCGTCAGTCCTACGAGCACGATGAACGACGCCTCGCTGCAGGCCGCACCGGTCGCGAACGCACGCGGCTATTGGGCGACCGTCGGCCGCCGCATCGTCAGGGACAAGGTCAGCATGGTCTGCGTCGCGGTCCTGATGCTGATCCTGCTCTCCGCTTTGCTCGCGCCCTATCTGCATCTCGCCGATCCCTATCAGGGCTCGATGATCCGCCGCCTGCGCCACATCGGCACGCCGAGCTATCCGCTCGGCACCGACGAGCTCGGACGCGACATGCTGGCGCGGCTGATCTATGGCGGCCGGCTGTCGCTGCTGATCGGCATCTCGCCGGTGATCCTCGCCTTCGGCATCGGCACCACGCTGGGCCTCGTCGCCGGCTATGTCGGCGGCTGGGTCAACACCGCGATCATGCGCACCATCGACGTGTTCTACGCCTTCCCCTCGGTGCTGCTGGCGATCGCGATCTCCGGCGCGCTCGGCGCAGGGATCACCAACTCCATCGTGTCGCTCACCATCGTGTTCGTGCCGCAGATCACCCGCGTCGCCGAGAGCGTCACCACGGGTGTGCGCAACCGCGATTTCGTCGAGGCGGCGCGGGCCTCCGGTGCCTCATCGTTCACGATCATGCGCGCGCACATGCTCGGCAACGTGCTCGGGCCGATCTTCGTCTACGCCACCGGCCTGATCTCGGTATCGATGATCCTCGCTGCGGGTCTCTCGTTCCTCGGTCTCGGCACCAAGCCGCCGGAGCCGGAATGGGGCCTGATGCTGAACACGCTCCGCACCGCGATCTACGTCAATCCGTGGGTGGCGGCGCTGCCGGGCGCGATGATTTTTGCTGTCTCCATCTGCTTCAACCTGCTCAGCGACGGCCTGCGCAGCGCCATGGACATCCGGAGCTGATGATCATGAGTGAAGCAACGGCAGTCACCGGCCTGGAGCCGATCGAGGACCTCGGCGGCAAGGCGCAGCCGCTGCTGCGGGTCGATGGTCTCACCAAACATTTCCCGGTGCGTGGCGGCCTGTTCGGCGCACGCAAGACGGTGCGCGCGGTCGATGATGTCTCGTTCGTCATCGGCAAGGGCGAGACCGTCGGCATCGTCGGCGAGTCCGGCTGCGGCAAGTCGACGACGGCGCGGCTTTTGATGCACCTGATGGAGCGGGATGCCGGCGAGATCATCTTCGACGGCCGCCAGGTCGGGCATGAGATGTCACTGCGCGAGCTGCGTCGCGGCATGCAGATGGTGTTCCAGGATTCCTATGCCTCGCTCAATCCGCGGCTGACGATCGAGGAGTCGATCGCGTTCGGGCCGAAGGTGCACGGCATGACCGACATCGCGGCGCGCTCGCTCGCCCGCGAGCTGCTCGGCAAGGTCGGCCTGCGGCCCGAAACCTTCGCCAACCGCTATCCGCACGAAATCTCCGGCGGCCAGCGCCAGCGTGTCAACATTGCGCGGGCGCTGGCGCTGTCGCCGCGGCTCGTCATTCTCGACGAGGCGGTGTCGGCGCTCGACAAATCGGTCGAGGCGCAGGTGCTCAACCTGCTGATGGACCTCAAGCGCGAGTTCGGCCTGACCTATCTGTTCATCAGCCACGACCTCAACGTCATCAACTATATCTCGGATCGGGTGCTGGTGATGTATCTCGGCGAGGTCGTCGAGCTCGGCCCGGTCGAGCAGGTCTGGGCCAAGCCGGCGCATCCCTATACACGGGCGCTGCTGGCGGCGATGCCGTCATCCGATCCGGACCGGCGCACCGAGACGCCGCCGCTCTCCGGCGATCCGCCGAATCCGATCGATCCGCCCCCGGGCTGCCGTTTCCACACCCGCTGCCCGTTTGCGGAAGCGCCCTGCTCGAATGTCGCGCCAAGATTGACGGAGCTGGATACAATGGGCCATCAGGCCGCCTGCCACATGGCAATATCAGGTTCGGGACACAGCCGTGCGCCGGCCGCCTGAAGGGCAGACACCAGCAGCGAGAAGCGGAATGACCAGACCCACGCCCCAACAAGTCAGTGCCATCGCGGAGGCCTCCGGGCTGCCCGTCGACAAGGAGGTTGCGACCCGCATCGCCGACTCGATCGGACCGGCCTTCGACAACTTCGCCGCGGTCGCCGGCACCCTGCCGTTCGACCTGGAGCCTGCGAGCTACGTCGTGGCGCAGACGCTGAAGGTGGGCCGATGAGCACCGAACCTTCCTTGATGACCCTGACCGACGTCGCGAAGGCGATCGCGGACAGGAAGCTCTCTTCGGTCGAGGTGACGCGCTCCTGCCTGCACCGCATCGCGCAATGGCAGCCGAAGCTGAACGCCTTCATGGCGATCGAGTCCGAGCCGGCGTTGAAGGCGGCCGCCGAGGCCGATTCCGCCCTGGCCAAGGACGGCCAGAAGGGCCCGCTGCATGGCGTGCCGCTCGCCCACAAGGACATGTACTACGAGGCCGGCCACATCTCGACCTGCGGCTCGCTGATCCGGCGCGACTTCGTGGCGACGACGACGTCGACCGCGCTGCAGCGGCTGAAGGATGCCGGATCGATCCGGCTCGGCACCTTGCAGATGGCCGAGTTCGCCTATGGCCCGACCGGCCACAACGCGCATTACGGTCCGGTGCACAATCCCTGGAAGCTCGGCTACGTCACCGGCGGCTCGTCGTCCGGCTCCGGCTCGGCGGTCGGCGCGCGTCTCACCTTTGCGGCGCTCGGCTCCGACACCGGCGGCTCGATCCGCATGCCCGCGAATTTCTGCGGCGTCACCGGCCTGAAGGTCACCTGGGGCCGCGTCAGCCGCGCCGGTGCGATGCCGCTGTCGCAGTCGCTCGACACGGTCGGACCTCTTGCTCAGACTGCCGAGGATTGCGCGTTGCTGCTCGGGCTGATGGCCGGTCCTGATCCCGAGGATCCGACCGCCAGCGCCGCGACCGTGCCGGACTATGTCGCGGCCACCCAGGCCTCGATCAAGGGTCTCAGGATCGGCGTGCCCAAGGCGTTCTATGTCGACGACCTCGATCCTGAGGTGGCGCGCTGTCTCGATGCGACGATCGCGGTCCTGAAGACCGAGGGCGCCGATGTGGTTCAGGTCGAGCTGCCGGATCAGCGCCAGCTCACCGCGGCCTGCCAGCTTGTGCTAGCGGTCGAGGCGGCCGCCTTCCACAAGCGCTGGATGATCGAGCGGCCGCAGGACTACGGCCCCCAGGTGCTGATGCGGCTGCAGAACGCGCTGGCCGTCTCCGGTGTGACCTATCTCGAAGCGCTGCGCTGGCGCGGTGCGGCCCTGGCGGCGCATGTCGCAGCGACGTCAGGCGTCGATGCGGTGGTCGCACCGGTGTCGCCGCTGGTGACACCTTCGATCGTCGAGAGTGACGTTGGCGGCGCGCCGGGTGCGGAGGCCGTGATCCAGCGCATCACCCGCTTCACCCGCCCGGTGAACTATCTCGGCCTGCCATCGCTGGCGATCCCGACCGGCTTCACGTCGATGGGTCTTCCGGTCGGCATGCAACTGATCGGCCGCGCGTTCGATGAGGCTACGATCCTGACCATCGGCGCCGCCTTCCAGCGCGCGACTGATTTCCACGCCAGGGTGCCGACGCTGCCATGAGGGAGACCTGTGCATACCGTCCGACGATCTCACCCTCCCCTGGAGGGGGAGGGTCGATTGCGCATGGCATGCGCAATCGGGGTGGGGTGACGGTCTCTCCCCTTGGAAGCGAGTCAATGGAGGGGCTGTCACCCCACCCCGTCTCGCATTCCGCTGCGCTTCATGCGAGCCGACCCTCCCCCTCCAGGGGAGGGTGGCAGCTCACTTCGCAATTGGCCACGGCGTTCCTGACGGCAAGGTGAGATAGCTTCGCCATGACCAACCTCGTCGAGATCGACAATCTCACCATCCGCTTCACCGGCGAGCGCACCGTGCATGCGGTGAACGACGTCAGCCTGTCGCTCGGCGACGGCGAGGTGCTCGGCCTGCTCGGCGAGTCCGGTTCGGGCAAGAGCGTGACCATGCGGGCGCTGATGCGGCTGTTGCCGAACAAGCGGACGCAGATCTCCGGCAGTGTCAAGGTGCTGGGCCGCGACGTGCTGGCGATGAACGACGAGGAGCTGTCGCAGTTTCGCGGCCGCTCCGTGTCGATGATCTTCCAGGAGCCGGGACTTGCGCTCGATCCGGTCTATACCATCGGCCGGCAGATCGCCGAGACCGTCATGCGGCACGAGGGCAAGAGTTTTGCAGAAGCGCAGGCGCGGGCGCTGGAGATGCTCGACGTCGTCAGGATTCCCTCGGCGAAGCGTCGCCTGGAGTCCTATCCGCACGAGATGTCCGGCGGCATGCGCCAGCGGGCGATGATCGCGCTGGCGCTGGCGTGCCGGCCGAAAGTGCTGCTGGCGGACGAGCCCACCACCGCACTCGACGCCACCGTGCAGATCCAGATCCTGCTGCTGCTGCGCGAACTGCAGCGCGAGTTTGGCATGTCCGTCATCTTCGTCACCCACGACATCGGCGTCGCGATCGAGATCTGCGACCGCCTCGCCGTGATGTATGCCGGAGAGATCGTGGAGCAGGGCAGCTTGCGCGAGATCGTGCGCCAACCCGTGCACCCCTACGCGCGCGGCCTACTGGCTTCGACGATCCACGGTGCCAAGCGCGGCGAGCGGCTGCAGACCATTCCCGGCACGCCACCCTCGCTCGACCGGGCGCCGCGGAGCTGCTCGTTCGCACCGCGCTGCAGCCTGGCGCAGCCGCGCTGCTCGGAGGCGATGCCGCCGAACATTGCGCTCGGGCCGCAGCGGCTGGCGCGCTGTATCCTGGCCGAGGCGCCGGCAAGTGTGGCGGCGACGTAACGGTTCGCCCGAAACGCGCTACTCACCGGCCGAAACCGTGCATCGCGTGTCGAAGCGTCGCGGCGGCCTCGCTAAGGTGCTGGCACGCGTGGGACCGATCGTCCGCGCCGGATGAGGACGCGCCATGCACGTATCGAACGAAGGTATCCTGGTCATTCTGTTCGTTGGCCTGGTTGCAGGCTGGCTCGCGGGCAAGATCGTGCGCGGCACCGGCTTCGGGCTGATCGGCGACATCGTGATCGGCGTGCTCGGCGCTTTGGTCGCGAGCCTGATCTTCCCGCGGCTTGGCGTCCGGATCGGGACCGGCCTCGTGTCGGAAATCGTCTACTCCGCGCTCGGCGCCATCATTCTTCTGCTGGTGGTGCGGCTGGTGCGGACCGGCGGGCGGCTCTAGGGCTTGCGATCCGGCGCGGCTGAACGTTTGCACTGCGCCACGCGACATACCCAAGCACATAGCTAATTTACGCTAAAGTGAGCATCGTTGGACGCTCACCGCAGGAATCAGTATATTTCGCCTTGTTTGCCGCCAGTTTGTGCTTTTGATCGGCGGTCATGCAGCTCATTTGATCAATTGAAGAGATGGTGGTGATGGCGGCCGCACCTCACGTGAGGCAATCCGAGCTCAGCGATGCCTTGCGCGGTTGCCGCAGCGCCTTCATCGGCGTTGGGGCGATGAGCTGCATCATCAACCTGCTGTACCTCACCGGCTCGATCTTCATGCTCGAGGTCTACGACCGGGTGCTGCCCAGCCGGTCCGTGCCGACCCTGATCGGCCTGATCATCATCGCCGCCGGGCTTTACGCCGCTCAGGGCGCGCTCGACATGATCCGTAGCCGTATTCTCGGCCGCATCGGCACCGCCCTGGATGAGAGCCTGAACGCGCGGGTGTTCGACACCGTGGTGCGGTTGCCGCTGGCGGCCGGCGGTCGCAACGAAGGGCTGCAGCCGTTGCGCGACCTCGACAACATCAGGAGCTTTCTCGGCAGCCAGGGGCCGGGCGCGTTCTTCGATCTGCCGTGGCTGCCGCTGTATCTGGCAATCTGCTTCGCCTTTCACGTGATGCTCGGCGTCACCGCGCTGGCCGGCGCCATCATCCTCGTCACCCTGACGCTGATCACCGAATTCCTCACCCGCACTCCCGCCAAGGAGGCGATGGGGCTCGCCGCCCGCCGCAATGATCTCGCCACCGCAAGCCGGCGCAACGCGGAGGTGCTGGTCGCGATGGGCATGACCGGGCGCATGCTGTCGCGCTGGAGCGAGACCAACGAGAAATATCTCGCCGGCAACCAGCGCGCCAGCGACGTCGCCGGCGGCCTCGGCGCCATCGCCAAGGTGCTGCGCATGATGCTGCAGTCCGCGGTGCTCGCGGTCGGCGCCTATCTCGTGATCCATCAGGAGGCGACCGCGGGCATCATCATCGCCGGCTCGATCCTGAGCGCGCGGGCGCTGGCGCCGGTCGATCTCGCGATCGCGCATTGGAAGAGCTTCGTTGCCGCGCGCCAGAGCTGGCGCCGTCTCAGCCATCTGTTGCAGACGATGCCGCAGCGACCGGCGCCGACCCTGTTGCAGCCGCCGGTCGGCAAGCTCTTGGTCGAGGCCATCTCGATCGTCGCGCCCGGCGATCAGAAGGCGATCGTGCAGGACGTGAGCTTCGCGCTGTCCGCCGGCAACGGCCTTGGCATCATCGGCCCGAGCGCGTCGGGCAAGTCGTCGCTGGTCCGCGCGCTGGTCGGCGTCTGGCGTCCGGTGCGCGGCCATGTCCGGCTCGACGGCGCGGCGCTCGACCAATGGTCGACGGACGAGCTCGGCCGCCACATCGGCTATCTGCCGCAGGATGTCGAACTGTTCGGCGGCACCGTGGCGCAGAACATCTGCCGCTTCGATCCGAAAGCCTCCGCTGACGGCATCATCGCCGCCGCCAAGGAGGCCGGCGTGCACGACATGATCATCAAGATGCGCGACGGCTACGATACAGAGATCGGCGAGCAGGGCGCCGCGCTCTCGGCGGGCCAGGCGCAGCGCGTGGCGTTGGCGCGCGCGCTCTATGGCAACCCGTTCCTGATCGTGCTCGACGAGCCCAACTCCAATCTCGACACCGAAGGCGACGAGGCGCTGTCGCGCGCGGTGCGCTCGGCGCGGGCGCGCGGCGCGATCGTGGTCATCGTCGCACACCGGCCGATCGGCATCGAGGCGGTCGATCAGGTCCTGGTCATGAAGGACGGCCGCGCGCAGGCCTTCGGTCCGAAGGAGACGGTGCTGGCGCAGGTGCTTCAGCCGCGCCCGCCGGCACCGATCAAGATCGTCTCGGAGGCCGGAGTGACGAAGTCATGAGCAGTCAGGTCGTCGCTGGTCCTCTTCCGAGGGCGCGCAAGCCGGAGAGCGTGCGCGAGTCGATTCGGCGCCACCTGCTGGTCGGCATGGGCGTCGTCGTTGCAGTCGCCGGCGGGCTCGGCGGCTGGGCCGCGACGCAGCAGATCTCCGGTGCGCTGATCGCGCCGGGCCAGATCGTGGTCGAATCCAACGTCAAGAAGGTGCAGCATCCGACCGGCGGTGTGGTCGGCGAGCTCCGGGCGCGTGACGGCGACGTCGTCAAGTCCGGCGACATCGTGGTGCGGCTCGACGACACCGTGACCAAGGCGAGTCTCGCCATCGTCACCAAGAATCTCGATGCGTTGCAGGCGCGCGCCGCCCGGCTCGAGGCCGAGCAGCGCGGCTGGGCCAAGATCCTGTTTCCGCCGCAGTTGCTGCAGCGCATGAGCGATCCCGAGGTCAAGAGCCTGACGGCGAGCGAGACCAAGCTGTTCGAGGTCCGCGTCAACGGCCGCGTCGGGCAGAAGGCGCAGCTGCGCGAGCGCGTCACCCAGCTGAACGAGGAGATCGAGGGCCTCTCGGCGCAGGTCAGCGCCAAGGACCAGGAGATCGCGCTGGTGCAGAAGGAGCTCGATGGCGTGCGCCAGCTGTATGAGCAGCATCTGGTGCAGCTGTCGCGCCTGACCGCCCTGGAGCGCGACGCCGCCCGCCTCAATGGCGAGCGCGCGCAGTTCATCGCGGCCCGCGCCCAGGCCAAGGGCAAGATCAGCGAGACCGAGCTGCAGATCATCCAGGTCGACAAGGACATGGTGAGCGAGGTGTCCAAGGACCTGCGCGAGACCACCGACAAGATCGGCGAGTTTGTCGAGCGCAAGGTCACCGCCGAGGACCAGCTGCGCCGCGTCGACATCCGCGCGCCGCAGGACGGCATGGTGCTGCAGTCGACCGTCCACACCGTGGGCGGCGTCATCACCGCGGGCGACGCCATCATGCTGATCGTGCCGCAGAGCGACGACCTCCAGGTCGAAGCCAAGGTCAATCCGCAGGACATCGACAAGCTGCAGGTCGGCCAGAAGACCTTGCTGCGGCTCTCCGCCTTCAACCAGCGCACCACGCCGGAATTGAATGGCGTCGTCAGCCGCGTCTCGCCCGACGTCACCACCGACCAGCGCACCGGCCAGAGCTATTACACCATCCGCGTCTCAATGCCGCCGGAGGAGATCGCCCGGCTCGGCGACGTCAAGCTGATTCCGGGCATGCCGGTCGAAGCCTTCGTCCAGACCGGCGACCGCACCGTGATCTCCTACCTGATGAAGCCGCTGCACGACCAGCTGATGCGTGCGTTCCGGGAGAAGTGAGGCAAGGGCGATCACGCCGCTGCTTCGAGACCATTGGCGCTGCCCCAAACTCAGTGTCATCCCCGCGAACGCGGGGATCCATAGCCACCGGCGGACATTGGCTTGCCCGAAGGCTCAACGTGTGACCTGCCTCAAGCGAGATCACGCGGTATGGGTCCCGGGTCTGCGCCCGCTGACGCTTTGCGTCACCGGGCTTGCCCGGGACGACACCGATTTTATTGGTCGAGCTTCGTCAGCAACAGCTCCAGCGCGCTTTTCGCGAACAGCTGCATATTGGCGCAGCGGTCGCTGCGGCCGCTCTCCAGAGTGACCACAGCGGTCGCGGGGCCGGCCACCGCGAAACAGGCATGGCCAGCGGCGTCGCCATAGCGGTTACCGGTCGGGCCGGCCGCGCCGGTCTCCGACAAGCCCCAATCGGTCGCAAAGCGTGTCCTGATCTGCCGCGCCAGCAGCTCCGCATAGGGCTCTGACGCCGAGCGAATGCTCTTCATCGCCTCGTCCGGAATGTCCATCAGCACGCGGCGGGCGTCGCGCGTATAGACCACGGCGCCGCCGAGGAAATAGGCGGAGGCGCCGGGCACCGCGAGCAGCGCCGCCGCGATCAGGCCGCCGGCGGAGGACTCCGCAACGGCAATGGTCTGCTTGTTGGCGATCAGCCGCGCCGCGACCTTCTCGGCGACAGCGATGAGGTGCTGCATGGCGGTCATCCTTCGGCAGCGTCGACACCCGCTGCCGCCGGCTGCTGTTCATTCCCCACCATCATGCGCCGAAAGCGCGCGCCAAGGAAGGCGCTGCCCCTCGCAGCGATCACGCAATGACCGGCTCGCGCGCCGCGACGGCCTGGCGGCCGCCGCGATAGACGGTCATCGCTGCGATGATACCGAGCACGGCGGCGCACATCAGCCAGTAGCCGGGCGAGGCCTTGTCGCCGGTCTTGTTGATGAGCCAGGTCGAGACCGCCGGCGTCGCGGTGCCGAACAGGCCGGCCGCCAGCGCAAAGGCGATCGAGAAGCAGGTGGTGCGGACATGCGCAGGCACGATCTCGACCAGGCAGCCCAGCATGGTGCCGCTGTAGACGCCGAAATAGAACGAGAACAGCATTTCGACCGCGAGCAGCTTGCCGAAGCTCGGCGCCGCCGCGAGCCAGTGCAAGGCGGGATAGGCGGTCAGCAACGCCAGAGCCGCGATGGTCACCAGCACCGGCTTGCGTCCGATCCGATCCGACACCGCGCCGCCAACCGGATTCCATAAGAAGTTGGTTACGGCGACCAGCAGGGTGACGAGCAGTGAATCCGCCGCCGACAGCTTCAGTTCCTTGCCGAAACCGGGACCGTAGACGGTGATGAAGTAGAACATCGTCGTGGTCAGCACTGCGATCATCATGCCGAGGATCACGATGCGCCAGTTCTCCAGCGCCGAGGCGAATACTTCGCGCGCGGTCGGGTGCTTCTTCATCGCGAGGAAGGCCGGCGTCTCCTCCAGCGTGCGGCGCAGGAAGAAGATCAGCGGAATGATCAGGCAACCGATGAAGAACGGGATGCGCCAGCCCCAGGCCGCCACCATGTCCGCCGGCATGGCCTGGTTGAGCACATAGCCGATGACCGACGCGACGAAGATCGCGACCTGCTGGCTGGACGACTGGAACGAGGTGTAGAGGCCGCGATTGCCGGGCGTGGAGATCTCGGACAGATAGACCGACACGCCGCCGAGCTCGACGCCGGCCGAGAAGCCCTGCAACAGCCGCCCGAGCAGCACGATGATCGGGGCCGCGATGCCGATCGTCGCATAGGTCGGGCAGAACGCGATGACAACGGTGCCGACCGCCATGATGCCGAGCGTCACGATCAGGCCCTGGCGCCGGCCGATCTTGTCGACATAGGCACCGAGCACGATCGCGCCGACCGGCCGCATCAGGGCGCCGAGCCAGAACACGCCATAGGCGTTCAGCAGAGATGCAGTCTCGTTCTCCGATGGGAAGAACGCCTTGGCGATGATCGGGGCATAGAACCCGAACAGGAAGAAGTCGAACTGCTCGAGGAAATTGCCGCTGGTGGCGCGCAGGATCGCGCCGATGCGCGAATGGATCGTAGCCGGCTGCGGGATTGACGTTGAGGACACGCGGGGAAACTCCTACCGTCGAGAGGCTCGTGCGGAGGATTTCTACGCCGGCCGAAGGGAAAGGTGCGACAATCTGCCACACCAAGCCATGGCGGCCAATAGCTTTGCGCTCAAGGCGCCCTAGGCCTGAACAGAATTGCCGGCGGCCGACTTCTGCTGCGTTGCATCCTTCAGCCATTGCCGGAACGCCTTCAGCTTCGGCGGATCGGTTCGTCCCTCCGGGGTCACCAGATAGAACCCGGCGTCGCTCGGCAGCGCCATCTTGAACGGCACCACCAGCCGGCCCTTGGCGATGTCGTCCTGGACGTAGGCTGTGCGGCCGATCGCGACGCCGAGCCCGTCGATCGCAGCCTGGACGGTCATCAGCGACAGGTCGAAGCTCAGCCGGCCCTGCCTCGACATCTCCACCGGCAGACCCGCCGCGGTCAGCCAGAGCCGCCAGTCGTCGTCATAGCCGCCGCTGGCCTGCAGCAGCGTGTGATGCGCGAGGTCCTCCGGACAGCGTAGCGGCTTGTCGCCCTGCAGCAGCGCCGGACTGCACACCGGAAACAGCTCGTCGGCCATCAGCCATTCGGCCCGGACGCCCGGCCAGTGGCCGCGGCCATAGCGGATCGCAGCGTCGACGTCGTCCTTGCGGAAGTCGACCAGGGTGGTCGAGGTCGTGATCCGCACGTCGATGCCGGGATGGGCTTCCTGGAATGCCGTCAGCCGCGGCAGCAGCCATTTGGCGGCCAGCGAGGCGATGGTGGAGACCGTCAGCACCTTGGCGTTGTCCTTGCGCACCAGCCGCTCGGTCGCCAGCCGGAGATCGTCGAACGCCGCCCGCACCAGCGGGAGATAGTCGCGGGCCTGCGGCGTCAACGCCAAGCTACGGTTCTGGCGGACGAAAAGGCGCAGCCCGAGCTCATCCTCCAAGCGCTTGATCTGATGGCTGATCGCGGTCTGCGTCACGTTCAGTTCGGAGGCCGCGCGGGTGAAGCTCAGATGCCGCGCCGCGGCCTCGAACGCCCGCAATCCATTCAGCGACGGCAGCCGGGTCACTCAGGGTCTCCCGTTTGCATGACGTTATATCATCCGAAGCGGTAGTAAATGTCGTTTGTAGATGAAAGGCAAGCCTCCGATAGTGCAGGTTCAGTGCAATACAGGAGGCTTTCATGTCTTTCTACGTCTCCTCGTCAATGACGAAACATCATACTCCCGGCTTCTGGTCGGGGGTGGCCGAGCTACTCGCCGCCTGGCGCCTCCGCTACCGCACACGGCACGAGCTGGCGCAATGGTCGGAGCGCGACCTGCACGACCTCGGCCTGTCCCGTAGCGATATCGCCGCCGAGATCGACAAGCCGTTCTGGCGGGGTTGAGCCCCTCACTCGTCCCGTCGCGCCGGCGCCGCTCCGCAAAGGAGGGCGCCGGCAATTTGATCTCCGCCGGAGTCCGTCATGCCGACGTCCGCCGTTGCCGATTTCGCCGCCGCGTCCAACGCCATTCACACCCGGCGTGGCGACGAGGTGCGGCTGCGCTTCGTGACATCGGCTGATGCCGAGGCGCTGCAGACCTATGTGCGCTCCTTGAGCCCGCGCTCGCGTCACAAGCGTTTCCTCGGCGCGCTGAGCGAACTGCCTCCGGCTGTGCTCGACGATTTCGTCGCGCTCGGCCGCAACGACCGTTACAGCCTGATCGGCGTGATGGATCACGACGGCGTCGAGAGCATCGTGGCCGAAGCGCGCTACGCGCTCGACCGCGATACCGGCCGCGTCGAGTTCGGCCTGTCGGTGCAGGACCGCTGGCAGGGCCACGGCATCGGCCCGGCGCTGATCGCGAATCTCGAGCGCCGCGCGGTTGCGCTCGGCGGCGTCACGCTATCGGGCGATGCGCTGCGTACCAACGACGTGATGATTGCGCTCGCCAGGAAGTCCGGCTTCGATCTTCGCCAGTATCCCGATGACTGGACCTTGGTGCGATTCGAGAAGGAGCTGAGGCACCGGTCTACGGAATCGCCAAGCGGCGGCCTGAGGGTAGTGGACCGTGAGCCGCGCATCATAGCACATTCATGATATGACGTCCGTCATGCCACGCGCAGGCGGAGTATCCCATGCGCTGCGGTCTGTCCACGTTCCTCTCCGCGAGCTGCGCGTACTGGATCGCCCGGTCAAGCCGGGCGATGACAGTCGTTGTGAGGCGAGCATCGGCAATCGAATGACTACGCCGCGCCTCAAAACATCTCCACCCACGGCCTGAGCTCGATCTCCCAGCTCCAGGCGCTGCGCGGCTGCTGAAGCACGCTCCAATAGCTGGCAGCGATGGCGTCCGGGTCGAGCATCGAGTCCGGGCGCTCGGCGGGCTCCTGCCTTGCCGCACTCCTGATCCCGCCGTCGATGACGAAGTGCGCGACGTGGATGCCCTGCGGCGACAGTTCGCGCGCCATGCTCTGGGCGAGGCCGCGCAGCGCGAACTTGCCCATCGCGAACGGCGCCGACTGGGCGTAGCCCTTCACGCTGGCGGAGGCGCCGGTGAACAGGATGGCGCCGTGCTTGTTCGGCAGCATGCGCTGTGCCGCCTGCTGCGCCACCAAGAAGCCGCCGAAGGCGCTGACGGCAATCGACTGCTGCACGTCGGCCGGCACGAGATCGGTGAGCGCTCCGCGCGCCCGCGCGCTGGCATTGTAGACCACGAGATCAGGCGCGCCGATCTCGCGCTCGACGATGCCGAACAGCCGCTCGACCTCCTCCGGATTGGTCGCATCGCAGGGGTAGGCGCGGGCGCCGGTCTCGTTGCAGAGCGCGCCGAGCTTCTCGATCTTGCGCGCAGCCAGCGCCACGCGGATCTTCTCGCGCGCGAACAGCCGCGCCAGCGAGGCCGAGAGCCCTTCGCCGGCACCGACGATGAGGGCGATCTTGTAGGCTGGGATATCCATGGGCAGGTCCTTGGGCCAAAGCGTCCGCAGGAATCAAGCTAATGCACCGGCGGCCGACTTCCTACGGCTCGTCCCCACATTTTTGCCACGCGCCCTCAGGTGGGGCGCGGCTGCAATCCGGCGAGGCAACCAATCTCCTCCAGCACGACGTCGAGTCGGCTTCGATCGTGCAGGAACGCGTATTTGCCGCGGAGCATGGCCAACGAGCGCGCATGATATTTCTGCGGCTTCTGTGTCCACGTGAAGTCACCCAGCTGCACGCTGAAGACGTCGCGCTGTCCCGCCAGTGCCTGCTCGTTGGCGAGCGTCCACGGCATGAACAGCGCGCCGACTTGGCGGGTCAGGATCGGCATCAAGGTCAGTGACAGTTCCGGCCACAGCTCGAACTCGCCTTCGGCGCGCGGCCATAGCATGCGGTGGATCCAGGCCAGCACATGCGGCGCGCGGCCTTCGATCAGGGCGCCGGCGGTCGGATCGGTCCACAGCTCGTAGAGCTGGCCCCACAGTCCGAAATCGCCGTAGGCCGGACGGTGGCCGAACAGATACGGCCTGACCGAGAGATGTCGTTCGAGCAGGTCGAGCATTTCGGCAAAGCCCTGCTCGATCTGCGGCGCGTTGATCTCGTTCGAGCCGACATACCAGAGCCGCTCGACCATGCGGGCGCGGACTTTATCCGCCACTTCGCCGCACTCGGCCTCGTCCGCCCTGGGGGCGCGGATGCGGGCGATGCGTCCGGCCGAGGCGCGCTGATCGAGATCACGGGCCCAGCGATAATGGAACATCCACTTGTTGCCCCACTCGTCGCCGAACTCCTCGATCAAGGCCGAGATGAAGCTCGTCAGCGCGTCGCCGGGATGAATCGTGGGTTGCGGAAAGTCGAGCTCCAGCGCGTCGATGATCGGCGTCGAATCCTGCATCGGCACCTCGCCGGGGCCGACCACCAGCGGAATGATCGGCAGCTTGGCGTGCCGCGCGAACTCCGCCTCGCTTTCCGCATTGCGCAATATCCATTGATGCGGAATGCCCTTGTAACGCAGATACGATCGCACCTTGACCGAATAGGGCGACATCTCCGCCCCGAAGATGCGATAAACCTCCGTCGGCTGATTGGTCATGGATCTGCTCCCGGTTCGGCGCACGCCGCTGCTTGTTGTGTATCCGATCAGGCGCAACCTGTCGAAGAGTCCATCAGAGACTTGCGGAAACGAACGAGGGCTTAACGATCATGCATCAGTTCCTGAAACGCGATGACGTGATGACCGGCGGCGCGAGGCCGGAGTTGCTGGCGCCCGATACCACGGGGCTGAACTTCTATCGCGCCGATCCGGCGCTCACCGATCTCCTGCGCATCCATCTGCCCGAGACGCTGTTTCGGCACCTCGTGCCGCATCTCGACCGTCTCGGCGAACTCGCCGGCTCCTATCTCGACGAATGCGCCCGCTTGGCTGACCGTCATGGCCCCGTGCTGCACCAGCGCGACCGCTTCGGCCGCGACGTGCAGTGGGTCGAGTATCATCCCGCGTATCGCGAGCTGGAGCGCGCCGCCTTTAGCGAGTTCGGCATTCATGCGATGTCGATCCGCAAGGGCATTCTCGGCTGGCCGAGCAAATATCCCGTCGCGGCAAAGCACGCCTTCACCTTCCTGTTCAACCAGGCGGAGTTCGGTCTGGGCTGTCCGATCAATGTCACCGATGGCTGCGCCAAGCTGCTGGCGAGCTTCGGCAGCGACGGGCTCAAGGCCAAGTACCTCGATGGCCTGACGCAGACCGACATGAGAAAGCTGACCCAGGGTGGCCAGTTCATGACCGAGAAGGAGGGCGGCTCCGATGTCGGCACTTTGACGACGGTCGCCGTCCCGGAGGGCGACCATTGGCGCCTGCATGGCGAGAAATGGTTCTGCTCCAATGCCGATGCGAAAGTGGTGATGCTGCTGGCGCGGCCGCAAGATGCCGAAGCGGGAACGCGCGGCGTCGGCCTGTTCTTGATGCCGCGCTTCCTCGATGACGGCAGCCAGAACCACTATCGGATCGTGCGCCTCAAGGACAAGCTCGGCACCCGCTCGATGGCCTCGGGCGAGATCAAGCTGGAGGGCGCGATCGCCTATGCGGTCGGGCGGCTCGATCGCGGCTTCGTGCAGATGGCCGAGATGGTCAACTCGTCGCGTCTCTCCAACGGCGTCAAGTCGACTGCGCTGATGCGGCGGGCTTGGCACGACGCGATCACGGTCGCGCGCAACCGCGTGGTGTTCGGAAAACGCATCGTCGACCTGCCGCTCGGGCGGCGGCAACTGCTGAAGATCCTGCTCGCGACCGAGCAGGCGCTGTCGATGAGCTTCCTCACCGCCGACGCGCTCGACCGTGCCGAGGCCGGCAGCCAGGAGGCCGCGGCGCTGCTGCGCATCCTGACGCCGACATTGAAGTTCCGTGCCACGCGCGACGCGCGCAAGGTCTGCGGCGATGCCTTGGAGATGCGCGGCGGCATCGGCTATGTCGAGGAGTTCGTCACCGCGCGGCTGCTGCGCGACGCCCATCTCGGCTCGATCTGGGAGGGCACCGGCAACATCGTCGCGCTCGATGCGCTGAAGCGCGCCGTGGGCCGGCACGGTGCGGAGGCCGCGCTGGCAGCCGACCTGCATGCGCGGCTCGACGACAGCGCCGCCGTGCCGCAGGCCTGGCGCGATCAGCTGCATCGACTCGTGGATCGTGCCGTGGGCTTTGCGCGCGAGGTCGCGGGACGCGCCGACAATGAGTCCGAAGCGCGCCGCGCCACCAGCCTGCTGTATCACGTGGCGAGCGCCGTCTCGACGACCTGGGAAAGCGCGCGCATCCACGCGATGCGCGGCGACGCGCGCAGGCTGTTGCTGGCGAAGCTCGTCGTCGCGCACCGGCTGACGCCGTCCGATCCGTTCCGGCTTGCGGAAAATAGGATGGATGATGCGATCGCCACGCTGCTGCTCGGCGAACGTACCGCTGACATGGAGGAGGTTGGCGAACTGCTGTCAGCGGCGTAGGCTTGCCGCGACCAACAACAAACAAGATCGGGAGAACGCCAATGAAAGCCGCCGTGCTGATGGAGGTCAACAAGCCGCTGGTGATCGAGGACATCAGTGTGCCCAAGCCGGGGCCGCGGGAAGTGCTCATCCGCACGGCGGTGGCCGGTCTCTGCCATTCCGACCTGCACTTCATCGAAGGCCTGTATCCGCATCCGCTGCCCGCCGTGCTCGGCCATGAATCGGCTGGGATCGTCGAGCAGGTCGGCGCCGACGTAACCTATGTGAAGCCGGGCGATCATGTCGTCACGTGCTTGTCCGTGTTCTGCGGCACCTGCGACAACTGCACGACGGGCCGCCCGGTGCTGTGCACCGATACGACGGTGAAGATGCCGCCCGGCGCCTCCAACCGGCTGTCATGGGGACGAAGTGAGAAGCTGCACCAGTTTCTCAACCTCTCGTCCTTCGCCGAGCAGATGCTGGTGCACGAGAATGCGATCGTGAAGATCCGCCCGGACATGCCGCTCGACCTCGCGGCGCTGATCGGCTGCGGCGTCATCACCGGCTATGGCGCCGTCGTCAACACGGCGCGGGTGCAGGCCGGCGAGACCGTGGCCGTGATCGGCTGCGGCGGCGTCGGCATGGCTGCGATCAACGGCGCCGAGATCGCGGGCGCGGGCCGTATCATCGCCATCGATACCAATCCGGCCAAGCTGCAGCTTGCGACGAAACTGGGTGCGACTGACATCATCAATCCCGCTGAGGGCGACGTCGTGGCGCAGGTGCGCGAGCTCACCAAGGGCGGCGTGCATCACGCCTTCGAGGTGCTCGGGCGCAAGGAGACCGCCGAGCAGGCCTTCGCGATGCTGGCGCCCGGCGGCACCGCGACCATCGTCGGCATGATCCCGTTCGGCCAGAAGATCGAGCTGCACGGCTTCGACTTCCTGCGCGAGCGCCGCATCCAGGGCTCGTCGATGGGCTCGAACCACTTCCGCGTCGACATGCCCCGTCTCGTTGAGTTCTATCTGCGCGGCAAGCTGCATCTGGAGGACTGGATCTCCGCCAAGCTGAAGCTGTCCGAGATCAACGAGGGCTTTGCCAACATGAAAGCCGGCAAGACGCTGCGCAGCGTGATCATGTTCGACGCGTGAGGTGGGTGGTCGGGTGTGAGGCAGGTGATGAGGTTCGGCGGGTCTGCCTATTAGTTACCCGTCATGCCCGGGCTTGACCCGGGCATCCAGCCCCTCTGGAAGATGGATGGCCGGCCTGGCCATGACGATGTAGGACGACGGCGGAATTTGGCTAGGCGTTGTTGAAGAAGCCCGATCGCGAACTAGTCCGCAAACAGCGGCGGCGGGACGAAGCCGCCGAACTCGCGCTCGATCAGCTCGGCGAGCTTGAGCGGCGTGCGATCCTCGAAGAACGGGCCGACGATCTGCACCCCGACCGGCAGGCCGTCGGCAAGCCCAAGCGGAATCGCGGTGGCGGGCAGTCCGGGCAAGGTGGCGATGCCCGGCCAGGCGAGCTGATCGGTGTAGCAGTGCTCGACGCCGTCGATGCTGATGCGGCGCTGCTCCTGGTCGGGCGAATGGTCGTGCGGATAGGCCGGCGTCGGCATGATCGGGCAAATCACGGCATCGAAATGCTCGAACAGCGTTCGCCATTGCGCGCGCAGCCGCGCCCGCGCCCCGCCGGCCTGCACCCAGTCGCGATGGCTGAGCGCGATGCCGCGCAGCCGCTCGGCCGCGAGGCTCGCTGCCTCCTTCGGCAATTGCGCGGCCGCGTGGCTGGCGCCGGCGTGGACCTCCGCCGGCATGGTGGCGCCGATGAAGCCGAGCAGCATGCGCATGTAGAGCCGGCTCGATGCGGCGAAGTCCGGCAGCAGCGGGCTCTCCGTCGTGACGCTGACGCCGGCCCGCGCGAGGTCGGCCGCCAGCCGCTCGATCGCGCCGCGCACGGCGCTGTTGGTCGGCAGCAGCGGATCGCTCGCGACCACCAGCACGCGGAAATCCTGCAGGCGACCGTGACGCGGCGGAGGCAGGTCGAGGCGAAACGCCTTGCCGGCTTCGAGCGGGTCGGGGCCCGCGATCACATCGAGCAGCAGCGACAGATCAGCGGCCGAGCGGGCCATCGGGCCGACGACGGCGAGGTCCGCCTCGCCCGGCAGCGGCTGAAACGGCGGTGGCGTGTGGCCGCGCGAGGCCGCGAGGCCGTAGGTCGGCTTGTGCGCGGTGACGCCGCAATGAAACGCGGGGACCCGGAGCGAGCCGCCGATATCGGAGCCGAGCGACAGCGAGCCGTAGCCGGCCGCCAGTGCCGCGGCCGATCCGCCGGACGAACCGCCTGGCGTGCGGCCGAGATCGTAGGGATTGTTGGTGGTGCCGTAGATGTCGTTGTAGCTCTGCCAGTCGCCGAGCCCGAGCGGCACGTTGGTCTTGCCGAGCACGATGCCGCCGGCATCCTTCACGCGCGTCACCGTCAGCGCATCCTCGGCCGCGATGAAATCCCTATGCTGCGGAAAACCCCAGGTCGTCGGCAGGCCGGCGACGTTGTAGGATTCCTTCACCGTGAGCGGAAGGCCGAGCAGGGGCCGCCGTTCGCCGCGCGCCAGCGCCGCGTCGGCGACGTCAGCGGCAGCGAGCGCGCGCTCGAAATCGCGCACGCAGACGGCGTTGATCTCGGAGTCATGACGTTCGATGCGGTCGATGGCGAGCTTGGTCAGCTCCACCGACGAGATCTGACGATCTGCCAATGCCTTCGCCGTGTCGACGGCGGTTGCGAACGTCCATTGCGGTGCGGCCAAGGTCGATCCTCCCGGTGCGATGTTTGCCGGGAGTCTTAACCGATGCGGATGGCGATCGCTTGACCAAAATTGCGGACTATCCTCTAGCCCGGCAGCATCCGCTGCATGACGCGGTCGCGATAGATGAAGACGTGCGCGAGTGCGGCGGCGACGTGAACGACGATCAGGATCAGCAGCAGCCATTCGGAGGCCTGGTGCAGCCCGTCGATGGCGCGGTTACCGGCCGGGTTGCGCGCGGCCAGCATCGGCAACGGAAGCAGGTAGAAGAACGACACGCTCCAGCCGCGGAAGGAGGCGAACAGCCAGCCGGTGATGGTGCTCGCCAGCACCATCACATAGAGCATCCAGTGCACGACCTCCGAGCTCAGCCGCTGCCAGGGCGGCAGCGAGCTCTCCGGTGCGACCGGATGGGTGAGCCGCCAGACGAAGCGCACCAGGATCAGCGCGAGGATGGTGAGACCGAACGAGATGTGCAGGATCATCGGCGCGCCGGGGGGTGTGTTCGCGTGCAGGTCCGGCATCAGCCAGCCGATCGGATACTGGATGGCGAGCAGCGCCACCGCCAGCCAGTGCAGGATCTTCGCGGGCGTGCCGTAATGCAAGCGTGGCGTCATGACGAGTTTTCCGTTGTGATCGGTCTGGCGCCATCAGCCTCGCGGCTGGACGTTTCGCAAGACGCCGGGGTGCGGATGCTAGGCCGCTCCTATGAGAATTCCGACGCCGAGCACGATGATGCCGCCGAGCACGATCTGGAACACCGCCTGCAGGAACGGCGTGTCCATGTAGCGCGCGCGGATGTAGGCGATCGCCCACAGCTCGAAGAATACGACGAGACTGGCGATCGCGGTCGCAATCCAGAACGCGTTGGTCCAGGAGTCCGGGACGAGATAGGGCATCGTGTGCCCCAATCCGCCGAGCGTCGTCATCGCGCCGCACACGGCGCCGCGCAGCCACGGCGAGCCGCGGCCCGTCAGCGAGCCGTCGTCGGACAGCGCCTCGGCAAAGCCCATGCTGATGCCGGCACCGATCGAGGCGGCGAGACCGACCAGGAAGGTCTGGAAGTTCTGATGTGTGGCGAAGGCGGCGGCGAACAGCGGCGCCAGCGTCGAGACCGAGCCGTCCATCAGGCCGGCGAGACCGGGCTGGACATATTGCAGCACGAACACGCGCCGCCGCGTCTCGTCCTCCTTGTGCCGGACGTCCGGGCTGAGGATCTTGTCGGTCAGTTTCGCCGCGACCTTCTCGTGGCCCTTCTCGGCCTCGGCGAGATCGCCGAGCAGCCGGCGCACGCCGACGTCCTTGGCCTGCTCGGCGGCCTTGGCGTAGAAGCGCTCGGCCTCGAACTCCATCGTGCCGACCTCGCGGCGGATGGCGTCGAGCGACAGGTTCTTGGTCAGCCAGATCGGCCGGCGCTGCATGAAGCCCTTGACGTTCTCGCGCCGGATCGGCGGCAGGTTCTTGCCGAAGCGCTCCTCATAGAGCTCGAGCAGCATGTGGCGGTGGCCCTTCTCCTCCTCGGCCATCTGCTCGAACAGCTTGGCCGAATCCGGATAGCGTTCCGCCAGATCCTCCGCGAAGCTCATATAGATGCGGCCGTCTTCCTCTTCGGCCGAGATCGCGATTGCCAGGATCTCGCGCTCGGTGAGGTCGGCGAAGTTCTTCATTCCAAGGTCCCCGGATCTTTCGCTCTCAACATTCGAGTATTTAGAACGTTTCTAAAGTCTATATGGATTTGCTGCACCGCGGTCAAACTCCGGCCGCAGATTGGTCGCGAAACCCTTTCGTGACGTCGCATTCAAGCTCCAGTCATGGAACTGCGAGGATAGTCCGTCGTTCGCGTTCCGCTCAGCCACCTAAGGAGTTCCAATGGATAGCGTCAAATATCGGCTCAACGATCCAGGGTTGGCGCCGCGCCGCACCCGGATGGACATCCCGGGCTGGGCGGGCGAACGCCAGCCACGCGCGAATGGCTCGCATGAGCAGGTCTGGCATTGCGTACCATTCTCGGAAGGTGCGCAATATGGCATCGAGCTGTTTTATCCCTACGACTTCGAGCTGCAGGTCACCACGCGCGACGGCAAGCTGGAGCTGTCCGGCGACTGGGGCGAGCCGCCGAGCCCGAGCCTGCAATGGCCGCCATTCCGCAATTTCGGCGATGCCTTCTACACCTACCAGATCCTGCTCGATCTCAAGGTGCCCAACGGCTTTGCGATCCGGACCGAGCCGCATCCGCGATTCTACACCGACCGCACCGATACCTGCCCGATCGCCGTGCCGGCGCTGGTGCGCAGTTTCTGGCCGATGCTGTTCTTCTGCGTGTTCAAGGCGCCTGCCGAGGGCCGGACCCACATCTTCCGCCCCGGCGAGCCGTTCGCGCAGGTGATCGTGATTCCCGAGGAGGCGAACTTCACGGTCGAGCCGATGAGCCCCGACGAGGCGGCGGAACGCGAGCTGCAGTCACGCCGGATCCATGCCAGCCGGCCGGTCCTCGCCAAGGACACCGAATGGGTGTCGAGCACCGATACGGTGTTCGACGGCACCTACCGCCACCTGCATCGCGCAGCGAAGGAGAAGGCGCGCAAATCGTGAGGACGCCCTGCTGACATGAAAGAGGCGCCGACCTCGCGGCCGGCGCCCCGTCAAACCATCATCGCGATGCGATCAGTAGCGATCGTAGTACCAGTGATGGTGGTGATGATGGTGATGGTGGTGATACCAGCGCCGTGGCGGCACCACGTAGACGCGCGGACCATAGCCGTAGCCATAGCCATAGCCATAGCCATAGCCGCGCCAGTAGCCATGGTGGTGATGGTGATGATGATGGTGGTGATGGTACCATTGCGCGAGCTGAACCTTCGGCTCGGCCGTCGGCGGTCCCTGCTCGTCGAGTGCTTGAAGCACCTTGGCGGCGTTCGGAATCGGCTCGAGCAGGTCGGCGTAGGAATTGGCCTTCAGGACATCGGTCGGGGCGGGAGCCGCCGACGCCTGCGCCGTGCCGAGCGCGCCGACAGCGGCGACCGCGCCCAACAAGCCTGCGATCTTCTTATCCATAAATCATCTCCTGATGCGCATCGCCCGGATGCAGAAACGTCAACCCCGAATGTTCGTTCCTCGATTCGCCTGATAGTTCGAAACGGCGTCCGAAATCAGGCTGTCAGTCTGTTCAGGAACGTTAACAGGAGCTCATTGACTCGTTCATGTTGCTCCTGCTGCACCCAATGACCGGCGCGATCGATCAGCTCGCACAGCATCATGTTGGTGCACACTCGGGATTGCATCGCCTCAAACACGCCGGGCCGTTGGTAGATGCCCCAGTCTTGCAGGCCCGAGATGAATGCAGACGGAACGTCGATGGTGAGATCCGACCACGTCTGCAATTCAGCGTCGAATAGGCCGGACGTGCCGCAGCGGTACCACTGCAGTCCGCCCTGGAAGCCGTTTCGTTCATATTCGGCGGTGTAGACAGCGAGCTCATGGTCCGGCAGCCAGCGATTCGCCGCGATCGCCGCCGCATCCGGCATCTCCTCGGCGACGGTCTCGGCCATGGTCTTGCCGAGGTCCATCACGTAATAGGTCGGCAGCTTCGCGAGCTCGGTCGCGTTCCACGCCTGCAGCGGGTAAGGGGCGTTGCCCGCCCAGTCCGCGCTCTTGTGATGGTAATAGGCGCGGAGGAGGTCATGCAGTCCCTGCGGCGCCCGATGCATGTCCGTATTGGCCTGCCGCGTCGCGTAGTACCATTGATAGTGCTTGCGCGGCCGCGGCAGCGCGGCCAGTTCGCGATGCACGGGATCCTCCTGCGGCGCGAGGGGATGACCGGCGATGTCGAACGGTGCTGCCGGTGGCCCCGGGAACGGTGCGCTCATCATCACGACCGATCGAAAGACATCGGGGCGGATCACCGCGCACCACGCCGCGACGGGGCTGCCGAAGTCGTGGCCGATGACAGAAGCGACATGGCGATGGCCGAATGCATAGACCACGCCGAGCGCATCACGGACCAGATTGGTGAATCGAAACGGTGCGAGATCGCCGTCATAGTCGGCGCTCCACCCCGTGGTGCGGCCATAGCCGCGCTGGTCCGGCGCCAGCACGTGATATCCGGCGGCGGCCAGCGCCGGCATCAACTTGCGCCAGCTATAGGCCAGCTCGGGAAAGCCGTGTAGCAGCAGCACACAGGGGCGGCCGGGCGTCTCGAAGCCGGCTTCCAGCACGTGCATGCGCAGGCCGTTGATGCCGTCGACGAAGCGCGAGCGGATCGTGGATGGGAGGGGAAGCGGGGGAAGGGACTGGGACATGGCGTGCACTCTCCTCGCGTCGTCCCGGCCAAGCGAGCGAAGCGAGCGCGAGCCGGAATCCATAACCACAGGCGCTCATGTGACGCCAAGCTGGAGCTTATACCCTTCGCATCATCGGCTGCGGTGGCTGGGTCCCGGCGCAAGGCCGGGACGACAGCTACCGTTATTGGAGCTATGCCGCGCCCTTCTTCGGCCAGTAGCGTTCGCGCAGGTGGCGCTTGACCAGCTTGCCGGTCGGCGTGCGCGGCAGTTCCGGCTCGAAGTCGATCGAGCGCGGGCATTTGATCGGTGACAGGTGCTTGCGGCAGAACAGGATCAATTGCTCCTCGAGCGCCTTGCCGGCGCGCGCCATGTCGTGCGGCTGCACCACCGCCTTGACCTCCTCGCCCATCTCCTCGTTGGGAACGCCGAACACCGCGACGTCGGCCACCTCCGGGTGGGTGATGAGGACGTCCTCGGTCTCCTGCGGGTAGATGTTCACGCCGCCGGAGATGATCATGTAGGACTTGCGGTCGGTGAGATAGAGGAAGCCGTCGGCATCGAGATAGCCGACATCGCCGAGGGTCGACCAGCCCTTGTCATTATAGGCGCGCTTCGTCTTCTCCGGATCGTTGTGATAGGAGAACACAGGTGCGTCGGCAAAGTAGACCGAGCCGATCTCCCCGATGGGCAGATCCTGGTCGTCCTCGCCGAGGATCTTGATCTTGCCGACGACGGCACGGCCGACGCTGCCGCGGTGCTCCAGCCACTGCTTCGAGGTGCAGACGGTGACGCCGTTGCCTTCGGAGCCGGCATAATATTCAATCAGGATCGGACCCCACCATTCGATCATCCTGGCCTTGACGTCGACCGGGCAGGGCGCTGCGGCGTGGATCGCACCCTTCAAGGTCGAGACGTCGTAGCGCTTGCGGACGTCCTCCGGCAGCTTGAGCATGCGCACGAACATGGTCGGCACAAGCTGTGACTGCGTGACCTTGCATGTCTCGACGAGCTTCAGGAACTCCTCGGCGTCGAAATGCTCCATGATGATCGAGGTGCCGCCGAGCACGGATACCATCATGTTGAAGCGCAGCGGCGCAGCGTGATAGAGCGGTGCCGGCGACAGATAGATGCTGTCGGCGTTCATGCCGCACATGTCGGCGCAGAGCACGCGCAGGAACTGGTTCGGCCGATCGATCGGATTGCCTTCGAAATCCTTCTTGATGCCCTTCGGCCGTCCCGTCGTGCCCGACGAATACAGCATGTCGTAGCCGGCAACCTGGTCGGCGATCGGCGTCTTGGGCTGGGCGCCGGCCTCCTTGTCCCACGAGCGGAAGCCGGGCTCCGGCTCGTCGACCATGAAGAACAGTGGGCCGTCGGTGCCGGCGACGAGATCGCGGACCTGCTCGGCGCATTTCGGCGAGGTGATGAAGACCTTGGCGCCGCAATCCTTGATGATGTAGGCGATCTCGTCCTTGGTGAGATAGCGGCTGATCGCGGTATAGTAGAGACCGGAGCGCTGCGCGGCCCAGGCGATCTCCATGAAGGCCAGCCGGTTCTCCATCAGGAAGGCGATATGGTCGCCGGCTTTCAGGCCCAGCGCACGAAAAAGCTGCGCGCCCTGATTGGAGAGCTCGTCGAGCTCGCGATAGGTGATGGCCTTGCCGGTGCCGGCCATCTGATAGGCGATCTTGTCGGGATGGCTTCGGGCGTGGATGGAGGGGTGGGTCATGAGGGCACACCGCTTGATCAGGATGGCTGTCGTCCCCGCGAAAGCGGAGACCCATAACCACCGAATGAAATTGGGAAGCGAGCTGGAGCTCCAGCTCAGCTCGACCACGAACACGTGGGAGTATGGGTCCCGGCGCAAGGCCGGGACGACACCATTGTTGTAGCGAGGACTACAGCCGCTCCACGATCGTCACATTCGCCATGCCGCCGCCTTCGCACATCGTCTGCAACCCATAGCGCTTGTTGCGGGCCTTCAGCGCATGCAGCAGCGTGGTCATCAGCTTGGTGCCGGAGCCGCCGAGCGGATGGCCGAGCGCGATGGCGCCGCCATTGACGTTGAGCCTGTCAGGATCCGCGCGGGTTGCCTTCAGCCACGCGGTCGGCACCGATGCGAAGGCCTCGTTGACCTCGTAAAGATCGATGTCGTCGATCGACATGCCCGCCTTCTGCAGCGCGCGCTGCGTCGCCGGCAGCGGCGCCTCCAGCATGATCACGGGGTCGCCGCCCATCATGGTCATGTGGTGGACGCGGGCCAGCGGCTTGACGCCGAGCGACTTCAGGCCGCGCTCGTTGACGACCATGACGCCGGACGCGCCGTCGCAGATCTGGCTGGCCGTGGCCGCCGTCAGCTTGCCGTTCTCGGCGATCAGCTTGACGTTTCTGATGCCGTCGAGGCTGACGTCGAAGCGGATGCCCTCGTCGATGTAGTGGGTGTCGGTCGAGCCGTCGGCACGGGTGATCTCGAGCGGGATGATCTCGTCCTTGAATTGGCCTGCTTGCGTGGCGGCAATCGCGCGCTGATGGCTGTTATAGGCGTATTCGTCGAGCTCATCCTTCGAGAGTCCGTACTTCTCCGCCATCATTTCCGCGCCGGTGAACTGGCTGAACTGGATGTTCGGATAGCGGCTCTCGATGCCAGGGCTCTTGTAGTGCCCGAAGCCGTTCTTCGCCGGCAGGGTCGATGACAGGCCCATCGGCACCCGGGTCATCGACTCCACGCCGGCGGCGATCACGACATCCATCGCGCCGGACATCACCGCCTGCGCAGCGAAGTGCAGCGCCTGCTGCGACGAGCCGCACTGCCGGTCGATCGAGGTGCCCGGCACGCTCTCCGGCAGCTTCGAGGCCATCACCGCATTGCGCGCGATGTTGTTCGATTGCTCGCCGGTCTGCATGACGCAGCCCATGATCACGTCCTCGACCTGGTCCGGCGCGGCGCCGGAGCGATCGACCAGCGTATCCAGCACCTTCGCGGCGAGATCGGCCGGATGCCAGCCGGCCAGACGGCCACCCTTGCGGCCGCCGGCCGTGCGTGCGGCCGCGACGATGTAGGCTTCCGCCATGACGTGTCCTCCCTAGACTTGGTGTTCGTGATTGCGCGCGATTTAAATGCTCCAATGTCGGTTAGTCAATCGATCAATTAACTCTTGAGATCAACTCCGGCTTCGGCTTATCTGCCGCAATCAATTGCGAGATGCGTCTTGGGACCTCAGCTTCAGAACAGCGCGCCGGAAAAGCTTCCCGCGGGACGGAATGCCACCGCGGAGAAGCTGCTGGACGCAGCGAGCGAGCTGATGATTCAGAGGTCCTCGATCGAAATTTCGCTCAGCGACATCGCCCAGAAGTCCGGCGCCAACGCCGCCCTGGTCAAATATCATTTCGGCAACAAGGACGGGCTGCTGCTGGCGCTGCTCGCCCGCGATGCTGCGACCGAGGTCGCCAATCTCGATTATCTGCTGGCGCAGCCGCTTGCGCCGACGGCCAAGCTCAAGCTGCACATCAGCGGCATCATCCGCGCCTATCACCGGTTTCCCTACATGAACCGGCTGATCCACTATCTGCTGCACGAGAGCAGCGCCGAAGCCGCGGATGAAGTGTCGAAGTTCTTCGTCGCGCCGCTGTTGGATTTCCATCGCCGGCTGATCGAGGAGGGCGTCGCCAAGGGCGAGTTCCGCGCCGTGGATCCGGTGCTGTTCTATACCAGCCTGATCGGCGCCTGCGATCATCTGTTCTTCGGCCGCCACGCGATGTCGCGCGCGATCGGCGTCGGCCCGGTCACCGATGATGTCTGCCGTCAGTACATCGCCCACATGGAGGCGCTGATCTGCGGCGGAATATTGAAGAGGGCGAATGGCGAATAGGGAGTAGCGAATAGAGGTTCGCCCTATTCGCTACTCCCCATTCGCTATTCGCAAACAAAAAACGTCCAAGGAGGAAGCGTATCATGCAGTTGAACAACGTTGCCGTTCTCATCACCGGCGGTGGCTCGGGCCTGGGCGCCGCCACGGCGCGCGCCATGGCTGCCAAGGGCGCCAAGATCGCCGTGCTCGACCAGAGCAAGGAGAATGCGGAGAAGGTTGCCGCCGAGTTGAAGGGCGTCGCCATTCATGCCGACGTCACCGACGAGGAGCAGGTCAAGGCCGGCATCGCCAAGGCGGAAGCGGCGCATGGCGTCGCCCGCGTGCTGGTCAACTGCGCCGGCATCGGCGGCTCGCAGCGCATCGTCGGCAAGGACGGCGTCTATCCGCTCGCGAAGTTCGCCCGCATCATCAACGTCAACCTGATCGGCACCTTCAACGTGCTGCGGCTGTTCGCCGAGCGCCTCGTCACCGCCGAGCCGATCGGCGAGGAGCGTGGCGTCATCATCAACACGGCCAGCGTTGCCGCGTTCGAGGGCCAGATCGGACAGATCGCGTATTCGGCCTCGAAGGGCGGTGTCGTCGGTCTGACGTTGCCGGCGGCGCGCGATCTCGCCAGCCAGAAGATCCGCGTCAACACCATCGCGCCCGGCCTGTTCCTGACGCCGCTGCTGATGGGACTGAACGAAGAGGCGCGCAAGAGCCTGGGCGCCCAGGTGCCACATCCGGCCCGGCTCGGCGACGCCTCCGAGTACGGTAACCTCGCCGTCCACATCGTCGAGAACCCGATGCTGAACGGCGAGACCATCCGCCTCGACGGTGCCATCCGCATGGCGCCGCGCTAGCGGCAAGCTCCGCTGTCGTCCCGGCCTTGCGCCGGGACCCATACTCCGCGGCGTCTGAAACAGGCAATCTGACAGACGCCGTAGGTACAACACAAGCCGGTGGCTATGGATCCCGGCGATCGCCGGGATGATACTAAGGGTGGAGCGCGCGTCATGTCCCAACCGCTGCTGATCGAGCACGACAATGGTGTCGACCGGGTGACGCTCAACCGTCCGGACAGCCTCAACGCGCTCGATCCGGCGCTGATCGACGCGCTCAATGCCTATTTCGAAAGCCTGCAGCGCAATCGTACCACGCGGGTCGTCGTGCTGAAGGGCGCCGGCAAGAACTTCTGCGCCGGGCTCGATCTGAAAGCCGCGATGCAGCGGCGCGGCAGTGTCAATGAGCCCTCTGGCGTCACCGAGTCCTTGGATTCGCAGCGGCGCATCGCCGATATCGTGATGCTGATGCGGCGCTGTCCGCAGCCGATCATTGCGCTGGTGCAGGGCGCAGCCGCCGGTGGCGGCTTCGCCCTGGCGCTCGCGGCCGACATCCGCATCGCGTCGCGCTCGGCGCGGATGAACTGCGCCTTCATCAAGCTTGGCCTAGGGGGCTGCGACATCGGCACCAGCTACTTCCTGCCGCGCCTCGTCGGCGTCTCCGTCGCCTCAGAACTGATCCTCACCGGCCGCTTCATCGGCGCCGAGCGCGCGCTGATGGTCGGGCTGGTGTCGGAGATCGTCGAGGACGACATGCTCGACAGCGCGGCCGCGCCCTTCGTCGATGCGATGATGACGGCCTCGCCGGTCGGACTTCGACTCTCGAAGGAATGCCTCAACATGAGCGTCGATGCGTCGTCGATCGAGGCCGTCATCGCCATGGAGGATCGCAACCAGGTGCTGTGCAGCCGCTCCGAAGATTTCAAGGAAGGTATTCAAGCCTTTCTTGAGAAGCGAAAGCCGGTCTATACCAACCGCTAGATATCAAGATCCGCAAAGGACGATATTTCGGGAGACGCAAAATGGACGGGACGGCAGCGAAGGTGCTGGAGAAGCCGGCATTCCGCAAGGTCAATTGGCTGGCGCGCGACATCGATGTCGTCAGGCGCGGTGACGGCGTCATCGTCATCAAGTCGCGCATTCCGCTGCAGGCCTATGAGCCGCATTTGGCGGCGCCGCTCGCCCGCTGGGCCAAGGAGGCGCCGACGCGGACCTGGCTCGCGCAACGCAGCGGCCCCGATCGACGGTGGCGCAAGCTGTCCTATGCCGAGGCGAAACGGACCGTTGACGGGCTGACGCAGGGTCTGCTCAATCTGAAACTCGACGGCCGCCCGGTCGCGATCCTCTCCGGCAATTCGATCGAGCATGCGCTCATCACCATGGCCGCGATGCAGGCCCGTTCGCCGGCTGCTCCGGTGTCGCCGGCCTATTCGTTGATGAGCCATGATCATCTGAAGCTCAAATATCTGTTCGGGCTGGTGAAGCCGGGCGTTGTCATGGTGCAGGACGGCCCGACCTTCGAGAAGGCGTTGAAGGCGCTCGATCTCGACGGCGTCACCGTCATTCATGTCGCGCGTCCGTGCGAGGGCATCCCCAGCGTCAGCTTCGCCGATCTCGCCGCGACGCCGGTCACCGGCGAGGTCGATGCCTCGATCGCGCAGATCACGCCGGATACCGTCGGCAAGCTCTTGTTCACCTCCGGCTCGACCGGCATGCCCAAGGCGGTCATCAACACCCAGCGCATGATGTGCGCCAATGCGGCGATGATGATGCAGACGCGGCCGCGCGGACCGGAGGCGCCGATCTCCACCGTGCTCGACTGGATGCCGTGGAATCACACCATGGGCGGCAACGCGCTGTTCAATCCGCTCTTGATCGAGGGCGGCACGCTCTACATCGATGACGGCCGGCCGATGCCCGGCATGTTCGACGAAACCATCCGGAACCTGCGCGAGGTCTCGCCGACCTATTACGCCAACGTCCCCGCCGGCTATGCGGCGCTCGCGGCGGCGATGGAAAAGGACGACGCGCTGTGCCGCTCCTTCTTCAAGGATCTGGGCATCATGGCCTATGGCGGCGCGCGGCTGCCTGACGATCTCTATGAGCGGATGCAGGCGCTGGCGGTGAAGACCACGGGCGAGCGCATCGTGTTCTACACCGGCTGGGGCTCGACTGAGACGGCGCCGACCTCGACCGGCACCTATTGGAACACCGAGCGGGTCGGCCTCATCGGCCTGCCGTTCCCCGGCGTCGAGCTGAAGATGGTGCCGACCGGCGACAAGTACGAGCTGCGCCTGCGCGGCATCAACGTGATGCCCGGCTATTTCGGTCAGCCCGAGCTGACGAAGAAGGCGTTCGACGAGGAAGGGTTCTACTGCATCGGCGATGCCGGCGTGTTCGTCGATCCCAATGATCCGACGCAAGGCATCATCTTCGCCGGCCGCGTGGTCGAGGATTTCAAGCTCACGACCGGCACCTTCGTCCATGTCGGCTCGCTGCGCACCGATGCGATTGCAGCCGCAACGCCGGCGATCCACGATGCGCTGGTGACGGGGCAGGACCGCGAATATGTCGGTCTCCTGGCCTGGCCCAATCTGCACGCCTGCCGCCAGTTGGTCGGTGATCCCAATGCGACGTTCGAGGATGTGGTGAAGCATCCGGCCGTCATCGACTGCGTCCGCCGTGGTCTCGAAGCCCATAATAAGGAGTGCGAGGGCGCGACCAGCCGGCGCATCGCCCGCGCCATGCTGATGGTCGAGCCGCCCTCGATCGACGGCCATGAGCTGACCGACAAGGGCTACATCAACCAGCGCGCCGGCCTCGAGCGTCGCGCCGGGCTGGTCGAGCGGCTCTATGCGGCCGAGCCCGACAGCGACGTGATCGTGCTGTGATGACGCATTTTGAAACCGTCATTCCGGGGCACTCGCGCAGCGAGTGAACCCGGAATCCAGAGATAAATCAGATCGAGATTCCGGGTTCGATGCTGCGCATCGCCCCGGAATGACGATCAGGAAGCAGGTGAGGCCATGAACTTCGATTTCTCCGACGACCAGAAGCAGCTGCGGGACCAGGCGCGGAAGTTCCTCGCCGAGAAGTGTCCGCCCAAGGCGGTGCGTGTCGTGCTCGATGGCAAGGAGCCGTATGACCACGCGCTGTGGAAAGGCTTTGCCGAGATGGGCTTCCTCGGCGTCGCCATTCCGGAAGAATATGGCGGCGCGGGCGCCGGCCATCTCGAGCTCTGCGTGATCGCCGAGGAGGTCGGCCGCGCGCTGGCGCCGGTGCCGTTCTCGTCCACGGTCTATCTCGCCGCCGAAGCGCTGATGCTGGCTGGCAGCGATGTGCAGAAGCAGACCTGGCTGCCGAAAATAGCGAGCGGCGAGGCAATCGGCACGCTGGCGCTGTTCGAGGGCACCGGCAATCCGTCGCCGAAAGCGATCAAGTGTGAGGCCGCCAACGGCGTGCTCAACGGCACCAAGAAGCCGGTCGCCGACGGCGCCATCGCCGATCTCATCATCGTTGCCGCGCGTACCGCCTCGACCGGCCGCGACAGCGACATCTCGCTATCCCTGGTCGACACCAGGGCGGGCGGTGTCGAAGCGAAGGCGCTGACCAATCTCGATCCGACCCGCGGCCAGGCCGAGCTCACCTTCAAGAACTGCAAGGCGGAGCCGCTCGGCGCCGCCGGCGAGGGTTGGAGCATCATCACCCAGGTGCTCGATCGCGCCGCGGTGCTGACGGCGTTCGAGCAGGTCGGCGGCTCCGACCGCGCGCTGGAGATGGGCCGCGACTACGCGCTCGACCGGATCGCTTTTGGCCGTCCGATCGGCTCGTTCCAGGCGGTCAAGCACATGCTGGCCGACATGTACGTCTCGGCGACCTTGGCGCGCTCCAACTCCTATTATGGCGCCTGGGCGCTCTCGACCAATGCGCCGGAATTGCCGGAGGCCGCGGCCTCGGCGCGCATCAGCGCGACGCAGGCCTATCAGCACTGCGCCAAGAACAACATCCAGGTCCATGGCGGCATGGGGTTCACCTGGGAGTTCGACTGCCACATGTACTACCGCCGCGCCAATGCGCTCGCGCTCGGTCTCGGCAGTCTGTCCTATTGGGAGGACCAGCTGATTGACCGCATGCGCAAGCGCAATGCGGCGTGAGAAGTGCACGTCATTCCGGGGCGCTCGCAACGCGAGCGAACCCGGAATCTCGAGATCACCAACCTCTGGATTCCGGATCGACCCGTGTTGCGCGGTCGTCCGGAATGACGATTTGAAAGGGATTCGCCATGAATTTCGACGACACCCCGCAAGAAGCGACTTTCCGTGCCGAGGCCCGCGCCTGGATCGCGGCCAACGCGCCCAAGCAGTATGAGGACGAGCTGCGCGCGACCTCGCTCGGCCGCGTCGCGCTGAAGGACGCCAATATCCTCGACGTCGCCAAGGCTTGGCAGAACAAGAAGGCGGAGGCCGGCTGGGCCTGCCTGCATTGGCCGAAAGACTATGGCGGCCGCGGCGCCTCGCCGATCGAGCGCGTGATCTGGCAGCAGGAGGAAGGGCCGTTCGGTAAGCTCTCCGGCATGTTCATCATCGGCCACGGCATGTGCGGCCCGACCATGATGGCCTACGCCTCCGAGCAGCATAAGCGTGAATATCTGCCGCCGCTCGCGTCGGGAGAGAAGGTCTGGTGCCAGCTGTTCTCCGAGCCGGCCGGCGGCTCCGACGTCGCCGGTTTGCGCACCCGAGCCGAGAAGCGCGGCGACGAATGGGTGATCAACGGCCAGAAGATCTGGACCTCCGGCGCGCATTACTCCGACTACGGCATCCTGCTGACGCGCACCGATCCCACGGTGCCGAAGCACAAGGGCCTGACGATGTTCTTCCTGGACATGAAGAGCCCGGGCGTCGAGATCAGGCCGATCAAGCAGGCCAGCGGTCACTCCGATTTCAATGAGGTCTATTTCACCGACGTCGTGATCCCGGACTCGCAACGGCTCGGCGCCGTCAATGACGGCTGGAACGTCGCGCTGACAACGCTGATGAACGAGCGCATGTCGATCGGCGCCGGTGTCTCCACCGGTTTCCCGGAGCTGTTCGACTTCTGCTCCAGCCTGATGCTGGACGATCGCCCCGCGATCGAGGACCGCAACGTGCGCTCGAAGCTCGCGAGCTGGGCGGTGAAGGCGAGCGGGCTGAAATACACCAGCATCCGCGCCATCTCGGCGCTGTCGAAGGGCGAGCGGCCGGGACCTGAGAACTCGATCGGCAAACTCGTCGCCGGACCAATGATCCAGGACGTCGCGGCTTACGCGCTGGACCTGCAGGGTGCCGCCGGCGTGCTGAGCGGCCCGGAGGCTGAGCTCGCCGGAAAATTCCAGGCGATGCTGCTGCGCGCGCCCGGCACCCGCGTCGAAGGCGGCACCGACGAGATCATGCGCAACATCATCGCCGAGCGCGTGCTCGGGTTGCCGGGTGACATCCGTGTCGACAAGGACGTGCCGTTCAATCAGGTGCCGACCCGGGGACGAAACTAACACGTGCAGTCGTAGGGCGGGTTAGCGCAGCGTAACCCGCCGTCAGCTCGTGCAACGCTGATCAAGTGGCGGGTTACGCCTTCGGCCAACCGGCCCTACGCATCGGGAGTGAGGGTTAGACCATGAATTTCGACGATACCCCGCAGGAAGCCGCTTTTCGCGACACCGCGCGCGCCTGGGTCGCCGCCAACGCGCCGAAGGAGCTGGAGGAGGAGCTGGCGAGCTCCTCGCTCGGGCGTATCCGGCTCAAGCATGCCGACATCGTCGAGGTCGGCAAGGCCTGGCAGAAGAAGAAGTCCGCTGCCGGTTGGGCCTGCCTGCACTGGCCGAAGGAGTATGGCGGCCGCGGTGCGACCCCGATCGAGCGCGTGATCTGGCAGCAGGAGGAGGGCGTCTACGGCAAGCTGACGCAGCCGTTCCAGATCGGCGAGGGCATGTGCGGCCCGACCGTGATGGCCTATGGCAGCGAAGAGCACAAGCGGCGCTATCTGCCCAAGCTCGCTTCCGGCGAGGAGATCTGGTGCCAGCTGTTCTCCGAGCCCGCCGGCGGCTCCGACGTCGCGGGTCTGCGCACCCGCGCCGAGAAGCGCGGCGACGACTGGCTCATCAATGGTCAGAAGATCTGGACTTCGGGCGCGCACTATTCCGACTATGGCCTGCTGATCACGCGCACCGATCCCAACGTGCCCAAGCACAAGGGCCTGACGATGTTCTTCCTGGACATGAAGAGCCCAGGCGTCGAGGTCCGCCCGATCAAGCAGGCCAACGGCATGCAGGAGTTCAACGAGGTCTATTTCACCGACGTGGTGATCCCGGACAGCCAGCGGCTCGGCGCGGTCGGCGACGGCTGGAACGCGTCGCTGACCACCTTGATGAACGAGCGCATGTCGATCGGCGCGCGGCTCGCCACCGGCTTCCCGGAGATGTTCGAGTTCTGCGCCAATCTGATGACCGAGAGCGGACTCGCCATCGACGATCGCGCCACGCGCTCGAAACTGGCGTCGTGGGCGGTCAAGGCCAGCGGGCTGAAATATACGAGCTATCGCGCGATCTCGGCGCTGTCCAAGGGCGAGCGGCCGGGACCTGAGAATTCCATCGGCAAGCTGGTCGCCGGCGTCATGCTGCAGGATATCGCAACCTACGCGATGGATCTCGAAGGCGGCGCCGGCGTGCTGACCGGCGCGGACGAGGCGGTGACGCAGGGCCAGTTTCAGCAGATGCTGCTGACCTCGCCCTCGATGCGCATCGCCGGCGGCACCGACGAGATCCTGCGCAACATCATCGCCGAGCGCGTGCTCGGCCTGCCCGGCGATATCCGTGTCGACAAGGACGTGCCGTTCAACAAGGTGCCGACCAAGGGGCGGAGCTAATCCCACGGCATCACGACGACTGTCATTCCGGGGCAAGGCCGCAGGCCTTGAAGCCGGAATCTCGATGTCGGCTTGGGTTTATTCTGAACAATGTCGAGATTCCGGGGGCGGCCGCCGCGGCGACCGCCCCGGAATGACGGGGTGTGGAGGGCGAGCACAACGCGAGCGCCTCCGGTCGAACTGTATGGAAGGTTGTCATGTCATCAGCGGCGCCAAAGTCAGAGCAAGATCCCATCACCATTCTCGAAGAGCTGATGGCCTCGCGCTTCTCCTGCCGCAGCTTCCGCGCGGAGCCCGTGCCGCGCGCCACCATCGAGCGCATCCTGGCGGCGGCGCAGAAAACCGCGTCCTGGTGCAACAGCCAGCCCTGGCAGGTCGAGATCACGTCGGGCCCGGCGACCGAGGCTTTCCGGAAGGTGATGTATGCGGCGGCCTCCAGCGGCAAGCCGCCGTCAGGCGACTTCCCGTTTCCGCGCGAATACACCGGCGTCTATCTGGACCGGCGGCGCGAGAGTGGTTTCCAGCTCTACAACGCGCTCGACATCCCGCGCGGCGACAAGGCCGGCTATGCCCGGCAGGCGCTGGAGAACTACAACTTCTTTGGCGCGCCGCATGTAGCGATCATCCACAGCGACGAGGCGCTCGGCACCTACGGCGCGATCGACTGCGGTGGCTACGTCACGAGCTTCATGCTGGCGGCGCAGGCGCTCGGCATCGCCACCGTGCCGCAGGCGGCGCTGGCATTTCATTCCGACGTGGTGCGGCAGCATTTCGGATTAGGTGACGACCGCAAGGTGGTCTGCGGCATCTCGTTCGGTTATCCCGATCTCGGTCACAAGGCGAACTCCTACCGCACCAGCCGCGCCGCGGTTGCCGAGACGGTCCGATTTCACGACGAATAACTTCGCGTCCGTAAGTCGTGCGCGCGTATTTGTTGCCGGCGGAGTTCCGTTTTGCGGGACTCCGGACGGGGCAAGACGACCCACGAGTCCCTTTTTGTAAACCGAGTTTGCTGAACAGGGAGCAGCTCGGGCGGCGGTGCCATGATTTTGCCGAGCTGTCGTCCACGTTCGGCGAGCGCGTTTCGGCAATCGCGCTCTCCTGCCCGACCTTCACATCGAAAGCCGCTCTGAAATCAACAGTTTGTCCGCGATCCGCCAATCGAGGCTCACTGCTGCAGGGACCGGAGGGGTGGCGAGGGTCGGTGCAGGAGCGCTAGTGGTTGCTGTTGCCCGATTTGGGCGCGCATTTTTCCCTGAGCTCGTGGGCTTCAAGCAATGATATTGACAAAATCCTCTCCAACATTTTGAGTTGCATTGCCCGAGCGTCAACGATGCAAAATTGTAGTAGCTCGATGATCTTCTCGATTGAAGGTTCAGTCACGGCTCAAAACCTGAAGTGTCAGCGATGGATTCCATGAATACGCCCTCCAACCTTTACGTCCTCGAGGTGGATGAGGCGACGCTCCTTGGTCACCGCCTCTTGAAGGCTTTCCATAAGCTCAGGCTGAAGCGGCACCGGGAACAGCTCATTGCGCTGGCTGAGCGGCTCGTGGAAGATGAAGAAAGATATCCGGCAGGGCCTGGCGGCTGACGTCTTCGAGTCCTTGCCACGTCAGCGTCGGCCGCGTCAGGCCGATCTGCTTGCAGAGTGACTTCCACGTCGTTTCATCGCAGTCGACGAGCACGGCCATTACCGACATCCCATCCATCATGTGAGGTACGCCGAGCGGCCGCGCCTTCCAGCCGCACTTCTCGAACCGCGGCAGCCACCAGGTTTCGAGCACGATCGAAAAGCCGGTCAACCCGATCGAGATGCCGTACTCCATGATCGCAGTCAGCAGCAGCATGTCGATCCGCGGGCCCGCATGCTCGCCGCGGCGCTCGGGGATCACGAAGATGCGCGACAGCTCGTAGACGTCCGGGCGTTGGATCGTGCCGCGCAGATTCAGATACGGGAAGATGTCGCTCATCAGCGTCGGCATCAGCGTTGGCACCGCGCGCATCGAGCCGATCAACTGGCCGTTGTCGATGCAGAACAGATAGACCGAATCCTCGGTGTCGAACTGATCGATCTCGCGCCCGTCGGGACGATCGAGCGCCGTCCACTTGCGCTGCTTGACGTAAATCTCGTGGCGCAGCCGGTAATACGGATCGAAATATTTCTCGTACAGAGCGCGATTATCTTTTCGAACGACATGAATCTCAGGCATCGAAACCCCCGGTCGTCTGAATCAAATTGGGGTTTGCAGATTGCCGATGCGCTCGAATTGATCCAGTGGGAGAAACGCCAGATCAGATCGAGATCTCGCCGTTGACAAGAGCGGTCGCAACCGTCGCCGTCTTGTTCTTGGTCGAAAGCTTGCGCTGCGCCTCCTCCAGATGCCAGCGGACGTTGCGTTCGGAGACGCCGAGGATGCGCGCCGTCTCCCACGCGGTCTTGCCGCGCGCCGCCCAGCTCAGCACCTCGGCCTCGATCCGCGACAGGCGTCGGCTTTGGTTGCTCGCGGCGGAGCGCGCCAATGCGCGCAGCCTGCTGTGCGTGAAGATGCTGATCAGGTGCAGCGCGCCCCGCGCGTCGGGGGCGAGATTCGGATTTTCGCCTGCAAGGCTGACGGCGCCCACGGCATCGTCGTAGTGGATGGGAACGCAGAAGCCTTCGTTCAACCGGAAGTCCTTCGCGCGCATCATCACCTCATGCGCGCCGGGCTCGTCCTCGCGGTTGTAGGGCACCTCCGTCCACGCGAATGGATTCAATGTCGAGATGCAGTGCCGCGGAATCGGATCGCAGCGGTGGAATTGCTCGCGCGCATACATGTCGAACCATTCCCGCGGCCAGCCGTTGGCGAGAATGGTCTGCTGCAGCGATTGGCCCGAGGTCGGCACGCCGGCCATGATGTAGGCGTGAAAGCCCAGGTCGCTGATCATCTTCTCGAACTGGGAGAGCACGCTTGCGCTGGTCTTCGACGCCTCGATCGCATCGACGTACTCCAGAGCTCGTCGTCCCCAATACGCGTCCATCACTTGCATGTGAAAGTCTCCGCCCGCGGTTCAAGCTAGCCACGGACAAAAAGCTGTCAACCGCAAATTGGAGGTTTAGGTCGATAGTTCGTTGAGCGTGTGTCAGAACACCGGCTGGATACAGACGTTTGCATGCAAAATTTATCAGTTCGGAGCGCAGCTGCGCTCAGAATCTTGGCATTCTCTTCTCTGCAAACGATTTCATGCCTTCGCGGATCTCGGCTCCACTCATGCTGTCCTGATGCCTGCGGCGAGCGGCCGCATCGTCGAGGGCTCCGCGGGCAAATTCGTTGATGGCGCGCTTCATGCCGCGCATGGCCGACGGAGCATTGCCGGCCAGAATGGCCGCCAGCCGGTCGACCTCCGCATCGAGCGCATCGGCCGCCACCAAGCCGGTGAGATAGCCGATGCGCAGCATTTCAGCCGCGTTGATCTTCTCCGCCGTCAGGAACAGACGCTTCGCATTGTCGATGCCGAGACGGGACACGTAGCGCTTGATGCCGTTGGGGTAGTAGTGCAGCCCGAGCCGCGCCGCCGGCATGAACATCTCGCTCGTATCGACCCCGATCCGGAAATCGCAGGCCAGCGCCAGATCGGTCGAACCCCCGTAGACCCCGCCGTTGAGCCGGCAGATGGTCGGCAGAGCGAGGTCCTCCAGCCGGTCGACGACCTCTTCGAATGCCGGGCTGGAAGCCTCGGCCGTATCCGCCGGCGTTGCGCCGATGGCGCCAAGGTCGAAGCCGGCGCTGAAGGCGCGTCCGGTGCCGGTCAACACCAGCACGCGCAAGGCCGGGTCGGCCTCGACCTGGTCGAACAGCGCCAGCAGCGCGCCGAGATCCTCCGGCTGCAGCCGGTTGAGATGGCGCGGACGGTTGAGCCGAATGGTGGCGCGGGCGCCGTCGATGGTCAGGAGCGGCTTGCTCGGCGCGTCATCGGCCTGGGTGGTCCGTCCGGTCGTCATGTCCTGTTCTCCATGGTTCGGCGCCGGGCCTCGGCATCGATGCTCTGCGCCAGATCGGGGTGGCGTGCCATCAGCACGCGGAAATCGACGAGGTCGAGGACCAGCAGCTTCGACAGCCTGGTCGTGCTGATGTCGGCCGAGCGCAGGTTGTTCCCGAGCAGCGCCATCTCGCCGAAGAACGCGCCCTCACCGAGCCGGACCTTCTTGCCGGGAAGGTCGACCTCGACCTCGCCGGAGGCGATGAAATACATGCAGTCGCCCGGCTCGCCCTTGCGGATCACGGTGGCGCGCGGCGGCAGGTCGATGGTGCGCAGCATCTGCGCGACGTCGGCGATCGTGGAGGGCCCGAGGCTGGCGAAGAACGGTACCCTGCTGACCGATTCCCAGGTCTTCAGAAAGTTGTCGCGCCGGGTTTCCGCGGCGAAGGCGGTGGGCAGGATGCCGGTCCACAGGCCGAACACGCCGAGGCCGGAGATCATCACCGTGGCGGCGACCACCCGCCCGAGCGGCGTGATCGGCACCACGTCGCCATAGCCCGTGGTGGTGAGGGTCGCGACGGCCCACCATAGCGCGGACGGGATGGTGCCGAAGGTGGCCGGCTGCTCGTCGTGCTCGAGCGCGTATTCGGCGACCGATCCGAGAAACAGCACCAGCAGGAACAGCACCAGCACCGACAGCAGCGGGCGTGCTTCGACCACGAGCACCCGGCGGAGTTGGCGTAGGCCCGGGACGCCGGGGATCACCTTGAGCACCCAGATGACCGCCAGCAGCCACGCGGTGCGTACCTCCATGCCCGAGGCCAGCGCGACCGGAACGGCAAGGACGGAGAGCGTGTCCAGCAGCCCCCGGCCCGACATCAGGTAGGCGGCGGCGCGATGCGCCCGCGCCGCCTGCTGAACCCGAACGGCCCATTCGACGACGAAAAAGACAAGGCATCCCCACAACAGGGCGATGATCCAGCGCCGTCCAGCCTCGTAGGCCGGGTCCATCGTCAACAGCACCGTGGCGCTCATGCCGAGCGCCACGGCCACATAGGCCGCTCTGGTCATGTTGCGTCCGGCCAACGCGGTGACGAATGCCGCCAGGGCAGGGTGCTGCGGTTTGGTCATGGGCGGCGGGCGTCAGTCGCTGGTCTCAGAGCCGCAGGAGATCGCGGCGGTGTCAAGGTGCCCCGATCGGGGAAATCCCGTCAACGATGCGGGTCGGTCGGTTGGGCAGCGTCATCCGGCAGGTCTAGCCGTTCTACTTCGAGCGGGGAATTTTTCCGTGCCGGCTCAAATACCGGTTCAAACGTCGTCTGATCGCCGTATATCAGAGGCCGGCATGGACACGCTAAATTAGGCAAAAGGAGGCCGGAACCGAGCGTCCGCCCTCCTGCGTCCCAAGAGTCTGGTTGATCCCGATGGATACCTCACACCTGGTCGAACATGCGGGCGCCGCCGGCAGCCTCTTCGCCTCGATCTTCGTGGTCGCCACGCTGTCGATGCGGACGATGATTCCGCTGCGGGTTTTCGCCATCCTCACCAACATCGTCCTGATCGCGACTGCGGTGCCGATGCACAACTATCCGGTCCTGATCCTGCACGGGGTGCTGCTGCCACTCAACAGCTACCGGCTCCACCAGATGCTGCAGCTGGTCCGCGACGTGAAGCAGTCGGTCAACAGCGACCTCTCCATGGAATGGCTGAAGCCGTTCATGACCGAGCGCAAATGCGGTCCCGGCGAGGTGCTGTTCTACAAGGACGAGAAGGCCGACAGCATGTACTACATCGTCAGCGGCCGCTTCCGCCTGGTCGAATCCGGTATCGAGCTGCCGGTCGGTGCGATCGTCGGCGAGTTCGGCATGATCTCGCCGTCCAATACGCGCACGCAGACACTGGAATGCGTCGAGGGCGGCCTGATCCTGTCGGTCTCCTACGACCAGGTCGAGCAGCTCTACGTCCAGAACCCCGCCTTCGCCTTCTACTTCCTGCGCCTCGCCAGCGCCCGGCTGTTCCAGAACATCGAAACGCTCGAGCGGCGTCTGGCGCAACAGACCACCGCGCCGGCGCCCGTCGCCAAGCCGGCGTGATCCGGGAGCCTGAAGCCCAGTGAAAAGCGTCCGGTCCTCGCTGCGATATCTCTTCGCCGACGTCATCGGCGGCGACGATGGCGAGCCGCCTTTTCTGCCTCAGGGCCTTCCTGACGCCGCCGTGCCGGCGGTGAGCGATGGCATCCATCTGCTGATGGAGTATCAGGGCGCGAGCTACGCGCAGCTCTATGTCGATCGCATCAAGCGGTTCGTGCGCAGATCGAACGTCGATGCCGGCATGCTGTCCGAGATCGCGCAACTGCTGGCCGCCCGCATGGCCTATGAGGATCCGATCCGAATCGCCCAGCTCAGATTGATCAGCCTCGACATGGGGCGGCGCCCGGGGGGGCGCGAGAGCGACGACGTCAGGAGGTTCCGCCTCGACGAGCTGATCGGTGCGCTGCCGCAAGCCGTGGCGGAATCGTTGCTGGCAGTCTTCGAGCAGATCGGCTGGCTGGGTCGGCGCCGGGTCAAGGTCCGCTTTTCGGTCCGATCGCGGTTGGCCATTCGCCGCCTCAAGCTGATGGCCGGCCTGCGGCGCTGGCGGCTGCAGTCGGTGCGCTATGGCGAGGAGCGCGCCTGGGCCGAGCGGTGGCTGCACATGATCGCGCGCGCGCTGGACAAGCAGCCTGCGGCGGCGCCCGCCGTGATCGCGACGGCGACCATGATCCAGGGGCAGGGCGACGGCTACCGGCAGGGTCTCGCCGATTGGCATGCCATCATCGATGGCCTGGCCAAGCCCACCTTCGATGGCGTCCTGCCGATCTCGGATCTTGCCTCCGCCATCGCCGAGGCGCGCGCCGTTGCGCTGGCAGAGCCGGGACAGGGGGCGCTGAAGCGGACCATCGCGCAGATCCGGGCGAGGGCGCTCTCAGTGCCGAAGGCCAACGCCGCGGAATGACGCCGCCGCAGCGACGGTTGTCGCCGGATGCGCCGCGGCGTGGGTAACCTTACCCCCGGCGGGATTGCCGCGAAGGGTAGCAGGATGCGATTTGAAGTTCCCTTTCGCGTGCAATTCGCTACCGGAGATGTCATAAGCGTCGCATACGCGTCGAATTGGCCGGGTATTCTCATCAGATTGCGCTGAACGCCTCCAGTTCCCCGTGCGTCCAAGGTTGGGTTCCAAGGGTCAGTCGTAGCGAGAGCGTCAGCTTTGTCTTTTCCCTCTTTGTCGTCGCAGGTTCCGGTTGGTGCGCTGGTCGGCTGGATGCTGCTGCTGACCTTCAAGCACATCATTGGCGACTTCGTGCTGCAGAACGCCTGGATGGCCTATGGCAAGGACCAGCGGAAGGGCTGGGCGCTGCCGCTGTTGGTGCACTGCCTGATCCATCTCGCCGTCGCCATGGTCCTGATCCTGATCGTCGCGCCGAGATTCTGGTTCGTCGCCGTGATCGACTTCGCCATTCACATCACCATCGATCGCCTGAAGGGCATCTGCTCGTCGCGGTTCGGCATGAATACCGAGCACCCCTGGTTCTGGACCCTGATCGGCGTCGATCAGGCGCTGCATCACCTCACCGGCTTCGGGCTCTCGATCTTCATGGCCGCGAACGGCTGAGCCCCGGCCACGGCGCGTCTCGGCACACCGACCGCGGCAGCCCCCGTGTCAAGCCGGGGTGGGACGACCGTTCGGTTTGGTTAACCGACCGTTAGCGATTCGCGCTGCATCGTCGCGTCATGGCAATCAAACCGATGCTTCAAAGCCGCGATGCGTTCGACAGCGATTCGTGCCCGGTCGGCGACGAGCTTCTCGGCGAGCTCTACCGTGCCGACGCCAACGGGCTGCCCGCGCTGGTCGAGAGCGTGTCCGCCGATGTGAGGGCCATGCTGGCGCTGTTCTGCTACAGGCGCACGCATCTTCACCCGCTGGCTATTGCGATTGCATCCACCTGCAGCGAGCAGGACCTGTCGCAGTTCGGCGGCCGGGTCGGATCGGCGCTGTATGCGCAATCCCGCGGCGGTCGGGCGGGTCCGGCCAGCACGACCTCGAGTCGCAAGCCGATCTCGCTGTCGACCAAGCCGCTCTCGGTGATGAAGCCGTTCGAGGATGATCTCGACGACAGCCCCGAGCCGGTCATGGCCTGACTTCCCGTCTTCCTCGCCTTTGGCTCAGGCGAGCACTTGCAGCCCGAACTTGCGTCGGGCCATCGCGCATTCGGCGTCACCGGGCATGCAGGTCCGGCACACCTCGGGGCGGATCGCGTAGATACGGCACGCGACGGAACGCGCGATTTCGCCATCGAGCGCGCAGCAGCGGTCGCCGTCGCAGCGCATGCCCGACAGCCGCTCGTTGACCAGTTCCGCCGGGATGAGGTCGAGCGCGGCATCTTCCTCGATGGTGAAGCGCGGCCAGTTCGACGAATAGGCGCAGCACGCGCCGCAGCTCTGACAGGGGCTGACGTCAAGGTCATCGGGCATCGGTTCAGACATCCTTGGGAACCTCCCACACCAGGCTGCGCCGCCATTTGGCGCGCAGCGCCTCGCGCCTTTCCGGATATTTGTCGTCGAGATAGTCCGCCTCGACGACACGGTCGGTCCTGAAGCTGCGGAAGTCGTGGCGCAGCTCGCACCAGGCGGCGAGGATGCGGACGGCGTCATGATAGCCGATTGCGATCGGCCAGATCACGCGCTCGCTGTCGCGGCCCTGCTCGTCGCGATAGCGCAACCTGATCTTGCGGCCCTCGTGGATCTGCGAGCGTGTGCGCGCCATGTCGATGTGGTCCGGCTCGCGCATCCACGGCCGCGGGGCGCGACTCGCCGGCTCCAGCACGAACGGCCGCAGCCGCTCCGGCACGGTGTCGGCGATCTTGGCCATCAGGTCCTCCGCCGCGCGCGCCAGCACCGGGTCGGCATTGACCGCGACCCATTGCGCCCCGAGCACCGCCGCCTCGATCTCGTCCGGCGTCAGCATCAAGGGCGGCAGATCGAAACCTTTCTCCAGGATGTAGCCCATGCCGGCCTCGCCGCGGATCGGCACGCGCTGGCCGATCAGGGTGGCGATGTCGCGATAGATCGTGCGCTTCGAGGTCTCGAGCTCGGCCGCGATCGCGTCCGCCGTCAAGGGGCGGCGCGTGCGTCTCAGCACCTGGATGATCTGGAATAGCCGGTCGGCGCGTCTCATGGTGTGTCCTGCATGGGCGAGCACCCCCGCCGATGCTGACAGGATGCTGGCAGCAGCCCGCCTTTATACCGGGTCAACAACGAGATTGAAGGGGTGATGTCGATGATGATGTTTTATGGCCTTGGCCTTGCCACCACGCTACTGCCGCTGCTGACACCATGGTGGCAGCAGCATGCTCGTAGCGTCCGGCGTCTGCTCAGGAAGTCGGGAGTGCTGTCATGATCACATTGTTCGGTTTGGGCGCGGGCTTCGGCCTGCCGGAGATCAGCCCCTTCGTCACCAAGACGGAGGTGCAATTGAAGATGGCGGGCCTCGCTTTTCGGAAGCAGCGGGCGATGCCGCCGGCGTCGCCGAAGGGGCAACTACCCTTCATCGACGACGGCGGTGAGCTGATCGCCGATTCGACCTTCATCCGCGCCCATGTCGAGCGCAAATATGGCTTCGACTTCGATCATGGACTCGACGTGCGCGCGCGGGCGCAGGCCTGGGGGTTCGAGCGCATGATCGAGCATCACCTGTATTTCGCGCTGGTCGGAGCGCGCTGGGTCGATCCGGTCAACTTCGCCAAGGGGCCGGCGCATTTCTTCGACGGCGTGCCGGCCGACAAGCGCGAGAAGCTGCGCGAGGACGCGCAGTTTCGCGTCGCCGAGAACTATCTGATCTCCGGGCTCGGCCGCCATGCGCCGGACGAGGACGTCGATCTCGCAGCGCGCTCGCTGCGCGCGCTGTCGGTGCAGCTCGGCGACCGGCCCTATCTGATGGGCGACCGTCCGTGCGGCACCGACGCGACGGCGTTCGCCGTCATCGCCGGCATTCTCACCCCGTTCTTCGAATCCGAGCTGCGCCGGCGCACCGAAGGCTTTGCCAACCTCGTCGCCTATGCCGACCGGATGATGGCGCAATATTACCCCGAGTTCGAGTGGGGCGGGGCAGCCGAGGCGGCGTGAGCTGATCAGTCGAGTCCGACTCACCGTCATTCCGGGGCAAGGCCGCAGGCCCTGAACCCGGAATCTCGATGTCGTCTTGCGTTCGTTGTTAACAATCTCGAGATTCCGGGTTCAATCGCCAGTGCGCCGCTGCGCACTGACGATTGAACCCGGAATGACTAACAAGCGAAAGGCGCGGCCCGCAGCGCGCAGGACCTAGGCGGAGGGCTTGCTCTCGCCCTTCAACTTCGCCAGCTCGGCCTCGAGCTCCGCGATGCGAGCATCGCGAACCGCCAGCGCTTCCGCGACGTCGGCCGCGTCGAACTTCTGCGGGATGTGCTGCGGGCAGTTGGTGTCCCACGCGCTGATCGTGAACAGGATGACGTGCTCGGGCCGCGCCTTGTAGCCCCTCGGCATCAGCGAGGCCGTCAGCGCGGCATCGTCCTCCACCACCCGCGCCGTCCCCCAGATCTTCACCCGGCGGCGATGCGCGTAGTCCATGATGAAGATGTAGGCGTGCGGGTTCTCCGACAGATTGCCCTGGGTGATATATTGCCGGTTGCCGCTGAAGTCGGCGAAGGCCAGCGTGTGGCTGTCCAGCACCTTGAGAAAGCCCTTCGGTCCGCCGCGGTGCTGGATGTAGGGCTGGCCGTCGGCCGAGGCGGTCGCGAGATAGAAGCTCGTGGCCTCGGCGAGGCGGCCGGCGAGATCGGCGTCGACCGCGTGGCGAAAGCCGCGGCTCTGCTCCACATGCGCGTAGCTCTCGCGCGACCCCTTGCGCGTCTGGATCGCCTTCACGGCGGGTGAGAACATGACATCGCCCGGTGCCTCGATGGATGTCTGGGTCATCGCAATGACTCCTTGTCGCTGCGGCAGTGACTGCCGCCATCCCGTCAATATGGTCCCAATCCCCCCGGGAAATAATCTGGCCAGTTGACATTGGATCGTTGCAGATGTTGCAATAATCCCATGGACCGCATCGACGCCATGCAGGCTTTCGTCACCGTCGCCGAGCTGAATGGCTTCGCGCCGGCGGCGCGCCGGCTCAAGCTGTCGCCATCGGCGGTCACCCGTTTGGTCGCCGCGCTCGAATCGCACCTTGGCGTCCGCCTGCTCCAACGGACGACGCGCTCGGTGACGCTGACCGATTCCGGACGACGCTATCTCGAACGCGCTGGCCGCATTCTGGCCGATCTGGCAGAGGCGGAGCGCGCCGCGGAGAGCGAGCGCCTGCAGCCGGTGGGGCGGTTGGTGGTCTCGGCGCCCGTCGGCTTCGGCCGGCTCCATGTCGGTCCTATCATGGCTGCGTATCTGAGCCGCTATGCCGAGGTCGCGGCCGAGCTGCGCCTCGAGGACCGCCAGATCAATCTGGTGGAGGACGGCGTCGACTGTGCCGTTCGTATCGGCCATCTCGGCGATTCGTCGCTCGTGGCCCGCCAGGTCGGCAGCATGCGCCGGATCGTGGTCGGCGCTCCCGCCTACTTCAAGGTCCATGGTGAGCCGCGGATGCCCGAGGCGCTGGCGAAGCACCAGACCATCCAGTTCGGCCCGTCCGACGAATGGCGCTTCGTCAAGGACGGCAGGGAGCTGCGGATTGCGGTCAGCCCGCGGCTCGTCACCAACAATGCCGACGCCGCGATCCAATATGCCGAGGCGGGCGGCGGCGTGACACGGGTGATGGCCTATCAGGCAGCGGACACGCTGCGCGGCGGCCGCCTCAAGCGGGTGCTGGCGAAATACGAGCCGCCGCCACTCCCGATCCACATCGTGTTCCCGAGCTCCCGCCTTCTCTCCGCCAAAGTGCGCGCCTTCATCGACCTGATCACCGCAACCTGCGACTGGCGCTTCGGCTGAAAGCGACTACAACGCCACACCCCGTCATTCCGGGGCAAGGCCGAAGGCCTTGAACCCGGAATCCCGATGTTGTCTTGCCTCTGTTCTTCATCATCTCGAGATTCCGGGTTCAATCGACAACGCGCAGATGCGCGTTGCCGATTGCCCCGGAATGACGAGTGGATGCGATTGCGCCGACCTTGGTGCGACACTGGTCTTGATGCGAAGGCCCGGCGGTTTCGATCACTCCTTCTTCGGCACCACCCGGAAGGTCGCGTTCGCACGCGCGATCACGGCGTCGTCGGCCAGCACCAGGCTCTGGACGAAGCAGACGGTGCGTCCGCTCTTGATGACGTCGCTCTCGACGCTGAGCCACTGTCCGGTCCCGGCGCTGCCGATGTAGTCCACCGCGAGGTTGATCGTCACCAGCGACGCCTCCCAGCCAAGCGCCTGGGCGCAGCTATAGCCCATCGCATTGTCGGCCAGCGATGCGATCAGCCCGCCATGGATCAGCCCGCGCGAATTGGTGTGCGGCGTGGCGAGCCGCAGGCCGAGGATGACGGCCTTGTCGGTTTTCTTGGCGTAGAGCGGCTCCCAGGGATCGGTGAACGGGCTCTTGCGGAAATGCGGTTCGAATCCGGCGGGGACGCTGCTCATGCGTGTCTCGATCGTTGCTGGCGATGTCCGCAGTCAACGACATCAGCGCGGATTTTGCACCGCCTACAAAGTTTCAAACGTTTTTTGCGCGGGCGTTTGACACGTTGCGCATCGGATGCACGGGATGGGCCGCGCGCGATGTCGCCGGGTGTCCGGTGCGGCCCTGCGGCAATTTCGTGGTGCGATGCTCCCGCCGTGCAATTTCGGGTGCAGGCGAGATCCTTAACGTGTTAATGAAATGGCCATGTGCCTGCAACTTTCGTCTGCCAGACTTGCGCTGGCGGGCGCGATAGGCTCCGCTTGGCGCGTGCACTGGTGGCCAACCTGCCGCCGCGCTTGCAATGATGCTTATATGCTATAACAATGAAGCAAAGGGCCCTCGAAGGCCCACTGATGGAGGAGACGATCCCGATGAGGAAGACGCTTCTGGCGTTGGCTCTGGCCGCCGGTGTGACCCCCGCGCTCGCGCAGGACAAGACATTCGAATTGAAGATCTCGCACTGGGTGCCGGCGAGCCATCCGCTGCAGAAGGCGCTGGAGGATTGGGCGGCGTCGGTGGAGAAGGCCTCGGGTGGCACCATCAAGGGCAAAGTGTTCCCGGCCCAGCAGCTCGGCAAGGCCTTCGATCATTACGACATGGCGCGCGACGGCATCGCTGATGTCACTTATGTGAATCCCGGCTATCAGCCAGGCCGTTTCCCGATCATCGGCGCCGGCGAGTTGCCGTTCCTGATTTCTGACGCCAAGGGCGGCTCGGAAGGTTTGGACGCGTGGTATCGCAAATATGCCGAGAAGGAGATGAAGGACGTCAAGTACTGCCTCGCCTTCGTCCACACGCCGTCGGCTTTCCACACCCGCACCAAGAAGGTCGTCGTGCCCGACGACGTCAAGGGCATGAAGATCCGCCCGGCCGATGCCACGATCGCCAATTTCGTCACCCTGCTCGGCGGCACCAACGTGCAGTCGTCGGCACCGGAAGTGCGCGACATCATCGAGCGCGGCGTCGCTGATGGCGTCACCTTTCCGGCGGGCTCGCTGGTGCTGTTCGGCGTCGACAAGGTCACGAAGTACCACATGGATGCGCCGTTCTACGTGACGACCTTCGTCTTCGTCATGAACAAGGACAAGTACAACCAGATGTCGGCGACGCAGAAGAAGGCGATCGACGACAATTGCAACACGGAAGCTGCCGGCAAGGTCGGCGAGCCCTGGGGCAAGTTCGAGGACGCCGGCGTCGACAAGATCAAGGCCGAGTCCGGCCAGGAGGTCTACAAGCTGTCGCCGGAGCAGACCGCTTCGTGGAAAAAGGCCTCCGAGCCGCTGTTCAAGACCTGGGCCGATGGCGTCAAGAAGACCGGCGTCGACGCCGAGGCCGCCATGACCGAGCTGAAGGCCTCGCTCGCCAAGTACAAGGCGCTGGCGCAGTAGCGATCGCGATCATCGCAGATGCCGCGCCTCCCGCCTCATTCCGATGGATGCGGCAACGGGCGCGCCCTCGATGCGCGCTCCTCACCCCAACCCTCTCCCCGCATCCGCCTTCGCTCTTCGAGCTACGGCGGACAAGAGCGGGGCGAGGGGGCCCACCGCCTGCTGAGCAACAGCTCGCGCTCAATCTTCAGGTTTACGACTAAGATCAAACGGGGACGCCATGCAGCGCGCCTTCATGGACCGGATCATCGACGGGATCGAGTGGATCGCCGCGTTCTTCGTCGGCATCGTCGCGCTCGACATCTTCCTGTCGGTGCTGCTCCGCAACACGCTGAACTATTCGATCCCCGATTCCTTCGACATCGGGCGGATGCTGCTCGGCATCCTGATCTTCTGGGGCATTGCCGCGACATCGTACCGCGGCACCCACATCACCGTGGATCTCATCTGGGGCAATGTCGGCCCGCGCTATCAGCGCTGGATCGACATCTTCGCAACGCTGGTGCTGCTGTTCGTCGTCACGGTGCAGACCTGGACCCTGTTCGACAAGGTGCGCGGCACCTATGAGGACAACGTTCTCACCTTCGATCTGCACATGCCGACCTGGCCGTTCTTCGCCATCGCCTGGATCGGCGATGTTTCGGCGGTGCTCTTGATCGCCATCCGGACCTATCGCCTGATTTTCCACCCCGAGGAGATTCATGACCCTCAAGTCAAGCCCACGGAGTAGCGCCGCATGAGCACGGATGCGGTTGCCGTCATCGGCTTCGTTGCGCTGTTTGCGCTGATGCTGCTGCGCGTGCCGGTGGGCATGGCGATGGGGCTCGTCGGCGTGTCCGGCTTCGCCTATCTCGTCAACGGCACGGCGGCGTTGAAGCTGGTCGGCCAGACCTCGATGCGCACGGTCACGGACTACACGTTCGGCGTGATCCCGATGTTCCTGCTGATGGGGACGTTCGTGTCCAACTCCGGCATGAGCCGCGAGCTGTTCCGCGCCGCCAACGGCTTCGTCGGCCATCTGCGCGGCGGGCTCGGCATCGCCACGGTCGCGGCCTGCGGCGGCTTCGCCGCGATCTGCGGCTCGTCGGTGGCGACCGCCGCGACGTTCTCGGCCGTAGCCTATCCGGAGATGCGCCGCTTCGGCTATCCGCAATCCTTCGCCACCGGCGTCATCGCCGCCGGCGGCACGCTCGGCGCGATGCTGCCGCCCTCCACCGTGCTCGCGGTCTACGGCATCATCACCGAGCAGGACATCGGCAAGCTGTTCATCGCCGGCATCATTCCCGGCCTGCTCGCCATGACCATGTACATGATCACCATCACGGTGATCGGCCGCGTCCGGCCGGATTTCCTGCCCAAGGGCGAGGCGCTGCCCTGGAGCGAGCGTATCAAGGGCCTCAAGGGCATCTGGGCGCCGATGCTGCTGTTCCTGTTCGTGATCGGCGGCCTCTATGGTCTTCCGTTCCTGCCGCGCTTCACGCCGACCGAGGCCGGCGGCGTCGGCGCCACCGGCGCGTTCCTGATTGGCGTGTTCACGGGACGGCTGAACAAGGACAAGATCCTGGCCTCGCTGCTGCAGGCGACGCGCACCGCGGCCGCGGTGTTCACCGTGCTGATCGGCGCCTTGATCTTCGGCTACTTCCTGACGGTGACGCAGACGCCGCAGAAGGTGACCGAATTCCTCACCGGTCTAGGCCTCGGGCCCTACGGGGTGCTGGCGCTGATCATGGTGATGTATCTCGTCCTCGGCTGCCTGATGGACGCGATGGCGATGATCATCCTGACCGTGCCGATCATCTTCCCCGTCATCTCCCATCTCGGCTTCGATCCGATCTGGTTCGGCGTCATCATCGTGATGACGGTCGAGCTCGGCCTGATCCATCCGCCGGTCGGCATGAACGTCTTCGTCATCAAGAGCGTGGTGAAGGACGTGTCGTTCTCGACGATCTTCAAGGGCGTGCTGCCGTTCGTCGCGACCGACCTGATCCGGCTGGTGATCCTGATCGCCTTTCCGCTGCTCGCCACCTGGCTGCCGCAACAGATGATGAACCGCTGATGACGACGCCCATCCTCGATACCCGCTACGTCTTCACCCTCACCGTCATGATCGGCGAGGTGACCTCCGCCGGCGAGACCGGCATCGGCGTGCGCCGGATCATCCCGATCCATGGCGGCGAGGTGAAGGGGCCGGGCCTCGGGGGCGAAGGCATCAGCGGCAAGATCTGCAACTTCGGCGCCGACTTCCAGATCATCCGTCCCAACGAGCTGATCGATCTCGAAGCGAAGTACGGCTTCGAGACCGATGACGGCGCGACCATCTATGTCGAGAACCGCGGCATCCGCTTCGGGCCGGTCGACCTCCTGCAGAAGCTCAAGCGCGGCGAGCCCGTGGACCCCAGGCTGATCTACTTCCGCACCCACCCGCGCTTCGAGACCGGCCACGAGAAGTATCGCTGGCTGATGGAGCACGTCTTCATAGGCTCCGCCGCCCGGCATGCCGATCGCGTCGTCATCGACGTGCACGTGGTGCTGTAGGCCGGGCGGCTTGCGTCACGCTTCGTCATAGTGAGGAGCAGAGCGACGAAGCAATCCAGAGTATCTCCTCGCAGGCAGTCTGGATTGCTTCGCGTCGCTCGCAATGACGGTGCGGCGCCAGCTGTTGCTGCAACCACCGCTGTCGTCCCTGCGAACGCAGGGATCCATACCGCGGAATCGATCGGTGAGGCATGACTGCCAGTCATCGTCCCATCGAAGCCGGTGGTTATGGGTCCCTGCGTTCGCAGGGACGACACCGGAATCTGTGGCCGCGGGCTCTCGCCTCATACACCATTGTCGTCCCGGGTAAGCCTCGGCGGCGCGCAGCGCGGTCGAGGCGCCGACCCGGAACGACAGCGCAGCTAGTGGTGGCGCCGTCCGGAAGCCATGGCGTCGAGCAAGAAAATCGGGACGCCCGGATCCCGGGCAGACGTACGACTAATCCTCGTCGTCCCAATCCGAAACCCGGCCGTAGCCGCCGTGGTCGCAATCGCGATAGCGGTGAGCCGGCACGTAACGGTAGCGCTCGTAGCCGTAGCCGTCATACGTGGCGTCGCGGTAGTGGGAGCGGTAGACCGGCGCCGCCTCATACGCTTGCGCTTCCGACGCCAGCGCGCCGCCGATGAGGGCTCCGGCCACCAGGCCGCCGATCAACGCCGCATTGCGGCCGTCATGGGCTTGAGCGGGCGCCGGCGCGGCGAACAGGGTTGCGGTCACAGCGAGCGCGGCGACGCCGCCTGCGAGAGATGTCTTCAGCGAAACCATGGTCCCCTCCATTGGGAAGTGTAGGGACGTTCTACATCGCGGGCTTTGAAGCCAGCCTGAATGCAATGTTGTTGGCCGTTCATCTCGGATGTCGCCCCCGGGGGCTTCGGCCTAAGCGGCATCCTCCCAGCATATTCTGATAAAAATAAATATCTTGCGCTTTATCGGAAATTATGGTTCTTTACCGGCATCCCGTCCCAAGCCGAGGGGCGTAGCGCGCGATCGTCACGACACGCGGGGCGGGGAGCGGTGGCCGCGATCATGT
>NZ_JAUEXY010000013.1:0-223117 GCF_032489375.1 Bradyrhizobium sp. SZCCHNR1098
ACTTCCGTCTCTTCATCGCCCACCTCCGGCTTCATGAAACACCCAATCTCGGTGTCCATCAAACCGGCAGCAGCTCATATGGCCGCACTCTGACAGGCGCGCAGCTTTCTTCCGCATCTATTTGTACGGCGACGCAGGGAGTCGGATGTGGTAGTTGGATCTGTCGTGGAGGACGCAACGATGACCCAAACCAAACTGGAAGTGCCCGCTGAACTGCGGGACCTGGCCGAAAAGACCATCTCGCAGGCGGAAAAGGCGTTCGAGATGTTCTTCGACGCAGCCGGCAAATCGATCGGCACGGTTCCCGGACCTGCCGCCGACATGTCCAAGCAGGCGCTCACTCTCACCGAGCAGAACATCAAGACGGCTTTCGAACACGCTCGAAAGCTCGTTCACGCCACCGAGCTCGAGGAGGCGATGCGGATCCAGTCCGAGTTCCTGCGCAGCCAGTTCACCAACGCCGGTGAGCACATGAAGACGATCACGTCGAGCATCATGTCCGCCGCGAGCAAGGCGACCGAACCCAAGAGCTGAAGCGCGAGCCTCGCCGTCGCAGGAGCGACGGTCTGCATGGACAGAGCTCGGCGGCAGCGCTGCCGCCGAATGGACACGGGCGGACGAGACGGGCGAAAGAGCCCAGCCCTATTTTCGCAGGCTGCCGATATAGGCGGCGATGTCGGCCGCCTCCAGCCGGTTGAGCGGAAAGCTTGGCATCTTCGGATGCGGGTCGAGCAGGAAAAACGCGACCTTCTCTGGCGTGAAATCCGTTTTCTGAGCAATCTGAGCGAAGGTGGGAACGTCCGCGCTGGCCTGCTTCTGCGTCCCTTCGATGAGGTGGCATGAGGCGCACCAGCGACGGGCCAGATCCCCGCCGTGATCCGGATCGGCGGCCCATGCCGGTGTCGACGCCGCAGCCGCGATCGCGATCGCCATAACTCTCATCACCGAGGCGTGCATCAAGGAGCTCCTGATCATTGTCTGTTGAGTGGTGGCATACCTCGCCGGAGTGACGGCGGGTGGCTCACGAAGGAATGTTTCGCCCCTGGAGAGGAGCGATCTTGGCGGCTCCGCCTCGCAGGCACGCGCGGCGCGTCGATGAATCTCGACGTCAATTACAGCATGATTTGGGAAAATGGGACAGGTCGATCCGGCTGACGATTGCCTTCAGGAGCGCGCCGGCGCGGCGCAGCCAGGACATTTCGGCCGAGCGAGACACATCGGTCGAGGCGGTGATCGTCAGCTCTTCCGCAACGTAGGACATGTCGAGCCCTCCCTGTCGCTCAGCATCTTTCCGCTCAGCCTGTTGACGAGGTGCGTACCGCCGCATGCTGGGCATGCGGCGGCCTCATAGGCATCGAACTGGTCGGCAAGAGCCGGTGCGGCCAAGCCGATCTGAACGTTCGATCCCGTCTGGGAGCAGCGAAAAATGAGAGTTTCCATCGCCTGAACATGACAAATGCCGGCATCGATGCCTTGATCTGTCTCAACAGGCGATGAGCGGTCCGGCGCGCGCCGGACCGCCGGAGAGAGAGAAAGTCAGGTCAGGCCATGCGATGCGGCCTTCGCCATCTCGATCCGTTCGGCGACATTCACCGTGGACACGGAACCCGTTTGGGCCGCACGGAGCGCCGCATCGATCTTCGACTTCACGCGCCGGGCCGCGAGCGCGGCGAGTCTGGTCTGGGTGCGTCCGGTCTTGATCTGATCGCCGAACTCGTACCGCCATTCCCACATGTCCGGTTCAGCAGTCGCCACGACCGTATATTGGACACCTCGGTGGATCACGGAACCCCCCCTGTCAACATTTCCACTACAAGTCAACGTCTAAGCAATCTACAATCAATCCGGGCAAATACGGGACTGGAACAATTGCCAGTCCGGCGGTGGTGAGATGCTTAACACCACCATGCCGACAATGTTCCACAGGCACCCGGCTTCCGTGCACACTTTTCGAGTACGGATATTGGCCGTGCACAATCGGCTGAAATGACGGGGGGCAGCCTGAAGACGCAAACGGGGGGCTGCGCTCAATGGCCAACCTCGAAATCTGCCGGAAGGGTGGACGACGCGTGCGGCGGATTCGAGTTCCGATCGATGACCGGCAGGAGATATTAAGGCACAACATGCATGCCGGAGTCGATGTTGGTCGGCCATCCCGAGACGAGGTCCATCTTGTTTGCCGATGATCAAGAGCTGGCGAGGACGGATAGCGTGGCAGCCGGCAACGGCAACGGAGGTCGTGACCTCCGGGTCGACGCGTTCCGGGGGCTCGCCCTCTGGTTCATCTTCATCGATCATGTTCCGGACAATTCGCTGGCGTGGCTGACGCTGCGCAACTACGGCTTCAGCGACACCTCCGAGGTGTTCGTCTTCGTCTCCGGCTACACCTGCATGCTCGCCTATGGCGGAGCGCTGCCGAAGCAGGGCTGGGCGACCACGGTGGTGCGGGCGCTGCGGCGCGCCTGGGAGATCTATGCGGCGTTCCTGGTGCTGCTGCTCGCCTATGCGGCGCTGGTCTGGGTGATCGGCGGCGGCACGCGCTTCGTCGACGAGACCAACACCGGCTTCTTCTTTCGCGAGCCCGGGCCCACGCTGGTGCATGTGGCGCTGCTGCAATTCGCGCCCGTCAACACCGACATCCTGCTGACGTTTGCAATCCTGCACATCTGCTTTCCCGTCATCCTGTGGCTGATGATCACCAGCGCGACGTTGACGCTGGTGCTTTCATTCCTGCTCTACATGATGGTTCAGCTGTTCAGCTGGCAGGCGCCGGCGTGGCCGAGCGGCGAGCTGTATTTCAATCCGTTCGCCTGGCAATTCCTGTTCGTGATCGGTGCCTGGTATGGCTGTGCTGGCGCCACACGCCTGCGTCCGCTCCTCGACTCGCGAGCGCTGTTGATCGTGGCGATCGGCTATCTCGCGTTCAGCCTGTTGATGGCGCTCAGCTGGGAGTTCAAGAGTCTCGAGAATCTGATCCCGTCGGTCATCAGCGGCCTGATCTATCCGATCTACAAGAGCCACCTGGCGCCGGTGCGGTTGTTGCACTTCCTGGCGCTTGCCTTCGTGGTGTCGCGGCTGGCTCCGCGGGACTGGAAGGGGCCAATCCGTCCGCTGATGACGGCCATGATCAGGTGCGGCGAGAACTCGCTCCCGATCTATTGCCAGGGTGTGCTGCTGGCCTTCCTCGGCCAGGTCGTGCTGACCGACGTGGCGAGCGGGTTGGCGATGCAGCTGCTGATCAGTGTCGCCGGGATTGCGATCATGACCATCGCGGCCACGCTGCTGACATGGGAATCGCAGCTCGACCGGCGCGGGCCGCGGCTGTTCTGACCGCCGTTCCTCAACGCCGGCGTGCGACGGTGACCCCGAGCAGGAAGGCGACGAACAGGCTCGCGAGCGGGGCCTCGCGGGTGATCGCGCTGATGGTCGACTGGGCGGTCCCGGGCCGCCGCGCGTCCCTTGCCGCTTCGCTCAGCCGGTCCACGGCCGCACTCAGGGTACCCACCACTTCGCCGAGTGCATGCGACATGTCCGTCGCGGTGTCGAGCGCGCGTTCGGCGACGCCCGGCTGCGGAGGTGTTTCGAACGTTTCGCTGCTCACTGTCGTTGCCTTCTTGCCGCGGCTCGTCGGATTGGCACCCTCGTGCCGACGCGATTCGGCCGAGGGGCGCATGTAACGCTCGTGGGAAATGCCGGCTGATGCGATTGGTTCCCTGGGACCGAGACGCATCGCCGGCGAAGCGCGCGGTGCAAAATCGCGCTACGCTGGGCGCCCGGCCGTCGATGAAAGGATTCCGTCTTGGCTTCTCCAGACCTTAAAGCGCCACATCGTATCGCCGTCCTTGGTGCTCCGATCGATCTCGGCGCGTCGGTCCGCGGCACGCTGATGGGGCCTGCTGCGCTGCGCACCGCAGGTCTTATCACCGTGCTGGAAAGCCTCGGGCTCGATGTCACCGACTACGGCGATGTCGGCATCGCCGACATGACGGAGCCCGGTGACGAGCCGCCGGTGAAGGCCAAGCACTATCGCCAGATCCAGCGCTGGTCGCGGGTGCTGGCGCGTCGCAGTCACGAGCTGGCGCAGACCGGCGCCATCCCGATGTTTCTCGGCGGCGACCATTCGCTGTCGATGGGGTCGGTGAACGGGATCGCGCGCCATTGCCGCGAGATCGGGCGGGAGCTGTTCGTGCTCTGGCTCGACGCACATGCCGACTACAACACGCCCGAAACCACCATCACAGCGAACATGCACGGCATGTCCGCCGCGTTCCTGTGTGGCGAGCCGGGTCTCGACGGCCTGCTCGGCGACGAGGCGCGCACGCCCATCACCCCAGATCAGTTGGAGCTGTTCGGCATCCGCTCGATCGACAGGGCGGAAAAGGAGCTGCTGCGTCTCCGTCGTATCAGCATCGCCGACATGCGCGCCATCGACGAGTTCGGCGTCGGCGTACTGACGCGCCGGATCCTCGACAAGGTTCGTGCGCGGAACGGCGTCCTGCATGTGAGCTTCGATGTCGACTTCCTCGATCCCGAGGTGGCCCCCGGCGTCGGCACGACCGTACCTGGCGGCGCGACCTATCGCGAGGCTCATCTCATCATGGAGATGCTGCACGATTCCGGGCTGGTGCGTTCGGTCGATATCGTCGAGCTCAACCCATTCCTGGACGAGCGCGGCAAGACCGCGCGGGTCGCAGTCGAACTGATCGCCAGCCTGTTCGGCCAGCAGATTACCGATCGGCCAACGCCCACGAACGCGATCGTGCCGGACCAATAGGCGGATGCCTCTTCGCTCGCCGCTGGTGAGCTCGAGGCATCCGAGGGCGTCGAGCTCAGTAGCGGGCGTCGTACATCTTCGACTCGACCAAGCCGAGCAGATCGTTCGGCGCCGGCCCCGTGGCGAGCCCGTTCTGATAGGCAACGCCGGCCACCGCGGCGCCGATCTGGGCAGACACCTCGCGGATGCGCGGCAGCGCCGGGTACAGGCTGCCCTGCTCGAGATCGGCGCCGGTGACGCAGTTCGCCAGGGTGTGCGCGGCAGCCATGAACATCTCGTTCGTCACCAGCCGCGCGCCGCTGGCGATGACGCCAAGGCCGACACCGGGGAAGATGTAGGAGTTGTTGCCCTGGCGCGGCACGAAGGTCTTGCCGTCGAGCTTGACCGGATCGTAGGGGCTGCCGCAGGCGAACAGCGCGCGGCCCTGGGTGTAGCGATAGGCCGACTCCGCCGAGCATTCCGCCTTCGAGGTCGGATTTGAGAGCGCAAAGATGATGGGGCGCTCGTTCAGCTCGGCCATGGCCTGCAGCACTTCCGGCGTGAAGGCGCCGCCGACGGCCGCAACGCCGACGATCGCGGTCGGCTTCAGCGTCCTGATCGCGGTCAGGAAGTCTGCGATCGGGGCCTGATCGTGCGCATAGCGTAGCTTATGGCCGTGCAGGTTCTCTCGCCCCTTGATGACGAGGCCGCGCGAGTCCATCAGCCAGTTGCGCCGCAGCGCCTCGGCTTCGGACAGGCCCTCGGCCATCATGGCGGAGACGACGAGATCCGCGATGCCGGTGGCCGCCTCGCCGGCGCCGAGGAACAGCACGGTCTGGTCGCGCAGCTTGCCGCCAGTGATACGCTGCGCCGAGAACAGGCCGGCGAGCGCCACGGCTGCGGTGCCCTGGATGTCGTCGTTGAAGACGCAGGTGTCGTCGCGATATTTGTGCAGCAGCTTGAACGCGGCGTGGTTGGCGAAATCCTCGAACTGGATCAGCACGCCCGGGAAGGCGGCGCGCGCGGCCGTCATGAACTCGTCGACGAACGTGTCATAAGCTTCGCCCGTAAGGCGCTTCTGGCGCAGCCCAATGTAGTAGGGGTCGGCCAGAAGCTCTTCGTTGTTGGTGCCGACATCGAGCATGACCGGCAGGCACTCCTCCGGATGAATGCCGGCGCAGGCCGAGTACAGCGACAGCTTGCCGACCGGAATGCCCATGCCGTTGGCGCCGAGATCGCCGAGCCCGAGAATGCGCTCACCGTCGGTGACGACGATCAGCTTGGCGCGATATGGCCAGTTGGCGAGGATCTCCGCGATCCGGCCGCGGTCATTGGCCGAGATGAACAGGCCGCGCGGACGCTGGAAGATCAGGCCGAATTTCTGGCAGGCGAGGCCGACGGTCGGCGTGTAGATCAGCGGCTGGATCTCGTCGATGTTGTCGCAGACCACCCGGAAGAACAGCGCTTCGTTGCGGTCGTGCAGTGCATTCAGTGCCACGTACTTCTCGAGGTCGCTGGACAGGCTGCGAAGATTGACCAGGATCCGCTCTGCCTGGGCCTGCATCGACATCACGCCGGCGGGCAGGAAGCCGCGCAGGCCGAGCGCATCGCGCTCCTGCTCGGTGAAGCCGGTGCCCTTGTTGAGCAGCGGATCGCGCAGCAGCGCGAGTCCGCGCGGGGAATAGGGGGATAGCGTCGGTGCGCTCATGCGTTGCGGTTGGGTCAAGGCAGTCTCCGAGGTCCTTTGTTCGAGCACCGCCATACCGGAGCGCGCCCAGCGTTGATCGGCATCAATCGCGGCGGGATGGCGGGAACGGACTGTTAACACAGTTTACGTCCCGCGTTGCACCAATGACATTGTGCAACTGCGTTGCAGCTGACGCAGAGGGAAACGCGATGGTCGCTAGGCGCGGCCCGTGACGAATGACCACAGCAGGGCCAGCACGGCGATGGCCATGATACCTGTCCCGATCCATCCCAGGGCGATCAGCCAGGACCGTCCGCGGAAGCGGCCCATCAGCCCGGCATTGGACACGATCACCATCATCATCGCCATGATCGGCACGGCGGCGATGCCGTTGAGCACGGCGCTCCACACCAGCATGTGGATCGGGTCGATGCCGGTGAAGCCGAGCCCGAAGCCGATGATCGTGGCGGCAGCAATGATGCTGTAGAAGCCGACCGCCTCGTCCGGCTTGGCCTCCAGGGTCGCGTGCCAGCCGAAGGTCTCGGCGACGGCGTATGCCGCCGAGCCCGCCAGCACCGGGATCGCCAGCATGCCGGTCCCGATGATGCCGAGCGCGAACAACAGGAAGGTGAGGTCGCCCGCGAGCGGGCGCAGGGCTTCGGCCGCCTGCGTCGCCGAGTCGATCCTGGTGATGCCATGCGCGTGCAGCACCGTGGCGGTCGTCACGATGATGAAGAACGCGATTGCGTTCGAGAAGATCATGCCGATCGTGGTGTCGATCCTGATCCGTCGGAGGTCGGGGTGGTCCTTCTTCGACAGCTCGCGCAAGGGACGGTCGACCTTGCCCTGGTTCATCTCCTCGACCTCCTGCGAGGCCTGCCAGAAGAACAGGTAAGGGCTGATGGTGGTGCCGAGGACGGCCACCACCGTCAGCAGATAGTCGGCCTCCGTCGAGGGGCTGGGCCATACCGCCGCGAGCAGCGCCGTGCTCCAGGGCACTTCGACCATCAAGGCGGTCGCGACGTAGGCGAACAGGCTGAGGGTCAGCACCTTGATGAAAGGTGCGTAGCGGCGATAGGGCAGGAATACCTGGAGCAGCGTCGACCCGGCGGCGAAGATCAGCGCGTGCTCATGGTTGAGACCGCCGATCACCAGCGACAGCGCCTCCGCCATCGCCGCGATGTCGGCTGCGATGTTGAAGGTGTTGGCGCCGACCAGGAGGGCGACGAGGCCGAAGACGATCCCGCGTGGCGCAAGCGCGGTGATGTTGGCCGCCAGCCCTTTGCCGGTGACACGGCCGATGCGCGCGCTCACCAGCTGGATCGCGATCATGAAAGGCGCGGTCAGAAAGACCGTCCACAACAGCCCGTAACCGAACTGCGCGCCAGCCTGGGAGTACGTCGCTATTCCCGACGGATCGTCGTCGGCGGCACCGGTCACGAGACCTGGACCCAAAACCCGGAATACGCTCCAGGGCGACCGTTTCGGTTTGTTCGGTTCGGATGCAACGGTCATGGCCATGGCAGTGCTCCCCCGGCGGTGTATGTCTCTCGAAGTCGCACGCCCTCTTTTCGTTCCCGGCTCCGGAACCGGAGGGGAGTACCAGCGTTCCAGATCACGTCGGATTTCGACCAAGGGGGACGCGTGCCGGACCAGCGGCAAACAGGGCATGATCAGGAGCTCGGCATGGCCGAGCGCGAGAGGCTTTTCGCCGGAGGCAGTGAGCTGGCCGGACTGATGTTGCGGTTCGATTGGGAGAGCACCTCGATCGGAACGCCGGAGCATTGGCCGCAGAGCCTGAAGACGGCCGTCAGGCTCATGCTGACATCCCAACAGCCGATCTGGATCGGTTGGGGAAGGGAGCTGATCTATCTCTACAATGATGCTTACAAGACCATCATCGGCGGCAAGCATCCCTGGGCTCTCGGTCGCCCGACGTCCGCGGTCTGGCACGAGATCTGGGAGGACATCGGTCCGCTGCTGGCAAAGGCCGGCGGCGGTGACCAGGGCACCTATGTCGAGGCGCAGCTCCTGATCATGGAGCGCAACGGCTTTCCCGAGGAGACCTACTACACGTTCTCCTACAGTCCCATACCGGACGACGATGGATCGCCCGGAGGAATCTTCTGCGCCAACACCGATGACACCCAGCGCGTGATCAGCGAGCGCCAGCTCTCGCTGCTGCGCGAGTTCGCAAATGCCGGGGCTGGGGCCCGCAGCATCGACCAGGCCTGCGCAAGCTGCGCGGACGCCTTGGCGCGGGAGTCGCGCGACCTTCCTTTCGCGATGATCTACATGACCGACCCGGACGGCGAGGCGGCGCGGCTGGAGGCCTTGACCGGCATCGACCGCGATCATCCCGCCGTTCAGCCGAGGCTGGGAATTCAGCCGGAAGGAACGTGGCCTCTGGCTGAAGCGCTGAGGCTGCAGGATGCGGTGCTGGTTCGCGATCTTCCGCGGCGGTTCGGCCTCAGCTTTCCGACCGGCGGATGGCGTCAGCCGCCACAGCACGCCGTTGTGCTTCCGCTGCCCGCGTCGGGGGAAGCCGGATGGGGCGGCTTCGTCATCGCAGGTCTCAATCCGTTCCGCCTCTACGACGAGAGCTATGCCCGCTTCCTGAACCTCGTCGCGGGGCAGATTGCAGCGGCCGTCAGCAATGGCGGGGCCTATCAGGCAGAGCGGCGCCGCGCGGAAGCGCTGGCCGAAATCGACCGCGCCAAGACGACGTTCTTTTCCAACATCAGCCACGAGTTTCGTACGCCGCTGACGCTGATGTTGAGCCCGCTGGAAGACCTGCTCGGCCGCGACGAGGCCCAACTCACCTCCGAAGCGCGATCCGTCCTCAGCCTGATCCACCGCAACGGCATTCGCCTGCTGAAGCTCGTGAACACGCTGCTCGACTTTTCGCGCATCGAGGCCGGCCGCATGACCGCGCACTTCGAGCCGATCGATCTTGCGGTCTTCACTGCCGAGCTCGTGTCCAACTTCCGCTCGGCGACGGATCCTGCCGGCCTGCGTCTCATCATCGACCCCAAGCCCCTGTCCGAGCCGGTGTATGTCGACCGCGACATGTGGGAGAAGATCGTTCTCAATCTGGTGTCGAACGCGTTCAAGTTCACCTTCGAAGGTGAAATCGCGGTGTCGATCGGCTTGTCCACCGACCGCAATCATGCCGAGCTCAAGGTTCGCGACACCGGCACCGGCATCCCGCCCAGTGAGCTGCCGCACCTGTTCGAACGGTTTCGTCGCATCGAAGGCGCGCGCGGCCGATCCTTCGAGGGCAGCGGCATCGGTCTCGCTCTCGTTCAGGAACTGGTGAGGCTTCACGGCGGGGAGATCGCTGTAGACAGCGCGCTCGGCCGCGGCTCGGTCTTCACCGTGCGAATTCCGCTTGGCTCGGCGCATCTGCCAGCGGGCCAGATCGGACCTTCCCATGTCCTGACCGTTACCAACGTGCGGGCCGAGGCCTACATCGAGGAGGCGCTCGGGTGGCTGAACGGCGGTGTGCCGTTCGAGCTTCCTCACCCGTCATCATCCGACGACCTCGGAGTCCGCTCCGCGACGGCATCGGCCCGTGATCGCGTGGTGCTCGCGGACGACAATCCCGACATGCGCGACTACGTCCGCCGTCTGCTCGGCGAGGATTATGACGTGGAGGCGGTCAGCGACGGCATGGCGGCCCTCGAGGCGGTCCGACGGCGCCGCCCCGATCTGGTGCTGACCGACGTCATGATGCCGGGGCTCGACGGCTTCGGCCTGCTGAAAGCGCTGCGTAGCGATGCGCAGCTTCGCGACATTCCTGTGGTCATGCTGTCGGCGCGCGCCGGCGAGGAGGCCAAGGTCGAGGGGCTTGATGCCGGGGCGAGCGACTATCTCACCAAGCCGTTCAGCGCGCGCGAGCTGCTGGCGCGGGTGCGCGCCAATATCGATCTGTCGCGGGTGCGGCACGAGGCCGAGACCACGCTGCGTGAGCTGAACGAGCGCCTGGAGACGCAGGTCTCCGAGCGTACCGCGGAGCTGCAGACCAAGGAGGCGCGGTTGCGGACGATCTTCGAGGCGAGCTACACGTTCCAAGCGCTGCTCTCGTCCGATGGGACGCTTCTGGATGCCAATGCGACCTCGCTCGAAGCGATCGCTGCGCCCCTGCACGAGGTCGCAGGGCTGCCATTCTGGGAGACGCCGTGGTTTGCGGGGACGCCCGGCACGCCCGAGCTGATCAGATCCCTGGTCGACGCCGTCGCTCGCGGCGACGGGGCCCGCCAGGAGTTGCAGCTCGAGCTGCCGGTCGGCGGCTCACGGTGGTTCGACTTCCAGATGCGGCCGGTGCGGGACGAGACCGGACAGGTGGTCGCCATCGTGCCCGAGGCGGTCGAGTTGACCGAACGGCGCAAGGCGGAGGAGGCGTTCCGCCAGGCCCAGAAGATGGAGGCGATCGGCCAGCTCACCGGCGGCGTCGCGCACGACTTCAACAATCTCCTGACCGTGATCCGGTCCTCGGCCGACCTGTTGCGCCGGCGCCAGCTGTCCCCGGAGCGCATGCGGCGCTACGTGGATGCGATCTCGAACACGGCGGATCGCGCCGCCAAGCTCACCGGACAGTTGCTCGCCTTCGCGCGGCGGACGCCGATGGAGCGCCGCGTCTTCGATGCCGCGGGGCATATCGAGCAGATCGAAGAGATGCTGCAGACCGTGCTCGGTGCGCCGGCCGCGATCGAGCTCGACCTGCAAGCGCGGCCGCTTCCGGTCGATGTCGACATCAACCAGTTCGACACGGCCCTCGTCAATCTCGTTGCCAATGCGCGGGACGCGATGGAAGGCCGGGGCGTCCTGACCATTCGCGGTCAGCTGCTGCCGCAGGACGGCCAGCCCGGGCGGCCGCAATTCGTCTCGATCGCCGTCAGCGACACTGGATGCGGCATTGCGCCCGATCAGATCGACCGCATCTTCGAGCCGTTCTTCACGACCAAGGGAGTCGGGCGCGGCACGGGTCTCGGCCTGTCCCAGGTCTACGGCTTCGTGCACCAGTCCGGCGGACGGGTGTTGGCGGAGAGCGAGGTCGGCAAGGGGACGACGCTGACCCTGCTGCTGCCGCGCACGCACAAGCCGTTGGAGCTGCGCGAGCGGACCGAGCACACTCCGGACATGGTCGTCGCGCGCTGGAACGTGCTGGTCGTCGAGGACAACCCGGAGATCGGCGAATTCTCGACCCAGCTGCTCGAGGATCTCGGCTATCGAACCGTGCTGGCGCGCAGCGCAAACGATGCGCTGCGCTTGATCGACGCGAATCCCGGTGGCTTCGATCTCGTGCTCAGCGACGTCGTGATGCCCGGAATGGACGGAGTCACGCTCGGCCGGGAAATCCGTCGCCGGCTCCCGATGATTCCGATCGTGCTCAACAGCGGCTACAGCCACGCCCTCGCCGACGGCGACCGCCACGGTTTCAGTCTCATCCAGAAGCCCTACTCGGTCGATGAGCTCTCGCGCGTGCTGCGTCAGGTCATGGCCGCACGCGAGGAAGGCGCCAAGTCGGCGTCGTCCTGACGACGCGCGCCGCGGCTTTCCCCTGACGTCGGCATCGCGCTCGTGATCCGCACTTGAAGGATGGTGCCCGGGCGGCGTATTTTTGGGCGCTGGGGGAGGTCTCATGGCAGACGTGGAATCGTTGCCGCGCGGGCGTTGCGTGCCGCGGCGCTCATTTGCTCTGGCCGCGTGTGCGGCGCTGGTCGTCTGCAGCAGCGCGTTTGCCAAGGACGATGATGCGGACGAGCCCGCATCGGGTCTCGCCAATGTCTACATCGACTTCCGGACGAACTATGCCTACGTGCCAGGGGGCACGTTGTCGACCGGCCTGGGCGACACGTCCCTGTTCGGAACCCTCTCGCAGCTCGCGACCTTGCGCAAGCTGCTTGACCGGCCGGCTTTGCCCGGACGGCCGCAACTTTCGGCTCCGACCAACCAGGGCCTTGGCGTCGACGTTCCGCTCACCGTCGATCTCGGCGACGCCTTGTCGCTTTGGGCCGGGTTCACCGGAAGCACCTCCTACAACGGCCTGTCCGGCTGGGCCGACGTGGCCATCACCAGCTGGTTCCTCGGCTTCCAGGCCGACGTCTATCAGCAGAACGGCGGCACGCTTCCGACGCTGACCTTGCAGTCGACGCTGACACGGTCGGTGCCGGACTCGCCATTGGCGACCACCTCGTTCAACACCGTCATCGAAGCCAAATACGCGCTCGATCCGGATGAGACGCGCGGCTGGCTCGCGGGCGTTCAATACACCCATGTCGAGGTCGATTCCGCGCTCGCGCATGTCGGGAGCACGACCGCCGGCTATATCGGCGGCTTCTACCAGTGGGAGAACAACTGGAAGGTCTCCGCGCGCGTCGGCATCCAGTCGTTCGGTGGCGCGCAGCTGCTCGCCATCACGCCGATCGCGTCCTACACGCAGCCGCTGGTCAGGCTCGATCTCGATCGCATGGATGACGATGACAACCGGCTGTTCGGCATCACCGCGCAAATCGCCTGGGCGCCGAAGCCGGTCTATCAGCTGACGGTGAGAACGCCACTCTACGCGATCAAGAACTGACGGGGTGATCGAAGCTGCGCGCCGGCCCGTCTCAGCGCATGCTCACGAACTTGGCCCAGAGGCCGGCGAGCAACGCGCCGGTCATCATGTAGTGCGGCTTGTCGCAGAACAGGCTGCCATATTGACAGACATCGGCGCCGACCGATCCCAGCTGGTGCTGACCCGCCGCGTAGAACAGGGCGGACAAGCCGGCCAGTACGACCGCAACGACATACATCGGAAGACCTCCTCCACCGGCCGCGCCCGACGGGCTGAAGTAGCATTGCCGATCGGCGCAACTATCTGCGCTTGACACGTCGGGCAAATCAGGCGCATTTTGACATCGTCGAAGAAACCATAAAGCCCGCGCCGCGAACTCGGCAGCGGGCTTTTTATTGGCTCGGCCCGGATTTGGAGCGGCGGTTATCGAAATCGCAAAGCCTGACCGCCGCATTTCGATCAAATTTGACATGTCGGGCAAATCACCGGCATAGTGTCATTATCGAATTTTCCGAACAAGATGATGCCGCGTTGTCCGCGGGCATTTTGACTTGAGCAGCGCAGCCCGGCATCGGCTGTCGACCACGATCGTCGGCTATTCATCGCGCGTCGTGCAGCGCGCAGACAACTTCGAACATCCGGATACTCGCCGGCCCGCGCGAACGGGCCGGTGCGTGGGCGTGGCGACCGTCGCTTCACCCGCAGCGGTCCCTTGCTTGAGCCGAGGGATAGGGTTCGCGCCTGAAACGATCGCGCTTTCGGCTGCGATCTGCCGCGCTTTTCCTTCGCCCAGGAGAGAGGAAGATGACCGCCTACCTCATTGCGCTCGCCCTGATCGGCCTGGTGATGGTCGCAGCCGCCGATGCGATCTCGTGACGATCACCACCCTCGCATTCATCACCCATGATATCAGGGACGTGACCATGTCGAAGACGATCACCGAAATTCGCTCGATGGCCCGCAGCCACACCAAGACGGCGATCAACACGCTGGTTGGCGTGATGCGCTCACCGAAGGCGACACATGCCGCGCGCGTATCCGCCGCCAACGCCATCCTCGACCGCGGTTGGGGGAAGGCGCCTCAGGCGCTGCAGAACAGCGAGGACGGCGCCCTCGAGCTGATCCACCGCATCGAACGTGTCATCGTGCATCCGGATGAGCACGATGGGGAGCAGGTGGATGAGTGATCCCGGTGGTGGGTGAGGCGTGAGCGCCTCGCAGGATCGGGAGATCGGCTTTCAATTGGCGTGGCAGCTTGGTGTTCTCTCCCCGGCTCCTGGGACGGTGGCGAAATCAGATCGAGACATGCCGGCCGGAGACAATGAGCCGAGACGGACTCAGCGCCCAAACAGCCGCAAAAATCAGAGCCGGCGGACTTGACGTCGACGCTCGTTTGTTCGATCTTTGTTCTCGGTCTGAACGTCGTTCCTTGGGCAATCGCAATCTGGATATCTTCGGGTCATCAACATGATTGCATCAGCACGGTCGGCGCGAGTCGTGAGTGTCTTGAAGCGGCTGCTTGCTCTCTGGCTGTTGCTCTTCGGATTATCGTGCCGCGCGGCTGTCGCAAGCGATGTCCTCATCAGCTATGCGGTTGAAGCCAAGGGAGAGACGGATAGCGGCAATCTCAACGATTGCGACGAGGTTGGCGTATGCCGCTTCCACGCTGCCGGTCTAGACGTTGAAGTCGTCCTCTATACAGAAGCAGGCGTTGCCATGCTGGAGATGATTGTCAAAGGACCGCCTGGCTGCTGTTATACCTTCGAGGCCAAAGAGCAATTTCGAGCGACCATTAAACCCGGCCTGACGCGGTTGGAGATCTACCAGCGCATGTGGTCACCGCACGATGATTTCGTCAGGACCCCGTTCTCCTGGAATCGACGGATTGGAACCATCTATCTCGCGTTCTCACAAAAGCGCTCCGCGAAGTAATCGGGCGCGTCATGATTAGGAAGGATTGGACATGGCCAGCGGACGAGATTTCGTAGAGCGGGCGCCACTGCCTCCGCCAGGGGCTCCGAAAATCGAGGAGGGTGACCGATCTCGTGTGTTCGGAGCAATTGGAAAACAGATCGACGACATCGTGAACGGACCCGGGTCCTATTATCCTGAGGGGCACAAGAAGAGCCCAGATGCGCTGCTGGAAGACCTGACCAATTTTTATGGTTCTGTTGAACGTCTGAGCAAACAGCTGGATGACCCCTCCAACATCATGGGTGACGTGCTGGACCAGATCAAGAAGTTCAATGACGCGTTTGCCCCGTCAGCAAGGTGGAGTACGCCGAGCTCCCAGAAAGACAAGGCCATCGAGCTGCCATTTAAGCTCGTTCCGGAGACGAGAGATCGTAACGTTATCGATGTGCCGGATGACGGACCATATACGCCGCCCATGCCATGGAGAGCGCCGAGAAAGGATCGCAACGTGTTGTTGAGAGGACCGCAGCGCGTTGCCGGTGGCGTAGATCCGTGGGTCTCTCGGCGTCTCGCAACGCGGCTGGTCTTTCCCTCCTGACCATCCGTCGCATCCAGCCAAACGCAATTGCAGGCCGGGCTGCAAGTGCGCAGGCATCCGCATTCGGTCGTGTCTCCAAATAAGACGCTGGGCGAGGGGCATCATGAGGTTGAACAGGGGTGGGTTGATAGTCTGCGCAATCTATCTGATCTGGTTTGCGATATTGACTTGGCTCTCATGGGAAGCGAAGGATCCAAAGGGAGCTTATTTCCTAGGTCAATTGTCAATCCTGCCGGCGCAGGTTTTTTTGTGGACCTCCGGGGTCGGTCAGGTCTTGGAAGCTCACGTTGCCTCGGAGTCCCAAATCAACGGACCTCTGTTGACTGTGCCCCTGAGTTTCGCCGTGCTGTATTTGTTTGGCTGGGGAATGAGCGCATTTGGGAAAGTCTGGTCGCAGGCCACGCGCGACGCTGAGCGGGCCGACCGGGAGTAGGTCCGTCGCTTCTGTGTGTGCCTGATTGGATAATCGTGCGCTTACGCTGCTGAAGCGGCTCCAACCGAATGCAAGGCTCCGGCTGCATTTCGCGGCGTGTTGGGTCCGTCCTCCTTCGCCGCCGATCAAGTCGACGGAACACCTTTGGTCCGATCACTCACCTTGCCCCGCTTTGCTGGAGAAATCCGATGGCATCACGCTATTCTCAGCTGGCCGAGCCGTCGACTGGTACCCAAGATGGGTCAAGTCTCTGGGAACGCCTTAGATGGCCGGAGCATGGCCAAGGATTGCGCCTGCAGTAATAGTTCGAAAGCTCATCCGGAGGTAGACATGCGGCTGAATAGAGGTGGTCTTATCGCGTGCGCCGTCTACACGCTGTGCGCAGCCGGCCTTGTCGGCTCGGCATCCGTCACCGATGTTAAGACGAGCGTGATGCTGTCCTCTCTTGCGGTGTTTCCTGCCGGGATTTTCTGGTCCGTCTGGGCCGCGGTGTCCGGCTCGGAGCGTTTTCCTTTTTCCGTCGATTCCTGGTTGAATAGTTTACTCGCCTATTACCTCGAGTCGCTCTTGCTCATCTACCTGATCGGTTGGGCTGCGAGTGCGCGGACAGCGGCAGGAGCGCGCCTCCGCAACAAGGAAGTCCGGTTGCCTGATCGTCCTGACGTCGATTGATCGATTTCGTCTGGACGGCCGCAGCCATTGATCTGCCTCCAAGCGGAAAGCTGTAGTTCATTCGCACCATCTGGGCACGGGCGACACTCGTTGCGCGGGGGTAAGCCCGCGCGAAGGAGAAGCTCATACAAGGTCAACGCATATGGCATCTCGATACTCGCTGACCGTTCAAATCAATCCTGGTTTTCCGGGACATGCTGCAGTCGTCGTCAACGAGCCTGGGCGACAGACGTTTGCCGGGTTCGGACCCAGCACCCATGGGGTTCCGTTGAGCCACGGGAAATTTGACGTTCATACGCTCCGTCCGGGCGAAACTCCTCCGCCTGATTTCTCCAGCGTCGTCGACGATGGTCAGTACCGCTCGTTTACCGTTCCCATCACGCCAGAACAGGCGGCAAGCGCGCTGAACGAAATCGGTCGGATCCGAAACGCGGGCGAAACTTACAACGGTCTCAAAAGTTACAGCCCGAACGTTTGCACAACGATCGTGAATCGGATTATGGGGGCTGCCGGTCTGGGCGGGAACAGTCTCCCACGCGTGCTGCCGTCGCAAAGCGGCGAGTACCTCGCGAATATCGAGAGAGAGCTGTCCTCCAACAGGAAAGCGAATGTGACCTTCGATGGCGGCGGTTTCGCCAATCGGATTCCCGACGCTCTTCGTGACATCCAGAGCGATTATGCATTTGTCGGTGGTGGCTACGATACACCGTCGGAGCGAACCGGCCGCCTCCCTAGGCAAGCGTCGAACCTGTACGAGACAGTGCCGCCACCCGACGATGCGGTGGGAATGGACCGCGGGTCCGGCCGAAATCTGCGGAGTCGTCGGGCGGACTCGGCGACTGCAACGATGTTCGACAGCGGCACGAATCCCATACCGTACATCCCGCGAGTCCTGCTGGGACCACAGGCGACGCGGTCAGGACGTATCTCTGGATCGCCGGACGAATCCGGGCCGGCCGAGCTGGGCTCTTCATATCGGCAGCTGTGGCCGCAGCCCGACGACGGGGACACCACGCCGAGTGATTTCAACGATTGGTACACGCGCTGGGTCAAGCCGCTCCGGGAGCCATAGCTGGCAACCGAGACGGGGCCGCGGACGCGAGGTGAACGGCCGGTAAGAGCAGGTGATCATTGTCCACCCTCAAGATCCCCACCGCGAAAGTGTTTGAGCCGCTGCTCGCGCCGGCCCGCTACAAAGGCGCGTTCGGCGGGCGCGGCTCGGGCAAGTCGCACTTCTTTGGCGAGCTTCTGGTCGAGACCTGCCAAGCCGAGCGCGGCACGCTCGCCGTCTGCATTCGCGAGGCACAGCGCACGCTGGCGCAATCATCCAAGCGGCTGATCGAGGACAAGATCGCGGCGCTCGGCCTCGGCCAGGGCTTCCGGTCGTTCAGCGACCGCATCGCGGCTCCCGGCGACGGGCTCATCATCTTTCGGGGCATGCAGGATCACACCGCAGAGTCGATCAAGTCGCTGGAGGGATTTCGCATCGCCTGGATCGACGAGGCACAGACCTTGAGCGCGCGTTCGCTGTCGCTGCTGCGGCCCACCATCCGAGCGCCTCGCTCGGAGCTGTGGGCGAGTTGGAATCCGCGCCGCAAGTCGGATGCCGTGGACGATTTTCTGCGCAGTCGAAAACCGGAAGGCGCCGCCGTGGTCAAGGCGAGCTGGCGCGACAATCCGTGGTTTCCGGCGGTGCTGGAGGAAGAGCGGCAGCTCGACCTCGCGCTCTATCCGGACCGCTACGAGCATATCTGGGAGGGGGACTACGTGCGCGCGTTCGAAGGAGCCTATTTCGCCGACCTGCTGGCGCAGGCGAAACGCGAGGGACGGATCGGCAAGGTGTCCGCGGACCCGCTGTTGCCGTTGCGGGCGTTCGTCGACATCGGCGGCGCCGGCGCCACGGCGGACGCCTTCACGATCTGGATCGCGCAATGGGTCGGCAACGAGATTCGCGTGCTCGACTATTACGAGTCGGTCGGCCAGGTGCTGGCGTTTCACGTCAACTGGCTGCGCGCGCGGGGCTATCAGAACGCGATCCTGTACCTTCCGCACGATGGGCTCGCGACCAATGCAGTGACCGGCAAGCGCTACGCCGATCATCTGCGCGAGGCCGGCTTTGCGGTCGAGCCGCCGATCACGAACCAGGGCCGGGGCGCGGCGATGATGCGGATCGAGGCGCTGCGCCGGCTCGGTCCGGAGCTCTGGTTCAACGAGACGACAACCGAAGCCGGGCGCGAGGCGCTCGGCTTCTATCACGAGCGCAAGGACGAGACCCGCAACGTCGGGCTCGGCCCCGAGCATGACTGGTCGTCGCACGCGGCTGACGCGCTGGGCCTGATGGCGATCTGCCACGAGGCGCCGGGGCGGGTGGCGAGCTTCCATCGTCCGATCCGATATCAAGATGCCGGGTGGAGCTAGCGCTCTTGACAACGACAGGGCATTCTGATGTTCTTTTTTTGTTCCGACGTGTTTACAATGGAAGCTGCAGCGCAAGTGGCTCTGTCCGTTACGGGTGTTGTCGCCCGCGACATCAGAAAGTTGGCGATCGCGAGATCGGCCTTGGGTGTCGGCGATCGGCCGGCTCGCCGTCGTGCGACAGGTCTGAACGGACGGCGCAAGGGAGCGTGTCAGTGAGACTGAACAAGGGAGGGCTGATCGTCTCGGCCATCTACATCGTCCACTTCCTGGTGTTCAGCTGCTTTTCCTACTTCGCCGGCTTGAAAGCCAGCGTCTTGCTCGCCGAATTCGCGGTGCTTCCGGCGGGATTGATCCTGGGCTCGATTTGGCCGCTGCTCGGTCTTCATGATCCGCCATTCGACGCGGACTTATGGATGAACAGCTATGTGTTCTATTTTCCCGTGAGCCTGTTCATCTCCTACATGGTGGGCTGGGCGCTGCATGCCTTCTGGCGGCTTCTTGCCAGATACGTCGCTCCTCGGCTGGACCGGCTGGACGAGCGCCTGGTCAGGCGCTTCCATCGCGACTAGCGCTGCGCGTTGATGTTCGGACAGCGTTCGTCAGAGCGAACATCAGAAGCCCGTACGAGCAACATCTGACGCAAAGTCCGCGTCGCATCCAACATCGTCAAACGAGACGCGAGGTGCCGAGACCAAATGAGCTGTCCGTGGAGGACGGCGGTGACGTCGCCACGCTGTCTGAAACAAATGATCGAGGCCGAGAGCATCACACGTTTGGCGTGATCGACATTGACAACCACGAGGTGTTGTAGTTCGTTGTTTGTTCCCGGCGCTGCCGCTGGATTGGAGCCGCCGCTCGACGTCCCGAGCAGACTCCGGGCGCCGTCATTCTCGGAAAGTAGCGACTGATGCCGACGAGATGGGACCAGCACCGCATCGCCTCCTTCTCACTCATCGTTGGCTGTGTATCCCAGATCATCTGGGTGACGCTGACCGATATTCTTGTCTACATTGCCAGCCCTCACGGACTCCCCTTGGATTATCCGGAGTTCGTGGTGCACGTCATCTGGCTCGCCCCGATCCCGGCCTTGTGGATTCTCCGTCGCTCCCCCTCCGCGACCATCCTGTACGCGCTGTCATTGTCCGCGATACTGGCGTCGCGACTTTACGAATACCTGCAGGTGGCGATGTATGGCCCTTCAGTTTTGTGAAAAATGACCGAGGCCGATCTCGCAGCCACCGTGATCGGTGGCCTTTCTCTTGCTGTCATATTCTTCTGGTCAGCACATTTGCTGACGAACCTCGTTTTCATTGCCGTACAGCGGATTGTCGGAGTACTCAAAAATGGCTAAGGGCTATTCTATCACGTTGGTCGTCGGTCCCGGGTTTCCCGGCCATGCGGCGATTGCCGTCAGATCTCCAATCCAGATTCTACGCTCTCGCCCCGCAGATCAGATGTCGTCCGCGACAGGCATGCCTGCACCGATCGGGACCGTGCCGAATTAGCGGCCTCAGATGAATCGATTGCCGTCCTTCGATGATCTGTTTGGAAGCCGGACATCGATGGGGAATGCGACCGCGCCGCTCTCGCCCTATCAGCAATTCTCGCCGATCACGGAGTTCGCAGGTTTGCTCGGTGCTCGCGAGGGCGAGGCAATGCCGGACTATCCATTCGAGCTTCCCGCGGAAGGAGGACTGACGCCCGGTTTGGAAGAGCGAGCTTCGCTTCGACGCCAGCCGTGGAATTCGGCGCGCTGATCGCTGGGACTTTGAACGGCGTAGCAGCCCAATGGATGGTCAGGCCGATTTGTCTCCGTCTGTCTCGCGGAGAGACGGCACCTGAGGCGGGTTGCCGAACACTGCTGAAAAAAATCTGGCGAGGTGAATCGCCAGGAATGATGCGATGCCGGCCAGGATTCCCTTGTCTCCAAACAGGAAATACCAGGCGCCGCACATGAATGCGAGAATGAGGACATTGACCATCATGGATGTCAAACAGCCTCGCACGGCGCTCTTTTGAGTGTCTGCCAGCTGATTGTCTGTCGGCGTCATGGGACTCGTCAGGTGCTCGCGTGAACGACGAATTCAAGGGAGTATATGATGGCTGCCGAAAAACTCATTGCGAAGCTCATCAACATGATTGCGCAGAGTCAAGCGAAGAAGGAGACGCTATCGCGATATGCCGCGCCGCGTCGAGATGATGTTCTCCACGATGGGATGGTCGGATCGGGAGAAACCTGGGGCGGAATCCTGGGCGCAACATTGGGAGGAATAGGGGGAGAGATGGTCGGTGGTCTGCCCGGAGCCGTCGCGGGGTCCGTGGCGCTCGGAACGGGTGGATCGCTGGCCGGCGGGTGGGCAGCCCATGGCGCTTACCGTGAGGGGCAGCTCATCCGAGAGATCCTGTCGAACCCCCAGGACTGGACCGTCGATGCGGCAGGCGCAATCGTGCCGGTGATGCCGCCCGCGGATCGCGATGCCGCACCTCGGCAAGGCGCGGCCCGGCCATCACGGATGGTCGACAATTCAAGTTCACTGCCCTGGTGGGCGCAGCCGGATTTGGAGACTCGATCCGCCAGCGGTGCGGCCGCTGGTCGTCCCGGCAGCTTTCCCGGTCTGATCGCGGGCACCAGCAACACCAGCGCGATGGATCCGGCAAGCCTGCAATCGCCGGCAGGCGGCCTGCTTGGGATGATCCAGGACTACATGCGCACGCACCCGGTCGACGACGGCACCGCGGCTTCCGCGTGGGCTCTCCGATGAGCCTCGGTCTCGCACAAGGGTCCCGAAACCTGACAATTGCGTTCTCAACGACGTGGATCTGACCATGCCAAAAATGTCGAACTCCGATCTCAAGACGATGCTCGCTGCCGAAAAGGCCGATGCGCTGGCCGCCATCTCGGCGGCACGGCTGGCGGAGGAGCGGGCCGATGCGATGGACTACTATCTCGGCAACATGAAGAAGGACATGCCGGCGCAGGAGGGACGCTCGCGGGCCGTCTCGACCGATGTCGCCGATACGGTCGAAGGCCTGATGCCGCACCTGATGGACATCTTCGCCGGCTCCGACGAGGTCGTGCGGTTCGAGCCCGTCGGGCCGGAGGACGAGGCCGCCGCAGCGCAGGAGACGGATTACGTCAATCACGTCTTCATGCAGCAGAACCCCGGCTTCATGATCCTGTATTCCTTCATCAAGGATGCTCTTCTCTCGAAGGTCGGCATCGTCAAGGTGTGGTGGGAAGAGCGCGAGGAGGAGAGCCGCGAAACCTATTACGACCTCACTGAGGATCAATTCGCGCTGCTGGCGCAGTCGGTGATGGACTCGGACGGCGCGATGCGGATCGTCGCGCATTCGCGGCGATCAGGACTCAGTCCGAAGCCTCTTCCGTGACTCCGACCTGGAGCGGCTCCTGACTTCGTCCGGAAGAGAGGGGCAAGGCGTCGCGCGCGCGACAAAAATACGAACGCTCAAGGTTAGCAGCGCGTTCGGTCCGACGACACGCAAATCGGTCGAAGTGGTGTCCGCGATACTGAACACCGAGAAGCCAATCACACCTTCCGTGTTCGTTCAAAGGAGCGTCGACCTCTTCGTTTGGATGCTCAGCTCAGCGCGCCCAAGATCATCACGATGAGAAAGCCCACGGTCAGCCATACCCATATTACTCGCTCGTGCCGGATCGCGAGCTTCAGGCGTTCTCGACCTGGCTCTGTTAGTTTCGCAGGATCCATTGCCGAGAAGCGAAACCCGAAAAACAGCCATGTTTTATAATAGCCCGGCTTCATGTAGCGCATGTCTGAGGCGCTTGGCGCGATGTGATTGTGAATGACGCGAAGATCATTCAGCCATAGTGCCCACAGCGGCAGGCCCGCGACCGTCCAAACGAGAAGAATGCCGATTGTCGGGTAGGACATGTTTGCAGCGCCGGCAAGGGTATCGATCACGGCCGATCGATTCATTCCAGTTGATGAAGGTAATCTAATGTCGGTGAATGAGAAAGGCAATCTGCGCCCGGACGGGATCTCTCTCGAGCTGCCGTGGTTCGGGCTCGGAGGGACGTACTATTGGAATCCGGGGGCGCCGACCGCGCCGAGTTTCACTTTGACAGGAGGTTTGGGTAAGGGAGGGGGCGGGTTGCACCTCATCCACCTCAGAAAAGGTATGTCATCCGAAGATACTCTTAGGTTCGGTGCGTCAGTTAACGTGCCGTCGTTCAGTGTCAACGCGAGCATTCCGGACGAAGCCGGCATTCCTCTGCCTTGGAAAGCAAAAGTGTCTTCGATCGGAGTAGGAGCCGCAATTCCCGGCATTGGCATGAACTATACGGCCACGCCGGCGCAGATCGCCGCTTTCATCAGGAAATACGTTCTGAACCCAGTCATGGGTTCGGAAGATCAGCCTTCGACGCCTGGCCGCATTGCCCAGAGCGCGCCGGTCCGATTGGAGCCCGGCGCTGAACGACCGATACCTTATGCTGGACCGTGGTCCGGCAGGGAGCCATTTGGTCCAGGGATCTCTCCGTGGTGGTCCGACTACATCGGCGGACGTCACGAGCCGTCAGCTCGCATCTTTTCGGGCAGCCACGCCGATCGTGCATTTTCCGACGGTGCCACGCCCGTTCCTTACATCGGAGACGGGTGGGCAACTCCCGGAGGTCCTTCGGACATGACTGCTTCCGTTATGGGGGGTGGCTCGGGAGCCGGCGGACAGGTGGGGTCTTCCGGCGGCCTTCTCGGCATGATCCAGGATTATCTCCTGACCGACGCGGCTCGAAGCGGCAGCCGTTAGACGCTCCGATTTGTCTCTCCATAACCGAACGAGCCTATCGCCATGAACATACCTCTTCAGTGCGCGCCGCTGCAACCGGTGCCGCAACCGATCACGCACGACGTCACCATCGTTGCCACGCGAAAACTCGCCCATGCGCGGGTGATGGGCGTGCCGCCGGAGGAGTTCGGGATCGAGCGCGGCGCGCGCTCGATCCGTGACTGCAACTACTGTTTCCACGAGATCGTCACCAAGACCGAGGCTCAGCTGATTGCCGAAGGGTTCGACCCGGCGCAGATCAAGTCGCTCGGCGACTACACCGGGACGACGCAGGTCGAAACGCTTGCGCGCGATACGGTCGACGAGCATTCGTGGGCATCGTCGAGCGCGGCCAATTCAGGCACCAGGCTCGTGCGCATCACCGAGCACTACGTTCGGATCGACTATGAAGGCGACGGCCGACCGTGCCTGTACCAGATCATCACCGGCGGGGACCAGAGTGAGATCCTGAGCAAGGACGGCCAGGACTGCATCACGCCGTTCGATGCGATCCCGTTCGCCGCGACCACGCCGGTGCCGATGACGCACCGCTTCTTTGGCCGTTCGATCGCAGACCTGGTGATGCCGCTGCAGCGCGAGAAGACCGCGCTGAAGCGCGGTGCGCTGGACAATCTCTATCTGCACAACAATCCTCGCGTCGAGGTGGCCGAGCAGAACGCGGGGCCGAACACGCTGGACGATCTCCTGGTCTCGCGTCCCGGCGGCGTCGTTCGAACAAAGACCGCGGGGGGCCTGAACTGGCAGGTGGTGCCGGACATCACCAGCTCGATCTATCCGATGCTGCAATACATCGATGCCGAGCTCGAGAGCCGTTCGGGGCTATCGAAGCAGGCGCAGGGCATCGATGCCAATGCGCTGCAAAATCAATCGGCGACGGCGGTGGCTCAGGTGTTCTCCGCCTCGCAGATGCGCATCAAGCTGATCGCGCGGATCATGGCTGAAGGGGTCCGCGACATGTTCGGCCTGCTGCATGCCACCATCCGTAAGCACGGTCAGCAGCGCCAGACCGTGCGGCTGCGCAACGCCTGGGTCCAGGTCGATCCGCGCGAGTGGAAGACGCGCGACGACATGACCATCGAAGTCGGGCTCGGCTCCGGTGGCAAGGCGCAGCAATTCGCGCAGACCATGGCGATCGCCAACGTGCAGAAGGAGCTGGCGATGGCCGGCAAGATCAACCTGGTCGGCGATCGCGAACTCTACAACACGGCGGCCGAGCTGATACGGATCATGGGGCACAAGAATCCCGGACGCTTCTTCAACGATCCGGCCGCGGTGGATCCGCAGACCGGACGGCTGCTGCACCCGCCGCCGGCGCCGCAGCCGCCGCCGCCGGACCCGAAGCTGCTTGCGGCGCAGGCGCGGGTGCAGACCGAGCAGGCGATCGCCGCGCACAAGGCGCAACTGGCGCAGCAGCAGGCTCACAACGACCTCATCCATCAGCAGGTCAAGGTGCAGGCCGAAATCGAGCTGGCCAAGATCAGGGCCGGGCTGGACGCGAAGATTGCGTTGCTCGACGCGCACCTCAAGACGGTGGAAGAGGTGCAGAAGCGCGAGCAGGCGCAGGTTGCTCACGAGATGAAGATCGCCGAAATGGCGATCGGCATGGCCGCAGCGTCGGGCCGGGCCGAAAGGGAGACGCATGGCAAGATGGAGCGGCGCGATGATTGATGAGAGCCTCCTGCAACAGACCGCCGCGCGCGGCACCCGCGCCAAAGCGCTGATCGACGACGAACTGCTTGCCGGCGCGTTCGATGCGCTCGAGGCGAGCTACAGCTCCGCCTGGCGGCAGACGCTGATCGACGACGTTGCCGGCCGCGAGAAGCTGTTTCTCGCCATCAACATCGTCGGCAAGGTGCGCGACCATCTCGGCGCGATGGTCGCCCATGGCAAGCTGGCGCAAGCGGAGCTGAAGGAGCTGGCGCAGACGGCGGAGCGCAGGAAGCGGTTCGGCGTGCTTTGAGCCGTCTCGACATCCTGCGAGAACAATCAAAAGGCGTATTGACTTGTTCATTGTTTGTTCTAAGATCGACAGAGGAGATTTTCGGCCCAGTTTCGCAGGAATCGTCGGCTTGCGCTCGTTGAAGCGGAGGGCAGATTTCGCACGTCTCGAAGCTGATTGGCTTGAGGACGACGCTCTTGTCGACACCAGCGACTAACAGCGGGGAAAAAGAGGGAATGTGGATCCGAGCTGCGAGATGCATTATGTCGCGTGACTTATTACATCCATTTTCGATAGGTGCGCTCGTTGTTGGGTTGTCCATGGCGACGGGAGCGGTGGTTGGCATCCTTTCTGTCTTGGACTCCCTATCAAGTGACGCTGTTGCACAGCAGGTTGCTTCCACCAAGTTGAGCCTCGTATGGAGTTCGTCTCTCCCCGGCATCCCCCAGTTCTGTTCCGGGGCGGAGCCGGCCGTTGTTTATATGGAGTATGATCCTGCGCGAAAGACGACCTCGATCTTCAAGAGCACCTTGAGAGGCGAGGAGAAGCTTCTCGCCGAGGTTCCCGGCAATGCCGACGTGAGATCGTTGTCCTGCTCGCAGGACGGTCGGACGATTGTCGCCTACGACTCCGACCCGCCGATGCTCTTCCTATTGCGAGACTCGCAACTGGCGACGTATCGGCTGTCGGGCTATCGACCATTCGCGAGGGCGGGCCTGTACTCTTTCTTGTCGCCGGACGGACAAAGCATCAAGCTTCCGGAAAAGCCGGTCCTGGTCAGTGGTCCGGATCTCATGGCCGACATTTCCGTGTTTCCCGACGAGCGACATACCGTGTTCTTCATGGAAGGGCACGTCTATGTCGACGATGCGATCGGCATCCAGAAATACGTTCCGGCAGATGGCGGTTGGACCAAAGCGGGTCATGAGATCAAGCTGCCCAAGGACTTCAGCTCGACGGAGATCGTCCGGTGCGGCGACCATGAAGTTGCGTCTCTAGTCGGGGTCGAGACATCCCGCTACATGGTGCTCGGTGACCGCTCCAGCCCACAGGACTGGCTGGCCGATATCGGTGTTCGAAGGCTGTTTCGAAGATACAACGAGCCGTTCCTGATCAGTGGTGACTACGGAACCTGCGCGTTTCCTCTCCTCGATCGTAAGCACTGGCACACGACACTCGGAATTGCGCGCATCGAGCGTGCCGGCGTGCGAACATTCTCGCTACCGTATCCAGAATTCCGGATTGCCAACGACAACCTCTCCTTCAGCAAGGACGGCTGTTACCTGCTGCTTCAGGGAACATGGTCGGGAGGGGTGGTTTCGGGAAACACACATCTTCTGGCCGTCCAGAGTCCAGAATGCAAACGATGAGAAGCAACAATGCCAAGATATGAGTACCCAGGTTATGGCCCATCTGGCGACGGCTGGTTGACCAAGCGCCCCGGCACCAAGGGGGGATATCACGGGGGTACGGACAATCCGGCCAAACCAAATACTCCTGTGTATGCCGAATACAGCGGCAAGATCTTCAGAAGTGGCGTGATCGCCGGCTATGGCCGAGCGGTTGTTGTCGAGTCGGTCGCGCCGGACGGAACGAAGTTTCGCGCTCTCTATGGCCATTTGGGGCCGGGAGACTTGCCGGAGCCTGGCACCCCGATTGCAGCAGGACAGCCAATCCCCGGTGCCGTGATCGGAACCAAGGATTATGTACAGTCAATGGGTGGCTTGTCCACTGGCCCTCATCTGCATCGAGAGATCATTTCCGGAAACGCACATCTCAAGGCCGACGGTTCGTTTGGGATATACTCAAGCGAGGTCGACCACAAAGCCGATCCTGATACGTTCGACATCAGCCATCCATTTTTTCCTTATGAGCAGCAAGGCCAGCAATTGGCGCCTCGGTCAAAGTCGGGGAACGATGTATCGAAGCGAGCGCCTGGAAGTGACAGAATTGTTATCTCGCCTCCTATCGCCCCGTCGGACTCTCTGCTCATGCCAGGCATGCCGATCCCCGGCGCAGAGGGGCCAACTTCAATCGGTGGTCCGGGTGGACCGCAGCCGGTTGTCCCGCCACGTTCGTCGTTGCCATCGACGCATTCGCGGGGATCGCGGAGAAATGGTGGCGTCCTAGGGCCACTCGATCTCGGTCTAGAGCCGCTGGCGGCAGCCAGCCTTCCTCTGCCTTGGGGGGCGCCGCCGGCAGACCTTTCGCCTGTGCAACAGCAAGCCGCACGTTACTTCACCGCTCCGTTTTCGCCCGCCGGAGCAGAAGACGGCGGGCAGCCCATAGACGGGCGCGCGACCCTCTCGCCGGTAGGCAGTTCCGGAGAGATGTTGTCTGGAGCCCAGCCGGAGCAAACCTACCCGGTAAGGCGGCTGATAAGCCGTATTGCCCGACAGTGAGTGAATTTCATTTCTTGGATGTATCGGCCACTTCCGAACAAGCTCAACATGAAAGTCGGCAACGCTGGTGGCCAACGCATGTACCAGAGGCCGGTTGATCGGTTCAATCCAGGAGAACCGGTCGGAAGGACGGCATAGTCGGGGGCGCCGGTTGAAACGTCGATCCGCGTCGACAGCGGGGATGGATCACTGATGATGCAGTGACTTGTTGACAACTATGCTACGTTCAATAGGAGGCTCGTCGCCGGTCATTTTAGCATGCGGATGCTGAATCTGTCTCGATTGGTCGTCCCCGTCCTTCTCCTTTTGTACCCTCACGATCTCGCGGCCCAGAACGTAACGCCGGATCCAGAAGCTTATCATCGCGCCGTCGATTATTGTCGTGGCGACGTGCCGCAGCCGACGGCGATAAGCCCTGACCGGACGATCGTCTGCTTCAGCGAGCAGGCCGACCTCGATGTCGACGTGTCCACGGTCAATCCAAGATACCACGTCTTCTTCAAGACGAAGATCATCTATGGATCCTATCCCGAAAGCCAAGACGAGGTCGACGCGCTCGTCGCGCGGCGTCGTCTCGGGCGGGTGATCCATGATCCGTGATCGGATTAGGCGGCTATCAACTGATCAACAAGAATACGGAAGCGCGGCCTCAAGCCTATCATTGCTTACTTGTGGATTCACGAAATGAAAGACCTGTTTGAGATTCTAAAGATGATGCCGTCGGTTCGTGGTTGGACTTCCATCGAAAATGGCCCGGCCATCAATGGGCTCGGAGAGATTTCAGCGATCAATCAATTTACGGACGGTGACAAGTCAGGGCTTCCATCGTGGTTTCCGTCCGCTCCCCTTGGCCCGCTGTCAGCCGGGCGCGATCCGTTTGGACCGATACCGCATGCGCCAAACAACCAGGGGCCGCCGACTAACATTGAGCCGCTGATGGTTCCCGATCAGCCGGGGCTTCCGCAATGGATTCCGTCCGGCCCAATGGCCGCTTCCAGCCGGACCCAAACCCTTCGGGCCGGTCCCCGACAGACCACGCATCGAGCGGCGGCCGATCGATGTAGATCCTCCGTCTCGTCCTCCCGAATGGATGTTCGGTCCACCTGAGCTTGCCGAAGCGCTGACACAGTCAGCTTTGCGTCATGCGGCAAGACATGGTGATGTGTTCAATTATCCTGATCCACGCTCGAAGGCCGTCGAGGCGCTCTCATCAGAACTCGCGGCACGTCGACAAGTCGTCCCTACGAGGCGACTTGTCAGTCGTCTGGCAAAGTAGCGCTGCTCGCGGGCAAGAAACGTGACGCCCAGGGACATCGTGAACGTATCGACGCGGGCGGCGCCGGAGTCCGATTTCGATTGAGCTCGCAACAATCGTCATTGACACGTCGGGCAAATCAACTCCATAAAGGCAACGTCGCAAGACTTGCACGAGCCCGCGCCGGACACACCGTCGCGGGCTTTTTCGTGAGCCGTGACTTGGTCCGGCTCACGGCCAATGTGCCGTGCTGTTGGACGTCACCGCGCCAAACAAGGTGCGGTCGTGACAGGCGGTTCTGCCGACCCCGTTCATCACGGGCGCCACGGCATCGATGTCTCGCAGAAGCCGAACCGGGAGTGATCTCTCGCGCCATCGCGCCAGCGGGACCTGAAAGTGTCAGACCATCTCCAGATCTGCGCAGCGTCGATCGGCGCAACGCGCGGTCGTGACCTCCAAGCGGCGGCACGATCGCGGCGAACGCCGCGTGCCGTGCAAGCCAACATCAAGGATCATCGATGACCACACCCACGTCCACTTTCGTCACCTACCAGGCGGTCGGCAACCGCGAAGATCTCAGCGACATGATCTATCGCATCGATCCGGTCGACACGCCGTTCATGAGCGGCGTCGACAAGGAGAAGGCGACCGCCGTCAATCACGAATGGCAGACCCAGGCGCTGGCGCCCGCCGACGGCACCAATGCCCAGCTCGAAGGCGACGACCCCAACACCAACGTGACCACGCCGACCGTTCGTCTCGGCAACCAGTGCCAGATCTCCTACAAGGTCGCCCGCGTCTCCGGCACCCAGCAGGCGGTCGACCATGCCGGCCGCGACAATGAGCTCGCCTATCAGGAGATGCTGAAGGGCCTCGAGCTGAAGCGCGATCTCGAAACCATCCTGTGCGGCACCAACCAGGCCAAGATCGTCGGCAACACCACGACGCCGCGCAAGACCGCTTCCATCCTGTCCTGGATCGTTTCCAACACGTCGAAGGGCAGCGCCGGCGGCGCCGCAGATCCCGCCGCGGCCGATGGCTCTGGCACGCGGACGGACGGCACCCAGATCGCCTTCACCGAGGTGCGGCTGAAGACGGTGCTGTCGTCAATCTGGATCAACGGCGGCAAGCCGGGCACGATCCTGACCGGCGCGTTCAACAAGCAGGTGTTCTCGACCTTCACTGGCCGCTCGACGGCGATCGAGGAGGCGAAGTCGAAGAAGATCGTGGCCTCCGTCGATGCCTATGAGTCCGATTTCGGCAAGCTCAAGGTGGTCGCCAGCCGCTTCCAGCGTGCGCGTGACGTGCTCGTGCTCGAGATGGACAAGTGGGCCGTGGCCTATCTCAACGGCCGCAACATGATCTCGATCCCGCTCGCCAAGACCGGCGATTCCGATCGACGCCAGATCCTCGCCGAATACGCGCTGGTCGCGCGCAACGAGAAGGCCAGCGGCGGCATCTTCGACAACACCACCGCATAGCCCGATCTTTCATCACCCTGATCTGCAGGCGGCTCTCGGGCCGCCTGTTTCTTTTGGAGGTTCATTCATGCCGCTTCCCGACAATCGTCCCCTGAACACGGCCGATCTGACGGCCTACACGCCTTCCTGCGGCGCGAATCCTGTCGCCGCCTATGTCCGCGCGCCGTTCCGCGGTCGGCTGCTCAAGGTGGCCGGTATCCTCGGCGGCGCCATCACCACGGCCGACGGCACCGTCACCGTCACCGTAAACGCCGCGCCGGTCGCAAGCTTCACTGTGCCGCAATCCGGCTCCGCGGCGGGGCAGCTGTTCTCAGTCGTTCCGGCCTCGCCGGTCTACCTCAACGAGGACGATGTCGTCGCACTGACACCCTCCGGCGCGTCGGGAACCTCCGTGCCGATGCATTTTTCGCTTGCAGTCAGGGGAGCCTGAGATGTCGTTCTTTCCCAAACAGCCATCATCCCGGATCGGCAGCACGCAGACCATCGCCTATGACGGCAGCGTCGGGGCCACCAACAAGTTCGGTCCGGGCACGTTCCAGCTTCGGCTCGCCGCGAGTTCGGCCTGCTGCTACCGGATCGGCGACGGCGCTCAGGCCGCGACCACGGCCGACGTCTTTCTCCCCGCCAACACGGTCGAATACGTCACCGTGACACCCGGACAGAACATCGCGGCCATCAAGGCCGCCAGCAACGGCCTGGTCGCGGCGACGGCCGGCACGCTGTGGATCACGGAGCTGTCGTGATGGATGGGCTGACCATTCGCCCGCATCTCGATCGCGATGGCTCCGGTCTCGTGATCGAGCATCTCCAGGATGTCGCGCCCATCCTGGACTGGAACAGCGAAGCGCGCCGCGACGAGCAGCACAGCGACTGGGGCCGCCACGTCGCGCGCATTCCGAACGTCATCTACGTCAAATGGCTGAACGAGGAATATGCCAGGGGCAACACCCGGCTTCGCCTGTTCACGCCCGAGTTCGACGCGATCGTGCAAGAGAAGCTCAATGATCCGGATTGGGCCTATCTGCGCACCGACAAGCCGGCTCTGCAGAGCGGATGGAAGGCGGGACCATCATGACCCTGATCTCGAACTATTCATCGCTGCAGGCTGCCGTGTCCGAGTATCTAGCGCGCGACCAGGACACCACGCTGGTGGCTCGGATACCGAGCTTCATCCAGCTCGCGGAAGCCAAGTTCAACCGGCAGCTGTTCGTGCGGCAGATGGAGCAGCGGGCGATCGCCGTCGTCGACCTCGGCGCCAGCGAGCCGGAGTTCATCGCGCTGCCGTCCGACTTTCAGTCGATGCGGCGGATCCGACTGACGAGCGTGCGCGGCCAGCCTGCGCTGGAGTTCAGGTCCGGCGTACAACTTGATGAGTATCGCTTCCGTGTTTCCGACATCGCGGGACAGCCGCGCTACTTCTCCGTCTTCGGCGACCAGATCGAGCTCGCGCCGCGGCCGGACGCCGCCTACACGATCGAGATGGTCTACCGACGGACCGTTCCGCCGCTGGCATCGAACGATTCAAACTGGCTGCTCACGCTGGCACCCGATCTCTATCTCTACGGCGCTCTGCTCGAGTCGGCTCCGTATCTCAAAGAGGACGGGCGGATTCAGACCTGGGGTCTCGGCTTCACCAGCGCTCTCGCCGATCTCAATGCTCTTGGCCTGACGTCGACCTTCAACGCCGGTCCGATGACGATGCGGCTCTCCGGTCAGGTCGTCTGAGACGCTGTCCAACACAGAGGATCACATGGCTGCCTTCAACAAATTCAATTGTTTCGTTCAGGATGTCGCACATGCCCTGCACGACATGCTCACCGGGACATCGCATGTCTACAAGATCTATCTCACCAGCACGGCGCCGGTCGCAACCAATACGGTCTACAACACGCCGGCCGACCTGGCGACGGGGAATGGCTACACGGCAGGTGGCGTCTCGATCGGCGCGATCACCGGCGGGCAGACCTCCGGCACCTTCCGCTTCATCGGCGGCAGCGATCCGTCGTGGACCGCGGCCGGTGGCTCGATCGGGCCTTTTCAGTACGCCGTGCTCTACAACGCGACATCGGCGACCAAGCCACTGATCGGCTGGTGGGATTACGGCACCTCCGTCACCCTGACCAACGGCAACACGTTCACGGTCGACCTCGACCAGGTGAACGGCATCCTGACGATCACCTGACATGGCAGCTTTTCTCGACATCTGCAGGTTCCTGCCCACAGCCGGCGGCACGACGGACTGGACCTATGCCGCGGCCGTCCAGGGCTATCAGAGCCCGGCCGCGGCCGGCGCGGTCAATGGCCGGCTGTACAAATACAGAGCCGAGAGTGCCGACCTGACGCAATGGGAAGTTGGCGAGGGCGCCTACGCCTCTTCGACCGGCACATTGGCTCGGACGACGATCCTGTTCACCTCGGCCGGCACGACGGCGAAGGTCAATTTTTCCGCTGCGCCGCAAGTCGCGATCGTCGCGCTGAAGGAGGATCTCATTTCGATCGAGGAGGCCAACGCCTTCACCAGCACGCAGCAGGCGCAGGCGCGGAGCAATATCGCCGCGGCTGCAGGCCCCGGCAATTGGACGCGCTCCGTCCTGACTTCAGGATCTGGCACCTACACCCTCAAAGCCGGATGCAAGGCGCTGCTGGTCCGCATGGTCGGCGGCGGAGGCGGTGGGGGTGGCGGCGGCACGACGGGAGCGACATTTGGTGGTGTCGGCGGTGACACGACGTTCGGCTCGTCGTTCCTGACCGCCTCGGGAGGAGCAAACGGCGGCCCGTACGGCAACGCTTACGCGAGTGGTGGAGGTGCGACGGGCGGTGACCTCAATATTAGAGGTGGTCACAGCACGCCAACCGATGGTGCGGGCGGTTCGACAGGCGCGGTGCTTCAAGGAAGGAATGGCGCTAACTCTGCATTCGGCGGCTGTGGAGCAGGCGGATGGATTGGCTCTGCAGGAAGTGCCGCGGCGCCAAATAGCGGCAGCGGCGGCGGAGGAGGCGGAGGCACTGACGGCGGTTCGGGCGGGCGCGGTGCTGCCGGCGGCGGCGCCGGAGGATACGTGGAGAAGTACATTTCTGCTCCGGCCGCGACATACGCGTATTCGGTCGGCGCAGCGGGCAGCGGCGGTTCTGCGGGGGCGAACGGCACGACTGGCGGCGCCGGTGGCTCCGGCATCATCATCATCGACGAGTACTACTGATGTCACTGCTCGGATTCGACGCCGTCGGTAGTCTGGCGATCGCGCAACTCCCGCGCGGCTCCGCAACGAATACGATCTTCCTTGCGAGTCCGGCCGCCGTCACGCTTGCAGGTCGTGCAACCAGCTTCCAGTCTGCGCTCACTCAGATCACCGCGTCGCTCGTCTATGCCGGCGGCTCGGCGGCTGCGCGCATCGGTCTTCTCAGTGCGCAGAACGGCTGGCTGACGGCGGGCACCACGGTCCTGTATTCGTTCGGTGCTTTCGCCGCCGGCGGCGATTTCGTCGCGGCGGGGAGCTCCATCGCGACGGTCGGCATGATGCAGGCCGCGGGGCGGGCTCATATCGTCAGCGGCCAATCATCGGCCTTCCTCGGCGCAATGACCGGCGAGAAGACCTCATATCAGCTCGTCGGATACGACGTCGGCTACGGGCGCGGCTTCGAGGCCTGGTATCCTCTCGGCGTGGGGACGATCGGTTGGGGCCGCCGCGCCGATCCTGAGCAGGCCTGGTTGCCGGCGCCAGCTGTGGCCGACCATTGGCTGGGTGTTTCGGCATCGTCGATCTCGTGGAATTCGGTGTCTCCTTCGACGCCGCCCTGGACGCGCGATTGATGTCCTCGTCTTGGTCGTCATCTGTTCGAGCCTGATGCGTGCAGCCGTTTGAAGGCCCGGGCACCATCGGCGTCACTGATCTTTTCTGCTTCCTCTTGACCGCGGCGGAGGTCCGCCGGCGGCAATCGATGATCGGAGGTGACATGCCTCTTCTTGCCTTTGGCGAATATCGGCCCGACGTGAGCGATTACGAAGGTCAGGCCACCAGGAACATCCAGAACGTCGTGCCTCGTGGCGACGGCTATGGCCCCTTTCCGTCCTTCTCGGCCTACACGTCCGCTCTGCCTGAGCCGTGTCGCGGTGCCTTCTACGCCTTGAAATCGGACGGCACCGTCGTGACCTTCGCCGCGACCGCGACGAAGCTCTACCGCCTCAACAACACGGACTTCACCTGGCTGGATGTCTCGAGGGGCGGCGCCAGCTATTCGCAGCTCTCCGCGGCAGCGCAGTGGCAGTTCGCACAGACCGGTAATCTCGTGTTCGCCACGCAGGCGAATGCGCTGCTGCAGGTGTTCGATCTGACGTCGTCGACCGCGTTCGACAATGCCCTGGGCTCGCCGCCGCAGGCCGCCTATATCAGCGTGGTCGGACGCTTCCTGGTGCTCTCCGGCCTGCTTTCGACGCCCTATCGCATCCAATGGTCGGGTCTCAACAACTTCAATTCGGCGACGTCTTGGGATGGCCTCACGGCAGGGTCCGATCATCAGGACTTTCCGGACGGCGGCATCGTCCGCGGCGTGGCCGGCGGGGAAGCCGGGATCATCTTCCAGGACCAGGCGATCCGGCGCATGTCCTACGTCCCGGGATCGCCGATCATCTTCCAGATCGATCGCATCACCCAGGAGAAGGGTCTCTATGCGCCGTACTCGATCATCCGTGCCGGCGAGCGGATCTTCTTCTATGCCGGCCAGGGCTTTCACAAGATCGAGCCCGGCGGCCTGCCGCAGCCGATCGGCCGCGAGAAGGTCGACCGCACATTCCTTGCCGATCTCGACAAGGGCAATTTGCAATTGCTGATCGGGGCGGCAGATCCGCGCTCGACGCGGGTGTTCTGGTCCTACAGGTCGATTTCCGGCGCGATCGGCACCTATGACAAGCTGTTGGGCTACGATTTCCTGCTCGACCGCTTCTTTTCGATCGCGGCAACCGGCGAATACCTGCTCGGCATGTCGCAGACGGGCCTCACGCTCGAGAATCTCGACAGCATCTCGTCGTCGATCGACGCGATGACCTTGAGCCTCGACGCCTACGCGACGGCCGTCCAGCCGGAGATCGCGCAGTTCTCCGCAAATCATGTGCTGGGCTTCTTCCGTGGCAACAATCTCGAGGCGACGATGGAGAGCGCAGAGCAGGGCACCGACGACAGCCGGATCATGATCCGTGGCTTTCGGCCGGTCACCGACGCGACGACGCTGTTCGGATCGGTCTCCTCGCGCGACAGGCCATCGGCGGCCGCCGCCGCAGGGGTAGAGGTGTCGGTCAACACGCGGACGGGTCGCTGCGACCTTCGCAAGGACACGCGCTATGCCCGCTTCAAGGTCCGGATTCCGGCCGACGCGTCATGGAGCTTCTGTGCAGGCGTTGTGCCTGACCTCACCCCGAGCGGCACGCTATGACAGCCTATGTTCCTGGTATCACCGAGACCGATCTCAAGAAGATCATCCTGGCGCTGCAGCAGCTCGCCGCCGGGCGATCCAACGCTGTCGGCAGCGTCACCCTATTGCCGGGGGGCGCGACCACCGTGGTTGCCGACATGAACTGCTCTGCCGCGTCGACCCCGATTCTGACGGCGGCGAGCCCCGGCGCCGCGGTGGAGCTCGGCAACGGCACCATCCATGTCAGCGCCGTGACCAACGGATCGTTCACGCTCACGCACGCCAACAGCGCGGCGGCGCGGACGTTTCTCTATGCATTGCTCGGCTGAACTCGCCTGCGTCGATCCCGGTCAGGTTGGACTTATCTGGCCCAAGGTCGCGCCGCGGCTGCGGCGGGCGATCCTGCGGACCGGTCTGTCTGCCTTCGCCGATGTGGAGCGCGACGTTCTCGACGGCCGCGCGCTGTTGTGGCTGGCGCTGAGCCAGGAGGGCGACATAATCGCGATCGATGCGGTGGCCACGACACGGCTCGAACTGACGGACGCCGGCAAAGTGTGCGTCATCGTCGCCTGTGAGGGCAGGGGGCGATACCGTTGGCTCCCGCTGATCGGCGGCATCGAAACTTACGCGAAGACAGAAAGCTGTCGCGGCATGCGCATCTACGGCCGTAAAGGCTGGCTGCGCGCGCTCGCCGACTATCGGCACACGCATGTGATTATCCAGAAGGAGTTGAGGTGATAATCAGCGTTGATGGTCTCGATAGCGCTTTTCATACGCTGATCAGACAAGATGATCCTATCACGGATAAAATCAGCTCTGCCCCCGGCACGCGCAAAGGCGACCTTTGCACTTGACAGGATGTTCTTGATATGTTCCTTTTTAATTCAGAGGGCATGTTGCGTCCCCAAATTGCGCAGTTGCCGGACAAAACGCATGTTTTATCAGACAAGTGCAGATCGCACCAAAACAGCAAGAGTCTTAGCAGGCTTTGTGCAGTCGGGAGCAAAAGCCGCTCTCGTGGCGCTGGCACTCACGATGAGAATGGACTCGACTCGTGCCGAGCAGATTGACTTCAGCCCTTATCGCGCTGCTGCAGAATACTGCGCTCGCGAAGTCGCGGGTCCGCTGGCACTTTCGCCGGATCAGCGGATTCTTTGCTTTGACGGCCATCTCTATGCCCATCAGGATCTGTCGCTCGTCGACGAATTGCAAGTCGGCGGACTAGTCGTTATCCGCAGTTTTGGTGGTGACGACGTTGCAATGATGGAGCTTGCGGAGCGCCTACGTGGTCGGAATGCGACCGTCGTAGTTCGTAGCTACTGCTTGCTTGGGTGCGCCAGTTATATCGTGGTTGCCTCCGGGATGACGATTATACTGAAAGATGCGTTGGTTGCATGGGGACCTTTGGTGGTGGACGGATTCTGCTTAGGTCTTCGGAATGCACTCGACGAAGGTTTGCCACGCCTTGACATCGGCCCCTGTGGGAAACCGCTTCTGCGGACGCCAGGTCCAATCTATGAACTGAGGCTGGGATTCATGAGCGTACGGCGCGTCAATGATAATTTCGAGGAACCGCCGGAGAGTACATTTATCAGGAGAGCTCTAAGGAATATCGATTGGAAAAGGGCGACCGAGACAACTGGTCTGATGTGGACATGGCATCCTCGCTATCAACAAAGTTCAGTCAAGACCAAGATCGTTTACGAACGCTATCCCGATAGCCAGGAGGAAGTTGCGGCTCTTGCCGAGCGATTGCGGCTCCGTGCTCGAGTTGTTTACGATCCATGAGGGCTCTTTCCGAAATGTCAGCCGAGCTGTTCTGACACCCGAAAAAGCCTTGATAGTTGACGGCGCGCTGACGTGGCGCGCTTTTTTTTACCTCGGGGAATGAAGATATGGTGGGAAATCCAAGAGAGAAATCAAGTGATTGGCCAAATATAGTGCGTGAGGGGATCGAGCCAGAAGTATTGCGTGTGCCTGATTGGAGACGTTATCTTGATGGCAGAGATTATACCCGTCCTTTCCAGGGTATTCCGCTGCCAGGGTCGAGGACGCCAAGCTCGCCACCAAGATTGCCCTCCTGGTTCGAAGATCCATCACAGCCGGGCCTGCCGCCATCGTTGAAATATCCGGCACCCGGCAATCCTAGCCCGGGTTTTCCTCCTATTCCGGCACCAGTTCCCGCACCGTCACCCATCCCTGGAAGGCCGATCCGCGACTGGCTGTTTGATTATCTGCTCGGAAACAATCTTCTGGACCAACGGCCATTTCAGCAGACCTCACAGTCGGCATTGAGAAAAGATGCCAGTCGCACCGGACTTGATCCGGACATGAGACTTGCTGCCGCACAGCAGGCCGATCAGGGTCATCCGACCCGGGCATCGCAAACGGGTTCAAGCGAAGAACCATCGAAGCCGCAGAAGCGCTTCTTGAGATCGCGCGTTGAGTAACGTTGATCTGCACGAGGACGACTGAACTCTCCGTGTGCCGCTGCCTCCTCCGGACGGATCGCAGACTTGCTCACGGCGACGCCTTGTTCGAGGACTGCGATCTTGCAGTTGCGCCAACTCTTAGCATTGTCAAATCAAGGAACGTGCCCAATGGGCGGACAATCATCCAGCACCCAGACTCAACAATCCCAGACGCAGCCGTGGCAGCCGGCGCAGCCGATGTTGCAGAACATCCTGTCTCAGGTCGGCAACGGCCTGAACAATACCGTGCTGACCAGCGCCGAGACCGGCGCGCTCGATACGCTCAAGCAGAATGCGGCGTTGGGCAATCCCTATGCCGGCGGTATCGGGGCCTATGCGCAGTCGCTGCTCAATGGCGGCAACGCACAGGCGCAGGCGCCGGCTGCCCAGGCCAATCTGCAGACGTTGCAGGGCCAGCTGACGCCCTACGCCAATGGCAGCATGATCGGCAACAATCCTGCGCTGGCGGCGCAACTGGCGCAGCTCCAGAACGACGTCGGCACCTCCATCAACGGCCAGTTCGCGGCCGCCGGACGCGATTTCAGCGGCGCCAACCAGATGGCGTATGGCCGCGGCGTGGCGGCGGCGGAAGCGCCTGTGATCGCGGCCCAGTACAACCAGGACGTCCAGAACCAGCTGAGCGCGGCCAATGCGCTGTACGGCGCCGGCAACACGACAGCCAACATGCTGGGCGGCATGCAGCAGCAGTACCTCACCAACCAGGGGCAGGGGCTGACGGCGTCACAGGCCGCGCTCGATGCGCAGAATTATGGCGCCAATGCCACATTGGCGGAGGAGGCGCAGCGTCGCGGCATCCCGGTGCAGGCGCTCGGACTGCTGGCGCAGATCGGAACGCCGATCGCACAGCTCGGTCAGCAGACCAACGGCACCATGACGGGAACACAGGAGATGTCCGGTGCCGACCAGTTTGCGAAGATCGCCGGCGGCATCGGCAGTCTTCTCCAGCCGTTCAGCGGCGCGTTCGGCAAGAAGTAGTTCGGTGCAGCGTCTTGAGGGAGCGGTCGTGAATGTCAGATGAATCAGAGCATCTCGTAACGGGTGCAGCATTCGAGCTGGAGAATGCCGGCTATCGGCCGATGCCGGATCCGGAGGAGCGGCCGGAGCGCGAGGCGCTCGGCGGCGACGTTGCGTCGCTGCGCGACGCTGCCGAGCAGCGCACCGATCCCCGTTCGCCGGTGATGGTCCGGGAGTATGTCGACGAAGCCGGCAACCTGGTCGATCGCGGCGAGTCGGTCACGCTCGAACGCGCGGCGCGTGATCACGCGCGCGTCCGGGCCGCTGAGGTGGGTGAGGCATCTCGCGGGACGCCGGATTCCGATTCGAGCGACCACTTGGGTTCGCCGGCAAATGGTGAGCCCGACGGTTTCGAGCCGGCTTCGGGCGAAGCCGAGTCCACTGCCGAGACCGGCTCGACGCAGCACGATGCTTCGTCGCGGCTTGCGCCGGAGTTGGAGAGAGCCCTGCAGCATCCGCAGGTGCTGCAGGCGATCGAGGAGAAGATCGGCGAAGCAGAGCAGGCCCGCCAATCCTACCGAGAAGGCCTGGCATCGGCCGTTCAGATTGCCCAGGCGAGCTTCCTCAGCCAGTTTCCTGAATTTGCCGGCATGCCCGCGGAGCAGGTCCCCGCCGCGCTCGAACGGATGTCGCGCGAGGATCCCGGAAGGTTCGGGCGCATCCAGGCGGCTGTCGCGATGTCGGATCAGTTGTTGGCACAGCAGGCCGAGGCGCAGCGCCAACACGCCGAAGTAGCTCAGCGGAGCTTCCAGTCCTTCGCGCAGGAGCAGGACGACCGGCTCGAGGGCATGCTGAAGAGCGAGCCGCGCGCCATGCGCCAGGCCGTTGCCGCAGAGATCGTGGCGTCGGCAAAGGAGAGCGGGATCCCGGCGTCCGAACTCAACCGGCTGTTCCAGACCGAGCCGTTGATGCGCCACGCCACGTTCCAGCGGATGATGTACGATGCGGCGCGATATCGCCTGATGATGCGGGCAAAGGACGCTGCGGTGACGAAGGCTGTCCCGCCCGTGGTGCGGCCGGGGGTCTCAGTCTCGTCGGGGGAGCGGGGACGGACGGATCTGCGGGCGCTCAACGCCCGCCTGACATCGTCGGGTGATCTGAAGGACGCGGTCGCCCTCTATCAGGCCCGCATGTCCAGGCGGCCGTGAGGCCGGTCGATGACAAACCCCGTTCTGGCTGCGCTTGCCGAGGCGCGCAGGCAGCGCGCTCCGCTGTTCGCACGCTGGTGTGAGCGGGAGCACGAGACGTTCTGCCCGGCCTCGCCGGCGGCGGTCGCCCGCTTCGCCCGCGAGCACGCCGGCATGGGTGCGGAGCAACTCTGGGAGGCGATTCTCGACATCTCCAGAACTCATGTCGCGTTGGGGCTGGCTGATCCCACAGCGGGAGCGTCGGTCGCGATCGTCGTCGACGACATCGCCAACCTATCGCCCCCGCAATCCTGGCCGGGTCCCTGGAAGGAGCGCTTCAGGCTTTTGCCGCACGATCTGAAGCGCTTCATCGCGGATCACGAGACGAGGCGCGAGAAGAGCTTGAGACGCACGCAGCACGCCCTCGCGCATGCAAACAAGATACTCGCACGGCTCCGATCCGCGGAGCGTACGATGAAGGAGGATCAGACCGATGAAGCAGAATCGCAGCAATCCGACCATCGAAGACAGGATTCAGGAGCTTCGGGGTGAGATCGAGCGCGTCGTGCAGACTCGTGTCGACGCGATCGCAAGAGAGAGCCCCGGAGTGCCCAAGGGGGTGATCCGCAATCTGCTGATCGCCAGGACGCCGTCCTGTGCCTGCGAGCAATATTTGACGCTTCGGCGAGAAACTTAGCCATGCACGCGTGATCGATCATCGGCAGGAGCCGCGATGTGCCCGCATCGAGGAGCGAGAAACAAGTCCCCGGCAGCCCGCGTGGCTGCCTTTTTCATGTGAGGAGCAGAATGACACTTTATCGATGGTCGCAGACCGCATCGGCTGATGCCACGGCCGATCCGACGATCAACTGGTCCGAAGGACAGGTCCCGTCGAGCATCAACGATTCCGCTCGGGCCATGATGGCTGCGACCGCAAAATATCGCGACGACATTGCGGGGGCGATCGCGACGAGCGGTACGAGCACAGCCTATGCCGTAACGAGCAATCAGCAATTCGATTCGTTGCCGCATCTCAACGGCCAGATCATCGCGTTCACGCCGCACGTCACCAATGGCGCACCGGTGACGCTCAACGTCGATTCGCTTGGTGCCAAGCCGCTGCGCAGCGCGCCCAATGCCGATCTTCTGGCCGGAACGATCATCCAGGGGACGCCCTACGTCGCCGTGTACAATCACACGGATAGCAGCTTCTACCTGCATGGATTTTACGGTAATCCGCATAACATTCCGCTCGGGGCAACACTCGAATACTGGGCGGGGAGCAGCCCGAACAGCTCGTTTGCGTTCCCCTACGGCCAGGCGATCAGCCGCACGACCTACGCCACCCTGTTTACACTGATTGGCATCAACTATGGTTCGGGTGATGGGTCAACCACCTTCAACCTGCCAGACCTCCGCGGCCGTGCGACGGCCTGCCCAGACAACATGGGCGGATCTTCGGCTAACCGGTTGGCATCAGGAGCACTAGCCGGTGTTCGCCATAGCCTAGGTGGAGCTGGAGGAGAAGATGCGCATACTCTGACGCTTTCGGAGTTGCCGACGGGCATTGCGTCCGGCGCATCGAATAACATCACGGTTCAATCACAAAACGGGCTTACCGGAATTCCCGTTACGACAGCCGCGGTAAATGTCCAGGGCGGCGTCGCGGCGTTCGGCTCTGGCGGGCCCTATTCTGCAAATTCTAGCAGCGCAAGCTGGGCAGGCGTCAACTCGCTCTCAGGCGCCAACCAAATCAACGTAACCTCGAACAATACAGGCGGATTGTCTCACAATCTCGTTCAACCTACTATTCTCTGCAATCGCATCATGCGGGTCATCTGATATATGGTGGGCGCGGCCACGCGCGGTGACTATGCTAGTCTATGATGGCGGTGTAGCGCTGTCTAAATCTAGCTCGTGTCGACTTGACAATGGCGTCGATAGTGGTTCCCGCAGCTCGGGAAATCATGGTTGGCCATTGATCAACCAGTCGGCTCAGCAGGAGGGATGCGCCGAAAACGCAGACGATGGTAAGGGCAACGGAAGCCGGGGTAGCAACGGAGGGCGGGAGCGTGATGACGAGCCAGCTCGTCATGCTGCAGATGATCGGAAGATGGATTAGGTAGAGCGTGAATGAGATGCGGCCCAACGTCCGACCTAGCGCGCCGCCGATCAAGCGCTGCACAAGCGGCCAAGTCAGGACCACGGCTACGATCAAGACTGCTGAAAGCATCTGCCACTTCATCATATCTACGTGAGGAAAATTCAGACGATTCAGTATTCGTTCGGTTGCAATGAAGAAGAACAGCCCAGCTACAAGTGATACCACGCGTAGTACAGTCGATCTCATCAGTCGGCAAAGCTCGGGGTTGAAATCGAAAAACAGCGCGCCCACCGAGAACAGCATCAAGTAATCAGACCAGAACCAGATGGCCAGGGCGATGTAAAAGATGGCCCTCCATATTCTCGTCATCGAGAAGGAGCCGATAACGAATACGAAGACGCTGCCAATCAACTCCGGACGCATCGTCCAAAGGTTCGAGTTGTAAGCGGACGTGCCGGTAATGAAGGCACCGTAAACAGCCTCCCATACCATCGTCGTGAACGACGGCTCGAATTGGTACCAGAGTGCGAGCCATTGCGATCCCGTGACCGCAGCGGCTTCAGCATTTCGATAGGCGCCAACTGCGAGAAGTCCCCAGGCGAACGCTGATGTGAGGAGCATGGGGCCAGCCAAGCGAAGATAGCGTCGCAAAACCTGCGCTGGCAGGCTCATTCTTGAGCGAGCAATCATATCGGCCAACACGTATCCACTCAGGACGAAAAAAACGCATACGGCCGCGCGACCGTTGAAGATCCAGAAGGCGCCGAAAAGAGAGAGAAGCAGGTGGCCAATGAAGACGACCACGGCCGCGACCCCGCGTAGACCGTCCAGGTACGGTTTGCGATCTGGAATGACCAAGGTGGCTCTCACGCGTTTCTAAGGTGGCGACTGGCCCGCCGCCGAGGCATGCGAGCGACGACACAATCACGCAACCCGGTGTGTAGCAAGACGGAAGCCGCTAGCCTTAGCGGCTTTTTTGTGAAGGAACGCCCCCCGATGGACCTGAATTCTATAGTCGATGCCAACGCCCGCCGGTGGGAGAGAGCCAACCTAACCCGCTCATTGGATGCCACAGCCCGCCGCCTTGTTGCCGCCCGGAGACGCTACCAAGTGGTCGAGGCCGCGACCGGCGTCCCCTGGCCGATCATCGCCGTCATCCACGAGCGCGAATCGTCGCAGAGCTGGGCCCGGTCGCTGGCGCAGGGGGATCCCTGGGACCGAGTGTCCGTCCACGTGCCTGCGGGACGAGGACCGTTCGCCTCGTGGGAGGACGCCGCAGTCGACGCGCTCGTCAATTGCGCGCCGCATGCGGCGCGGTGGCGGGACTGGTCGATTGGCGGCGCGTTGACGCTTCTCGAGCAGTATAATGGGCTGGGCTACGCGCGCCGGGGCGTGCCGTCTCCCTATGTCTGGGCCGGGACCGATCAATATCGTGCCGGCAAGTATGTCCGTGACGGAGTCTACGATCCCCAGGCGGTCGACCGGCAGCCGGGTTGCGCCGGGCTGCTCAAGACCATGATGCAGATCGATGCGACCATCAGCTTCCCGACCGGCCTTGTGGAGACGGAGCGGCCGCCCGACACCTGGCCTCCGGCGCCGACTCCCGCATCGATCAGGCATCCGGCAAAGGGCTCCATTGGGGCCCTTTTTGCTGCCCTGGTGAAACGCCTTCTGGGCAATCGCTGACCGGCGCAGCCTCGTGCTCCTGGCCGGCGTACCGACGGACGGTCGATCTCGGCCAAGACACAACGATCTGCGGGGCACCGAGCGCGGCTCGCGAGAGCCGGCGGCGCGTCTGCGCAATTTTTTGGAAAGGATTCATCATGTGGACGAAAGTCAAGGCTGCGTGTCGTCATTCGCTGACGATCGCCTGGGGTTACGTGCTGGCGGTCGTCGGGTTTCTGATGTCGATCGTCGACAACGTCAGCGACGCTCTCGGGGACCCGAGCCTGAAGGATCAGATCAGCGCCGCCGTCGGCGATACCCGTGCCGTCGGCCGGATTTTTCTCGCGATCTCGCTGATCACGATTCTCGCACGGCTGCGTTCGCTCAAGAGGGCATCGTGACATGTGGATGAGCATTCTGGGCTTTCTGGGCGGGCCCGTGATCAAGGGGCTGATCGACGCCTACCAGGCGAAGCTGAGGGCGGGCAACGCGGATGCAAAGATCGCGGCAGACCTCGCGGCGACGGAGATCGCCGCGCAGGTCTCGGAAAGCGACGCGCAGCTTCGGCTGCGTGCGGCGGAAATCGGCTGCTGGTACGAGCCGGACAAGCTCATCGGCTACTGCGTCTCGATCTACTTTGCCAAGCTGCTGGTGTGGGACAAAGTGCTCGGACTCGGCTCGACGGATCCGCTCGCGGGCTTCGCGTCGACGACCGCGAATCTCGTCATCTCCTTCTATTTTGCCAAGCGCGGCTTCGAAAATGTAGCGAGGATCATCAGGCGATGAACATCAGCCATGACGAAATCACGGCCGTCGTCGCCGAGACCCTGGCCAAGCAGAGCCAGCTTCAGCGCGACGAGATCGATGCCGTCGTGATGAGAGCGATCGCGACCATTCTCACCTCGTTCGGCATCGAGGAGGAGGATCGGAAGGAGCTGAGAGCCGATTTCCAGCACCTGCGGCGCTGGCGCAAGAGCGTGGAGCAGGCCCAGAGCTATACGTTCAAGGCCGTCATCACGGTCATCGCGACCGGTCTGATCGGTGCGATCTGGCTCGGCATCAAAGTCGTGCTCGGAAGGTGATGCCGTGCCAGCCTGGATCTCGCGGCGAGGCCGCCGCTTCCGCATCAGAGAGGTCGACGCTTGCGAGCCTGACGTCCTCGACACCTTGAAGGAGCTCCATGCGCGCACATTCCTCGATTGCGCACCTCTGCCCGATTTCGAGAGCGGACAATGGTGGATATCGACCGAGCTCGGACGGCCCGTCGCCTTTGCCGGAATGATGCCGTCATCCCTCGGCAAGGGCATAGCCTATCTTTCGAGGGTTGGCGTTCTCCAAGAGCGGTGTGGTTACGGCCTGCAGCGACGGCTGATGCGTGTGATCGAGCAGCGCGCGCGTCGCTCGGGCCTGGATTGCATCGTTTCGGATACGACTTGCAACATCGTATCCGCGAACAATTTCATTCGGTGTGGATATGTGCTGTTCCAACCGGTCCGGCCCTGGGCCTGGGTGAACTCGCTCTATTGGCGCAAGATGATCGGGCGGTGAGCTGTCGATCGATGCCTCATGCAGATTTGCATTGCGCTGCAGCAGAATTGGGCCGGCTCGACAGCTCCGACCCGGGCTTTTTTTGCGGCTGCCGTTGAGCTAACCATGCATTGTCGGACGTTGGAGACAATGCCACGCCGGGCAGTGAATGGAAGATCGCTTCAGACGATCAAAGCAGCGGGAAGGACTCTGGGATGCCGGCCGAGGTCACCCTGCCAGAGCGTGCGCCACGGCCGCCTGACGCGCCAACCGCGCTGGCTGGTCTGCTGGTGATCGATTTCACGCGTGTCGTCGCAGGGCCGGCGTGCACACAGACGCTGGCCGATTTCGGCGCCGAGGTGATCAAGATCGAGCAGCCGCTCACGGGAGACGATACCCGCGCATACGAGCACGCTGAGCTCGGCGGAGAGAGCGCAGCGTTCCTCAGTCTCAATCGGAACAAGCGCGGCATGGTGTTGGATCTCACGATACCGCAGGCCAGAGACGTCGCGCGTGCGCTGATCGCCAAGGCCGACATCGTCGTGGAGAATTTCTCGTCGTCCGTCATGGAGAGGTTCGGGCTGGACTATCAGACACTGTCCGGCACCAATCCCGGGCTGATCTATTGCTCGATCTCGGCCTACGGACGCTCCGGTCCATTCGCGTGGCGATCAGGGTTCGATCCAATCACCCAGGCGGAAAGCGGGTTCATGTCCCTCAACGGTTTCGCCGATGGTCCGCCGGTGCGGACCGGTCCTCCGATCGTTGATCTGGCCACCGGCATGTCCGCCTGCAATGCCATCCTATTGGCACTCGCCGCCCGGCAGCGGCTCGGTCGCGGGCAGCACGTCGAGGTGGCGCTGTTTGACATCGCCTTGGCGATGACCGGCTTCTCCGGAATGGCGTATTTGATGAACGGCGTGAACCCCACGCGGACGGGCAATTCGCCGAACGACTCTCCGACGGTCGGCGTCTTTGAAGCGTCAGATGGTCCGCTCTACATCGCATGTGCCAACGATCGGATCTACCGCCGGCTGGCGACGGAGGTGCTTGGTCGTCCGGATCTCCTGAGCGATCCCCGCTTCGCCACGCGAAGGGCGAGATGGGTCAACCGTGCGCAGCTGCGCGGCCTCATCGCCGACATCCTCGCCACGGAACGGATGGATGTCTGGACCTCTCGGATGAACCAGGCTGGAGTTCCGGTTGGACACGTTCGTACGGTCGAGCAGGCGTTCAACGCGGCCGAGGTCCGGATGCGCGACCGCACCTGTCGTATTCCGCACCCGACGGCAGGCTCGATACCCAACATCGAGCCGGCAATCGCCATGAAGCTCACGCCGACCGTCGAGCCGACGGCGGCGCCGCGGCTCGGTGAGCACACGACCGCGATCCTGCGCCACAGGCTTGGGTACACTGAGCAGGAGATCGAAGCCCTGCGTTGGGCGGGGGCGTTCGGACGCAACAATCCGGGAACCTAAGGCATCGTCACTGGTGCCGGACACGAGGCAGGAAGAGCGGCAGCGTCCTCAGCAGCCATCAGCCGGCTTTGGCCATCTCGTCGTCTTCCGGTGAGTTCAGGTACATGCCCGACATGGTGTCAACCCAGCACAGATGATCATGCACCTTCTTGACACCAGAGATGTTCTCGGTGGCAACGATTGCCGCCTGCCGCGAGCGCTCTTCGGTAATGACGCCGCTCAGATGAACGATGCCGTCCTTGACGATGACGGACAATCCGAACGGGCACCAGTCGTTCTTCTCGAGAGCGTCGATCACACGGTTGCGGATGTGATCGTCATCCGCCGTCGGATCCGGGACCTGCCGCCCGAGCGCGGCGACCGCTTGCAGCAGGTTCGCCCGTGACACGATGCCGATGACCAGGTCTCCCTTGACCACGGGCAACCGCTTCACGTGGTTCTTTTCCATCAGTTCCACGATCTCCGCCAGCGCGGCGTCTTCGGTGATCGTCAGGGGAGACTTGGTCATTACCTCTGACACTTTGCGACCATGCTCGTGGACGAAGTCGGCGGCCGACTTCCCGGGCCCGAGAATGAAGCGCAGCCAACGGCCGCGCTTACGCCCTGTGCCGATCTCGGATCGGCGGATGAAATCGCCTTCCGAGACGACGCCCACGAGTTTTCCGCCGGAATCAACCACGGGAAGGCCGCTGACGTGCCGTTGAAGCATGATATTTGCCGCATCCACGATGGAAGTGTCAGGGGTGACGGTGATGACGGGACGGGTCATGATCTGGTGGGCGCGCATGGCGAACTCCAATGTCAAAGGCTGAGAAAACGTAATCCGCCGCCACGGTCTTGAATTGACGCAGGTCAAAGGAGGTGCGGCCGCGTCATTGACGCAGCTCAAGGTCCTGGCATTGAAATGCAGCTATAAGGCATTTTGATCTAGCGAGAGGAGAAGGTGCCCATGTCCGAGTTCTCCGGGACCAAGGTCCTGGCCGACGAAACGGCCGAACTGTCCGAACGTGTCGCTCTCTCCAACAAGCACGCACTCGAGCTGCTCGTTGGTTCCCAGCAGATCGTCATGGAGGAGGTTCTGTTTGCCAGCAACGAAGTGCTGGATCGCGCGCGTACGGAGACGCATCTGCTGGCCGAGTTCGTGTCGAAGCTGGCTGGCGTGCATTCCGTGAAGGGAATCCAGGCGATGGTCCAGGAATGTGGACGGCATCAGATTGATTTCGTCAGGCGGGATTGCGATCGACTCTTCAAGCACGGGCAGCGCCTGATTGATGCTAGCGTGAATCTCATGGGGCAACGGTGGCGAAACTGAAGAGTGCGGGGGCGTCGCGTCCCGATCGACGGGAACGCGAGGAAACGACCGTTAACGACCGGAGCAGTGCCGTTGTCTCTGCAGATACCTCTTTGAAGCCGGAGGGTGCGCTCGCCGCACCCGGCGCAAAGTTGCTCTCCCGAGAAGCCGACGCGACCTCCGGGGAGCTTCGACGCGAGGATCACGAGCTGGACAAGGCCTTCAGCGCGATGCTGGCCCGGCTCACCGGTGGAATTTCCCCGGCCGCTCTATCAATGGCGTATCTGGATTGGGTGTGCCATCTGGCGGCTGCGCCTCAGCGTCAGATCGAAATCGTCCGAGATGCTTGGCACGGCGCTAAGCAGGTCGCTGAACGGTCATTGCAGTTTGCAGACCCGAATCGCAGTCCTTGGGACCTGATCAAACCGCAGGCCAACGATCATCGCTTTTCCAAGCCGCAATGGGCGACGCACCCGTTCAACTTGTTCGCCCAGGCGTTTTTGCTCGGGGAAGATTGGTGGCACAAGGCGACGACCGGCATTCGTGGTGTCGACCCCGCCAACGAAGCCGTCGTCGACTTTTCAATTCGTCAACTGCTCGACATCTTCGCGCCATCGAACTTTGCAGCGACCAACCCGGAAGTGTTGGAGAAGACGTTTCAAAGCGGTGGCGAGAACCTGATCTTCGGCTGGCAGAACTGGCTCGCCGATCTCATGCAGGTGATGCAGCCGGGGAAGATACCGATCAATGGCGAGTTCGTCGTCGGCAAGACTGTCGCGGCCGCGCCGGGCAAGGTTGTGCTTCGCAATCAGTTGATTGAGCTGATTCAATACGCGCCGACGACCGAGAAGGTGCGACCAGAGCCGGTCCTGATCGTACCGGCTTGGATCATGAAATATTACATCCTGGATCTGTCGCCGCACAATTCGCTGGTCCGATACCTGACCGACCAGGGCTTTACGGTTTTCATGATCTCCTGGCGAAACCCCGGAGCGGAAGACCGGGATCTTGCGTTCGACGACTACCGCTCGCTGGGCGTCATGGCTGCCCTGGACATGATCGGAACGATCATTCCGAATACGCTGGTCCATGCCGCAGGCTATTGTCTCGGGGGAACGCTTCTTTCGATCACGGCGGCGGCCATGGCACGCGATGGCGACCAGCGCCTGAAGACAATCACGCTGTTTGCGGCCCAGACCGATTTCACGGAAGCGGGAGAGCTGACGCTCTTCATCAATGAAAGCCAGGTCGCCTTTCTCGAAGACATGATGTGGGAGCGTGGATATCTCGACACCACCCAGATGGCGGGCGCATTTCAATTGCTGCGCTCCAACGATCTGATCTGGTCTCGTGTCTCGCGCGACTATCTTCTCGGCGAGCGCGCAAACCCGAGCGACTTGATGGCATGGAACGCAGATGCGACGCGGCTACCGTATCGGATGCACTCCGAATATCTGCGCAAGCTGTTCCTGAACAACGATCTCGCCGAGGGGCGGTATCGGGTCGAAGGGAAGCCTGTTTCGCTCTCGGATATCCACACGCCGATGTTCGTCGTCGGGACGCTGCGTGATCACGTTGCGCCTTGGAAGTCGACGTACAAGGTCCACTACGAGGTTGATGCTGACGTCACTTTCGTGCTCGCCAGCGGCGGCCATAATGCCGGCATCGTGGCGCCGCCGGGCGAGCAGGGGCACTCCCATCAGTTGCGAACCAAGGCTGCCGACGCTCCATATCTCGGACCCGACGAGTGGCAGGGCACATCGCCAAAGCTGGAGGGATCGTGGTGGCCGGCCTGGACAGAGTGGCTCGGACAGCAATCGGGAGCGCCGGGCGCACCGCCGCAACTCGGGACAGATCGTTCGAATGATCTCGGAGACGCGCCGGGCGACTACGTGCACACGTGATCGCCGCGCGTTGCGGCCAGGGGGCCATCCCACCGGACTCAGGCGCTGGTCCGGAGCAATGAAAGGCTTCGGTCCAATGTCGTCTCAGCCGTGCCTGACGCATCGACCTGGAGCCAATCGAGACCGCCGATATCGTAGTGTTCCTGATCCTCGGCAACCCCGACCGTTGCATCGGACGCATCGGCGACTCGATGGCGAATCCGCTCCTGCCGGCTGCGCAAATCTGCGACGAGGAAGAGGCCGGCAAAGGGCACCTTCAGCCGCTTCGCGAGATCATGGATCTCCTGTCGTTCATCCGGACGTGCAAACACGGCGTCGACGATCACCGTGAAGCCTTGTGAGAGCACGCGGCCGGCCAGCGTCGTCAACTCTCGATAGACCCGAGCACTCGATTCCGGCGTATAGGCTGCAGCCGGGAGGCGTTCGGTTTCCTTCACGCCAGACAGTTGCTTGCGTAGCACGTCGCTGCGCAACACGATTGCTCCCGGTGGAGGCACCAAGAGAGGAGCGAGAGCCTGGGCGAGCGCAGATTTTCCCGTTCCCGACAGGCCTCCGACCGCGATCATCCTCGGCTCTGCCGGCCGGATCAGGCTGCGTGCAAGTTGAAAGTAGCTCTCTGCGGTCTCGATCGTTGCGGAGCGATCAGCGTCCGAGTGTTCGGCATCACCGCGGTCGCGCCTTGCGACAAAGACTTGCGCACGGATGGCGGCCCGGATCGTCGTGAACAGAGGCAGAGCAGCCAATCCTCCGGTCTGGTCAGGCGCTGCGGTCGAGAGGTAGCGGTTCAAGAGACGGTTGGCGGCGACCGGCTGCTCGAAGTGCAAGAGGTCCATCAGTGGAAAGGCGAGATCGTAGAGGACGTCGATCGTGGCTATCCGGTCGTCGAACTCGATGGCGTCGAACAGCACCGGCTTGTCGTCAATGAGGACGATGTTGGCCAGATGGAGGTCGCCATGGCAGCGTTTCACGTGCCCCTCATTTGCACGTTGCTCGAGCAGGGGTCGGAGACGTGCGAAGGCCGAGTGGCAAAGGACGCGGAGTTCTTCGACCTCCGTTTCGCCAAATCGCGAGACTGTCCGAAAGCTGGCGACGAATGCGTCGATCCAAATCGGAATGGACTCCGTCCACCCATTGGAGGAGCTCCGAACGGCGACTGCATGCGACGCTGCGATCGTCTCTGCCAGACGCTCGCCCATTCCGGCGTCCAGCTGCTGGCGGCGAGAAAGATGATCAAGCGTCTGGCTGTCATCGAAGCGACGCATCTCGACGGCATATTCGACCGGAGTGCCCGATCCATCGACAACGAATGATCCGTCAGGCGCCTTGGTGATGGCGACGACACGCAGATAGATGTCCGGAGCAAACGGGTGATTGATCTCGATTTCCTTTGCGCACGCGGCCTTGCGCTGATCGAGCGTCGAATAGTCCAAAAATGGCAGCCGAACGGCGCGCTTAATCTTCAGGGCGCGGTCACCGATCAGAAACACGGAAGCCGCGTGCGTGTCGATCCGGCGGACACCTGGATGTCGGGTGGTATTGCCCAAGAAGGAGAAGACCAGTTCCTGATCGGATGGTGATGCCATGGGCGGTGTTGCCACGTTCACTTCAAAAGTCCGGGATAAGCACCGCCGCGCCGACGACGTCACCCCGCCTCAGGCGGGCCAGAACGTCATTTGCGTCGGACAGCGGATAGGGCGTCGTATGGGTCCGTATTTGAGCCTGCTGCGCGACCCGCAGGAAATCGAGACCGTCTTGTCGCGTCAGGTTGGCGACAGACACGACCTGGCGTTCTCCCCAGAGGAGGGAATACGGGAACGTCGGAATGTCGCTCATATGAATACCTGCGCAGACCACCCGGCCACCCTTCCGAACAGCCCGCAGAGCGGCCGGAACAAGCTCGCCAGCCGGCGCGTAGATGATGGCCGCGTCCAGAGCAACATCGGGACGCTGGCCTGCCGCTCCGGCCCATGTGGCGCCAAGTTGGCGCGCGAAATCCTGCGCAGCTTGGTCGTGCTCGCGGGTGAACGCGTAGATCTGGCGCCCCTGCCAGCGGGCCACCTGGGCAACGATGTGACCGGCCGCGCCGAATCCGTAGATGCCAAGCTTCTCGGCTTTCCCTGCCATGACCAGAGACCGCCAGCCGATCAGGCCGGCGCACAGCAACGGCGCGATGGCAATGTCATCCTCCAAACCGTCGAGCGGGAATGCGAAATTTGCGTCCACGACGGCGTGGGTTGCATAGCCGCCGTTGCGTGTGTAGCCGGTAAACGTGGGCTGGTCGCAGAGATTTTCCATACCTCGTGCGCAGAACATGCAATGGCCGCACGTATGCCCCAGCCATGGAATTCCGACGCGCGCGCCGAGCTTGTGCGTCGTCACACCAGGACCAATCTGGTCGACATGACCGACGATCTCGTGTCCGGGGACGATCGGATACCGAATGTCGGGAAGCTCACCGTCGTACACATGCAGGTCAGTGCGACACACGCCGCATGCCCTGACCTTGACGCGGATCTCACCGGGACCAGGATCGGGGTCCGCGAGCGTCTCGGGCTGCAGAGGCGCTCCAGGCTTTCGCAGAACCATCGCTCGCATCGGAGAGCCTCCCGGACGAAGTTGCAGGGTAATAAGATAATCAGCCCGGCAATCGTTTGATGCTCATCAAGGACTTGGTACGAATACTGCGGCCTACCGAGCAGAGCCGGCAGGTGCAGTCAGGGAACGGAGCGGTATCGCCTCCGTGACTATGCTGGGATGATAAGTCGCGCTAGACCCGCTGCGGATTGAAACTAAGATCAATCCTCGGGATTCACCCGCCTTTCACCAACTGATGTTGGACGTGCAAATGTCGACCTACCGATTGCGGAACCTGCTTTTGCCACGCTCCATCGCTCTGATCGGAGGGAGTCCGCGACCGAACTCGGTAGGGAAGGCCATTCTCGACAATATCGTCAAGGCGCGGTTCGAGGGCAAGCTTGGCCTGGTCAATTCTCGCTATCGGGAGATATCCGATATCGCAGCCGTTGGCAGTCTCGCCGAACTGGCGTTCGTGCCGGAACTGGTGGTGATCACGACGCCCCCCCCTTCGATCCCGGCTCTCATCGATCGCGCAGGCGCGTTGGGGACGGCAGGAGCTCTGATCATTACCTCGGGTCTGGGACACGGAGAGGGGTCGCTTGCCGACCAGACCGAGAAGGCAGCGCAGAAATACGGCATGCGTCTCATTGGACCGAACTGTCTCGGCATCATGATGCCGACCATCAAGCTCAATGCGAGCTTTTCGGCGCACATGCCGGTTGTAGGCAGCCTGGCGCTCATTTCACAGTCCGGCGCTATCGCGGCGGGGATGGTAGATTGGGCTGCTCAGCGCGGTGTTGGGTTTTCCGGAATCGTCTCGATCGGCGACCAGTTGGACGTCGATCTCGCAGATCTTCTGGACCATTTCGCGTTGGACGGTGGGACCCGCGCGATCCTGCTCTACATCGAAGCCGTCAAGGACGCTCGAAAGTTCATGTCCGCGGCGCGAGCGGCGGCAAGGGTCAAGCCGGTTGTGGTGGTGAAATCGGGCCGCGGTGCCGTCGGTGCGCGAGCTGCGGCGACACATACGGGCGCGCTGGCGGGAGCGGATGCCGTCTACGACGCGGCTTTTCGCCGGGCCGGCGTTCTGCGGGTCTCCGATCTGCGCGAGCTGTTCGACTGCGCCGAAACGCTGGGGCGGGTGGAGTCGCCCATGGGCAAGAGGCTCGCCATTCTCACGAATGGCGGCGGGATCGGCGTGCTCGCCGTGGATCGACTGGTCGAGCTCGGAGGCGTGCCTGCCGCACTTTCGCCGGTCGTCCACGACAAACTCGATGCCATCCTGCCGCCGACCTGGTCCGGATCCAACCCGGTCGACATCGTCGGCGATGCCGATGCCACACGCTACACGCTCGCGCTCGAGGCGCTGCTCGCCGATCAAGCCAACGATGCAGTTCTCGTCATGAACGTTCAGACCGCGATTGCATCCGCGAGCGCCATTGCCACGGCTGTCACCGAGTTCGTCAGGACCTATCGAAAGCAGCACCAGCGCTGGGCAAAGCCGGTTCTGGCGGCATGGGTCGGTGCGGAGCAGCCGGTCATCGAAACCTTGAGCGGGGCAGGAATTCCGAACTACCCAACCGAGGATGATGCCGTTCGTGGCTTCATGCATCTCGTTCGTCATCGGGAGGTGGTCGAATCGCTTGCCGCTGTCCCGCCGGCCATGCCGAGCTCTTTTGCGCCCGACGTCGAGGCAGCCCGCAAAATTGTAGCGACGGCCCTCGCCGACGGGAGAACTTGGCTCGATCCGGTCGAGATCAGTCGCCTGCTGGAGGCCTACGATATTGCGATGGTGCCGACGTTCGCGGCGTCTTCGGTCGACGAGGCGGTCGGCTATGCGGAGCAGTTGTTCGCTCAGGGCACAACTGTCGTGCTCAAGATTTTGTCGAGAGACATCATTCACAAGTCCGACGTCGGCGGTGTCGTGCTCAATCTGACCACGGCCGAGGCCGTGCGTAACGCGGCGAACGAGATCATGGCCCGCGCGAGGGCCGTTCGGCCCGACGCACGGATTTCCGGCGTGATCGTGCAAGCCATGATCGTCCGCGCCAAGGCGCGGGAGCTAATCATGGGCATTGCCGACGATCCAACCTTCGGAACCGTGATCGTGTTCGGCAGGGGCGGTACCGCCGTCGAGATCATCAACGACAAAGCGCTCGGTCTGCCTCCGCTCGATCTCCATCTGGCGCGCAACCTCATCGAGCGGACGCGCGTCTCACGATTGCTGCACGCCTATCGTGATGTCCCGGCAGTCAAGCCCGATGCAGTCGCACTGGTGCTGGTCAAGCTTGCGCAGCTTGCAGCAGACGTTCCCGAGATTCGCGAGCTCGATATCAATCCGCTGCTCGCGGACGAGAGCGGCGTCATGGCCGTCGATGCGCGCGTCGCCGTCGGCAGGGTTCCGCCGAAATTCAAAGGCTCTGGTCCGTCGAATTTCGCCGTTCGGCCGTATCCGAGCCAATGGGAACGGCATCTCCAGGTCAAGGACGGCTGGCGAATCCTTGCGCGACCGATCCGACCCGAGGATGAGCCAACCATTCATGAGTTCCTCAAGCATGTCACCGCGGAAGACCTGCGTCTTCGATTCTTTGCCCCCATGAAGGAGTTCACGCACGAGTTCATCGCGCGCCTGACACAGCTCGACTATGCGCGCGCGATGGCTTTTGTGGCTCTCGATGAAGCGACCAACGAGCTGGTCGGCGTCGTGAGGATTCACTCCGACTCGGTTTACGAGAGCGGGGAGTACGCGATCCTGTTGCGGTCGGATCTCAAGGGACGCGGACTCGGCTGGGCGTTGATGCAGCTGATCATCGAATACGCCAAGGCCGAAGGCCTGAAGATGATTTCCGGCGACGTGCTGCAGGAGAATGTCGTCATGCTGGAGATGTGCAGGAACCTCGGTTTCGAGGTCAAAACCGATCCGACCGAACGCGACCTCTGCAACGTCAAGCTCAGGCTTTGAGCTCAGGCTTCGATTGCCTCTCACCTGATTCAGCAGGATGGGTTCAAGTCGCACGGCGGTCGTTGGGCGGCGGGCTCGCCGCCTCGCCTTCGGAGCCGCCATGCGAGCGGAGAGTTCTGATGATCATCGTCGCAATGGGAACGATGAGCAGTGGAATGAGGCTGTTGAGCGGATGGTTGACCACGCTCGAGATCTGGGCTTGCAAAGCTCGTGCTTCCAACTGCAGCGAGTCCATGGACGAGGAGTGAATCTCGTTGGCTAGTTCGAGTTCCCTGCCGGACGGTGCACGGGATGCGATGATCAGCAGGATCGCCGCAATCGCGACATTGCAGGCTCCGAGTGCTGCGGCTGCCACCACCGCGGAGGTGATCTGGACCAATGCAAGATAGGCCGCCAGCTCGAACATCAGGAGGCCAAAGACGGCAATCAGCGCCGCAAAGGCCCGGAGGCCGAGCCCGACGAGCAGGTGCCGGAGCCTGATGTCGGCAATGACCCGGTCCGTCCGCCAGAGAAGGCGCAAATGTTTAACGACATTCTCGGTATCCACTTAAGTTCTCCGCAGTAGGAGGCCAACGGCAAGACCGAGGGCGAACGCCGAAGCTGTCGCCACGATCGGACGGTCCCTGATCATCCGCTCTACCTGAACGTCTGTCTCACTTAGACGCATGCCCAGCGCCTCGATCGCTGCAGCGAGCATTCCGGCGGCTGGTTGCGCGTCCGGGTTGTCGCGCGGCGCCCCCGCGCCCCGCAACAGCTGGCTTAGCTCACGCGTCAGGCTGTCCAACTCGGTCCTGAGCGTCGTCGGGTCGATAGCCATGTTTTGTCCTCGCGCCAAAATCACTGTAGAACGCAGTCCGGCGTGATGCTTGATTTCGCTCAACCCGTTGCGCTGACGGCATTGACGTAGATCAAGCGAGGCAGATCGGCCGGATTTAGGAACGGGTGTGCCTCGGCACGCCGACTGAGGGAGACATCCAATTGCGTGCTCATCCGGGACTGACGGCCGCGACGACGGAGGATGTGCTTGAGCTTCGTCCGAGCGGATCATGGGTGTCCCTCAACGTGGCGGAGCTCGAGAGTTTGACCAGCTCTGCCGGCACCAGGGTCAACAGCGCGAAAGCCGTGAAGCTTGATCTCGGTGCCGTGAGCGAGATTGATACCGTCGGTGCCTGGTTGCTCGAGAAGCTCAGCCGCCGTGCCGCCGCTGGCGGTCGTCGGGTCGAGATGACCGGGGTAGCAGAAAACTACATCGGCCTGGTCGAGGAGGTCCGGCAGGTCAATCGACGAGCGGTCGATCCGGCACCGAGACTGAATCCGGTCCTCGCCAAACTCACGGACCTCGGTCGTTCGAGTCTGGGGGCAGCCCAGGACGTCAAAGTGTTCCTGGACATGTTGGCCGCGCTGTCCTTTGCTCTGCTGCGGACGCTACGCCGGCCGCAATCTTTGCGCGTGACCTCCCTCGTCTATCAGATGTACCGCATCGGATGGCAGGCTATTCCAATCGTGGCGTTGATCACTTTCCTGATCGGCGCCATCATCGCCCAGCAGGGGATCTTCCATTTTCGACGTTTTGGTGCCGAATCCTACGTGGTCGATATGGTGGGAATTCTGGTCCTGCGCGAGCTTGGCGTTCTGATCGTCGCGATCATGGTGGCAGGGCGATCGGGAAGCGCCTACACGGCGGAACTTGGATCGATGAAGATGCGCGAGGAGATCGATGCGCTGGTGACGATGGGGCTGGATCCCGTCGAGGTGCTGATCCTGCCTCGCATCGTTGCGTTGATCTTGACCTTGCCAATTCTCGCCTTCATCGGCTCGATGGCTGGCCTGTATGGGGGAGGGCTGGTGGCCCAGCTCTATGGTGGCATGGGACCGGCAATCTTCATCGCCCGGCTACACGATGCCATCTCGGTCACCCATTTCGAAGTGGGAATATTGAAGGCCCCGTTCATGGCCTTGGTGATCGGCATTGTTGCCTGCAGTGAAGGACTTCGTGTGAAAGGTAGTGCCGAATCGCTGGGGCAACAAACCACGACATCCGTGGTGAAATCCATTTTCCTGGTCATCGTGCTCGATGGTCTGTTCGCCGTGTTTTTTGCGTCCATTGGAATGTAGCAATGGATGATCTTGGAGTGTCCAGCGCGATCCGCGTGACCGATCTCGTCGTCGGGTTCGGCCGGCAGCTCGTTCTGAACGATCTTTCGCTCGACGTTCGTCGCGGTGAGATTCTCGGTTTGGTTGGCGCGTCAGGCGGCGGGAAATCCGTCCTGATGCGGACGATCATCGGCCTCATTCCTCGGCGCAGCGGGACCATCGAGGTCATGGGGACACCCCTTGGTGGCGCCGAGGAGCGGACGACGCAGGCTGCGGCGAGGCGCTGGGGAATTCTGTTCCAGCAGGGAGCCCTGTTCTCGTCACTGACGGTCAAACAGAACGTTCAATTTCCGCTGCGCGAGAGCCTGCAGATGTCGCAGGGCTTGATGGATGAGATCGCGATAGCCAAGCTCGAAATGGTCGGCCTTCGCGCAGAGGACGGTGATAAATTCCCAGCCGAACTATCCGGCGGCATGACGAAGCGCGCCGCGCTGGCGCGGGCGCTCGCTCTCGATCCGGCGATCGTATTTCTTGACGAGCCGACCTCCGGCCTCGATCCGATTTCCGCCGGCGATTTCGACGCCCTGATCAAGACGCTCCAACTGACGTTGGGATTGACGGTGTTCATGGTGACGCACGATCTCGCCAGTCTGAACACGGTCTGCGACCGGGTCGCTGCTTTGGCCGACGGCAAGATCGTGGCAATTGGCCCTATGAGCGATCTCCTTCGATCAGAACACCCTTGGGTCAGAGCCTATTTTCACGGCAAGCGATCCCAGATGCTGCAACCAAAAGCGAGTTGAAAGATGGAAACCCGTGCGCCTTTCGCTGTCATCGGCGGCTTCGTGCTGGCGGCCATCGTCGCGATCTTTGGCTTCGTTTACTGGCTCAACAACACCGGAGGACTCGGGCCTCGCACGACCTATCACGTGCAGTTCGAGGGCTCAGTGCCCGGCCTGCTGGTCGGAGCTGCCGTTCTGTTCAACGGAATTCGGGTCGGCGAGGTGACTGAGCTGGGCCTGGCGCCGAACGATCCGCGTCGGGTCAACGCAACGATTTCCGTGGCGTCGACGACTCCCGTGCGCGCCGACACCAAGGTGGGTCTGGAATTCCAGGGGCTGACAGGAGTGCCGGTGATCGCGCTGGAGGGCGGCTCGTCGGCAGGAGCGGCGAGTGCCATATCGACACTGATTGCAGAACCGGGCGCCGGACAAAGCATGACGCAGGCCGCCCGGGACGCCCTGCGGCGCGTCGACGCAGTGCTTGCGGAGAATGCCGGGCCGCTCAAAGACACGATCGCCAACCTCAAGACATTCTCGGACGGCCTTGCGCGGAATACCGGCAAGCTCGATGGAATCGTCTCGGGTCTGGAAAAAATGACGGGAGGCGGCGCTCCAGCACAGAAGGTCACCTATGATCTGAGCGCGCCGCGAGAACTGGGGCCGGTCAACAAGACCATCAAGGGTCAGCTCGCGATTCCTGAGCCCACGGCCGTGGCGATGCTGCAGACTCAACGCATGCTGTTCACGCCGACAAAGGACTACCCGGGGTTCGGTGATTTCCTGTGGGCTGACAGCATCCCCAAGTTATTGCAGTCACGTCTGATAGATGCCTTCGAGAATTACGATGTGGCCCACGCTCCGCTGCGGACATCCGATCTCGGCCAGCCGGATTTTCAGCTGCTGATCGATGTCCGCCGTTTCCGGATCAATGGCGACACCGCCGCGGCGGAGATTGGTCTGTCGGCTCGCCTCGTCGACAAGAACGGCAAGGTCATCGCGTCACGGCTGTTTGACGAAAACCAGCCCGTTGCCCGGCTTGATCCTGCTGGCGCCGTGTCCGCCTTCGACGAGGCCTTCGGCCGGGTTGTCAAATCGATTCTGACCTGGACGATACAGGCGCTCTGAATCGACGGGGCTATTCCAAGCTCTTCAAATACGAGAGCAGATCGTGGATCTGCGGCGGCGCAAGCTGGAATTGGGGCATGGCCGGGTGACCAGTCACGATCCCCTCCGCGAGCGCTTCGCCCAGTGATTCGATCGGGTAGCGGAGATGCAGGTTTCGGAACGGGGGTGCCGGTTCGAAGGGACTCTCTCCCGTTCGACCGATGGCATGACATCGTGCGCAGTGGGCCTTCGCGAAGGCCTGCCCACGTTGCTGCGACGTCGACGCCGCGTAGGAGGGGGGCGCCAACGCTATCGCGGCGAGAAGGTGGCACAGAACAAGCCGCTGCATTCACAATGTCCGTTGGCGCTGGCAATGGCGGCCACGATAGGGCCCGGATTGTTGGTTCGTTTGATTTGAATCAATCGGAACTTCGAGCGTCCGTTAGAATGCAATCATTATATCCTTGCGCTTGGCCCAGCGGAGCCCCGTATGAAGACGTCTCTTGTTGCAGTCGATTTCCATGGGCAGGCCTGTGCCGATTGTGCCGTGCGGGGATTCAGTGTCTGTGCGTCGCTCGACCAGTTCGAAATGCGTGAATTCGAGCAGCTCAGCCGCCGGACCCATTTTGCGACCTGCGAGACGGTTTTCGCGCAAGAAGATACGTCGTCCTGCTTCTACAACTTACTGGATGGAGTCATGAGGCTCTACAAGCTTCTCCCCGACGGACGCAGGCAGATCGTCGGATTTGCGCTGCCTGGCGACTTCGTCGGCATGACGACGGAGGAACGGCATGGATTTTCGGCCGACGCAATCGGTCCCGTCACCGTCTGCCAGTTCGCAAAGGGACCGTTCGGACGCTTTGCCGAGGACAAGCCGAACCTGCTGCGGCGGATGAACGAACTGGCCGTGCAGGAGCTGAATCAGGCGCGTGATCACATGGTACTTCTCGGACGCCGATCAGCCGAGGAGAAGGTCGCGACATTCCTCGTTGGCTGGAGGGACCGGCTGGTGGAGCTTCGGGGACCCTCTAACATGGTACCGTTGCCGATGAGTCGGCAGGATATCGCCGACTATCTCGGGCTCACCATCGAGACCGTCAGTCGAACGTTCACGAAGCTCGAACGGGAGGGCATCATCGCGATCCTGCCCGGGGGCGTCTCGCTTCGAGATTCGGCGCGAGCTGAAGCTATGGCTGCTGCCTGACGTCGCTGGCGAAACCCGCTTTGCATTGATCTGGATCAAGGACTGTCGCGCAGCCGATAGGGAACTGTGTCTCAAACTCGAACAGGGGAGAGAGACATGCCGCTCGACGCTATGATGGTCAGCTTTGCAGTTGTGGGGGTTTTTGTCGGGTTCGCTGCGGTCCTGCTTTGGGCTGATTCACAGACAAGACATCGGGTGTGAGGTACAGGCTGCCCTTGGGCTGCGGCATCTTGCGCTCAGAAGAGTAGCGCTGCTGGTCCGACGGGCGGCTGGACGACTCTCACGCGCTGCACAATGTATGCCGGGCCGCCTCTCGGGGGCGGAAACGCCTCCGGCGTCGATTGGCAGATGGCTTCGCCTTGAGCGTTCGCCGCATTTTCCTGGACAATCCGCCGATCTGCCGTATTCCGAAGTGCAATGAAATCGAGGATCGGTGGTCGCAAGTCCGAGGGATCGTCTTTGCTGGTGGCTGTAGGCGTGTCCATAGTCCCCTGACATCCGCGGGGGCCTTGGCCACCGGCTTTGGACAGCTCCCTTGGGCGGCGGTATTCGGACGCCTGGGAGATGCGGTGTGACTGAGGAAAAGCGGGCGAGCGTCCGACCTACCAACAACGGCAAACTGTCGGTGCTGCGTCAGCATCCGATTTTTCGTGAACTCGAGGCCGATGCGGTCGATCAGCTCTGCCGCTACGCCAAGCCGACATCGCTCAAGCGCGGTTCAACCATCTTCTCAAAAGGCGATCCTGGCTCAAGCTTGTATGCCGTGATCAGTGGCACCGTCAAAATCAGTGTCTCGTCGCCCGACGGCCGCAATGCCATCCTGAACCTGATCAGCGCGGGTGAGATATTCGGCGAAGTCGCCGTGCTCGACGGCCGAGAACGCACAGCCGACGCAACGGCCAATACGAACTGCGAGATTCTGGTCATCGATCGACGCGAATTCCTGCCGTTCGTGAAGAGCCAGCCGGTGCTGGCAATGAAATTCATCGAGCTGCTTTGCGATCGGCTGCGCTGGACCAGCGACCAGGTCGAGCAGGTCATCCTTCAGGATCTCCCCCGCCGCCTTGCCAGTGCGCTGCTCGGCCTGACCGACAAGCGCAAGCTGGATACCGCAAGCCGCACCATCGCCATCACTCAGCAGGAGATCAGCGAAATGGTCGGCATGACGCGGGAGAGCATCAACAAGCAGTTGCGTGCATGGGCCGCGCGGGACTGGGTCCGCCTCGAGCACGGGGCGATCGTGCTTCTGAATCCCGAGCCGTTACGCGGATTGGCGGAGGCCGGTCAAGACGAAGACGAGTAGGGGCGGCGAGGCATTTTCCGACGTCCTACCTAGCCGGTGATGGCCGTATCCCGCCGACGGCGAGCTGGATTTCCCCGGGGGGCGGACATGAACAGCGCGCTGATCGAGATCGTCTCGCCGGCCGCGAGCGCGTGAAGGACGGCGTTTATGGTTTGGTGGCACCAGCACAACAGGACGGCCATCGCTTCGGGTCGGGAAGCCGCGCTGTTCAGGACGTAGCGGGTGAAGACCGCCCAAGTGATGACGGCTGAGATCAGCATGAGCGCCGTTACGCCCACGATGACGCAAGCGGGATACAGCGCATCCATCGCCCGGCGATAGAGTCCGGCCATCGTAAGCCTCTTGATCGTCCGAACCGAGCGTGCGGTCTATGCGATGTCCTGAATGCGCTTGATCATTTCTTGGTACTTCGGACCGTATTTGTCCCAGACCGGCTTCACGGCCTTTTGGAACGGCGCCTTGTTGGCGATTTCGACGATCTCGGAGCCACCGGCCTTGGCCTTCTCAATCGCTTCCCGCTCGTAGGCCTTCCAGAGTTCGCGCTCCTCCATCTGCGCTTCGCGCGCGAACTTCTTGATCAAGGTCTGGTCGTCGGTCGACAGGTTTGCCCAGGACCGCTTCGAGAACACGAGGATTTCCGGAATGACGAGATGCTGGGTGAGCGAATAGTACTTCGCTGCCGTGTAATGATTGCTGAAGACGTAGCTCGGCGGATTGTTTTCGGCCCCGTCGATCACGCCGGTCTGCAGCGCGCTGAAGACCTGATCGTAGCCCATCGCGACGCCGTTGCCGCCAAGCGCGTTCATCATGTCGATGAAGATGGGATTGCCGATCACACGGATCTTCAGCCCCTTGACGTCCTCGACCGTCCTGATGGGCTTCCTGGTGTTGTAGATGCTGCGCGCGCCCGAATTCATCCAGCAGAGTGCGACGAGATTTGCGCTGGCATTGGCGCTGACGCGGTCCAGAAGGTCCTGACCGATCGGACCGTCCATCATCTTTTCAGAATGTTCGATGCTCTTGAACAGGAAGGGCATGTTGACGACGTTGACGTCGTCGACGATCGGGCCGAGCGCGCCGGCGCTGACCCGCAGCATCTGGATCGCCCCGATCTGGGTCTGCTCGATGGTCTCTTTCTCGCCGCCGAGCTGAGCGGAGGGATACATCTGGATCGACAGCCTGCCGTTGGTTGCCGCTGTAAGCTTTTTGCCGAGGTTTTCTGTTGCTGCAACCGTCGGATAACCCGGCGGCTGAACGTCGGATGCCTTGAACACCGCCTTCGATTGCCCAAGGGCGGCCGAGATCGGCGGCAGCGTTGCAACGCCCGCAAAGCCCACGCTCAATCTGATGAAATCGCGTCTTTTCATGGCGTCTCTCCGACGGAATGATCGTGTCGCCGCAAGGTTCGATGCGATCATCTCGTTAGCTTGGTTGATCGAAATACTCTGGATTCTTGGTCTGAATTTCAGAGATGTCGTCGAGCAGGCGTTCCAGATGACTCGCCATGGCAGCCCGGGCACGATCCGGATCGCGCCGCTCGATGGCCTGAAGGATTGGTTCGTGCTCTGCGATCACTTCGGCCATCCGTCCGATCTGCGGCAGGGTCAGTCGACGATAGCGGTCGACGTGAACCTTGACCTGAACGATCAGTTTCCAGATCCCGGGATAGCCCGCGACCTCGGCGATGCCAGCGTGAAACATCTCGTCCGCCTGGTGGAAGGCTTCGCGATCCTTTGCGGCACAGGCCTCGCGCTGACGTTCGAGGGTCGCATGAAGGTTGAGCAACTGGCTCGATGTCGCATGCTCGGCGGCCATCCGAGCGGTGGTCTCTTCGAGAGACTTTCGGATGATGATGGTCTCGGGGAGTGCTGCGACCGGAATGCGCGAGACGAAGATGCCGGACTGCGGAAAGATCTCGACCAACCCTTCATCCGAGAGTTTCAGAATGGCCTCGCGGACCGGTGTCCTGCTGACACCATAGGTCGTCGCAATCTGCGCTTCCGAGATCGGCTCCCCCGGCAGGCGCACGAGCGACACGAGTTCGGACCTGAGATCGGTGTAGATGCGTGACGCTGCTGTCGCGCCGCGGGGCCGACCATTGCGGCGCATGCGGGCAACCACAGGCCGTGGCGCTGGGGCCATTTTCCTCGGGGCTCGACTGGACATGTGCGTTTCCTCAACTGATATATTAATATATGAAGCTGGCTTTGCAATCGAAATTGCCGGTCAGCTGAGGGCTGGGCATGGTGCGCTGCGACGTAGATCGTTCGCAGGAGAGCGCCCCCGAGCGCGCAACAGAAGCCTATCGTCTTTTGATGCAGTCTTCACCTTGCCCCTGGCGGCGGATCGGTTGTTGTCGATGGTGACTTGCCGCGTCCAGAAACAGGCCCAACGTTTGCGGTGGAGCAGACACGCACGAATCTTGTTCATGCGAATGCCTCGCGAATGCTCTCGGCGGACGCATTCTTTGGTGCTACGAATCGGGCATGAACCAGCAGACTCGGGTCGACATCCGCCATTCCACCTGCCCGCACGATTGTCCGTCGGCCTGCGCGCTCGACGTCGAGGTGCTCGATCGAAAGACGATCGGCCGCGTTCGCGGCTCGAAACGGCAGACCTATACGGCTGGCGTGGTTTGCGCCAAGGTCGCGAGATATGCCGAGCGGATTCATCATCCTGAGAGGCTGATGCATCCGATGCGTCGCGTCGGCCCGAAAGGCTCAGGGCAATTTGCACGCATCTCCTGGGACGAGGCGTTGGACGTGATCGCCGAGCGGTTTCTCCAGGTGGAGCGCGACTTTGGCGCTCAGTCGGTCTGGCCATATTATTACGCGGGCACGATGGGTCTCGTGATGCGCGATGGCCTCAACCGTCTCACCCATGTGAAGAAGTACTCGCGGTTCTACTCGACGATCTGCGCCAATGTCGCGCGCATCGGCTTTGCCATCGGCACCGGGAAGATTGCCGGCGTCGATCCGCGGGAGATGGCGCTCTCGGATCTGGTCGTGATCTGGGGCACGAACCCGGTGAACACGCAGGTCAATGTCATGACTCATGCGGCGCGCGCCCGGAAGGAACGAGGCGCCAAGATCGCGGCGATCGATGTCTACGACAATGAGACCATGAAGCAGGCCGACATCAAGGTCATCCTGCGACCTGGGACCGACGGCGCATTTGCCTGCGGCGTGATGCACGTGCTGTTTCGCGATGGCTATGCCGACCGCGCCTATATGGAGAAGTACACGGATTGTCCTGCCGAACTCGAAGCGCATCTGGAGACCCGGACGCCGCAATGGGCATCGCAAATCTCTGGCGTTCCCGTGGCCGAAATCGAGGCGTTCGCCCGTCTGGTCGGAGAGACGAAGCGGACCTTCTTCCGACTGGGTTATGGTTTCACCCGCAGCAGGAACGGCGCGACGCAGATGCATGCGGCATCGTGCATTCCCGCGGTGACCGGCGCCTGGCAGTATGAGGGAGGCGGAGCCTTCTTCAACAACGCGGCGCTGTGGCATTTCGATGAATCGATCATCGAGGGCCATGATGCCGTCGATCATTCCACCCGCTTTCTCGATCAGTCGCAGATTGGGCGTATCCTCACCGGGGATCGAGCAGCGTTGTGCGGCGGTCCGCCGGTCAAGGCGATGCTGATCCAGAACACCAATCCGATGACGGTGGCGCCCGAGCAGGAGCTGGTTCGCAACGGATTTGCGCGCGAGGATCTTTTCGTCGCGGTCCACGAGCAGTTCATGACCGAGACGGCGCAGATGGCGGATATCGTGCTGCCCGCCACGATGTTCATGGAGCATGACGATCTCTATTACGGCGGCGGCCATCAGCACATTTCGATCGGACCGAAGCTGATCGACCCGCCCGGCGAGTGCCGGTCCAATCATGAGGTGCTGCAGGGCCTGGCGCGCCGGCTGCGGGCGGTGCATCCGGGCTTCGAGATGTCGCCGCGCGAGCTGATCGATGCGACGTTGAAGAAGAGCGGCCATGGCGATATCGCCGGGCTCGAGGCCGATGTCTGGCGCGACCTTCAGCCGGACTTCCGCACCTCGCACTATCTCGACGGCTTCGCGCACAGCGACGGGAAATTTCACTTCAAGGCCGACTGGGCTCATCCGCCATTCGGCCGCGTCATGGGCAATCCGGAGCGCATGCCGTCGCTGCCCGACCATTGGGCGGTGACCGAAGAGGTCGATCAACAGCATCCGTTTCGGCTTGCGACCAGCCCCGCGCGCTCGTTCCTCAACACCTCCTTCAACGAGACGCCATCGTCGCAGGCGCGGGAAGGGGGACCCTCCGTCATGATCCATCCGCTCGATGCAGCCCCGCTCGGCATTGTCGACGGCGAAATCGTCACGCTCGGCAATGAGCGTGGCCAGACCTCGCTTGCGGCCCGGCTGTTCGACGGAGTCCGGCGCGGGGTGCTGATCGCCGAATCCATCCATCCCAATCGCGCCCATGTCGGGGGGCGGGGCATCAACGTGCTCACCGCTGCCGACACCGTCGCGCCGATCGGGGGCGCGGCCTTTCACGACAACAAGGTCTGGCTGCGCAAATCGGCCGGGTGACGCCAACCTAGACGGGTCATCGAAAATATTTTTTAGAATCAATGGCTTGATGTCCTGCCTTGGTGTGCTGGCCGCGGCCGGGAAGACTTCGTTTACCCAATCGCTCCGCCTTATCGAATCCTCTTGAGCGCTGCTCATTTTTGCGATATCTATTTTGAGCATTGCTCAAAATGGAAAGAGTGATCCCATGCAGGTTCTCAGCTTTCGCGGTCCGCAGCTTTTTCCCGTCGTCGATCTCCAGCCGTTGCTGAACGGTTTGGCTCGGGCTGCGTCTCACCTTGTGGCGGCACGCGTTGAGCGCATCGCCAACGCCTGTGACGTTGCCGGCCTGCTGGCCGCGCGGCGCGCAAGGCGGGTGCCCGGAGACCGGCTTTTTCGCGCAGCTGTTCGCGAGGGACGCCGGCCTCGCCGCGGCGGCCTGTTCGGCTGCTTCCACTACCTGAGTGAGCTGAGCTGACCACGGCTCAAATCCCCGGATCAAACGCAAGGAAGCGGTCACCATGTCCTCGCGTCCCATAACCTCCGTCCAGCTGCCCTCGGTCTGGATAAGCCTTTTGCACACGACCTTCGGGCTACTCTTCGTGCTGGTCGGCGGCCGACAACAGAACGGCAGACCGCATGACCGCGTCTAACAGGGTGCATCACCGGCACCACCTCATTTCATCACCAACTTTCAAGACTCTTGCCATCCTTGCGGCCGAGCCGCCGCAGCACACCAGGAAACGACCATGATCAAGCAGTTGATGTCGTCGCGCCGTTTTGCCCCGCTGTTCTGGGCGCAATTCTCCTCGGCGCTGAACGACAACGTCCTGAAGAATGCGCTCGTCATCATGCTGCTCTATGGCGCCATGGCCGTGCATGGCGATGCGCTGGTGACCGTGGCCGGTGCGGTGTTCATCTTCCCATTCTTCATTCTTTCGGGACTCGGCGGCGAGTTGGCCGACAGGTACGTCAAGGGCATCGTCGCGCGCAGGCTGAAGTTCGCCGAGATCTTCGCTGCCGGCTTCGCGGCGCTGGGTTTCTTCATGCATTCGATCCCGCTGCTGTTCGTCGCCCTCGGCATGTTCGGTGTCATCGCCGCGCTGTTCGGCCCGGTGAAATACGCCATGCTGCCGGACCAGCTGACGGTCGGCGAGCTCGCCACCGGCAATGCGCTAGTGGAAGGTGCGACCTTCATGGCCATCCTGATTGGCACCATCGCCGGCGGCCAGCTTGTCTCCGGCTCCTCGCACATGGGCTGGGTCGCTCTCGCGGTGATCGGCCTTGCCGTCATCTCCTGGGCCTCCGCCTCGCGCATCCCGCACACGGTGCCGTCCGCGCCGGATCTGCGGATCACGGCCAACCCCTGGACCTCGACCTTGCACCTTCTGAAGTCGTTACATGCCGCGCCCCGGCTGTGGGACGGCATGGTGATCGTGTCCTGGTTCTGGCTGGTGGGTGCCGTCGTGCTGTCGCTGCTGCCGGCCCTGGTCAAGGACGTCGTCGGCGGTACCGAGGGCGTCGTCACCCTGTGTCTCGCCATCTTTGCGGTCGGCATCGCGATCGGCTCGCTGTTCGCCGCGCATCTCAGCCACGTCAGGCCGAACCTCGCGCTGGTGCCGATCGGCGCCATCATCATGGGCGTGCTCGGCCTCGACTTGTCCTGGGCGATCGGCACGACGGAGATCGCGAAGGGAATCACGCCGCTGGGATTCATCGGCTCTTGGTCAGGCTCGCGCATGCTGTTCGATTTCGCCTTGTTCGCCTTCGGCGGTGGCCTCTTCGTGGTTCCTGCGTTCGCCGCTGTGCAGGCTTGGTCGGAGCCGACGGAGCGCGCGCGGGTCATCGCTGCCGGCAACGTGCTGCAGGCCGCTTTCATGGTGGTCGGCTCGCTGGGCGTGGCTGGCCTGCAGGCTGCAGGCGTCTCGATCGCCTGGATCTTCTTCGGTCTGGCCTTGGCGAGCTTCGGCGCCGTCTGGTTCGTGCTCACCAAATGGGGCAGGGAGGGCGTGCGCGACTTCGGCGCGATGCTGTTCCGCGCGCTGTTCCGCACTGAGGTGCGTGGGCTGGAGAACCTGCCGCCGGCCGGCACCCGCATGCTGATCGCGCCGAACCATGTCAGCCTGATCGACGGTCCGCTGCTCCACGCGGTGCTGCCGATCGATGCCACCTTTGCCGTCGACACCGGGATCTCCAAGGCCTGGTGGGCGAAGGTCTTCCTGAAACTTGTGAGCCACATCACGATCGACCCGACCAAGCCGCTCGGTGCTCGCGATCTGATCAAGCTGGTCGCCAGCCAGGAACCGGTGGTGATCTTCCCGGAGGGCCGCATCACGGTGTCGGGCTCGCTGATGAAGGTCTATGACGGCACCGCGATGATCGCCGACAAGGCCGACGCCGTCGTGGTGCCGGTCCGCATCGAGGGCGCGCAGCGCTCGCATCTCAGCTATCTCAAGGATGGCCAGATCAAGCGCTCGTGGTTTCCCAAGGTGACGGTGACGATCCTGCCGCCGGTGAAGCTCACCATCGATGCGGCTCTCAAGGGCAAGACCCGCCGCAATGCAGCTGGCGCTGCGCTGCAGGACGTGATGATCGAAGCCATGGTCAAGAACGCCATGCTGGATCGAACGCTGTTCGAGGCGCTCGCCCATGCCCATCGCGACCAAGACACCGGCAAGGTGATGATCGAGGACCCACTCGGCACCAAGCTGACCTATCGCAAGCTGCTGCTTGGCTCGCAGGTGCTCAGCCGTAAGCTCGAGCAGGGGACGATGGTGGGCGAGAACATCGGCCTGTTGCTGCCGAACTCCGCCGGCGTCGCCGTCGTCTTCATGGCGCTGCAGTCGATCGGCCGCGTGCCGGCAATGCTGAACTTCTCCGCCGGCCCGGTGAACGTGCTGGCGGCGATGAAGGCGGCGCAGGTCACGACCGTTCTGACGTCGCGGGCCTTCATCGAGAAGGGCAAGCTCGACAAGCTGATCGCAGCGATCGAGGGGCAGGCCCGTCTGGTCTATCTCGAGGACGTCAAGGCCTCGGTCAGCCTGGCCAACAAGATCAAGGGGATGATCGACGGCACCAAGCCGCGCGTCGCCCGCAATGCCGACCACCCGGCCGTGATTCTGTTCACGTCCGGCTCGGAAGGCACGCCGAAGGGCGTTGTCCTGTCCCATCGCAACATTCTGGCGAATGCTGCGCAGGCATTGGCGAGGGTTGACGCCAACGCTAACGATCTTGTGTTCAATGTTTTGCCGGTGTTCCACTCCTTCGGCCTCACCGGCGGCATGATGATGCCCATGTTGGCGGGCATCCCCATCTATATGTACCCGTCGCCGCTGCACTACCGGATCGTGCCCGAACTGATCTACCAGACCGGTGCCACCATCCTGTTCGGCACCGACACCTTCCTGACTGGTTACGCGCGCTCCGCCCATGCCTATGATTTCCGCACCCTGCGGCTGGTCATCGCCGGCGCCGAGCCGGTCAAGGACCGGACACGGCAGATCTACATGGAGCGTTATGGCATCCGCGTTCTCGAAGGCTATGGCGTCACGGAGACCGCGCCGGTGCTGGCGATGAACACGCCGATGGCCAACCGTGTCGGCACCGTTGGCCGCCTGTCGCCGCTGATGGAGTACCGGCTCGACAAGGTGCCGGGCATCGAGGAGGGCGGACGCCTCTCGGTCCGCGGCCCCAACGTCATGCTCGGCTATGTCAGAGCCGAAAATCCGGGTGTGCTGGAGGCACTGCCGGAGGGCTGGCACGACACCGGCGACATCGTCACCATCGACGCGCAAGGCTTCATCACGATCAAGGGCCGCGCCAAGCGCTTTGCCAAGATCGCCGGCGAGATGGTGTCGCTGACGGTGGTTGAGCAGATTGCCGCGACGCTATGGCCGCAAGCGGCATCGGTCGCGGTCTCGATTCCCGACCAGCGCAAGGGCGAGCGCATCGTGCTGATCACGACGCAGAAGGATGCCGAGCGCTCCGCGATGCAGCGCCAGGCCAAGGCGCAAGGCGCGCCGGAGCTGGCGGTGCCGGCCGTCGTGATGGTGGTCGACAAGATCCCGCTGCTCGGTTCTGGCAAGACCGACTATGTCGGCGCCAAGGCGCTCGCCGAGGCGAGTGCGGCAACAGCCACGGTCGAGCGTGAGCCGGAAGAGCGGGAAGTCGCGTGATTGCATCGCTGCGCCGGCGTTCTCAGCACATTGGCCCCCGCGACGCGGGGGTCGTCCTGCTGCATGGAATCGCCGGCCGATCATTGATGCTGCGTCCGCTGGAAAAGCGGCTGCAGCGAGCTGGTTTTGCGACGTTGAACCTCGACTATGAAAGCCGCAAGAAGCCGCTCGAGTTTCTTGCCGAGGACATCCGTCCGGCGATCGCCGATTTTGCCGCCGGGATCGACGGCCCGATCCACTTCGTCACCCATTCGATGGGCGGCCTGCTGGCACGGGTCGCGATCGCGAAGCATCGGCCGGCGCGGCTCGGCCGTGTCGTCATGCTGGGAACGCCCAATGGCGGCAGCGAGCTCGCCGACCGGCTGCAGAATGTCGGGCTCTATCGCACCTATTTCGGTCCGGCCGGCCTGCAGCTGGTGACGGCGAAAGACGTCACGCTCGCCTCTCTGCCGCCCGCCGATTACGAGATTGGTGTGATCGCCGGAAACCGTTTCCTCGATCCGATCGCCGGCCTGTTCCTGCTGCCATGGCCGAACGACGGCCGTGTCTCGGTCGAGAGCTGCAAGCTCGCCGAGATGACGGACTACACCGTGATCAAGGCCTCGCATATGGGCCTGCTGGTGCATCCGACGTCGTTCCGGCAGACCATCGCTTTCCTGCACACCGGACAGTTCGATCCAGCGCGTCCGCGGCTGCACGGTGTCATCGCCGAGATCGGCCGCCGCGCGGCCAGCTGACGCAAGTTTTCCTTGCCCGCGGCGGCTATCCCGCGCCAATCTCGCATCCAACATCAAGCAACGGGCAAGGCGATGACCGACGACAGCGTGATTCTCGACAAGCGCGGGCAGGCCCTCTGGATCACCATCAATCGTCCAGAGAAGCGCAACGCGCTGAATGGTGACGTCATCGCCGGGATCTCGCGCGGCTATCGCAAGGCGCATGACGATCCGCAGGTTCGCGTGATCGTGCTGACCGGCGCGGGAGACAAGGCATTCTGTGCGGGCGCCGACCTGCAGAACTCGGGCGCGGCCTTTGCGATGGATTTCTCCCGCCCCAATGTCGACTACGCCGATCTGCTCAGGCTGTCGCAGAATGCCACCAAGCCCGCGATCGCGCGCGTCGGCGGCGTCTGCATGGCCGGTGGCATGGGGCTGTTGTGCATGACCGACATGGCGGTTGCGGCCGATCACGTCATCTTCGGCCTGCCGGAGGTCAAGGTCGGCGTGTTCCCGATGCAGGTGCTGAGCCTGTTGCAGAGCATCGCGCCACCGCGACTCGTCAACGAATGGGCGCTGACGGGCGAGCCGTTCGATGCCAAGGCTGCACAGGCTGCGGGGTTGCTCAACCATGTCGTTCCCGCCGCCGAGCTCGATGCCAAGATCGAGTGGCTGATCGGCCGCATCGTCGACAAGTCGCCGACCGCCATCCGCCGCGGCAAATACGCCATGCGCGCCATCGCGTCGATGTCGTTCGACGAGGCGATCGCCTATCTCGAAAGCCAGATCGCGCTCTTGGCGATGACCGAGGACGCCAAGGAAGGCCTGAAGGCGTTCGCCGAGAAGCGCAAGCCGGTGTGGCCGGGGAAGTAGCGCGCGGCAGGTGGATCGCTTGACGGCGGCTCTGTTGTTCCAGCTGTCATGCTCCGCGAAGGCGGAGCATCGCTCGTTCCTCGGCTAGCGCGCAGCTTTACGCGCGCCTCGGGGACCCAATTCCCGGCGCTCGTTCATGCACAGGCCAAGCGCTCTGAGCGGGATCCATCGGATCGTGGGTGACGAGATCAAGGATCTCGTTGTTGGCGAAGCCGATCGCCATTGGTCGTATCACGTCTGGCACCACGCCCAGATCGTAGAATTCGGCTACCGCCCCATCAATCCGAAACCAGTTTTCGCAGGCACCGGTGTCGAGATTGATCAATTGGATTCCGCACCACGGTTCAGAATCGGTTTCGGCCAACCTGCGATCCAGTGCGAGACCCTCGAAACGCTCATAGCGAGGTTTCGACAAGCCAACGAAGGCATAGTTGCCGAAAAACGCGAGCCCGCGCACGAAGCCGGGACAGAATGCCAGAACGTGGAACGTCGCGCCGGCTGCTGAACGCTCGATCCATCCGATCTCCCCCGTGCCCGAGTTGAGCACCCACAATCTCCCGCGATAGAGCCGGGGGGAATGAGGCATCGAGAGACCATCGATCACTATCTCATTGGAGTGCACGTCGATGACGATGCCGCCATCGGAACGACGGTCGCGCCAGCCGTCGACGGTGTCCGATCTGCTGATCGCCGTAACGTAGCGCGGGGCGCCGTCTTCGATGGCAAGTCCGTTCAGATGACATCGGTCCTCCTTGACGATCTTCGAAATGAAGGAAGGCTTCCACAGCGGCGTGAAGCTGTGCCGTTCCGATGTGGAGGCAAGACAATTGTAAAGCGTGTTGACGAAGACGATGCGGCCGTCGCTCAGCATCCCCACGTCATGAACATCGAGCTCGCCAGTGGTGAAGATCTGGCGCGGGACATAACAGGCATCGTGCAGATCGTTGATCCGCTGCCCGGGCGCAAGTACGTTCCTGAATCTCAAGATCTGGAACATCGTGGCGAGCAGGAGCGTATCGCTGTCCACGACGCAGATTCCCATGGCCTTGTGAAAGAGGCGCTCGTGGACCAAGAGCCCGCCGTCGGCATTCTGACCCAGGAAATAGAATTTGCCGGATTGATAGGACGAACCCGCGATGGCGATGCGCTGAGAACCAAGAAAGCCGGGCAGTCCGGGTGACATGGAATACCGAACCGCTTCACTGCCGGCCTGGCCAACCTGTTCCGCGGGAAGGCGTACGCAAGTTCGATCGGCTGGCAGAATCTCGTTTGATTCGAATGTCGGTACGTCGTCACGACGGCCCATGGATGCTTCTCCAAACGGCGGTGAACCCGACAAGAGGCAGGCCTCTTCAGCGCGGCCTAGGAGAGTGCCTCGAAAGACGGGAACGGCTTAAGACTTTTTGGTCGATGTGCCATCATCTTCTGGTTGTCCAGTAATTCTTGACATATAAAGGTTGAGTTTCCCAGCCCAAAGGAGGAGGGCGGCGCTTGTCCGACAGGTTTCCATGCCGGCAGTTGGTGCTGTCGTCTTCGATGCTGGTGGGCGCAGTTTTCGGCTATAGCCGCCGGGTCTACGCTGCTTGCGCCAATGTGGGCGGTTCCAATTGGGAATGCTCGGCGGCCAGCACCGCCCAGACGATTTCGGGCGCCAACGCTCACGTGACTGCGCTATCGGGATTCCGCATTACGACCGTCTCCTCGAATGCTCTGACGATCACCGGCGCCGGCAACCTTTCATACACCGATACGAACTTCTCTCCGTTTACTGCGACCGCCGGCAACGGACTCAATATGACGACGACAGCCGGCGTTCCGGGCAGCATCACAGTGAATACCAACGGTGATATCACCGCCCTCAACTACGGCATTCGGGGCCGCAACCAGGGCACCGGCGCGCTCAGCATCACGACCAACGGCGATGTCGTAAGCACGGGCACAACCTCGGTATCGCGGGGAATCGTGGCGATCAATTTCGGCACTGATCTGACCGTGACAACCGGCGCAGGCTCCAACGTCCGCGGCGCGCGCTACGGAATTCTGAGCCGCAACTACGGCACTGGATCGACGACCGTGACGGTCAACGGTGACGTCACGGCCGCCGGCACGACCGGCAGCGATTTCGCTCTTCTCGCGAGAGGGAACGCAGATGTCACGGTGACCACAGCCGCCGGAACTACCGTGAGCGGCCAGGAGAGCGGCATCTTCGCGCGGAGCGATGGCAATGGCGCGGTAAAGATCGCCGTCGCTGGCGACGTCACAGGAACCAATACGACGGGCATATATGCGAGAAGCGGAACGAGCGGATCAATTGCGATTACGATCGGCGCCGGAAGCCACGTGACCTCGAATGGTACGGGAGCGGATGGTTTCGCCATTGATACATCGAGCTTCGTCGTCAGCCCTACCACTCTCACTGTGGCCGGTACGCTAGATGGCGGTGCGGGCGGCGCCGTTCGGTTTCATGGTTCGGCGAACCGGCTTGAGCTCTATCCAACCGCTGCGATCAACGGCAACGTTTTCGGCGGCGGCAGCGACACCCTTGCACTGGGCGGCACTGGTACAGCGAGCTTCAACGTCGCAACGATCGGTGCCGGCCTGCAATACCAGGGCTTCGGGACGTTTCTCAAGGAGGGCAGCAGCCACTGGACGCTTACTGGCACCACTCCGCTCATCTCCAGCTTTACCGTGAATGGCGGCCTGCTTGAGGTCGACGGAAACATGCCAAACACCTCAGTCACAGTGAATAGCGGCGCACTGCAACTCGGGAATGGCGGCAGCGCCGGCTCGATCGGCGGCAACGTCACTGACAACGGCATCTTTGCGATCAATCGTTCCGACAGCTACACGTTCGGCGGCATCATTTCGGGCACCGGGACATTCCAACAGCTTGGCTCCGGCACCACCATCTTCTCCGGTGCGAACACTTATACCGGCGGCACCATCGTCAGCGCGGGCACACTGCAACTCGGCAATGGCGGTACCAGCGGCTCGATCGTCGGCGACGTGATCGACAACGGAATCTTGGCCTTCAATCATTCCGACGGTTACACCTTCGGTGGAACGATCTCAGGCTCTGGTGCCCTCGAGCAAAACGGCAGTGGCACGCTCGTCCTGAGCGGGCACAGTAGCTACACAGGCCCGACGTTCATCAACAGCGGGATACTAGACGTCACAGGGGAGCTCGCATCGACCGTGTTCGTCAACTCCGGGGCCCGGCTCATGGGCAATGGCACGATCGGCGGCCTCGCTGTCGCGAGCAGGGGAGTCGTTTCTCCAGGCAATGCGATCGGGACGCTTAATGTCTCTGGCGACGTATCCTTTGCCTCTGGCTCCACCTACGAAGTCGAGACCAACGCGTCCGGGGCGGCAGACCGGATCGTGGCGACCGGCACGGCAAGACTCAATGGCAATGTCGTCGTCCTGCCGCAGAACGGTGCCTATGCCTTCCGTACCACCTACAATATCCTCAATGCCGCCGATGGCATTAGTGGTGCCTTCTCTGGGGTGAGCAGCAACTCTGCGTTCCTGTTTCCCAGCCTGAGTTATGATGCCAACAACGTGTTCCTCTCGTTGACCCAGTCGACGTTCTTTCCGAGCGTCGCGCGGACGGCAAACCAGCTGGCCGTAGCCACCGCTCTCCAGGAAAGCTCGCCGGATAGCCGGCTCTTCGGCAGCGTGATCTTCCAGACAGCGCCCGGCGCGCAACAGGCGTTCGACGCGCTGTCGGGCGAACTTCATGCCAGCGCACGGACGTCCCTCGTCGAAGACGGTCATTTCGCCCGGGACGCCGTCCTCGGACGCTTGCGTCAAACTTCCTTTGAGGACCGTTTTGGGCCGTTTGCGAGTTTCGGCTCCGGTGGTCCAGCCGTGATCTACGGCGATGTCGATCTATCCTCGCCGAAGCATCTGGCCTACGCCGCCGATACGGACAGGCGCATTCTCCGCACCGGCAGCATTCCGTCGTCGGCCAACGCGTCCACATCGCGGGATATTGGCTGGTGGGCTCAGGGAGTGGGGGCTTGGGGCACGGCTCATGGTGACGGCAGTGCTGCTGGTATGAGCCGACGCCTGAGCGGTTTCTTCAGCGGAGTAGATGGGCGGCTGGGCGACAACTGGCGGGCAGGCGTCGCGGTCGGCTACACCAATTCGAGGACGAGCATCGATGCCCGTGCGAGCTCGGCCGATATCGATAGCGCATATCTAGCCGTCTATACTGGCTTTGACGTGGGTGCCTGGAACGTCCGCTCGGGGGCACTTCTGAGCTTCAGCACCATTGGGAGCGCTCGCTCGATCAGCTATCCGGGTTTTCTCGAACGGGCGACCGGGCGTTATGGCGCGTTCGGCTCACAAATATTTGGTGAGATTGGGTATGATCTGAACCTCGCGGATGCTCTTGTGGAGCCATTTGCAGGTTGGTCCTGGATCCATCTCCATACCAATGGCTTCGATGAGGCCGGTGACGTCGCCGCACTTTCCGGCTCATCGCGCGAGGAGGACGTAGGTTATACGGCGATCGGGGCGCGCGCATCGGCGCTGATTGCACTATCGGACGGAATGGCGCTCAAGCCGTCAGCATCGCTCGCTTGGCAACACGGTTTCGGCCAGCTCAAGCCGGAAGACCACCTGCTTTTCAGAAGCACCGGCGCTGCATTTGACATTGCAGGGCTGCCGCTCGCTCGGGATGCCGCCCTGGTGCAGACCGCCCTGGATCTGCGCACAAGCGCCAATACTGTCATGGGAGTGTCCTATCGCGGCAATCTTTCGAGGAGCAGCCAGGATCACTCGATCGAGGGGCACATCAAAGTTCAATTCTAGCTCTATCTGGGGAAAGATATCCGGACAGCGGATGCGCGAGGCGATCAGCGTCTCATCGAGACCTGCCTATCATTTGGCTGCGAATGCGCAGCGCACATTTGAGTGCCGCCTGGCTTGTCCTTGCAGCAGATGAACAGCGTGCTTGGACGATCATCATTCGAGACTGAAACCTCACAGCAGTATTGGCCGCGTAGGTTGCCCTGAGGTTCGCGCGGCGTCATAATTGACGGATGGTGCGGCATTCGGATCGAGGGGAACATGACACGATCCGCCGGACATCCCGACGCTGATGGCCTGCACATCCGGCCGATGCGGCCGGACGAGATCGGGCTCGCGATCGACTGGGCGGCAGCCGAGGGGTGGAATCCCGGGTTGTCCGATGCGACGTGCTTCGCAGAGGTCGACCCCGACGGCTTCCTCGTCGCCGAGCGCGACGGCGTGCCGGTCGCGACCGTGTCCTGCGTGAACTATGACGACCGGTTCGCCTTTCTCGGATTCTACATGGTGCGTCCCGAGCTGCGCGGGCGCGGCTACGGCTTGCGGCTCTGGCAGGCGGCGATGGCGCATGCGGGATCGCGCATTGTCGGACTCGATGGCGTGGTCGCGCAGCAGGACAACTATCGGAAATCCGGCTTCAGCTACGCGTATGCCAATATCCGCTACGGGGGACGATCCGCCGCCTTGCTGCAATCGGCGGATCGATCAGGTATCGTCGCTCTTGCCGATGTGCCGCTTTCCGACATCGAAGCGTCAGATGCGACCGTATTTCCCGCCCCGCGCCGGGCATTCCTGCGGGCCTGGATCGACACGCCCGGTCATGTCGGCCGGGCGCTGATCCGCGACGGTACGCTAGCCGCCTGGGGTGTGATCCGTCCGTGCCGTGCGGGCTACAAAATCGGTCCGCTGATTGCGGAAAAGCGTGCCGATGCCGAGGCCGTGGTGTCGGCGCTGCTGAGCGCAGCCGGCGACTCCGAGGTGTTCCTCGACGTGCCCGCGATCAATCCGGAGGCGGTGGCGCTCGCCGAGAGCCTCGGCCTGAAGCCGGTGTTCGAGACCGCGCGCATGTACACCGGGCCGATCCCGCCGCTCCGGATCGACCGGGTGTTCGGTGTCACCACCTTCGAACTCGGCTAACTCACCGTCCGAGCGGCCGCGCGAAGCTCAGTTCGTGGCCGTCGGGATCGGTGAGGTGGAAATAGCGCTCGCCCCATTCGGCATTGCAGGGCGTGGTCGAGGGGGCAAAGCCAGCGGCCAGCGCCTTGGCGTAGACGGCGTCGACATCGGCGACGTGGAAGATGATGCGGCCCCACCAGCTCCACTGCTTCTCCCTGGACATGGCGATCAGGTTGAGGAAGCCGGAGCCCACACGGAAGCTCGTGAACGACGTGTGGGCGCCGCCATGGGCGATGTCGTCGAAGCCGAGCGCGCGATAGAACGCGACCGCGCGCGTCATGTCGTGGGTGGCAATCGTAATCGCGCTGATGCTCTCGATGGTCATGGAGGCGCTCCTCGCCGTGTGGAAGCCGCGCCATAGAGAAGCTCAGATCACAGTTGGCACGCAAGGGCGGCCGGGTCGTGACGAATTCAGCGCCAGCGCCGCCGGCTCATCACAGCGCCCAGCGCGAAGAACACCGCCGCGCCGAGCGCAATGGTCGCCGCGCGCGCGACATCCCCCGGCACGAGCATCGCCCGCTGCGCCGCGCCCTGGCTGAAGGAGCCGCGGGTGCGGTGTAGGCGCGTCACGGGACGGTCGAGATTGTCGGTGCGATCGGGCACCAGTGGTACGTCGGTCTGTTGCCCGGCGATCGCCTTGGCAGCGAGGTAGCGGTCGAGCAAAGCGGGCGCGACGGCGTTACCGAGGATCGTGAGCAGTGTCGGCCAGCCGATCCAATATTCGCGGAAGCCGCCGTCGGCGACGCGATAGACGGCGTCCGCGATCACCTCGGGCTCCACCGGCCGGCCCATTGGTCGTGGCGTATGCGCAAGGTGCGCGCGAGCCCAGTCGAATTGCGGTGTGTTCACCGCGGGCAGGTCGACGATGCTGAGCGTGATGCCTGAGCGCTCGTGCATCAGCTCGGCCCGCAGCGAGTCGGTGAAGCCCCGGATCGCATGTTTGGCGCCGCAATAGGCCGCCTGCAGCGGAATGCCACGATAGGCGAGCGCCGAGCCGATCTGAATGATGCGGCCTTCGCCGTGCCGGCGCATCGAGCGCAGCGCCGCCATCGTGCCGTGCACGAAGCCGAGATAGGTGACCTCGGTGACGCGGCGGAACTCCTCCGGCGTGATGTCGGCCACGGTCGAGAACACCGTCTCCATGGCGTCATTGATCCAGATGTCGACCGGACCCAGGCGCTGCTCGAGCCGTTCGGCGGCCTCGAACAGCGCCTGCGCGTCGGCGACATCGACCGCCTCGTATTCGGCATGGGCAAACCGCGCCTGCAGCTCGCGCTGGACGTCGCGCAGCGCATCCTCGTCACGCGCGATCAGGCCGACGCGGTCGCCGGCCGCGCCGAAGCGTTTTGCGATGGCGCGGCCGACGCCGGCGGAGGCGCCCGTGATGATGATGGTGCGAGCTGGTCTGCGAGGCATGTCCGGTTCTCCACGCGCCCCGTCGTACAAACGTGCTGCGGCCGGCAATGTTTCGGGCCGGTCAAGCCGGCCGAATGAATTCTCCGTCAGCCGTTATCGGAGCCGTGGACTTCGACGCGCGATCCATCAGGCTCCGAGAGGGCAGGCCAGCCCCCCCGGAGATTGTGGGACAGAAAAGCTCGCTGAGCCTTGCCGGTGCGACCGGAGCTCAGCCCGGATTGGCCTTGAGGCCGGCGGCTTCGATGCCGGCGACGGCGCAGATCTCGTCATTGTCCGAAGTGTCGCCGGAGACGCCGACGGCGCCGACGAGCGTCGTGCCGTCCATGATCAGCACGCCGCCGGGCACCGGGACCATGCGGCCCTGGGCCAGCGTGTTCACGGCGTCGATGAAATAGGCCTGCTCCTGGGCGCGCTGGAACAGGGCGCGGGAGCCGAGGCCGAGGGCGAGTGCGCCGTAGGCCTTGCCGTGCGCGACCTCGGCCCGCATCAGGCTGGTGCCGTCCTGCGCGGCGGCGGCCTTCAGGCAGCCGCGCGCGTCGAGCACCATCACAGCGAGCGGCTTGAACTTCTTCTCGATGCCCTTCGCGAGCGTGGCGTCGAGGATCTTGCGGGCGGTGTCGAGCGAGAGATCGGCCATGTCGGTGTCCTTGTGCTTTGTGATGCCAAGTTGGCTAGGTCATCCGTCATTGCGAGCGAAGCGAAGCAATCCAGGGTGAAAGAAAAGGTCTGGATTGCTTCGTCGCTTCGCTCCTCGCAATGACGAACATTGAGATCATGCTCCGCGGCGTTCCGACCTCGTGAATCAAGAACGCATCTGCGTCCGCTCCAGGCTCATCGCCAGGAGCTGCGCAGCGTGCACGGCGCCGCGACCGGCGCCGTCTTGGATCTGGTGGCGGCAGGAGGTGCCGTTGGCGACGATGAAGGTCGAAGCTTCTGCCTTGCGTACCGCAGGCAGCAGCGACGCCTCCGCCATCTGCAGCGAGACCTCGTAGGTCTCCGCGCCATAGCCGAACGCGCCGGCCATACCGCAGCAGGAGGATTCGATGGTCTCGACCGTGAGCTCCGGAATGAGTCGCAGCACCTGCTCGACAGGCTTGAAGGCGGCGAAGGATTTCTGATGGCAATGGCCGTGCAGCAGCGCCTTGCCGGGCAGGGGGGCGAGCGGCAGCGCGAGCCGTCCGGCCTCTGCCTCGCGCGCCAGAAACTCTTCCAGCAGCAGCGCGTGCGCGCTGATCGTCTTCGCGGCGGTATCGTCGCGTAGCGACAGCAGCTCGTCGCGCAGCGTCAGCAGGCAGCTTGGCTCCAGGCCAATGATCGGCACGCCGCGCGCTGCGAACGGCGCGTAGGTCTCGACCAGGCGCTGCAGCTCGGACTTGGCTTCGTCGACCAGACCGGCGGACAGGAACGTCCGGCCGCAGCACAGCGCCCGGCCGCCATCGGCGGGCTTGGGAACGTAGACGCGGTAGCCGCCCGCGATCAGCACGCGCAGCGCGGCGTCGAGATTTTCGCGCTCATAGACGCGGTTGAAGGTGTCGCCGAACAGCACGACCTCACGGCCATCAGCCGGACCGAACGCGTCGGCCTCGACGCGGAAGGTGTCGGTGCGGAAGGCCGGCAGCTTGCGCTTGGCGCTGATGCCCGCAACGCGCTCCATCAGCACGCGCAGGGGCGCAACATGATTGCGCAGGTTCACGAGCGGCGCGACGCGGGCGACGAGATCGGCGTAGCGCGGCAGGTAGGCGACGAGCCGGTCACGCAGCGTAAGACCATGCGTCGTTGCCCGCGCTGCCAGCACCTCGATCTTCATCTTGGCCATGTCGACGCCGGTCGGACACTCGCGGCGACAGGCCTTGCAGGACACGCACAGCTTCAGCGTCTCCATCATCTCGTCAGACGACAGCGCGCCGGGACCGAGCTGGCCGGAGATCGCCAGCCGCAGCGTATTGGCACGGCCGCGCGTGACATCCTTCTCGTCGCGGGTGGCGCGATAGGACGGACACATCACGCCGCCGTCGAGCTTGCGGCAGGCGCCGTTGTTGTTGCACATCTCGACCGCGCCCTGGAAACCGCCGGCGGCGCCGGGATAGGCCGACCAGTCGAGCACGGTCTTGAGATCATCGATGCGATAGTCCGGCGGATAGCGGAACAGCGAGCGGTCGTCCATCTTGGGCGGATCGACGATGCGGCCGGGATTGAGCACATTGCCGGGGTCGAAGCGCTGCTTGACCTCCTTGAAGTCGGCGACGATGCGGCTGCCGAACATCTGTTCGTGGAATTCCGAGCGCACGATGCCGTCGCCGTGCTCGCCGGAATGCGATCCCTTGTACTCGCGCACCATGGCGAAGGCTTCCTCGGCGATGGCCCGCATCGCCTTGACGTCCTTCTCCAGCTTCAGGTTCAGCACCGGGCGGACGTGCAGGCAGCCTTCGGAGGCATGCGCATACATCGTGCCGCGCGTGCCATGCCTGGCGAAGACCTCGTTGAGCCGCGCGGTGTAGTCAGCGAGATGCGGCAGCGGCACCGCGCAGTCCTCGACGAACGACACCGGCTTGCCGGCCTCCTTCATCGACATCATCACGTTGAGGCCGGCGGCGCGGAAGTCGGCGACCGCGGTCTGCAGGGCAGGGTCGGTGATCTCGACCACGCCGCCCCATTTGCGCGGCTCGTTGCTCCAGGCGAAGCCGAGGTCGCCCATCAACTCGGAGAGCTGCTTCAGCTTGGCGAGGTTCTCGTCCGTTGTCTCCTCGGCGAACTCCACCACCAGGATGGCGTCGGGGTCGCCGCGCACGGCGGCGGCGATCACTGGCTGGAACATCGCGATGTCGCGTCCAAGCCCGATCATGGTGCGGTCCACCAGTTCGACCGCGATCGGCTTCAGCTTCACAAGGTGCTGAGCCGCGTCCATGGCCGCGTAGAAGCTGCCGAAATGGCAGATGCCGAGCACCTTGGTGCGGATCAGGGGCCACAGCTTGAGCTCGATGCGGGTGGAGAAGGCGAGGGTGCCTTCGGAGCCGACGAGCAGATGGGCCAGGTTGTTGGCGGCGTTGCGCGGCGTCAGCGCATCCAGATTGTAGCCGCCGACGCGGCGCTGCACCTTGGGAAACTTGTCGGCGATCTCCGCGGCCTCGCGCTCGCCCAGCGCAAGCATGTCGCGAAACAGCGCGTGAGCGCTGTCCGGCGCGCTGACGTCACGAAGGTCTCGCGGCACCTCGCCAAAATGCGCCAACGTGCCGTCGGCGAGCGCCGCGTCGATCGCGATGGTGTTGTCGCGCATCGTGCCGTAGCGCAGCGAGCGGCCGCCGCAGGAATTGTTGCCGGCCATGCCGCCGATCGTGGCACGCGACGCCGTCGAGACGTCGACGGGAAACCACAGGCCGTGCTGCTTGAGTTGGCGATTGAGGTCGTCGAGCACGATGCCCGGCTCGACCACGCAGGTCCGGGCCTCGACGTCGAGAGAGACGATGCGGTTCAGGTGCTTGGAGAAGTCGACGACGATCCCCTCGTTGACGGTCTGGCCGCATTGCGAGGTGCCGCCGCCGCGCGGGGTGACGATGCGGCCGTCGTCGCGGGCGAGGGCGAGCGTACGCAGTGCCTCGTCCATCGTGCGCGGCACGACCACGCCGGCCGGGATGACCTGGTAGAACGAGGCGTCGGTGGCGTAGCGGCCACGGCTGAAGCGGTCGAAGAAGACGCCGCCTGCAATCTCGGCGCGGAGCTTCTGTTCGAGCCTGGACGGACCGGCTTTGGCGTTCGGCATGGTGATCCCTGGTCGGGCCCGGCTGTCGTCTGGCGGGCCCTCTTGAGCCCCGTGTCATTCATTTCTGCAAATGCGTCAATCTGATTGCATGCAAATTTGCGCAATCCTGGGCGTCATTCGACCTTGTCCGGCTTACTTCCCGCCGTTGGCGGTTGACTCTCGCCGAAGTAGGCGATCGCGGCCGCGCCCTTGTTGCGCAGATGTTGAAACAGAATGTCGGACAGCTCGCTTCCGGCGCGCCGGCGCAGGGCGTCGAGGATCATCTCATGCTCGCGCATGGCCTCGCTCCAGCGTTCGCGCTTGCGGGCGAAATTGGCCGAGAAGCGCACCCGCCGGATGCGGCCCGCCAGGCTCTCATAGGTCGCATGAAGGGTGGCGTTGGCGGCGGCATCCACGATCGCGCGGTGGATGAGCTGGTTCATGCGGAAATAGCCCTGCATGTCCTGCCGCATGTAAAACCCGTACATATCATGATGAAACTGCTCGATTTTTTCGATCGCTTCATCCGAAATCTTCTCGCAGGCGAGGCGGCCGGCGAGCCCTTCCAGGCCTCCCATCAGGTCGAATAATTCGTGGATGTCGGCGGCGCTGAGCGGGCGCACCCGAGCGCCGCGATTGGGCAGCAGCTCGACCAGGCCTTCGGCCGCGAGCACCTTGAGCGCTTCGCGCAAGGGAGTGCGGGACACCCCCAGCATTTCGCAAAGCTGGCGCTCGGACAGGCGGCCGCCGTCGGCGACGTGGCCCTCGACGATGTAGTCGCGCAGCCGTGCCAGGATCTCGTCATGCAGCGAGGTCTCGTCCCGCGCAGGCGCAGGTCGACCACTTGGATCTGCCAATGGTGGCGTCTCGATATCGGGAATCGTGGAATTCATTTCACCCATTGTAGCGATAGTTACAGATGTGGTCGACCTTGTGTGTGAATACGTTTAATCTCTTGCATGCTGAATAATTGAATGCAATCATTGGTGCCAGAATGCCGTCGTCGCCCGGAGCTCTGTCGTGACCCGTCCCCAAGGCCGTCATTTCTTGCATATTCCGGGCCCAAGTCCGGTGCCCGAGCGGGTGCTGCGGGCGATGGACATGCCGGTGATCGATCACCGCAGCGCCGAGTTCGCCGAACTCGGCAAGGCCGTGCTCGGTGGCTCGCAGGCGATCTTCAAGGCCACGAGCCCGGTAGTCATCTATCCGTCCTCGGGCACCGGCGCCTGGGAGGCCGCCATCGTCAACACGCTGTCGCCGGGCGACAAGGTGCTGATGGTCGAGACCGGCCACTTCGCCACGCTGTGGCGGCAGATGGCGGCGCGGTGGGGAATCGAGGTCGATTTCATTCCCGGCGACTGGCGCCGTGGCGTCGATCCTGCCGTCATCGAGGAGAAGCTGGTTGCCGACGCCGGTCATCGGCTCAAGGCGGTGATGGTCGTGCACAACGAAACCTCGACCGGCGCGACCAGCCGGATCGGCGAGGTGCGCGCCGCGATCGACCGCGCCAAGCATCCGGCGCTGCTGATGGTCGACACGATTTCTGGTCTCGCCTCGGCCGACTTCCGATTCGACGAGTGGAAGGTCGACGTCGCCGTGTCGTGCTCCCAGAAGGGCTTCATGCTGCCGCCGGGGCTCGGCTTCAACGCCATCTCGGACAAGGCGCGCCTTGTTGCCAAGGCCAACAAGATGCCGCGCTCGTTCTGGGACTGGGAAGACATGCTGAAGCTGAACGCGAACGGCTTCTTCCCCTACACGCCGGCGACGAACCTGCTCTACGGTCTGCGTGAAGCGATTGCGATGCTGCTCGAGGAGGGTCTCGATCAGGTGTTCGCGCGCCACCTCAGGCTTGCGGCCGCGACCCGCGCCGCCGTCGAGCATTGGGGCCTGGAGGTGCTGTGCCAGGAGCCGAAGGATTTCTCTCCGGTGCTGACCGCCGTGCTGATGCCGCCGGGCCATGACGCGGATCAGTTCCGTCAGGTCGTGCTCGACAACTACAACATGTCGCTCGGTTCGGGCCTGTCCAAGGTCGCGGGCAAGGTGTTCCGCATCGGCCATCTCGGCGAGTGCAACGCGCTGACCCTGGTGGCTGCGCTGAGCGGTGTCGAGATGGGGCTGCGTGCGGCCGGCGTGCCGCATCGTGCCGGCGGCGTCGATGCCGCGATGGCGCTGCTTGAAGAGCCATTGGAGGGCAATGCGCCGCGCCATCTGGCTGCGGTGAAATGAGGCCAAATCGCGTGCAGCAAGCTGGGACGTCCCGCTATGCCGCACTGCACAGGAGAAGGGGATTCGTGTGCATCTGAGGGATGTCAGCCCGAAGCGATCGGTGCTTGCGTCTTCTTTGTTGACGCCAGCGGTCTGGCGGGAGAAAAGCGCGGCCAGCGCGTGGGATGCCACGCCCGCGCACCAACCAAATGACCGGGGACGGACGCCAATGACTGTGCACACAGGACGGCATTTTCTTCAGATTCCGGGGCCGACCAACGTGCCCGACCGCGTGCTGCGCGCGATGGATATGCCGACGCTGGACCATCGCGGTCCCGAGTTCGCCGAGCTCGGCTTCGCCGTGCTGACTGCATCGCAGCGAATCTTCCGCACCAAGCAGCCGGTGATCATCTATCCGTCGTCGGGCACCGGCGCGTGGGAAGCCGCGATCGTCAACACGCTCGCGCCTGGCGACAAGGTGCTGATGGCCGAGACCGGCCAGTTCGCGGTGCTGTGGCGTGGCATCGCCGACAAGTTCAAGCTCGACGTCGACTTCATCCCCGGCGACTGGCGCCATGGCGCCGACATTGCGGCGATCGAGCAGCGTCTGGTCGATGACAAGGCGCACAAGATCAAGGCCGTCTGCGTCGTGCACAACGAGACCTCGACCGGCTGCCTGACGCCGCCGCTCGAGGTGCGCAAGGCGCTCGACCGGGCCGGCCACCCGGCGCTCCTGATGGTCGACACCATCTCTGGCCTCGGCTCGATGGAGTATGAGCACGACGCGTGGGGCGTCGACGTCTCCGTCGCTGGCTCGCAGAAGGGCCTGATGCTGCCGCCGGGCCTCGGCTTCAACGCCGTCTCGGAGAAGGCGCTCGCCGCCGCCAAGGCCAATCCCGGCATGCGCTCCTATTGGGACTGGCAGGAGATCATCACCTTCAACAAGCTTGGTACCTTCCCCTATACGCCGGCGTGCAATCTGCTGATGGGCCTCAACGAGGCGCTGAAGATGCTGGAGGAGGAAGGCCACGACAACGTGTTTGCGCGTCATCGCCGCCACAGCCTTGCGACGCGGGCTGCTGTCAAGGCCTGGGGCCTGGATACGCAGTGTCAGGATCCGCAGGCGCATTCGCCGGCGCTGACCGGCGTGGTCATGCCCGAGGGCCATGACGCCGATCAGTTCCGCAAGACGGTGCTGGAAAACTTCGACATGTCGCTCGGCACCGGCCTCAACAAGATCAAGGGCAAGGTCTTCCGCATCGGTCATATCGGTCACTTCAACGACTTGATGCTGATGGGCACGCTTGCAGGCGTCGAGATGGGCCTTGCGCTCGCTGGCGTGCCGCATCGTGCAGGTGGCGTGCTCGCGGCGATGGATGTCCTGAAGGCGCGCGAGGCAGCGCCGATTCCGAAGGTGGCCTGATGAACGCACCTGTGACCGGCTCCGACGATCTGATCTATGCCGTCGACGACGGCATCGCCAAGATCACCTTCAACCGGCCGCAGGCGCGCAACGCGATGACGTTCGCAATGTACGACCGGATGGCCTCGATCTGCGAGGCCATCAACGCCGATCGGTCGATCAAGGCGCTGATCCTGACTGGCGCGGGCGACAAGGCCTTCGCCTCCGGCACCGACATCTCCCAGTTTCGTGCCTTCAAGACCGCGCAGGATGCGCTCGACTACGAGGCGCGGATCGACCGCGTGCTCGGCACGCTCGAACTGTGCCGTGTGCCGGTGATTGCGGCGATCGCGGGCGCCTGCACCGGCGGCGGTGCCGGCATTGCCGCCTGCTGCGACATTCGCATCGGCACCGAGACGACACGTATCGGTTTTCCGATCGCGCGCACGCTCGGCAACTGCCTGTCGATGTCGAACATCTCGCGCGTGGTCTCCCTGATCGGACCGGCGCGCACCAAGGACCTGATCTTCAAGGCCCGGCTGGTCGAGGCGCCGGAGGCGCTCGCGCTCGGTCTGCTCAACGAGATCGTGCCTGACGTCGAGACGCTGCAGACACGCGCGCTGGAGACCGCGAGGCTCGTCGCCTCGCACGCGCCGATCACCCTCGAGGTCACCAAGGAGGCCGTGCGCCGCATCCGCCGGACCCTGTCGCGGGACGAGGGCGAGGATTTGATCCTGCGCGCCTATATGAGCGAGGATTTCCGCGAAGGCATGGAGGCGTTCCTCAACAAGCGTACGCCGAACTGGAAAGGCAAGTAGTCCGATGCCGTGCTTGCGACCTTATGCCGAGGAACATGAGGTCGCATCATGCTTGTGTTCTTGAACTGACCACAATAAGCCAGCAGTATCCTGGTAGGATGCAAGCTGGGGCTTCGAACGGGGAAGAAAGCACGTGCGCAAACTCATCAAGATCGCGGCCGCGACGGCGGCCTTTTTCGCAACTGCGCCGGCCTTTGCCGGCTGGGAGCCGACCAAGCCGGTCGAGATTGTCGTCGCCGCGGGCGCCGGCGGTGCATCCGACCAGATGGCGCGGATGATGCAGGCTGCCATTCAGAAGAACAATCTGCTGAAGCAGCCGGTGGTCGTGTCGCTGAAGGGCGGCGCGTCCGGGGCCGAGGCGCTGATGTACATGAAGTCCAGCGACGGCGATCCGAACAAGGTCCTGATCGCCTATTCGCTGATCTACATGCTGCCGCTGTCGGCCAAGCTGCCGTTCGACTGGCGCGAACTGTCGCCGGTCGCGGTAATCGCACTCGATCAGTTCGTGCTGTGGGACAACGTCAACGGCCCGAAGACGGTGAAGGAGTTCGTCGAAGCCGCCAAGGCATCGAGTTCTCCGTTCAAGTTGGGCGGCACCGGTTCCAAGCGGGAGGATCACGTGCTCACGGTCTTCATGGAGAAGAAGACCGGCGCCAAGTTCTCCTATCTGCCCTACAAGTCGGGGGGCGAGGCCGCGACCCAACTGGTTGGCGGGCACACCGAAGCGAACGTCAACAATCCTTCCGAGAATCTCGAAGTCTGGCGCGCCGGCCAGGTGCGTCCGCTCTGCGTGTTCGACAAGGAGCGCATCTCCTACACGACCAAGGTCACGGAGACGCAGTCCTGGAACGACATTCCGACCTGCAAGGAGCAGGGGCTGGACGTGCAATACCTGATGCTGCGCGGCATGTTCCTGCCGGGCAAGGTGACCCAGGAGCAGCAGGAGTTCTACATCGACCTGTTCAGCAAGCTGGTGCAGACGCCGGAATACAAGGACTACATGGAGAAGCAGGCGCTGAAGCCGATCTTCCTCACCGGCAAGGACATGCTGCAGTTTCTCGAAGAGGACGGCTCGCTCAACAAGCAGCTGATGACGGAAGCCGGCTTCGTCGCCAAGTGAGGCTGGGGCGAGGCGAGGGGATGAGGAGGATCGATGTCCAACGCTGAGCTCGAGATCGCCGTCGACGATCCGACCGCGCCGGAGGAGGATTCTCCGGCCGTCACCTCCACCCGGACCGTCGACGTCGCGGTGTCGCTGCTGCTGCTCGCGCTCGCGGTCGTGCTCGCCTGGGACAATTGGCGGACCGGCGCGTCCTGGGACTCGACCGGTCCGGAGCCCGGCTACTTCCCGTTCTATCTGTCGGTGATCCTCGGCGGCGCCAGCCTCTACGGCATCGGCGCCGCCTTCGTGTCGAGAAAGGAAGCGGTCGAGACCTTCGTGACGCGCGCGCAACTGCGGCGCGTGATGGCGGTATTCGTGCCGACGCTGCTGTTCTGCATCGCGATGCAGTTTCTCGGCATCTACGTCGCGAGCTTCCTGCTGATCGCCGGGTTCATGCGCCTCGTCGGCAAGATCGCGATCTGGAAATCGCTGCTCACGGCGTTCCTGTTCAGCGCCGTGATGTTCGTGACTTTCGACGTCGTGTTCGACGTGATCATGCCGAAGGGCCCGCTCGAAGCGGCGTTCGGGTACTGACACCGGTCTCTCCCCCGTCATTGCGAGGAACAACGCGACGACGCAATCCAGGGCTGCGCACTCGACTCTGGATTGCTTTGCTGCGCGCGCAATGACGAGGAAACAGTTGGAATGAAATCATGGAAGCCTTGGGTCTGTTGCTGCACGGGTTCGCGGTCCTCCTGACCTGGAAGACGCTGCTGCTGATGATGGTTGGGCTCGTGCTCGGCGTCTTCGTCGGCGTGCTGCCCGGGCTGGGGGGGCCCAACGGCGTCGCCATCCTGCTGCCGCTGACCTTCTCAATGGACCCGACCTCGGCCATCGTGATGCTGTCCTGCATCTACTGGGGCGCGCTGTTCGGCGGCGCCATCACCTCGATCTTGTTCAACATTCCCGGCGAGGCGTGGTCGGTGGCGACCACTTTCGACGGCTATCCGATGGCGCAGCAGGGCAAGGCGGCGGAGGCGCTGACAGCCGCCTTCACCTCGTCGTTCATCGGCTCGCTGGTCGCGGTGATGCTGATCACCTTCCTGGCGCCCTGGATCTCGTCCTTCGCGCTGAGGTTCGGTCCGCCCGAGTTCTTCGCGGTCTATCTGCTGACCTTCTGCTCGTTCGTCGGGCTGGGGCGTGAGGACAAGCACAAGACTGTCATCGCGATGGCGCTCGGCCTGCTGCTCGCTGGCGTCGGCATGGACACCGTGTCCGGTCAGTTGCGGATGACCTTCGGCTCGACCGATCTGTTGCGCGGCATCAACTTTCTGGTCGCGGTCATCGGCCTGTTCGGCATCAGCGAGATCCTGCTGACGATGGAGGAGCGCCTGGCGCTGCGCGGCCACGCCGCCTCGATCTCGCTGCGCACCGTACTCGCGGTGTGGAAGGACCTGCCGAAGTATTGGATGACCCTGCTGCGCTCCTCGGTGATCGGCTGCTGGCTCGGCATCACGCCGGGCGGCGCGATTGCCGCCTCCTTCATGGGCTACAACCTCGCCAAGCGCTTCTCGAAGGATCCGGACAGTTTTGGCAAGGGCCGCATCGAGGGCGTGTTCGCGCCTGAGACGGCGGCGCATGCCTCGGGCACCGCGGCGCTGCTGCCGATGCTGGCGCTCGGCATCCCCGGCTCCGGCACCGCGGCGATCCTGCTCGGCGGCCTGATGGTGTGGGGCCTCAATCCCGGCCCGCTGCTGTTCGTGGAGCACAAGGATTTCGTCTGGGGCCTGATCGCCTCGATGTATCTCGGCAATGTCGTCGGCCTCGTGCTCGTGCTTTCCACCGTGCCGATCTTCGCCTCGATCCTGCGCGTGCCGTTCGCGGCCGTGGCGCCGATGATCGTGGTGTCCTGCGCGATCGGCGCCTACGCGATCCAGAATGCGATGTTCGACGTCTGGCTGATGCTCGGCTTCGGTGTCGTCGGCTATGTCTTCAAGAAGATCAAGATCCCGCTGGCGCCGTTCACCTTGGCGCTGGTGCTCGGCAGCCGTGCCGAGGACGCGTTCCGGCAGTCGATGATCATCTCCGGCGGCAACATGAAGGTGTTCTGGGCGAACGGGCTGGTGGGCACCATAACGACGCTGGCGATCGTGCTGCTGTTCTGGCCGCTGATCGATCGTGTGATCGCGAGCTTCAGCAAGTCGGGAGCGCCGGCCGCGAAGGCCGAGGCTTAGTACGGTTTGTCGCTGATCACCCGTGCCCTGCCAGCTGGACGCCTGCGCTCGATCGGCTACGCCGCTCCTACCACGTGTAGCGCACGCTGCCCTTGCCGGCATAGGAACGGGTGACGCTCGAGAACTCGCCTTCGAACGTCGCCAAGGCGCTCCAGCCGTTCTGCCAGCTCATCTCGACCGAGGTCGTCGTCAGCGCGGAGTCGCGCGCCTGCGCGGCGCCGTTGACGACGAAGCTTGCGCCCGGCACCGTCTGGAACGTGGCGGTCACGGAACGATCCGGATCGAAGTCGTGCGCCCGGGCGAGGCGGCCGCGCAGGGTGAGGGCGCCGTCAGGCAGCGCATAGGATCTGTCGGTGCACTGGCCAGCTCGGCGCGCGTGTTGGTGACCGTTTTTCCCGCGTAGCTCAAGGCTGAGCGTCATCCGGCCGCTGCCGGTCTTGGTGAAGCCGCCAACGCCGTAACTCGACGCCATTGTCGCTGGGAATGTCCCGGCTCTCCGGCGCCGACGCCGCCTCGGCCGCCCAGGGCATGACCGCCGTTGTCCTTTCCACCATCGCCGCCGTTGACACCTGCACCGTCACCGCCGCCCTCGATGACAGGGACCCCAGCCCCCGATGCCGCCATCGGTCGTCGCGGAGCTGATGCCGCCATTGCTGTTCGTGCCGTCGTTGCGCCGGTCGAGGGCCAGGCCAGCAACGAGAGCATGCAGAACTGCGGGATAGGGGAATTGTGACTCTTTGGGTGCACTGGGCGTTGGCGCTGTTCGCAATCGGACTGTGGCACCGCAGCCACGTCCTCAGCGCTTCGATTGCATCGACGGACCGTTGTTCGAATCGTTTCCGCGCTTCTCCAGAGGTTGTGTCTTTGCGATGACAGCATTTTAGGCAGAGCGGTGGTAGGCTTCATTCATGGGCAGTTCTGAACTGCTCACGCGCGGTGCCTGATCTCTGGTCATCGCGCCCTGATGTTTCCTCCCGAGACGATCCCTTGCCCGGCGCTTGCGTCGGGCTTTTTTTGCGTTCGGTGGATCAGAGTTCGCAGCTCATCCCGGTTGCGCCTCGAAATGAAAAAGCCTCCGTCCGGCTTCTCGGAAGGAGGCTTTGGGCAAAGGCGATGTAGGAAAGAGAGCGCGCGAACCCGAGGAAGGTCAGCTTCAGTTGGCCTTCTCGGCCACCGGCATGTGGTACCAGTCGGACTCGTTGTCGAGCATCGTCTCGTCGAACGGCAGAGCGCCGGGGTGATTCAAAGCGGCTCCGTTGACGTCGCGCACGATGTTCATCGCCGTCAGAAACTCGTTCAACTCGGATGCGCTCATGATCCGCTACTCCTCACACGCACGGGCCCCGAGGGGGTCCGCGATCAACTGATGCGAAGAGATTAACCCGATCTTGCCTTGGCCTCAATCCGGCCAAGTCTGAAGTTCCAACGTGGTGACATCTGGGCCACAGCGGCGGGATGCCGCAGCTTGGACATATTGCACCTGCTCACACGACGCGATGCAGTCGGAGATCGGCGATCTCGCCGTCGGTGAAGCCGAATTCGGACAGGATCTCCTCGGTCTGCTCGCCGAATTCCGGCGGCCGCGCCGCCATCCGGCTGGGCGTGCGCGACAGGGTGAAGGGCTGCGCCACCAGCGTGATGTGGCGGCCGTCGTCGTTCGGCACCGGCTGCGCCATGCCGAGATGCTTGACCTGCGGGTCCTCGAACATCTGATCGATGGCGTAGATCGGCCCGCACGGCACGCCCGCGGCATTCAGCTCGGCGACCCATTGCTCGCTCGTCTTGGCGAGCGTGCGTGCGTTGATCTCGGCATTGAGCGCGTCGCGGTTCTTCGAACGCGCCGGTGCCGTCGCGTAGTCCGGATTGTCGATCCATTGGGAGGCACCGAGCGTCTGGCACAGCCGCTCCCAGATTCGGCCGCCGGTCGCGGCGATATTGATGTAGCCGTCGGAGGTCTTGAACACGCCGGTCGGGATGCTGGTCGGATGATTGTTGCCGGCCTGCGGCGCGACCTCCTTCTCCATCAGCCAGCGGGCGGCCTGGAAGTCGAGCATGAAGATCTGCGCCTGCAGCAGCGAGGTCTGGACCCACTGGCCCTCGCCGGAGACCTCGCGCTCGAGCAGCGCCGTGAGGATACCCATCGCGCAAGAGAGCCCTGCCGAGAGATCTGCGATCGGGATGCCCGCGCGCATCGGACCCTCGCCAGGTGCCCCGGTGATCGACATCAGCCCGCCCATGCCCTGCGCGATCTGGTCGAAACCGGGCCGCTTGGCATAGGGACCATCCTGGCCGAAGCCGGAGATGCTGCCATAGACGATGCGCGGATTGACCTTGCGCACCGCCTCATAGTCGATGCCGAGCTTGGTCTTGACGTCGGGCCGGTAGTTCTCGATCACGACGTCGGCTTTTTCGGCGAGCCGCATGAACACGTCGACGCCCTTCGGATCCTTCAGATTGAGCGTCATCGCGCGCTTGTTGCGATGCAGGTTCTGGAAGTCGGCGCCGCGGCGCGGGCCGCCAAGCGCTTCGCCGCCATCCTCCATCATGGCGTCGATCTTGATGACGTTGGCGCCCCAATCGGCGAACTGCCGCGCGCAGGTCGGGCCGGCGCGCACCCGCGTCAAATCGAGGACAGTGAAGCGGGACAGGGCTTTGGATGCGCGCGGGAAGGCCATGCGGACGAACTCCGAGAGAGGCGACATGGCTGTATAGGAGAGCGCGCGCAGCGCGACAATTGCGCGGACAGCGGTGCGTGCCGCGCTGCTCATGCCGCTGGTGCAGGGCTTCTACTTGAGCGGAACTTGCGCGCGCTCACCGCTCGTCGGCGATCACCTTGCCATCGTTGGGCAGCGTGCCCGGCGCGACCAGCTCGACTTGGCCGCTGAGCTTGGTGACGCTGCGCAGGCTGGCGGCCAGCGCCTCTTGCAGGTCGGCTGCGGGCGCCGCGCACTCGGCCTTCAAGGTCATCGCGTCGGTCTCGCCGGCACGGGTTACGACCAGGCGGAGGCGGCCGAGCTCCGGGTGGCGCTTGCCGATCTCGGCGACCTGCTCGGGGCGCACGAACATGCCCTTGATCTTGGTGGTCTGGTCGGCGCGCCCCATCCAGCCCTTGATCCGCATGTTGGTGCGGCCACACGGACTGAGACCCGGGAGAGCGGCGGTGAGATCGCCGAGTGCCAGGCGAATCCAAGGATGGTGGGGATCGAGCGAGGTGACGACGATCTCGCCGACATCGCCCTCTTGGACCGGATCGCCGGTGCCGGGCCGGACGATCTCGAAGATCAGGTCCTCGTTGACCACCATGCCCTCGCGCGCGGCGGTCTCGTAGGCGACGATGCCAAGATCGGCGGTGCCGAACGCCTGATAGGCGTCGATGCCGCGGCCCTTGATCTCGGCCTGCAGCGATGGCGGGAACGCCGCGCCCGACACCAGCGCGCGCTTGATCGAGGAGACGTCGCGACCGGCGCTGGCGGCGCCGTCGAGCAGGATCTTCAAGAAGTCCGGCGTGCCGCTGTAGCCGATCGGCCGGTAGGCCTCGATCAGCTCGAACTGCGCCTCGGTGTTCCCAGGCCCCGCCGGGATCACCGCGCAGCCGAGCGCGCGCGCCGAGGCGTCGAAGATGAAGCCTCCGGGCGTGAGGTGATAGCTGAAGGTGTTCAGCACGACGTCGCCGGGACGGAAGCCGGAGGCAAACAGCGCGCGGGCGCCGCGCCAGGGATCGTTGTGCGCCGCCTCCGGTTCGAAGATCGGCCCGGGCGACGTGAACAGGCGCGAGAACGCGCCGGGCGCCTGCGCGACGAAGCCGCCGAATGGCGGGGCCGCCTTGTGCAGGGCAGGCAGCTCGGATTTGCGCAGCACCGGCAGTTGCGCGAGCGCAGCGCGCGTCGTGATGTCCTGGGGATCGATGCCCTGCAGCAGCGCGGCATAGGCCGGCGCCTTCATCGCCGCGTGCAGCACGTCGGGCAGGCGGCCGAACAGATCCTGCTCGCGGGCTGCGGGATCACGGGTTTCGAGGGCGTCGTAGTGGGTCATCGTACCCAGTCCTTGAATCTTGCGGTCGTCATGGCCGGGCTTGTCCCGGGCATCCACGTCGTTCGTCGTTGCGGCTCGCGCGTGGATGGCCGGGTCAAGCCCGGCCATGACGAGGAGAGAGTTCGGCTACAGCCACCGCTTCCGCCGCTTGAAGCTCTTCAGGTTCTTGAAGCTCTTGCGCTGGTCGCCGGCGCCGCCGAGGTAGAACTCCTTGACGTCCTCATTGTCGCGCAAGGCATCCGCGGTGCCGTCGAGCACCACCTTGCCCTGTTCCATGATGTAGCCGTGGCTGGCGACCGACAGCGCCGCGCGCGCGTTCTGTTCGACCAGCAGGATGGTGACGCCGAGATCGCGGTTGATCTCCTTGATGATCGCGAACACCTCCTTGACCAGCAGCGGCGACAGGCCCATCGACGGCTCGTCCATCAGGATCATCTTCGGCCGCGCCATCAGCGCGCGCCCGATCGCCAGCATCTGCTGCTCGCCGCCGGAGAGATAGCCCGCGAGGCCGGTGCGCTCCTTCAGCCGCGGGAAATAGTTGAACACCATCTCGATGTCGCTGTTGACCTCGCGATCGCTGCGCGTGAAGGCGCCGAGCTTGAGGTTCTCCAGCGAGGTCATGTCGGAGACGATGCGGCGTCCTTCCATCACCTGGAAGATGCCGCGACGGACGATCTTCTCCGGATCGATGCCGTCGATGCGCGCGCCGTCGAACATGATCTCGCCGCGCGTCACCTCGCCGTCCTCGGTCTTCAAGAGGCCGGAGATCGCCTTCAACGTCGTCGACTTGCCGGCGCCGTTGGCGCCGAGCAGCGCGACGATCGCGCCCTTGGGCACATCGAGGCTGAGCCCGCGCAGCACCAGGATGACGTCGTCATAGACGACCTCGATGTTGCGGACGGAGAGCAGGGGGGCGGGTGCCCCAGCAGTTGCGGCCGTCCGCAGATTTTCCAGTGTATCGGTCATGGCGACACTCTATCCGTCGTCATGCCCGGGCTTGACCCGGGCATCCACGCCTATCAGCGTGTGAAGCAAGACGTGGATGGCCGGGGGATTGTGCAAAGACGCGCTTCGCGCTTCTGCCCGGCCATGACGCTGGTGTAAGGAACTACCACCCAGCCCATTCGGCTTTGCGCGGCAGCTCGATGGTCTTCACCTTCTCGAGCTTGATCACGCCCTTGGCCATGAGCTCGTTGAGGTCGCCATCCGTCGGACCCGTCACGCGCGCGCGATAGAGGTCGACTTTCATGGTGCCGCGATGATCCTTGTCGGTCCAGGTCGAGGGGCTGCAGACGCCTTCCATGCCGGCCGGCACCCAGTCCTTCTTCTGGTAGAAGCCCTTGGCGACGTTCTCGCCGGTGGCGCCGCCGTTCTTCGCAGCCCACTCGATCGCCTCCTTCATGTAGAGCGACGAGCAGACTGCGGCGACGTAGTGCACCGGGCGGTAGACCTTGCCGGTCGGGTCGGACATCTTCGAGATTTCCTGCACCGTCTTCATGCCCGGCGCATCGCCGCCCCAGGCCACCGAGGTGCGCAGCGGAAAGACGACGCCGTTGGCGGCATCGCCCGCGGTCTTGGCGGCGTTCTCGTCCATGCCCCAGACGTTGGACAGGAACTGCACCTCGACGCCGGCATTCTTGCAGGCCTTCATCACCGAGATGTTGGACGCCGCGGTGTTGCCCAGATAGGCGTAGTTCGCGCCCGAGCTCTTCAGGCTCAGGCACTGCGCGCTGTAGTCGCCGGGCGCGAGCGCGAACACCAGCGGCGGCAGCACCTCGAAGCCGAGCTCGGTGGCGAGCGCTTCGCCCGCAGCCTTCGGCGCGTTGGGATAGGGGTGGTTGGCGCCCATGTGGACGAATTTCGGCTTGCCCGGCTTGCCCTTGGCCTTCCAGTCCTCGGCCGCCCAGGTCAGCTCGGCGCGCAGCGCGTCCGAGTAGCTCGGGCCGTAGAAAAAGTTATACGGGGCGGGCTTGGCCTTGCCGCTGGTGCCTTCGGGGTCGGTCAGCGCGGCGGCGTAGGAGCCCGACATGTCAGGGATCTTGTCGTTGGCGAGGAAGCCGGTCAGCGCCTCGGTGTCCGCGGTGCCCCAGCCCATGATCGCCGCGACCTTGTTGTCCGGCGCCGACCACTTCTTGTACAGTGCGATCGCGCGCGGCACCTGGTAGCCATAGTCGTTGCTATCGACCGCGAGCTGCTTGCCGCCGATGCCGCCGTTCTTGTTGACCCAGGCGAAGCTGTCGACGACGGCCTGGCCATAGGGTGTACCGACGTCGGACGTGCCGCCCGACAGATCCTGCAGATGGCCGATCGCGATCTGCTGCGCCTGCGCCGTTGAAGCGAAGGCGCCTGCGAGCAGCGCGAGAGCCGCCGAGCCCAGCAATGATTTCATCGTCATAGTGCTTCCTCCTGTGGTGCGTTCGGGCCGGATTGTCGCCGGTCCCTGTTGGTTGAGTTCAATGTGAGAACGGATAAAGCTTCCAGTATGTCTTGATCTGTCGCCAGCGATGCGCCAGCCCGTCCGGCTCGAACATCAGGAAGGCGATGATGATCAGGCCGATTGCGATCTCGCGCAAAAAAGTGATGTTGTTGTTGAGCGCGAGCGCCTTGTCGATGGCACTGCCCTTCAGATTGTGGCTGAGCCACTCCATCGATTCCGGCAGCAGCACGACGAACGCGGTCCCCATCAATGTGCCCATGACCGATCCGGTGCCGCCGATGATGATCATGGCCAGGAAGAGGATCGAGCGCTCGATGCCGAAACCCTCCTGCGAGATCACGAGCTGGTAATGCGCGTAGAGCGCGCCCGCGATGCCGGCGAAGAAGGCGGCGAGGCCGAACGAGAGCGTGCGATATTTGGTCAGGTTGATGCCCATGATCTCGGCGGAGAGATAATGGTCGCGGATCGCGATCAGTGCGCGGCCGTCGCGGGTGCGCATCAGGTTGGTGACCAGGAGGTAGCAGACCACGACATAGGCCAGCACGACATAGAAATATTGCCGGTCGCCGCGCAGCGTGTAGCCTAGAATCGAGAACGGATTGGCCGAGGCCGGCACCGAGCCGCCGGAGAACCATTCGGCGCGGGAGAAGAAGTCGAGCAGGATATATTGCGCAGCGAGGGTGGCGATGACGAGATAGAGCCCCTTCAGCCGCGCTGCCGGAAGGCCGAAGATCAGACCAACGAGGGCCGTGATCACGCCCGCGAGCGGGATCGCGAAGAACACCGGGATGGCATAGGTGTTGTTGATGTAGGCCGAGGTGAAGGCGCCGAGCAGGAAGAAGCCGGCCTGGCCGATCGAGATCTGGCCGGTGAAGCCGACCAGGATGTTGAGGCCAAGCGCCGCGATCGCGAAGATGCCGATCTGGATCGAGACCGACAGCCAGTATTCGGAGAACACAAGCGGCGCGAAGCACAACAGGATCACGCCCGCAATCGCGAAATTGCGGCTGGTTCTGGTCGGGAAGATCGTGGTGTCGGCCGCGTAGGAGGTGCGGAAGTCACCGGCGGGGATGGTGGAACGTGCGACCATGGCGGGCTCTATCTCGCCTGAGGCTTGAATTGCGTCATGGGCTCGCCCTTCTTTTTTGTTTGAGCATGATCGTTCCCGAAAACCGGCCTCCACTTTTCGGCGATCATGCTCATATCCGCTCGATGTCTTTGGTGCCGAACAGGCCATAGGGCTTGATCATCAGGATGATGATCAGGACGTAGAACGGCGCGATCTCGTAGAGATTGCCCCAGTGCAGATACTGGCTGTCGACATATTGCGCGATGTTCTCCAAGAGGCCGATGATGATGCCGCCGAGCACGGCGCCGCCGACGGAGTCGAGGCCGCCAAGGATCGCCGCCGGAAACACCTTGATGCCGTAGGCCGACAGGCCGGAGGAGACGCCGTTGACCACGGCGACGACGACGCCGGCCACGGCGGAGACAGTCGCCGAGATCGCCCAGGCCATCGCGAACACGTTCTTCACGGAGATGCCGAGCGACTGCGCGACCTGCTGGTTGAAGGCGGTGGCCCGCATCGCAAGGCCGTATTTGGAAGCCTTGAAGAACCACGCCATGCCAAGCATCATCAGGACCGACACCACGAGGCTCATGACGTAGACCGTTTGGATTTGCAGTCCGAACAGGTCGACGGACGTGCTGGCGAACACCGGCGGGAACGGCTGCGGGTTGACGCCGAACATCCATTTCAGCGCCGCCTGGAACACGGTCGACAGACCGATCGTGACCATGATGACGGAGATGATGGGCTCGCCGATCATCGGCCGGAGGATCACGACCTGGATCGCGATGCCGAACGCGAACATGAAGACCAGCGTGAGTGGCATGCCCACCCAGAACGGCACTTGATATTTCGTCAGCAATGCCCAGCACACCCAGGCGCCGATCAGGAGCAGCTCGCCTTGCGCGAAATTGACGACCTGCGTCGCCTTGTAGATCAGCACAAACGACATCGCGACCACGCCGTAGAGCGTGCCGACCACGAGGCCGTTGACGAGGAGTTGGAGGAGGAAGGCGGTGTTCATGATCGGTCTCACTCGTCATCGCCGGGCTTGACCCGGCGATCCATCGCATCAGAGATTTTCGCAATAGGATGGATGCGCGGGTCGAGCCCGCGCATGACGATCTCATGTGACGGAAGACTCATCACTCCGCGGCCTCCGCCATGGGTCCATGGCCGCCGAGGTCGACGACCTTCAGCGTGGTGCGGATGCGCTGGGTGGTGCCGTCCTGGAAGCGGATGACGGTGTCCACCGGGATGTCCGGCTTGCCGCCATAGATCCCGTCGATGATGCCGGCGTATTTCTCGTTGATGACGCTGCGGCGGACTTTGCGGGTGCGGGTCAGCTCGCCGTCGTCGGCGTCGAGCTCCTTGTAGAGCAGGAGGAAGCGAGCGATGCGCTGCGCCGGGGGCAAGGTCGCGTTGACCGTTTCCACTTCCCGCTGCAGCAGCGCATAGACCTCGTTGCGCGAGGCGAGATCGGAGTAGGTGGTGAACGCGATGCGGTTCTTCTCCGCCCATTTCGAGATGATCGAGTAGCGTATGCAGATCATCGCCGCCAGATGCTCGCGGCCGGCACCGAGCACGACGGCTTCCGCAATGTAGGGCGAGAATTTCAGCTTGTTCTCGATATATTGCGGCGAGAAGCGTTCGCCGCGTGCGGTCTCGGCGAGATCCTTGATGCGGTCGATGACGACGAGCTGCTTCTCTCGGTTGAAATAGCCGGCATCGCCCGAGTGCATCCAACCGTCCTTGAGGTCGGCGGTCGAGGCCTCCGGGTTCTTGTAGTAGCCCAAGAACATGTTCGGGTGGCGCACCAGGATCTCGCCGATGCCCTGGCTGTCGGGCTGGTCGATCTTGATCTCGATGTCCTGGGACATCGGCACGCCGGTTGTGTCGGGATCGACCTTGTCGTCGGGGTGCAGCGTGTAGGCCCCGAGCAGCTCGGTCTGGCCGTAGAGCGTGCGCAGGGGCACGCCCATGGCGCGGAAGAACTTGAACGTGTCGGGCCCGAGCGCGGCGCCGCCGGTGGCGGCCGAGCGTAGCCGGGTGAAGCCGAGCCGGTCGCGCAGCGCACGGAACAGCAGCAGATCGGCAAAGCTCGAATGCTGACCCTTCTCCAGCGCGGCGAGGCCGGTCGACATGCCCAGATGATAGAGCCGCTGCTTCAGCGGCGAGGCGTCCATGACGGCGGCACGAACGTCGGCCGCGATCTGCTCCCACACCCTTGGTGCGAACAGCACGAAGGTCGGCGCGATCTCGCGGAAGTCGTTCATCATCGTATCCGGCTCTTCGACGAAGTTGACCTTCATCCGGCAGAGCAGACCTTTGCCGAGCACATAGACCTGTTCCATGATCCAGGGCAGCGGCAGCACCGAGACGTATTCATCGTTGGGGCCTTTGGGATCGAAGCTGAGATAGGTGGCGCAGTGTTTCAGCACGCGCGCCGCCGAGAGCATCGCGAGCTTGGGATGCGATGTCGTGCCCGAGGTGGTGCAGAGGATCGCGACGTCATCGCCGTTTGTCGCATCGACCATGTGGTCGTAGAGGCCGGGCTCGCGCGCCGCTCTGTTGCGGCCGAGCTCGGCGAGCTTGTCGGCCGGCAGCAGCCGGGGATCGTCATATTTGCGCATGCCGCGCGGATCGGAATAGACGATGTGCTTGAGCGCCGGCACGCGGTCGGCGAGGTTCAAGAGCTTGTCGACCTGCTCCTCGTCCTCGGCGAAGACCAGCCGCGCCTCGCCATAGTTCAAGAGATAGGCCGCCTCGTCATCGAGCACGTCGCGATAGAGACCCAGGCTCAAGGCCCGGATCGCGTGGGTCGCGATTTCGGCAGCGACCCAGTCCGGCCGGTTGTCGCCGATGATTCCGATCACATCGTCCTTGCCGAGGCCGAGCTCCATCACGCCGAGCGCGAAATCGCGCACCCGCGCCTGGTAGTCGGCCCAGGTGAAGGTGCGCCACAGCCCGAGATTCTTCTCGCGCAGCGCAATCTCCTTGCCGTGCTCGCTTGCATTGAGGCGCAGCAGCTTCGGATAGGTGTCGGCCTGCCGGACGCGCCCTGCATAGTCCATCATGCCGCGTTCTCCGCGATGGACGGCGCCTCGTCGGGATCGACCAGCAGCTCGTCCTCCTCGCCGAGATAGGCGCGCTTGACGTGGGGATCGGCGAGCACGGCGGCCGGGTCGCCTTCGGCGATCTTGCGGCCGAAATCGAGCACCATGACGCGATGGGAGATGTCCATGACCACGCCCATGTCGTGCTCGATCATCACGACCGTCATGCCGAATTCCTCGTTGAGGTCGACGATGTAGCGCGCCATGTCCTCCTTCTCCTCGAAGTTCATGCCGGCCATCGGCTCGTCGAGAAGGATGAGATGCGGCTCGAGCGCCATCGCGCGCGCCAACTCGACGCGCTTGCGCAAACCGTAGGAGAGGGTGCCGGCGGGCGCCTTGCGCACCGACTGCAGGTCGAGGAAGTCGATGATCTGCTCGACCTTCTCCCGATGCTTCAACTCCTCCCGCCGTGCGCCGGTGAGCCAGTAGAGCGAGCCGGTGAGGAAGTTGTTCTTCAAGAGGTGATGCCGCCCGACCATGATGTTGTCGAGCACGCTCATGTGGTGGAACAGCGCGAGGTTCTGGAAGGTGCGGCCGATGCCGATGTTGGCGCGCGCGCTCGGCGGCAGGCCGGTGATGTCGCGGCCGCGATGGAACAGGCGGCCCTCGGTCGGCTTGTAGCGGCCGGAGATGCAGTTGACGATCGAGGTCTTGCCGGCGCCGTTGGGGCCGATGATCGAGAACAGCTCGCCTTCGCGCACGCCGAAGCTGACGTCGGTCAGGGCTCTCACCCCACCGAAACGCAGCGAGACTCCGCGCGCTTCCAACGTATAGTCCAAGTCGTCCTCCCGAACTGTCTTCGGCGCTTGGCGCGCTCTTCAGGCATCGTGTCGTGCGACGTTAGGCTCGTCGCATCGCTTGCAATCCTATCCCGGGCATGAGTTCCGCGCCATCCGACGAATGACGGGCCACCCGGGCGGGTGCATTTTGCCGCATCTCAGGCGCGCGTCATCCCGTCCAGGATGCGCGAGTCGAAGGCGGTGGTCCTCGATAGGGGAAAGCGCTATCAGGAACTGTCTTGCGCCTGACATTTCCCAGGCAAATTTCACCGCAGGATTGTTGCGATGCAATATGGTCGCCGCGAGCTTCCACGAGACGAGATGACGGCTTGATCTCTTCCGATACCCTTCTGCGCATCGCGCCATGGTCCTGCCATTTGAAGCCCGAGGAAATCGACACCGCCTCGTCCGGCATCGTCGAGCGTTCCTATGCGGCCAACGAGCACATCTTCGTTCGCGGCGACCCGTTCGAATACTGGACCGGTATCGTCACCGGTCTGGCCCGCATGAGCACGGTGTCACGCGGCGGCAAGGCCACCACCTTCGCCGGCATGTCGGCGGGCGCCTGGTTCGGCGAGGGCAGCGTGCTGAAGAACGAGCCGCGCCGCTATGATGTCGTGGCACTGCGCGATACGCGCGTCGCGCTGATGGAGCGGCCGACCTTCATGTGGCTGTTCGAGAACAGCGTCGGCTTCAACCGCTTCCTCGTCACCCAGCTCAACGAGCGGCTCGGCCAGTTCATCGGCCTGGTCGAAGTCGGCCGCACCTTGGATGCGACGGCGCGGCTCGCCCGCAGCATCGCTTCGCTGTTCAACCCGATCCTCTACCCGAATACGACCCGTCACCTGGAGATCACCCAGGAGGAGATTGGCGCGCTCTCGGGCCTGTCGCGGCAGAATGCCAATCAATGCCTGAAGACGCTGGAGCGCGAAGGCCTGCTGCGCGTGGAATATGGCGGAGTGACGGTCATCGATCTCGACAGCCTGCGCTGTTACGGGGATTAGATTCCGCTTTTCGCAGGCCCCTTCAGGGTCTATCCGGCGCTGGTTCGTCGTTGAGCTTGACCCGCGGCCTCGGCTGTGGACTGCTCACCGGGAACTCCGGCCTTGAAGGGCCGAGACGGTGTTGGAGTGAGTATGGCGGGGCAGGATTGCAGCGGTCGCGTGGCGCTGATTACGGGCGTCACCGGCCAGGATGGCGCTTATTTGGCCGAATATCTGCTCGGCCTCGGCTACACCGTGCACGGCATCAAGCGGCGGTCGTCATCCTTCAATACCGCGCGGGTCGATCATCTTTACCAGGATCCGCACGAAGGCAACGTGCCGTTCCTGCTGCATTACGGCGACATGACCGATTCCACCAACCTGATCCGGCTGGTGCAGCAGATCCGCCCCGACGAGATCTACAATCTCGCCGCCCAGAGCCATGTCGGTGTCAGCTTCGAGAGCCCGGAATACACGGCCAATGCCGATGCGCTCGGGGTTCTGCGCTTGTTGGAAGCCATTCGCATTCTCGGCATGGAGAAGCAGACGCGCTTCTACCAGGCCTCGACCTCGGAGCTGTACGGTCTGGTGCAGGAGATCCCGCAGCGGGAGACCACGCCGTTCTATCCGCGCTCGCCCTACGGCTGCGCCAAGCTCTATGGCTACTGGATCACCGTGAACTATCGCGAGGCCTATGGGATGTTCGCCTGCAACGGCATCCTGTTCAACCATGAGAGCCCGATCCGTGGCGAGACCTTCGTGACCCGCAAGATCACCCGCGGCGTCGCCCGCATCGAGATCGGCCTGGAGGAGACGATCTATCTCGGCAATCTCGAGGCCAAGCGCGACTGGGGCCATGCCCGCGATTATGTCGAGGGCATGCATCGCATCCTGCAGGCCGATACGCCCGACGATTTCGTGCTGGCGACCGGTGAGGCCCATTCGGTGCGCGAGCTGGTCGAGCTCGCCTTCGCCGAGGTCGATCGCCGCATCGAATGGCGCGGGGAGGGCGTCGAGGAGACCGGGATCGACGCTAAGTCCGGCAAGGCGGTGGTGCGGATCGACCCGACCTATTTCCGCCCGACCGAGGTCGACCTCTTGATCGGCGATTGCAGCAAGGCGCGCGACAAGCTCGGATGGAAACCGAGGACGAGCTTCGCCGAGCTGGTCAAGGAAATGGTCGCCAGCGATCTATGCGCCGCGCGGCGGGAGGCGAGCATTGGCAACGCCGTTTGATCTCGGCGGCAAGCGTGTCTTCGTCGCGGGCCATCGCGGCATGGTCGGCAGCGCGCTGGTGCGGCGGCTGGCGAGCGAAGGCGTCGAGCTGCTGACGGTGCCGCGCAGCGAGGTCGATCTGCGCGACCAGGCGGCGGTGTTCGCATGGTTCGCGCGCGCCAGGCCGCAGGTCGTGTTCCTCGCTGCGGCGAAGGTCGGCGGCATCGTCGCCAACAACACGCTGCGCGCCGAGTTCATTTACGACAACATCGCGATTGCTGCCAATGTCATTCACGCCGCGCATGTGAACGGCGCCGAGAAGCTGATGTTTCTCGGCTCGTCCTGCATCTATCCCAAGCTCGCCCCCCAGCCGTTGCGCGAGGACGCCATGCTGACCGGGCCGTTGGAGCCGACCAACGAGCCCTATGCGATAGCCAAGATCGCCGGCATCAAGATGGTCGAGGCCTATCGCAGCCAGTACGGCGCCGACTTCATCAACGTGATGCCGACCAATCTCTATGGTCCTGGCGACAACTACCATCCTGAATACAGCCACGTCGTCGCGGCGCTGATCCGCCGTTTCCACGAGGCCAGGCTCGCCGATGCGCCCGAGGTGGTCGTCTGGGGCACGGGAACGCCGCGGCGCGAATTCCTCTATGTCGACGACATGGCGGATGCCTGCGTGCATCTGATGAAGACCTATTCGGATTCGGAGCTGGTCAACATCGGCACCGGCGAGGACATCACGATCGCCGATTTCGCGCGCGTCGTTGCAGCGGCCGTCGGCTACACAGGAGCCATCGGCTTCGATACCTCAAGGCCCGACGGCACGCCGCGCAAGCTGCTCGACGTGTCACGGCTCGCGAAGCTGGGCTGGCGCGCCACGACCTCGCTTCAGGACGGCCTCGCGCGTGCGTATCAGTCGTTCCTCAAGGAGACGGGGCATGGCGCAGAGTAACGTCCGTCCTTGCGAGCCGCGGCAGCGTCGAAGCCGTCCAGGACCGAACGTGAGACGCTGACTTGCTCCGCGACCCCCTGTCATTCGGCCGCGCGTCCCTCGGCGGCTCCTTGCACAGCCCCTATCTTGCTGCGCACCGCCTTGATCTCGCGCACCGGCGACGAGCCGAACATCCGGCCGTATTCGCGCGTGAACTGCGGCACACTCTCATAGCCGACGGCAAAGGCCGCGCTGCCTGCGGTCATGCCCTCCGCCAGCATAAGCCGTCGCGCCTCGATCAGCCGAAGCTGCTTCTGGAACTGGAGCGGCGACAGTGAGGTGAGGCTGCGGAAGTGCTGGTGGAATGACGACGGGCTCATGCCCGCGACGGCCGCCAATTGCTCGACCCGCAAGGGCCGTGCAAACTCGGTGCGCAGCACGGCCACTGCGCGTGCGATACGCTGCGCGTGGCCATCCGGCCAGCCGAGACGACGGATCGCCGTTCCATGCCGGCCGGTCAACAGCCAGTAGTGCATCTCGCGCAACAACTGTCCCCGCAGCACCGGTATCGATTCCGGACGATCGAGCAAGCGCATCAGACGTAGTGCAGCGTCGGCCACCTCGCGATCGGTCGGGTCGACTCGGACCGGCGTTTGGTCGTCTCCGCCGGCGTCATCCATCTGTGCCGAGAGATCGGTGAGAATCGCCGGATCGAGCTCGAGCACGAGCGAGAGATAGGGCGCCGCGATGCTTGCGCGCGTGATCTGGCTGACGGTCGGCACGTCGGCCGTGATCAACAGCGAATCCCCAGCGGAAAAGCCGAAGCCCTGGCCGCCCATCGTGACATGCTTGCTCCCCTGCACGACGAGGCAGACCAGCGGCCGCGAGATCGCGTAGAGGAGGCCGCTGGGCGCGGTCGCCCGTACGGTCATCAGGCCCGGGATTGGTGTTTGGCCAATACCGGCACCGTCGGCATGGGCTTCGGCGTGGCGGCCCACGGCGTGAAGGAGCGTGCTCATCATGGTCCGAGCCTAACCGGTCGACGCCGGCGATGCACCGCATTTTGGAGGATTAGGCAAGAAGCGGCGAGCTTCCGGCAACAAAGGCGCGCGCGCCTGGTCGATATCGGGGTGGTCAAGACCGCAGGAGTTCAGACCATGACCAAGATTGCTCTCGTGACCGGTTCGAGCCGAGGCCTCGGCCGCAACGCCGCGCTCAACATCGCCCGCCGCGGTGGCGACGTCGTCCTCACCTACCAGTCCAGAGTGGACGACGCTCACGCGGTCATGGCGGAGATCGCTGCGCTGGGCCGCAAGGCTGTCGCCTTGCAACTGGACACCGGTGACGTCGCAGGTTTCATGTCGTTTGCCGAGCGGCTGCGGACCGCGTTGCGCGAGACCTGGGGCCGAGAGACGTTTGACCATCTCGTCAACAATGCCGGCCATGGCGACTATGCCTTGATCGGCCAGACCACTGAGGCGCAATTCGATCGCCTGGTCGACGTCCATTTCAAGGGCGTCTATTTCCTGACGCAGACATTGCTGCCATTGCTCGCCGATGGCGGCCGCATCGTCAACCTGTCCTCCGGCCTGACCCGTACGTCGTTTCCCGGTTACGCCGCCTATGCGGCGGTCAAAGGCGCGGTCGAGGTGCTGACCCGTTACATGGCGAAGGAATTGGGGGGCCGCAGGATCGCGGTCAACACGGTGGCGCCCGGCGCGATCGAGACCGATTTCGGCGGCGGGGTAGTTCGCGACAATCCCGAGATCAACAAGGTGTTTGCGGACATCACCGCGCTCGGCCGCGCCGGCCTGCCCGACGACATCGGGCCGATGATCGCGAGCCTGCTGTCGGAGGACAATCGCTGGGTCAACGCGCAGCGGATCGAAGTCTCGGGTGGACAAGGCATCTGAGACGAGCAAATCCGGGAGATCTCCCATGTCAGTTTCAGCAGGACCCGCCGGCACCATCGATCGGCTCTACGTGCTGGATGCCGGGCTCGCGGTCGCGCCTGATCGATCGGTTTATACGCCGGGACAGTGGGAGGGCGAACAGGTCACGTTGAGCTGCAATGCCTACCTGATCCATCGTGGCGGCGCCTGGATCATGTGGGATACCGGCATCGAGGATACGATCGCAGAGGAGGCCGGCGGCCGGATCATCGCCCACGGCATCAGGGGCGTCGTTGCGCGCCCGATCGTCAGCCAACTCGCCGATATCGGACTTGTGCCCGAGGATGTGGCGACGGTCATTCTGTCTCATGCGCATTTCGACCATGTCGGCAATGCGCGGCTGTTCGCGCATGCCACGTGGCACATCCAGCGGGACGAGCATCGGGCGATGTTCGGTCCCGACTATCGACAGCATGGCTATGTGCCTTTGCTTTATGAATGCCTGAGGCAGGCAAAGGTCGAACTGATGGACGGAGACCATGACATGTTCGGTGATGGTTCGATCCGTGTGATCGCGACCTCAGGACATACGCCAGGGCACAGTTCGCTGCTGGTCCGGCTCGCGAACACCGGGCCGATCCTGCTGTCAGGCGACGTTGCGCATGACCGCTACAACATGGAGCATCGCTGCGTGCCGACCATGAACGCCGATGCGGAGCAGTCGCAACGATCGATGGCGCGCGTCGATGCCGTCGTTCGGGCCGAGGGGGCGCAGCTCTGGATCAACCACGATATCGTGCAGAATGCGACGATCGCACACGCGCCGTTCTACTTCGATTGAGTTCCGGGCCGTTCAGCTCGTCGCCGTCCGCGGTGGCTTTCCACTGAGCGCCGTCGCCATGGCCGAGATCAGCGGTTTCATGAAATAGGCCTCGCCCGCGGGCGTGATCGTCGGCGCAACGCCATGGGCATGCAGCTCCTCGGTGACCACAGGCCCCACGGAGGCGATCGGCGTGCGCGCCAGTCCCTGGCGCAGGCGGTCTTCGACGCCATGTGCCTTGGCGACGTCGAACAGCCGCCGCGGCTGACCCGAACTCGTCAGCGCGATCGCATCGACATGGCCGGCGATCATCTCGTCGATCGCGATGAGGATATTCGCATCCGCGGCCTTGGCGTCGTAGACGTAGGGCAGCACCGGATCGACCTCGGCGCCCGCGGCCGCGATGGCGCCGATCAGCGCCGCATGATCCTTGTCGGGATAGAGCTGCAGGCCGAGCCGGTGGCCTTTGAGGTCGAAGCGCGCCAACAATTCGGCGACGCCTTCCGACGTCGGCTTCTCGGTCGTGACCTGCGGCTCGAGCCCGAGCTCGCGCAAGGCGCGGCCCGGCTTGGGGCCGCGGGTGAACTTGCGGGCCTTGCGAAGCGCCGCGATGAATTCGGTCTCGAGCCCGATTCTCCGCACCACCGTCATCAACCGCCGCAGGCCTTCTCCGGTCATCAGCACGAGATCATCCAACGGCCGTTCGATGCAGCGGCGGATCCAGGCCTCGATCGGCGCGGGGTCCGGCGCATCCTGGATCGTGAACATCGGACATTGCAGCACGTCGGCGCCTTGCTCGGCGAGCAGCCGCGAGAACTGCGCCTCCTCGCGGGTTTCCAGGATCAGGATGCGGTTGCCGGTCAGCCTGTCAGCCATGGCGATGCTCGAAGTTTGAGAGTTGATGTTTTGTTCATCCTGCCCCCGCGCCGAGCGTTGGCGCAAGGGCGTGGAGGGTGATAGAGCAGGGCCCGAACGGGCGCCAAGCCTGCCGCATCATTCATCCTCACATCATCCGCCCGGTACGTCATCGCCATGTCCGACCACCAGTATGTCCTGACCCTGTCCTGCCCGGATCGTCCCGGGATCGTCTCGGCCGTCTCGACCTTCCTCGCCCACAATGGCCAGAACATCCTCGATGCCCAGCAGTTCGGCGACTTCGAGACGGGTCACTTCTTCATGCGGGTGGTGTTCACGGCCGCCGATCTCGCCGTCAACCTGCCGGCGCTGCAGACCGGCTTCGCCGCGATCGCCGAGCGCTTTGCGATGGACTGGCAGATGCGCGACCGCGCCGGGCAGCGCCGGGTGATGCTGCTGGTGTCGAAGTTCGACCATTGTCTGGTCGACATCCTCTATCGCTGGCGCACCCGCGACCTCGCGATGATTCCGACCGCCATCGTCTCCAACCATCCGCGCGAGACCTATGCCGGGCTCGATTTCGGCGACATCCCGTTCCACCACATGCCGGTGACCAAGGACACCAAGCGCGACCAGGAGCAGGCGATCCTGAAGCTGGTCGATGAGACGAAGACCGATCTCGTCGTGCTGGCGCGCTACATGCAGATCCTGTCGGACGAGATGTCGGCGAGCCTGTCGGGCCGCTGCATCAACATCCATCATTCGTTCCTGCCGGGCTTCAAGGGCGCAAAACCCTATCACCAGGCCTATGAGCGCGGCGTCAAGCTGATCGGCGCCACAGCTCACTACGTGACCCGGGATCTCGATGAGGGTCCGATCATCGACCAGGATGTCGAGCGCATCAGCCATCGCGACACGCCGGAGGACCTCGTGCGCAAGGGCCGCGACATCGAGCGGCGCGTGCTGGCGCGGGCGATCCGCTATCACCTCGAGGATCGCGTCATCCTCAACGGCCGCAAGACCGTCGTCTTCATGGATTGATGTCGCGACCGCGCGTCAGCGGCCGGGGACGGTCGCCTGCGCGTTGGCGTTCGACTGCGTCTCCTTGTCGCGTTCGGCGGCCGGCATCTGCCGCTGCCGCTCGCGCTCCTGCATGAAACGGTCGTATTCCGGGGTTCCTGGACGGGGCGGAGCACCGGCCGGCAGGCCGCCGGCCCATTGCGGCATCAGATCGCCCATCCCCGCGCCGACCTTCTCATTGATCGACGAGCAGCCGGCAAGGACCGGCCCGGCCACGGCCAGAAGCATTATCGCGGCCGGAAAAAGCCTGGTCCGGGTTCGGCATCTGGCCGGCATTGACAGGTGACCTTTCGTGCTGCGGGCGACCCGCGGCCCGGACCCTAACGATTTGCCATCAATTGGTAAAATTTGGCCGTTCGATGATATCGGTATTAATATACCAATCACGGATTGGTGGTCCGTTGCGGAAACCTACCGTTCACGAAGCCTCCCATGATCGCCATTGACAATGGGGTCCCGAGTCCGCAGCGATGCGCCCGCGATATCGTGAACGAGATCGCACGGTTAAGACAACAATGGCCGGGGGCTGCGGTCCTGATCCGACCAGGGAGGTAGTTTCAATGTTCGTGCGAAGCAAGACACTGACGCTCGCCAGTGCGGCTCTTGCCGCGGCTGCGCTCGCGTCCGGTGCGGCGCGGGCCGAAGACGCATTCAAGATCGGCTTGATCGTGCCGATGACCGGCGGCCAGGCGTCGACCGGCAAGCAGATCGACAATGCCATCAAGCTCTACATGCAGCAGAACGGCGACACCGTCGCCGGCAAGAAGATCCAGGTCATCCTCAAGGACGACGCCGCGCTGCCCGACAACACCAAGCGTCTGGCGCAGGAGCTGATCGTCAACGACAAGGTCAACGTGATCGCCGGCTTCGGCGTGACGCCGGCGGCCTTCGCCGCCGCGCCGCTTGCCACCCAGGGCAAGATTCCGGAAGTCGTCATGGCCGCCGGCACCTCCATCATCACCGAGAAGTCGCCGTACATCGTCCGCACCAGCTTCACCCTGCCGCAGTCCTCCACCATCATCGGCGACTGGGCGGTCAAGAACGGCATCAAGAAGGTCGCCACCCTGACCTCGGACTACGCGCCGGGCAACGACGCGCTGGCCTCGTTCAAGGAGCATTTCACCGCCGGCGGCGGCGAGATCGTCGAGGAAATCAAGGTTCCGCTGGCGAACCCCGACTTCGCTCCCTTCCTGCAGCGCATGAAGGACGCCAAGCCGGACGCCATGTTCGTGTTCGTGCCGGCCGGCCAGGGCGGCAACTTCATGAAGCAATATGCCGAGCGCGGCCTCGACAAGAGCGGCATCAAGGTGATCGGACCGGGTGACGTCACCGACGACGACCTGCTCAACGACATGGGCGACGCCGTGCTCGGCGCCGTCACCGCGCACATCTATTCGGCGGCGCATCCGTCGGCGAAGAACAAGGAGTTCGTCGCGGCCTACAAGAAGGCGTTCAACAGCCGTCCAGGCTTCATGGCGGTCGGTGGCTACGACGGCATCCATCTGATCTACGAGGCGCTGAAGAAGACCGGTGGCAAGACCGACGGCGATTCCCTGATTGCTGCGATGAAGGGCATGGCCTGGGAGAGCCCGCGCGGTCCCATCTCGATCGATCCGGAGACGCGCGACATCGTTCAGAACGTCTACATCCGCAAGGTCGAGAAGGTCGACGGCGAGCTCTACAACGTCGAGTTCCAGACCTTCGACGCCGTCAAGGACCCGGGCAAGGCCAAGAAGTGACGCGATAGGCGTCATCTCAAGCGCACACGGACCGTGCGCTCCCTCCCCCGCCTGCGGGGGAGGGCTGGGGTGGGGGCACCCCACGGCACACGCGTCGTGTGGAGAGATTTCCCCCACCCGGATCACATCGTTCCGATGCGATCCGACCTCCCCCGCAAGCGGGAGAGGCGCAGACCGAGCAAGCGTTGTATGCATGCCCTTCGGATGAAGGGATGACCGGGGACTGAAACTAGACTCCATGACCGCCATCCTCACCAACCTGTTCGACGGCGTCGCTTACGGCATGCTGCTGTTCGTGCTGGCCTGCGGGCTCGCCGTGACGCTCGGCCTGATGAACTTCGTCAACCTCGCCCACGGCGCCTTCGCCATGGCCGGCGGCTATGTCTGCGCCGTGCTCGTCAACCGAATGGGATGGCCGTTCTTCGCAGCGCTGCCGCTGGCCTTCGTCGCGAGCGCCATGATCGGCGCGCTGCTGGAGCGGACACTCTATCAGCATCTCTATGCGCGCAGCCATCTCGACCAGGTGCTGTTCTCGATCGGACTCGTCTTCATGACGGTGGCCGCTGTCGACTACATCATGGGCTCCTCGCGAATCTTCATCAAGCTGCCGGACGTGCTGCAGGGCCAGTTCGACGTCTTCGGCGTCGGCATCGGCCGCTACCGGCTGATGATCATCGTGATCTGCGGCCTGCTCACAGTGGGGCTGCAGCTGGTGCTCTCCAAGACGCGGTTCGGCAGCCGGCTGCGCGCCGCGGTCGATGATCCGCGCGCGGCGAGCGGCCTCGGCATCAACGTGCCGCAGGTGTTCGCCTTCACCTTCGCGTTCGGCTGCGGACTGGCCGGCCTCGGCGGCGCGCTCAGCGCCGAGATCCTCGGCCTCGATCCGTATTTCCCGCTCAAGTTCATGATCTACTTCCTGATTGTGGTCACCGTGGGCGGCTCGTCCTCGATCACCGGGCCGTTCCTGGCCTCGCTGCTGCTCGGCATCGGCGACGTTGCCGGCAAATATTACGTGCCGAAGCTTGGCCCTTTCGTCATCTACACCATCATGATCGTGATCCTGATCTGGCGCCCGAACGGCCTGTTCGGTCGCACGGCGACGCGGTGAGGATCGCATGACGACGAATGCACAAACCGAGGTCGGATTTCACGCCAGGCAGCACGGCCGCTGGCACTGGAGCGAGTTCGCCTTCTGGATCGTCGTGCTGGCGGTTGGCCTCGCGTTTCCATCGCGCTACCTGATCATGACCGAGATCCTGCGGCTGGCGCTGTTCGCTCTGTCGCTCGACCTGATCCTCGGTTACGCCGGCATCGTCTCGCTCGGGCACGCGGCCTTCTTCGGCGTCGGGGCCTATTGCGCGGGCCTGCTCTCGGTGCACGGCATCATCAATGAGCCGGTGCTGGCGCTGATCGTGGCGGGACTTGCCGCCACTGTGCTTGGCTTCGCCACCAGCTTCCTGGTCATCCGCGGTGTCGACCTGACGCGACTGATGGTGACGCTCGGCATCGCGCTCTTGATGGAGGCGCTGGCGGAGCGCTTTTCCAACATCACCGGCGGCACCGACGGTCTCCAGGGCATCGACATCCAGCCGATCTTCGGCGTGTTCGCCTTCGACATGTTCGGCAAGACGGGGTTCTTCTATGCGCTTGCGGTGCTGTTCGTGCTGTTTCTGCTGGCGCGGACGATCGTGCACTCGCCGTTCGGCCTGTCGCTGCGCGCGATCAAGAACAATCCGCTGCGGGCCGCCGCCGTCGGCATTCCCGTCAACAAGCGCCTGATCGCGATCTACACGGTCGCGGCGTTCTATGCTGGCATTGCCGGGGCGCTGTTCACCCAGACCACGGCACTGGCCTCGCTCGACGTGTTCTCGTTCGAGCGCTCCGCAGACCTGGTGCTGATGCTGGTCATCGGCGGCTCCGGCTATCTCTATGGCGGGCTGATCGGCGCCGCCGTGTTCCGGATGCTGCAGGAGCTGTTCCAGTGGATCACGCCGCAATACTGGATGTTCTGGATCGGCCTCGTGCTCGTCGTCATCGTGCTGGTGGGCCGCCACCGCATCCACGCCTATGCGCTGTGGTTGCCCAACCTCATCCTGCGCCAGATCGCCGGCCGCAAGGCCGCGGTGGCCCTCACCGATAACGAGGCGCCATGACCTACGCATTGGAAACCCGCGGCCTCGACAAGCATTTCGGCGGCCTTCACGTCACCCGCGACCTGTCGCTGCAGATCGTGCCGGGCGCGCGCCACGCGCTGATCGGCCCGAACGGCGCCGGCAAGACCACGGTCATCAATCAGCTCACCGGCGTGCTGGAGCCGAGTGCGGGGCGCATCCTGCTCGAAGGCCAGGACATCACCGACCTGCCGGTGCACAAGCGCGTGCTGCGCGGCCTGTCGCGCACCTTCCAGATCAATCAGCTCTATCCGGACCTGACGCCGCTGGAGACCATCGGGCTTGCCGTGTCCGAGCGCCTCGGCGGCGGCGGCAATTGGTGGCGGCGCATGGGCACGCGCGACGACATCAATGCCGAGATCGCCGAGACGCTGGAGAGCTTCCGCCTGCTCGACGTGATGAATGATCGTACCTCGACCTTACCCTATGGCAAGCAGCGCCTGCTCGAGATCGCCGTCGCGATCGCCGCCAAGCCCCGCGTGCTGCTGCTCGACGAGCCCGCCGCCGGCGTGCCCGAGGGCGAGCGCAAGGACATTCTCGCCGCCGTCGCCGCGCTGCCGCGCGACGTGACGGTGCTGCTGATCGAGCACGACATGGATCTCGTCTTCTCCTTCGCCGACCGCATCTCGGTCCTGGTCTCCGGCGCTCTGCTGGTCGAAGGCACGCCGGACGAGGTCGCGCGCGATCCGCAGGTCAAGGCGGTCTATCTCGGCGAGGCTGCGTGATGACCGATCTGCTGACCATCGAGAACCTGCGCGCCGGCTACGGTCAGGCGGTCGTGCTGCCGAACATGTCGCTCAAGCTGCCCGAGGGACAGGTGCTGGCGCTGCTCGGCCGCAACGGCACCGGCAAGACGACGCTGATCAATTCCATCGTCGGCGTCACCCGCCGCTTCTCCGGCAAGCTGGCCTTGGCGGGCACCGACATCACGAGCCTGCGCGCCGATCAGCGCGCCCGTGCCGGCATCGGTTGGGTGCCGCAGGAGCGCAACATCTTCCGCTCGCTCACGGTGGAGGAAAACATGACCGCGGTGGCGCAGCCCGGCCCCTGGACGGTCGAGCGCGTCTACCAGATGTTTCCGCGGCTGAAGGAGCGCCGCAACAATTTCGGCAACCAGCTGTCGGGCGGCGAGCAGCAGATGCTGGCGATCGGCCGCGCGCTGACCCTGAACCCGAAGGTGCTGCTGCTGGACGAGCCGACCGAGGGCCTGGCGCCGATCATCGTCGAGGAGCTGCTGGCCGCGATCGGCACCATCAGCCGGGCCGGCGGGCTGTGCTCCATCATTGTCGAGCAGCACGCGCAGAAGCTGCTCGCGCTGGCCGACCGCGTCGTCATCCTGGAGCGCGGCACTATCGTGCATGATGCCCCGTCGAGCGCGCTGAAGGCCGATCCGGCGCCGCTTGAGCGGCATCTGGGGGTTGCGAGCGCGGCGGCGCATTGACCCGATCAACCGGCTCGACGACAGCCGGGCAGCGTCATCTTCAGTTGCAGTTGTGATATGGTTCACGCACGCGGTGCGGGAGTCGATTGCGGTGTGTCGCGCCGCCTTTGCCACATTGGTATGCAGGATTCGTCATCGCAGGGAACGATCGTGAAGCGCCGACAAAGGGCAACCCGGCCCTTCCGCCTCGCCCCACCCGGAGACGGTCGCAAAATCACCCCTGGATGATTTCTGGCAGCCCAGGCGAGTGGTGTGGCGGGGGGACCGGGCCAAGCTCCCCGTTCCAACGGAATTGTATACCGATCGGATACGGGGTAGGGGATGGACCCGTCCATGACGCTTTGCCCGGATCGCACGCCAAGGCAGATCGCAACCGGCCCAACAAGTCTATCCAACGAATCGACGCCTTCCAAGGAGTGAGCACATGCAACGCACCAAGCCCCCATTCCGCGCCGACGAAGTCGGCAGCCTCTTGCGGCCCCAGAAGATCAAGGAAGCCCGCGCCAAACTCGAGAAGGGCGAGATCTCGGCCGACGATCTCCGAAAGATCGAGGACATGGAGATCGAGAAGGTCGTGCACCGCCAGGCCTCGACCGGCCTGAAGCTTGCGACCGATGGCGAGTTCCGCCGCTCCTGGTGGCATTTCGACTTCCTCGCCAAGCTGACTGGCTGCGAGCTGTTCCATCCCGACACCGGCATCCAGTTCACGGGCGTGCAGACCCGTCATGACGCGGTGCGCGTGATCAGCAAGCTCGACTTCCCGACCGATCATCCGATGCTCGACCATTTCCGCTTCCTGAAGAAGCACGCCGACACTGCGCATGTGACGGCGAAGATGACGATCCCGTCACCGGCCGTGCTGCACTTCCGTGGCGGCCGCAAGTCGATCTCCAAGGACGTCTATCCCGATCTCGACGCCTTCTACGAGGATCTCGGCAAGACCTATCGCAAGGCCGTGAAGGCCTTCTACGACGCCGGCTGCCGCTATCTGCAGTTCGACGACACCGTGTGGGCCTATCTGTGCTCGCAGGACGAATTGCAGAAGGCCAGGGAGCGTGGCGACAATCCCGATGGCCTGCAGCAGATCTATTCGCGCATCATCAACTACGCGATCGCCGAGCGGCCCGCCGACATGATGATCACGACCCACGTCTGCCGTGGCAATTTCCGCTCGACCTGGATCTCCTCGGGCGGCTACGAGCCGGTGGCCGAGACCATGCTCGCCAACACCAACTACGACGGCTACTTCCTGGAGTATGACAGCGAGCGCGCCGGCGGCTTCGAGCCGCTGCGCTTCCTGCCCAAGGGCAACAAGGTCGTCGTGGTCGGTCTCGTCACCTCGAAGGTCGGCGAACTCGAGAAGAAGGACGACATCAAGCGCCGCCTGGAGGAGGCCTCGAAGTTCGCCCCGCTCGACCAGCTCGCGCTGTCCCCGCAATGCGGCTTCGCCTCGACCGAGGAAGGCAACATCCTGAGCGAAGAGGAGCAGTGGGCCAAGCTGCGCCTCTGCGTCGAGCTTGCCGAGGAGATCTGGGGGAAGTAAGCCTGCAGACAGGAGCCCATTGAAGTCAGACCCGTACCTTACCCGGGCGGCTGACTAAGACGGTCGCTTCGGAACAGGATCGCCGCGGCAAATGCGCGGCGATCCTTCACGGCGATGGATGCAAGAGCCGCCATGTCCGTGACCTGATTTTGACGATTGCGATTTCAATAGGTCTGGCCGAGGTGGACTCATCAAGCCGCCCAAGCAATCCCGTCGGGTCTTGGCTCTGTTGCAAGAGGCCGATGATCTGCTGAATGGCTGGTAACGACCAGCACATTCAATGCCATCTCGAAGATCTCACTACGCGGCCCGGCGGCCCGCCTTCTTGGTGGTCTTCCGCTTCGGAGCCGTCTTAGGCGGAGCCGAGGTGAGCTTCACGCCGAGAGCGCGGAGCACTTTCAGGATGGTGGCGAACTCCGGGTTCCCGTCTTCACCAAGCGCCCGATAGAGCTGTTCGCGACGGATGCCGGTTGCCTTTGCGACTTCCGACATGCCGCGCGCCCGGGCAATTGTGTTGATCGCGGCGCGGATTTCATCAGCGGTGCCGTCCTCAAGCGCCGCGGCCAGAAACTCGGCTTGGGCCTCCGGCTCTGCAAGATATTCCGCGGCATCGAAGCGCGTTGTTGCCATTCGCTACCCCTCTCTCTCGGCCAGTTCTTGAGCGCGCCGGATATCGGAACGCTGGGTGCTCTTGTCACCACCGCAAAGCAGGATCACCAAGACGTTGCCTTTCTGGCGAAAATAGACCCGATAGCCGGGGCCGTAATCCGCATTTCGGAGACGCCCCCACCAACGGGCTTGCTGTCCCCGAGGTTGCCACCTTCAGCACGGGCAATGCGGGCAGCAATACGTGCCTTTGCTCTCGCATCTCGCAGACCAAGAAGCCATTCCTTGAATTCGCTGGTCTGCCGGATTTCGAGCATGAAAGAGTGTATCTTAAAAGGTACAGAGGCGCAAGGGTGCGAGAGCGAGGCGCGCCGGCAATGCCCTCCTGCCCGAGCGCTGGGCTCGGCGGTCTTGCGATCAAGGTTGGGCGGCCGGAGCAATCCGCCCCGTTTCGTTTTTGCGTAGCAGTGCGCGACGAATCAGCCGCTGCGCTGGCGCCTCGAACCCGCGATAGGTGACGTACGCCGCCGACAGGGTCAGCGCCATGAAGCCAATCCAGAACGACCGGCTGCCGTATGGAATAGCTCGTCCTAGAAAGCCAAAAACCAGTGCGATCGCAAGCTGGATCGGGAAGTGCAGCAAATAGCAGGAATAGGTCATGTTGCCGGCGGCCTGCAGCAGGTTCTCGATGCGCCGCGGCAGGGCGATCGGCCTCGCGCAGACGAACAACAGGATCGGCGTGGTGACCAGCAGCAGAGCTGCGGCCCGCTCGGCCAGCTCAATGCCGGAGATCCAGAGAGCGATCGGAATTCCGACAGCCGCGCTCAAAGCGAGGGCCTTGAGCTTCGGCCGATACCAGGCATCGGCGACGCTCTGCCGCGCCATGGCGGCCAGTCCGCCGGCATAGAAGAACACGAAACACTTGCCGACCAGTGTCCCGCTCGCGATGCCGGCCAGGATCATCGCCAGGTTCAACAGCGGTGATGTGGTGACGAAACGCAGCGCCAGGAAGAACACCGCATAGACAAGGACCTCGATCGAGACCGACCAGATCGGGCCGTTGAAGCTGACCCCGGTCGGCGGCAGCCAGTCGCTCGCCATGAAAAGCTGGGCGACGAAATGAGCGAGATCGTTGCTCTGGTAGACGAAGAAGAAGCCGTGCTGCGCGACATAGAGGGCCTGCAACCCCGCGACCAGCAGCAGCGTTGCGAGATGCAGCGGATAGAGCCGCGACAGCCGGTTGACGAAGAAGGTCCAGCCATCGACCGTGCCGTCGGGGGTGATCGCGCTGTACTTCCAGAAGAAGATGAAGCCAGAGATGCACCAGAAGATCACGACGCCGTATTCGCCGAGCTCATAGAACGGAAACAGGACATTGTAGAACGGCAGCTCGCTGCGGACGAGATCGACAGGGGCATCGGCGATGTAGGCGAAGTGCGGGTAGTGCCACAGCAGCACCGAGATCGTGGCGAGGAAACGCAGCAGCTCGAGCCCGAGCAGCTTGTGAGTCCCAGGCGATGTCGATGTGTAGGGCAGGGCCATGCGGTGATCGTTAACCGTCTCGACGGGATGTGCGGCCCAATCCTAGCCGGCGCGAAGTGAAGGATTGTTTTCGCTGCCTGCGGGGATCAGCGGCAGGCGAGCTCGGTTCCCTGCAGGATCGCCTGGTCCCAGGATCGATAGCCTGTGGCATTCAGATGGATGCCTTCGAGCGTGAACGGCGACTCCATCGGCGGCAGGGGCAGGAAGGTCGCGCCGGTGCGCCTCGCGAGGTCCGGCAGCATGGCGCGATAGCCGGTGATGCTCGCCATGGCGGCCTTCTCCATGGCCGGCGTGAATGGCCCGCGCGCCTCGACGAGGGGAAACTCAGCGATGAAGATGCGCGTGGTGAGCTTTGACAGCTCGCGCAGCAGGGCCTCGTAGCGTCCAGCGAAGACCTCGCTGGAGTCGGGCTTGGCGGTCAGTGCATCGTTCACGCCGAGGGAGACGATGACCGCGAACGGCCGTTTCGGCCCGAGTGCGGGCTTGAGCCAGCCGGCGAGGTCGCTCCGCGTCCCGGCGCCGGCGAGACCGGCGTTGACGACCGGATGCCCGCAGGCGCTGGCCGGCAGCGTCGCCGCCTCGACGATGCTGTCGCCAAGCACGATGATCGGATCATCGGGGCGCGCCAGCAGGTTGTAGTGGACGATGAGCTGGCGAACCGTCCGGTGGTCGCTGCCGGACGGCGCCGCAGAGCGGCGCACCAGCACGAACGTCGCGGCTGCCGCGGCAATCACCGCAAACAGCACAAAACCCAGTCGCGCCTGTGCCTTCGCTGCCATGTGGACGATTGGTGCCCTCGATCGGTGAGACCGTAGTGCAAATTCGCAAACGGAGCTCTAATTCGCCCGCGTCCAGGTCGAGGACCGGCAGACGATGCCGCCGAGTGCGCAGCCCGCGGTCGTCAAGGTGCCGCCCGACAGCGTCATCTTGGCATCGTAGGTCTTGCCGTCGTCGGGATTGCTGTAGCTGCCGGCCCAGGCATTGGGTCCGGTCGGCTTCATGCCGGAGAACAGCCGCTGGCCGACCTTGGCCGGGGTGTCGGTGCCCTCCTTGATCCAGACCAGTGTGCCGCAGATGGCGCCGCCGCAGGGGGTGAACTTGACCTTGGAGGCGCCGCTCTCGCGCAGCCAGACGCCGGTGACGTCGTCGGCGAGCGCCGGGCCTGCGGCCAGCGCGAGCGAGAACCCAAGTCCAAGGACAAAACGACCGATCATGCGTGCCTCCCTAATCCTTCGAGACGAGCTTGTTGCTGGCGGATCGTGTCGGCGATGCGGCGGGCCGACGGCGATACGCTTCGTCTCCATTGTTCAACAAGGATAGCAGGATTCGGACATGCTGCACCTCGCGACCGGGCGTGCCGATGTGGCGCGACAGCGGCGTATCCGGTGTTTCTGCGTCCGGAAGGTTCCGGGTTCGGGCTCTTTCCAATGGTGGGCAGATGGTGCTAGGAGGTTGGGCCATGGGCGCGCTGCCCACTCATGTTTCCCACCCCGCCGGGCCGAATGAAGAACGACCAGCTGCTCGCCCAGATCACGGAGTTCTGCCGCCAGTCCGACATGGCGGAGTCGACGTTCGGCCGGCGCGCCGTCAACGACGGCAAGCTGGTGCAGCGGCTGCGCGAGGGCAAGCGCATCACCATCGACACGCTCGACCGCATCCAGGCCTATATCGCGGCCTCCACCGGCACCCTGCCGCCGCCGCGGCTCGATGTCGTGCCCGAGAAGCGCGATCCCAAGAGCAATTTCCGCTTCTTCGAGAACCGCCAGAAATATCTCTTGTTCGTGCACACCTGCAGCGAGAAGCGGGTGGTGGCGGAACGCGTCGGTCTCGAGCTCGCCAGCATCCATCCCCGGCCCCCGGCGCTGCGCCTGTTCGATGCCGGCGTCGGCGACGGCACCGTGCTGTCGAAGGTGCTGCGGACCATGCATGGCCGCTTTCCCCACATCCCGTTCTATGTCGCCGGCAAGGAGCTGAGCCTCGAGGACGTCCGGCTGACCTTGGAAAAGGTGCCGGACCGGCTGTTCGAGCACCCCGCCAGCGTGTTCGTGTTCACCAACATGAACTATGCCGAGGCGCCCTGGCTGACCCCGGCCTCGCCGTCGGTGGCGGCATCGATGATCTGGCACGAGGTCGTGCTGCAGGGCGATTCGTCGGGGGATTTCGAGACCCAGATCGCGGCGTTGAAGCCGTTCCTGGAGCAGAACTGGCGCGCCAACGTCTCCCAGCGCACGGGCATGCCGGTCTATGAGCGGCCGATCGCGCTGGTGCTCTACCGCGAGGATCACCGCTTCCTGCTCGACGGCATCATCCCGCGGGCCGGGCGGGTCGAGGCCAATTTCGACCTGATCATCGCCTCGCAGCCCTACCGGGCCCGTTCCTCGGTCAATTTCCGCGCCAAGCGCATCATCGCACCGCTGGCGAGGGCGCTGAAGCCGGGCGGGCGGCTGATCGGAATCCACTCCCATGGCGAGGATCCGGGCCTGGAGATCATCCAGGCGGTCTGGCCCGGAGAAAATCCTTTCTCGGTCAGCCGGCATGAGCTATTGCGCGCCGTCAAGTACGAGTTGGGGTCCAGTGGGCGGGACTTAAATTTTAACGCCTATGCGGACAATCGCTCGATTTTCAGGTATGAGATGGAGGCTCTGCCCAACGAGGTCACCGGTACCATCGGAACCTCGACGGCCTTTGCAGCCTGGAACGCGGCGGTGTATGTCGCGCAGATCGAGGAAGACCGCCTGATGGAGGTCGCACACTCGTCTCGTGCGCTCGACGCCGCCAGAGAGGTTCTGCGAAAGCACAACGGGCTGTGGTTCTACGACGAGTCCTACGTCATCTCGCGGCGTCGCGACTGACATTCCTTAGGGATCAATACAAACGACCGCCGTGGGCGGCGAAGAAGGGGTTGCTTGATGCGCGCGTCATATCTGTTCACCTCGGAGTCGGTGTCCGAAGGCCATCCGGACAAGGTTTGCGACCGTATTTCCGATGAGATCGTCGACCTGTTCTACCGCGAAGGGCCGAAGGCCGGCATCGACCCCTGGCAGATCCGCGCCGCGTGCGAGACGCTCGCCACCACCAACAAGGTCGTGATCGCCGGCGAGACCCGCGGCCCGGCTTCGGTTACCAACGAGCACATCGAGCACGTCGTCCGTGAGGCCATCAAGGACATTGGCTACGAGCAGGAAGGCTTCCACTGGAAGACCTGCGACATCGAGATCCTGCTGCATCCGCAGTCGGCCGACATTGCGCAGGGCGTCGACGCGCTGCAGCCGGGCGAAGTGAAGGAAGAGGGCGCCGGCGACCAGGGCATCATGTTCGGTTACGCCTGCAACGAGACGCCCGATTTGATGCCGGCGCCGATCTTCTACGCCCACAAGATCCTGCGCCTGATCTCGGAAGCCCGCCATTCGGGAGTTGAGAAGGTGCTGGGCCCGGACTCCAAGAGCCAGGTCACCGTGCGCTATGAGAATGGCAAGCCGGTCGGCGTGCGCGAGATCGTCGTCTCGCACCAGCACCTGGTCGAGGACATGACCTCGGCGCAGGTGCGCGAGCGCGTCGAGCCCTACGTGCGCGAGGCGCTGCCGAAGGACTGGATCACGAAGGACACGATCTGGCACATCAACCCGACCGGCAAGTTCTACATCGGCGGTCCCGATGGCGACACCGGCCTCACCGGCCGCAAGATCATCGTCGACACCTATGGCGGCGCGGCCCCGCACGGCGGCGGCGCCTTCTCCGGCAAGGATCCGACCAAGGTCGACCGCTCCGCGGCCTACGCCGCCCGCTACCTCGCCAAGAACATCGTCGCTTCCGGTCTCGCCGACCGCTGCACCCTGCAGCTCGCTTATGCCATCGGCGTGGCGCGGCCGCTGTCGATCTACATCGACACCCACGGCACCGGGAAGGTATCCGAGGACAAGCTTGAGAAGGCGGCGGCCGAGGTCATGAACCTTACCCCGCGCGGCATCCGCTCGCATCTCGACCTCAACCGCCCGATCTACGCGCGCACCGCGGCCTACGGCCATTTCGGCCGCACGCCGGACAACGAGGGCGGCTTCTCCTGGGAGAAGACCGACCTCGCCGAAGCGTTCAAGCGCGCGGTGTAGTTGTTAGGGCCGTCATTCCGGGGCAGCGCAATAGCGCTGAACCCGGAATCTCGGAGTGATGGATTCCGGGTTCGCGCTTACGCGCCCCGGAATGATGTTTTTTGACAAACAGGAACCCCACATGACCGCCAAGCCAGGTTTCACCGACTACATCGTCAAGGACATTTCGCTCGCCGAGTTCGGCCGCAAGGAGATCTCGCTCGCCGAGACCGAGATGCCCGGCCTGATGGCGACGCGTGAGGAGTATGGCCCGAAGCAGCCGCTGAAGGGCGCGCGCATTGCGGGCTCGCTGCACATGACCATCCAGACCGCGGTGCTGATCGAGACGCTGAAGGCGCTCGGCGCCGACATCCGCTGGGTCTCGTGCAACATCTACTCGACCCAGGACCACGCCGCCGCGGCGATCGCCGCCGCCGGCATTCCGGTGTTCGCCGTCAAGGGCGAGACGCTGGTCGACTACTGGGACTACACCGCCAAGCTGTTCGACTGGCACGGCGGCGGCCATCCGAACATGATCCTCGATGACGGCGGCGACGCCACCATGTACGTCCATCTCGGCCTGCGCGCCGAGAACGGCGACGCGGCGTTCCTCGACAAGCCTGCCTCCGAGGAGGAGGAGGTGTTCTTCGCGCTGCTCAAGAAGCAGCTCAAGGAGAAGCCGAAGGGCTACTTCGCCGAGATCGCCAAGTCGATCAAGGGCGTCTCGGAGGAGACCACCACGGGCGTGCATCGTCTCTACGACATGCAGAAGGCCGGCACGCTGCTGTGGCCCGCGATCAACGTTAACGACAGCGTCACCAAGTCGAAGTTCGACAACCTCTATGGCTGCCGCGAGTCGCTGGTCGACGGCATCCGCCGCGGCACCGACGTGATGATGTCGGGCAAGGTCGCGATGGTCGCGGGCTTCGGCGACGTCGGCAAGGGTTCGGCCGCCTCGCTGCGCCAGGCCGGCTGCCGCGTCATGGTGTCCGAGATCGATCCGATCTGCGCGCTGCAGGCGGCGATGGAGGGCTATGAGGTTGTGACGATGGAGGACGCCGCGCCGCGCGCCGACATCTTCGTCACCGCCACCGGCAACAAGGACATCATCACCATCGAGCACATGCGCGCGATGAAGGATCGCGCCATCGTCTGCAACATCGGCCACTTCGACAACGAGATCCAGGTCGCCTCGCTGAAGAACCTGAAGTGGACCAACATCAAGCCGCAGGTCGACGAGATCACCTTCCCCGACGGCAAGCGCATGATCCTGCTGTCCGAAGGCCGCCTGGTGAACCTCGGCAATGCGATGGGCCACCCGTCCTTCGTGATGTCGGCGTCCTTCACCAACCAGACCCTGGCGCAGATCGAGCTCTACGCCAACAACAAGGACGGCAAGTACAAGAAGGAAGTCTACGTGCTGCCGAAGTCGCTGGACGAGAAGGTGGCGATGCTGCACCTCGCCAAGATCGGCGTGAATCTCACCAAGCTGCGCCCCGACCAGGCCTCCTACATCGGCGTCAAGCCGGAAGGCCCGTTCAAGTCGGGCCACTACCGCTACTGATAATCCGGCGCGACGCGCGGCGGAGATGGTGAAGGCCGGGGCATTGCCCCGGCCTTTTGTTTTGTCGTCATCGATGCTCCGAAGATGGGACGTCGTCATTGCGAGCGAAGCGAAGCAATCCAGGGTGTCGCGTGCGACTCTGGATTGCTTCGTCGCTTCGCTCCTCGCAATGACGGAGAGAGTGTGCGCTCTACGAAATCAACGAGATACTGCCACCTGCAGTGTACGTGACAATCACCCTGTCCGCCGCGAGGCCAGCGCCGACGCGCGCACCGCCTTCGTGCGCTTTGCCGCATGATGCTCCGGTCGCGCGGCGATCCGCTTGCCCTTCTTCGTCTCCGCCGCCGCCACCCTCACCGCAGGCGCGCGATGCTTGGCATATTCCTCGCCGTCGACCGGGCCGACATGTGGCGGGTCGCGATCGAGATAGGGCCGGCCGATGCCAAAGCTCTTGCCGTTGGCGTCGACCCATTTCCACAGCGCCTCGGTCGCCACCCAGCGCTGTGCGCGCGTCGCGCCGTTGACGCTGACGATGTCGGCCGCGAGTCCGTGGCCGTAGCCGCCGCGCAGGCTGCCGCCGTGATAGGAGCGGTTGCTGGCGGCCTTCAGGCCGCTCGCGATCTCCTGGCGATAATCGTCGCGGAAGCCGCTGGTGATGCCCGGCGCGAGACCCGCGGCCTCGGCGGCGTGCAAGGTGTGAAACAGCTTCAGCTTGAAGCCGCGGTCCATGCCGCCGATCACGTACTCCATCATGCTGCGGCCGACGCGCTCGGCCGCCTTCGGATCCTTCCAGGTGAAGTCGTTGTCGACCAGCTTGGTGAAGCTGCGCGTCACCTTCACCATGCGCCCCTTGCGCTTGACCGTGACGACGCGGCGCTCGGTCTCGCGGATCTTGTCGAGCTTCGGCGCGCGCTCGTACAGCGCCCACAGATAGCGATCGATGCAGGCATCGATGGCGGGGCACTCGTCGAGGATCTCGATGCGGTCGGCGCTGGCGACGGTGGGCCGAGGCGGTTCGGTCGCTGCGCTGGGCGCGGCCTGTTCGTCCGCTGGCAGGACGGCCGATGGCGTGATCGACGCGGTCGTCAGCGCGGGCTCGGCTGCGGTCGGCTGCGGCGACGTCGCGATCGGCTCCGCGACGACGGGCGGCGTCGCCGCCTCGATCTCGGCGGCGGCCGCGGGCCATGCCGCCGCACAAGCTATTAGGACAACGGACCGACACAACGCACGGGTCGAAAGCTGCTGCGAGCTCATCATCCGGCCTCCCCCAAATCCGAGCCCCTGCTGGTGAGGGGCGGTCAGGCATCCGATACCTGCGATTGTTCGGTGCAAGACGGCCCGGCGCAATAACGCATCTCCGCGCCCGCGCAGCTTTTGCGAGAACTGTGGCCTGCGTGCAACGCTCGTGAGTTCCGTGTGTGGCGCGATTCGCCGCGAACGATCGTTCGGCGACGACAGATGATGGAGACCGCAGGGCCTCCGGCTGACGCCCTACGCCGTACTCGGCTGAGCCGGCCAGTCAGCTCGTGCGCGAGCTGCGCCGCAGCAGCTTCCGCCCTGTCAGCATGGCGCGGGCGAGATTCTCGCGCTGCAGGCGGCTCACCAGCACCACGCCGGCGACATGTAGCACCACCAGCGGGATCAGCAGATATGACGTCACCTCGTGGGTGTCCTCGACCCACCAGAGGCCGAAGAAGCGCACGGTCACCTGCATCGCGCCGGTCACCACGGAGACGATGAGCAGAAGCAGCAGTGCGAGCTGCATCGCCGTGCCCGCAGGGTTCAGCCCGAGATAGCGTCCGGTCCTGCCGCGCCGCAGATTCCACAGATAAGCGGGCGTCGCGCGCAGCCGGGCGCCGATGCTGCGGAAGCGCGAATGGCGGGTGCCGATGATGCCCCAGATCAGGCGGAACGCAAGCAGTCCGAGGATCGCGTAGCCCGCGATCCGGTGCAGGCCGTCATGGACGTTCGGCGTCACCCAGGCGACGAGCACCAGCACGGCCAGCATCCAGTGCCACAGCCGCAGCGGAAGGTCCCAGACCCGTACGGTCTCGGCGGCGTCCCGGTGTTTCAGGCTGGCGCGGGGGGCTGTGCCGTGCATGGCTCTCACGTCAGGTCATCCAGCACGCTGGACGACGCTTGCGCCAACTACTTGGCGATCGTGTGCTTCAGGCTGAGATCCTCCGGGCTGTAGAACAGCTCATACAGCTTGCCGCCCTTGACGCCGTAGACCTCGTAGCAGGTGCCCTCGACCTTCGAGCGGCGCACCTCGTAGCCCGCATCCTTCGCCTTGGCTTCCGCCTCGGCCGCCGGCTTCCACGACGCCTTGTCGAGCTTGGTGCAGTCCTTGTAGCCGTCGGCCAAGGCCGGCGAGATGGCGGTAAACGCGACAGCGAGCGCGGCCGCAATGGTCAGTCTCATCAATCCCCCCAATGAGCAAATTCAAATACGATGCACCGTGGGATCAGTGGAGACGGCAACCGCCCCGATGTGTCAACGGAGCGGCGGCTGGAATTGCTCTTAGAGCTTTTCCAAATTCGCCAGGGCCGCGATTTTTCAGCCGAAAATCGCAGACGGCGTGATGCGCGACGTTACGTCTCGCTCGCGCCGCTCATTGCGACACTGTGGTCGTCTGGCGTCCGCTCTCGCCCTGTCCCGCCGGCGGGACAGGGCGCCGATGCGAATGCCGGCGTCAGAATTCCAGGTTCGCACCCAGATAGAACGACCGCCCGGGACCGGGAACGGCGGTGCCCCACATCGTCGCGGTGCCCGATACGCCGCCGCCGGTGGCAGCGACGGTGCCGGCCTCCTTGTTGAACGACATCGATGCGCCCTCGCCGATATAGGCGCCGCCGAGCGGCAGGTAGTAGAGCTTGTTGAACAGGTTCTCGACGCCGAAGCTGATGCGCAGCTTCTGCCAGCTGTAGTTGCTGCGCAGGTTGACCAGGCCGTAGGCCGGGGTCTTGAGCTCGTTGCGCGCGACGGAGACGTCGGACTTGCGGCCCACCATCACCAGCTCGAGGCCGCTGTCCCAGCCGTCGAGCCGGTGCGTGAGCGTCAGCTTGCCGTTGATCGGCATGATGTTGTAGAGGCCGCCTCCGGTGTCGAGGTTCCTGCCGTTGGTATAGCTCAGGACTCCTTTCAGGCCGAAATCGCCGATCGGCGTCCTGCCCAGCGGCACCTTGCCGGACAGATCGAAGCCGTACAGCCGTGCCTGCTGGTTCATGTACTTCATGATCACAAACTGGTTGGCGACGGCAGGCACGGCAGCGGTGTTGGTGGCGGCCTTCCACTGCACCGCATCGATGTAGTCGCGCACATGGGTGTAATAGGGTGTGAGCCGTATCTCGGCCTCATGGTCGGCGCTGTGCCAGGCGCCGGTGAAGCTCACGGTATGGGCGACCTCGGGTCTCAGATTGGGGTTTCCGAGATAACCGTTGCCGTCGCCGACGAAATTGTTCATCTCCAGCGCCATGGTGTTGCGCGACCACGAATAACGCTCGTAGAGATTCGGCGACCGGGTCTTCTGCATCGCGCCGAACTCGAAGGTGAGATGGGCGCTCGGCGTATTCCGGAACAGCGCCGTCAGATCGACATTGTTGTCTTTTCGCGAGCGATCCATGGCGTTGAACGCCGCGCGGGAGCCGACCGAGCTCGTCTCGTACATGCCGGACATGAACCCCGATGTCAGCGGCGTGGTGCTGGTGTTGTAGCCGACGACCGGTCCGGTGTCGGTCTCGACGCGCTCGAACCGCACGCCCAGCAGCGACAGCCAGGACGGGCTCCACTTCGCCTCCCACTCGCTGAACACGCCGGCCCGGTCGCGCTTGCCGCCGTTGATGTTCCAGAATGTCAGCGGCGCCATGCCGCCGATGCAGTTGCCGACGCCGCAATCGGGGGCCGGCGGCCACCAGTCGTCGAGACGATAGGTCTGCAGGTCCACGCCGACGCGGACCACGTCGCGGGGCGACAGCGTGATGTCGGCCTTGGAGGTCAGGCCGTTGGTCTTGGTGCGCGTATACATCGGCATGCCGTTGACCGGATAGCTCGCACCCGTCGTGTTCGGCGGGCGCAGCGTGCCATACGAGAGCAGCCGATCGCCGCCGAAGTTCATGTAGTGATCGACGGACTGATGATAGAGGCGGGTGTCCAGATCGCCCCAGTCGAACCGGCCGAGATGGTGCAGGTTGAGGCTGTAGGCATCGTTGCCCAGCATGTCCATGCGCTGGTTCGGGTAGAGCTGATAGGGGACCTCCTGCACTCCCGCCTTCAGCTCGATGAGCTGGCCGTCCTTGCTCCAGGCGATGCCCATCAGATGATTCCTGGTCTCGTAGGCGGATGAGCCGACCTGATCGAGGGGAAGCACCGGCGTGATCGAGCTCCTCAGGGTGAAGTTCTTGAAGTTGCCGCCGGCCGTATAGTTGTCTGCCTTGACCGAAGCGCCGCTGTAGCTGACGCTGTAGTTCTCGGTGGCCATGGTGGCCGACAGGTTGACGCCGCGCACGTTGCCGTTGCTGCGGTAGAACGTGCCGATGCTGCCTTTTGTCAGCAGGCTCTGCCCCGGCGCCGCGAACAGGGCCGCCGGCGAGCTGACGGCGACGGTGCCGCCGATCGAGTCGCCGCCGACGCTCACGGGAGTGATGCCCGCCCAGACCTTGGCTGCGGCGACCTGGGCTGGATCGATGTAGGACAGCGCCGGATTCATGTGATTGGGACATGAGGCGATGGTGTCCATGCCGTCGACCTTGATGCGCAGGCGGTCGTCGGCGAGGCCATGGATCGCCGGCAGGCTCGAGACCCCGCCGGCCGAATAGAGGCTGACGCCGGGTACATCGGCAAACAGCGCAGCGGTGTCGTTCGTGATGGCGCGCTTCGCCAGGATGTCACCCGGCGCAACCGAAGTGGCGCCGGGAGGCGCGGCGACGCCGTCGGATGAGGTCGCCTGCGGCGGTGGCGCGCTTGCCGGATTGGTCGTCGCCGCATGTGCGCCCCTGCGGCGGACGGCCGTTCGGGCGGCCGGACGGGGCTGCGGGACAGTGACCGTCACCTGCGGCAGCGTGGCGGCAGAGCGAGCCCGCGATGGGTCCTGCGCAAGCACGGGGCTCGAAAGGGCGAATGCCAGCAGCGCAGGCGATGTCAGCACGGTGGTTGAGCGGAGCAACCGCCGCCGGACGGGTGTCGAACATTGGTCCATGATGGGATCTCGGAATAGGAATGGGAGAGGCGTCTGGCGGCGAGCGCGCCGTGGCCCCGTGAACATGTCGCGACGAGGCGGCTGCGGGCACGGCTGCGGCGACCGCCGGACGGCAGCCCACAGCGCGCGCGGACGAGACCGGCCGCATCGTGACGGGATGAGATGTCTGGAGTGATCGGCCTAGACGGCCGCCGGTGGTCCGCGAGCGACCGGCAGTTCGAGTGCGGGCCGGAGCGCCGCAACGACGTCGATCCGCTCGATCAGGATCGCCACGACCACCGGCATCGGCCGCGCCATGGCGGGTACGTGCGGGACGGTGACGCCGCGTCCGAGCGCACAGAACGGACAGCTCGCGCATTGCTTGGCCGCAGTGCCGATATCGTCCGACGGCGGACCGTCGGTGGAGCTCTGACAGATGATGGCGGTGTCGGGAGCCGCAACCGCAGCGCTCATCGCGGAGAACGCCAGCACGGACTGGAAGATCAGGGCCCATGCCGCGAACCAGACGAGAGCGCCGCCGAGCCGCGACAGCGCTGCGCGGCGCCGCGCTGAGCGCATGCGCGCCTCACGTCGTCCTGATGCGATGCCTTGTAGTTGACGCCCCTGACGAGCCACCGACTGACGCCCCCGTCCCTCGCAACTACCTACAGGAGCGGACATCCGGTTGGCAATGGACGACACGCGGCCGGCTCGACTCCCGTCGCAGTGGATCAATTCGGCCACAGTGAAGTGACTTCAACTCATTCGCGAGCGGCCGGCGCGACTGAAACGCGCGCGGGCCATTCTTGCGAGTCGAACTCAATCGCGGCGGGGTCTCGCGACGGATGACGGCCGAGCCTGGACGCCGTCAGCGACATCTGTCAAATATAGCCTCATGACCTTCCGCATTCGCATCGCAGGCGCTGCCGTCAGCAGCCGAATTACCGACCCGGCCTGATCCGTCGGGCCGGGCGCTTCCGCCTGCGAGAATTGCCTGTGAATGCTCTTGGCGCCCGAAGATGCGCTGTATGCGAGGTCTGTATCCGTGTCTCCCAACCAACCGACGCTGCACCTCGTGTGCGGCAAGATCGCTGCCGGCAAATCGACGCTCACCGCGGAGCTCGGCCATCGCTCGGCCACCGTCGTGGTCGCCGAGGACGACTGGCTGTCGCGGCTCTATCCCGGCGAGCAGAGCAGCTTGGCGGACTACGTGCGCAATTCGTCACGGCTGCGCAGCGTGATGGGGCCGCATGTCGTCGCGCTGTTGCGGGCCGGCGTTTCGGTCGTGCTCGACTTCCCCGCCAACACGCCGGCGAGCCGCGCCTGGATGCGCAGTCTGTTCGAAGCCGCCGGCGTGCCGCACCAATTGCATCACCTCGACGTTCCCGACGAGGTCTGCAAGGCGCGGCTGCGCGCGCGCAACGCAGAAGGCCGCCACGCCTTCACCGTGACCGACGAGGAGTTCGACCTGTTCACGTCCTACTTCGTGGCGCCGACGCCGGATGAAGGATTCGACGTGATCGTGCATCGGCCGTGGTGCCGCTCGCAATAAACAGAGCGATCGTCAACGTGCTCGTAGCCCGGATGAGCGAAGCGACATCCGGGTTCACCGGCATACTGCGTGAGACCCCGGATGTCGCTTCGCTCATCCGGGCTACGCGTCGTGAGCCGCTGCAAGTCGCTCCTAAGCGCTGTGCATTCCGATCCTGAAGCGCCGATTCTGCCGGCCCTTGTTGTCCACTTTCACGATGCGGATGGGCCGGGCCTGCGCCGTCGAGACCAGATGCGTGCCGCCGCAGGCTTGGCGGTCGAGGCCGTCGATGTCGACGATGCGGATCAGGCCGTCGGCCTGGCGTGGCGGGGCGACGGATTTGGCGCGGAACAGGCCAGCGGTCGCCTGCGCCTCGTCGTAGCCCATGTCGAAGGCGCGGACCGGGCGATCGTCCGAGATCGCCGCGTTGACCGCGTCCTCCACCGCGCGCAGCTGCTCCGGCGCCACCTTGGGCAGATCGAAATCGACACTGAACTCGTCGGTCTCGGTCATGCGGACGCCGGTCAGCAGCGCGCCGTCGAACAGCGTGTAGACGGCACTGTTGACGAGATGCGCCACCGTGTGCTGCTCGCTCATGCGCTGCCGGAACGCCGGATCGACGCGCAGCTCGATCGCCCCGTCCGGGATGGCGTCATCACCGATCAGGTGCCAGATGCCGTCGGCGGTCGGCTCGAACCCGGTGACGACGCGGACGATCCCGTTCCACGCGATCGTGCCGCGGTCCGGCAACTGGCCGCCGCCGCCGGGATAGAACGGCGAGCGCGCCACCAGCACCGCGCCGGGGCGCGCGTCGAGCGCGGTGATGTCGAGATCCAGCACGTCGGGACGATCGACAGCGAAAGGGCGGGGCAGGAAGTCGGTCATGCAGAACGGCTCGCAATCGCATAGCCCGGATGAGCGGAGCGACATCCGGGTTCATCGAGACGGCGCGTGAGGCCCCGCATATGGCTGCGCTCATGCGGGCCACGAAGCTACGACGATACGCAGCATCGCGGCGCTGTGCAAATGGCCGTTCCTGTCTCGGCCGCAGCGCCGGGTCTCAGCGGCATGCCGCCACCGTGAACCACGCCATGCGAAACGCGCCATCGCCCAGGCGCAGGCACACGGTGTCGCCCGGCTGCAACCTTTCGTACAGCGCCTGCGCAACATGTGCATCGGTGGTTCTCGCGAACGGGCCCCACGGCTCGAGCGTCACCTGATGCGTGGCGAGCCGGCTATGGCCGAGATGCTTGGCGAGCACACGGCTGCGCAGCAGCGCCGGCGCCGAGCGGTCGAGTGCGGTGTTGAACTGACCAAGCGCCCCGAACGCATAGGCGGCGACGAAGAGAGCGGCGAGCAGCAGCCGCCAGCCGCGGCGGCGGAGCTGGGTTTCGAACCGCGCGGCGACGATGAGGAAAATGATCGCGACCGCGGTCGCGAAGGCCGTCAGCGGCAGCCAGTCGACGAGGTTGATGTCCGACAGCGTGCGCGCGGCGAGCGTGCCGGCCGCCACGATGCAACCGGTGCCGAGATTGGCGCCGTAGCCGGAGCCGAGGCCGATGCGGAACCGCCCGGGAAAGCGCAAGGTGAGGATGAGCGCCAGCAGCGGGATGACGGTGACGACCGCGATCAGCTGACCAGCCGGAAAGCTCGGGAAGAGCGACCAGGCTGCGAGCCCGATTGCGAACAGCGAAAAGCCCAGGGCGATGCGCTGCGACGGCGCGCCACTGCCGTCCCGGCTGTCGCTGTCGCCGGGTCTGTCGTCGCGCGGGTGGGGAGCGTTCATCACCAGATCCGTATCGAGGGTGTTTCCCGCTGATAGCGGAGGAGGGTTGACCGACGACGAATGCGCCGGCGATTTGACAGCGACGAGCCGGGTTGCGACTGTCCGCAGCCAGAGCAAGAAAGCCGCACCAGGAAACGCCAGGAACACCTCATGTCAACAGAGCATGTCGACGTGCTGATCGTCGGCGCCGGGCTGTCCGGCATCGCCGCCGCCTATCATCTGCAGCACAAGTGCCCGGGCAAGCGCTTCGCGATCCTGGAGGGGCGGGGCGCGATCGGCGGCACATGGGACCTGTTCCGCTATCCCGGCATCCGCTCCGACAGCGACATGTACACGCTCGGCTATTCGTTCAAGCCGTGGACCGATCCGAAGGCGATCGCCGACGGGCCGCAGATCCTGAAATACGTCCAGGACACCGCGACCGATAACGGCATCGATCGCCACATCCGGTTCAACCATCGGGTCCGGCGCGCGTCGTGGTCGAGCGCGGACGCACGCTGGACCGTCGAGGCCGAGCGCCGGACGGAGCAGGGCACGGTCGAGACCGTGCGGATGACCTGCGGCTTTCTGTTCATGTGCTCCGGCTACTACCGCTACGAGTCGGGCTATCTGCCGGACTTCAAGGGCATGGCCGATTTCAAGGGCCGCATCGTGCATCCGCAGGCCTGGCCTGAGGATCTCGACTATGCCGGCAAGCGCGTCGTCGTGATCGGCTCCGGCGCGACCGCGGTCACATTGGTGCCGGCGATGGCGAAGTCCGCCGCGCATGTGACGATGCTGCAGCGCTCACCGACCTATGTGGTGTCGCGCCCGGCGCAGGACGCGCTCGCCAACAAGCTGCGCCGGCATCTGCCCCCTGGCCTCGCCTATCACCTGATCCGCTGGCGCAACGTGCTGTTCGGGATGTATTTCTTCCAGCTCAGCCGGCGCAAGCCGCAGCGGGTCAAGCAGCTGATCCTGGGCGGGGTGCGCGCCGCGCTGGGTCCCGATTACGACGTCGCCACCCATTTCACGCCGCGCTACAACCCGTGGGACCAGCGGTTGTGCCTGGTGCCGGACGGCGACCTGTTCAAGACCATTCGCGAGCAGCGCGCCTCGGTGGTGACGGCCGGGATCGAGACCTTCACCGAGCGCGGCCTGCGCCTCGCCGACGGCCGCGAAATTGAGGCCGATATCGTGGTCACCGCGACCGGGCTGGTGCTGCAGGTACTCGGCGGCATCGAGGTCGTCGTGGATGGCCGCACCGTCGATTTCGCAAAGACGCTCAACTACAAGGGCATGATGTATTCCGACGTGCCGAATCTGGCGGCGACGCTCGGCTACACCAATGCGTCCTGGACGCTGAAATGCGACCTCACTTGCGAATATGTCTGCCGGCTCCTGAACTATATGGACCGGCACGGCTATCGCCAATGCGTGCCGCACAATGACGATTCCACCGTCACGCCGCTGCCGTCGCTGAGCTTCAGCTCCGGCTATGTGCAGCGCGCGGTTGCCGATCTGCCGAAGCAGGGCTCGAAGCGGCCGTGGCGGCTGTACCAGAACTACGCGCTGGATATCGTCTCGCTGCGCTTCGGCAAGGTCGACGACGGCGTGATGCGGTATTCGTGAGGGAAGGGGGGGCGTGCGGCGCTCACCTCTATGACGTCAGCTTGGGGCGGCTCTCTCCACATCGTCATGGCCGGGCTGATCCGGCCATCGATGTCGTTGGGCTTGGAAGAACGCGGATGCCCGGAACCGGTCCGGGGCATGACGGGTAAGCAACCAGCAGTTTGCTTGGCGCTTACCGCTCCGCCGCCCCCTCCCGCAGCGGCGCGCGGCTGAGTTCGTTGGCGGCCGCAATCGCCTTGCGCATGAGGCGCACCAGCTCCTTCGCCTCGGCCCCGCTGAGGCCGCGCACCATCAGCCGCTGCGCCGCCTCGACCGCCGGCGTGATCGCCTCCAGCGTCCTTCTCCCCTCATCGGTGATCAACAGCTCGCGTGACCGGCGGTCGCGCGCGCTCGCACGGCGGACGACGAGGCCCTTCTGTGCGAGCCGGTCGATCACGCCGGTGATCGTGGTGCGGTCATAGGCGATCAGGCCAGCGAGCGTGATCTGGTCGATGGCCGGGTTGGCCGCGATCGCGGCCAGTGCCGCATATTGCACCGGCGTGAGGTCGAAGCCGGCCGCTTCCACCTCCGCCAGGAACACCGCCACGGCGATCTGCTGAAACCGGCGTGCCAGGTGCCCCGGCATGTCCTGCATCTCGGTCAATTCGAATCTCCTGTCACCAGCTTGACAAGCATACTGATGATCAGCATACTGATCAATAAGGAACAGCGAGGGAGGGTTGTCACGTGCAGTTTCATCTCAACGGCTTCCAGCCGGGCGATCCCGAGATCTTCGACGCGGCCGAACGTGTCGCGAGCGCCGGCGCGACCAGCCCGCTGCCACCCGAAGCCGATGTCCTCATCGTCGGCTGCGGCCCGGCGGGGTTGAACCTCGCTGCCCAGCTTTCCGCTTTTCCGGACATCAGGACCTGCATCGTCGAGCAGAAGCCGGGCCGGCTGCTGCTCGGCCAGGCCGACGGCATCGCCTGCCGCACCATGGAGATGTTCCAGGCCTATGGTTTTGCCGAGAAAGTGCTGAGGGAAGCGTGCTGGATCAACGAGACCACGTTCTGGAAGCCGAGCGACCAAGACAGCAAGCATATCGCGCGCAGCGGTCGCGTGCAGGACGTCGAGGACGGCCTGTCGGAGATGCCACATGTCGTGCTCAACCAGGCTCGGGTCCACGATTTCTTCCTGGACGTGATGCGCCGGTCGGCCGCGAAGCTCGAGCCGCATTACGCGCGGCGACTGCGCGATCTGCGGATCGATCCGGCCGCAGGCGTCGACGCACACGGCGTGACCGTCAGCTTCGATCGCATTGATCCGGAGCATGAAGGCCAGGTGGAGACGGTGCGCGCGCGCTACGTCGTCGGCTGTGATGGCGCGCGCAGCGTCGTGCGCAAGGCGATCGGCCGCGAGCTGCACGGGGATTCCGCCAATCATGCCTGGGGCGTCATGGACGTGCTCGCCGTGACCGATTTTCCCGACATCCGCTTCAAGTCGCTGATCCAGTCCGCCAAGGACGGCAGCCTGCTGGTGATCCCGCGCGAGGGCGGCTATCTGGTCCGGCTGTATGTCGAGCTTGCCAAGCTCGAGGTCGGCGAGCGCGTGGCGGGGCGCAACATCACCGTCGACGAAGTGATCGCCAAGGCACGGCGCATTCTCGAGCCATATACGCTCGAGGTGAAGGAGGTCGCGTGGTGGTCGGTCTATGAGATCGGCCAGCGCATCACCGACAAGTTCGACGACGTGCCGGAGGCCGAGGTCGCAACGCGGCTGCCGCGCGTGTTCATCGCCGGCGACGCCTGCCACACCCACAGCCCGAAGGCGGGGCAGGGCATGAACGTGTCGATGCAGGACACGTTCAATCTCGGCTGGAAGCTCGCCGCCGTCCTGGGCAAGCGTTGCGCGCCGCAGCTCCTGCACAGCTATTCGGCGGAGCGGCGGGCCATCGCCCAGGAGCTGATCGATTTCGATCGCGAATGGGCAGGAATTCTTGCCTCCGCCGCCAAGCAGGGCGGCGCCGATGCGGCCAAGACCCAGGACTATTTCGTGCGCCACGGCCGCTACACGGCGGGCACCGCCACGCACTATCGACCCTCCGTTCTCACCGGCGCCGACACCTTCCAGCCGCTCGCCACGGGCTTGGTCATCGGCAAGCGCTTTCACTCGGCGCCGGTGATCCGGCTCGGCGATGCCAAGCCGGTGCAGCTCGGCCATGTCGTCCAGGCCGACGGCCGCTTCCGCATCTTTGCGTTCGCGGCGGCGGAGGATCCAGCCGCGCCGGAGTCCGCCATCCGCCGCCTGTGCAAATTCCTCAGCGAGGATTCGGCCTCGCCCGTGCGCCGCCACACCCAGGCGGGCGCCGACATTGATTCCGTGATTGATCTGCGCGCGGTGTTCCAGCAGGGGCATCGCGAGCTCGCGATCGAACACATGCCGGAGCTGCTGCTGCCGCGGAAGGGCCGTTACGGCCTCATCGACTACGAGAAGATGTTCTGTGCCGATCTGAAGAGCGGCCAGGACATCTTTGCGATGCGCGGCATCGATCGCGCCGCGGGCTGCATCGTGATCGTGCGGCCCGATCAGTATGTCGCCGACGTCCTGCCGCTCGACGGCGTCAGGAGGCTGTCGGCGTATTTCGACGGTGTGCTGCTGCCGGTCCGCTGAGGCACGCCGATGGTAAACGAAACCCAAATCCGCTCCTCGGATTTCCGGGCTTGGCGCTAGTCAGATCCCAAGGTTTCCTTGCTACAAACGAGGTCTCCGGATTGGACGATTGAGTGGGTGAGACGTCGAAATGTTGATGTTGGCGAACCGTCGCAAGAGTGAACGTCGGCTGTGCAGGAGGATCGCGAAGATTCACTACGGCAATGGCAGCCTGCCGCGGGACTGCACGGTCACGGATATTTCCGACGGCGGCGTCAAGGTGATCGCCGAATTCGTCGAGATTCCCCCGCAGTTCACCATCGTCTTCGCGCCCGACCACCAGCGCAAGTGCCGGCTGGCCTGGCGCATCGGCTGCGAGTTCGGCGCCGAATTCATCGATTGAGGCGGGCCGGCCGCGCCCGCTTAACGGGACCTTAGGGTTAATCTGCCAGCGTGCAGATCATCTGGTCCCGAAGTAGTTCAGTTGCATGCGTACGCGGCCCCTTCGCTCTCTCCCTCTGCTCCGGCCGGCCGCGTTCGCGCTGTCGTTCACGGCCGTGCTGCTCGGTCTCGGCGCCTGCCAGACCACCGATCTCAGCGAGGTCACGGGGGCACTGGGCGGCAATCCCGAAAAGAGCCGCGCTGCCGCTGCCGACCCGCGCGCCGAGATCGATCAGCTCCGCGAGCGCTTCCGCGCCAATCCCAACGATCCCGAGGTGGCGCTGCGCTATGGCAGCGCCCTGCGCGGCACCGGCCAGCGCTCGCAGGCCGTCGCCGTGCTGGAGCAGGCGAGCATCGCCAGCCCCGGCAACAAGGCGCTGCTGGCGGCCTACGGCCGTGCGCTCGCCGACAACGGCAATTTCCAGCAGGCGTTCGACGTGCTCAGCCGCGCGCATTCGCCCGAGGATCCCGACTGGCGCATCCTGTCGGCGCAGGGCGCCACGCTCGACCAGATGGGGCGCAACGAGGAGGCCCGGCAATACTACATGACGGCGCTGAAGATCGCCCCTGACGATCCCTCGGTGCTGTCCAATCTCGGCCTGTCCTACGCGCTCTCCAACGAACTGCCCAAGGCCGAGGAGCAGTTGCGCAAGGCCAGCGCACACCCCGATGCCAGCCCGCGGGTCCGGACCAATCTCGCCGTCATCGTCGGCCTGCAGGGCCGGATGAGCGAGGCCGAGAGCATCGCGCGGTCGGGGCTGCCGCCGGAGCAGGCCAATGCCAGCGTCGCCTATGTGAAGCGCATCCTGGAGCGCCGCAAGATCGCGCAGCGCGAGCTGTTGCCGCGCCGCGACCGGCCGGTGGCCGGTGAGCCCGACAAGGCGCTGGCGCGGGCGCTCAGCCGCTCCGACGACTAGAGCACGATCCGGAAAAGTGGAAACCGGTTTTCCCTCGCGACAAACGCCAAAGGCGTTTGCGCGGAGATCATGATCTAAGGCGCTATTTCGCGCCGAGCAGTTTCGCGATCGGCGCCAGCAGCGAGCCGCGCTGCGGCTTGTGGTCGATGCGCCCGGTGAGCCGGTTCGCGATGTCCTGGAACAGCTTTGGCGTGCGACTCAGCCCCGATATCTCCGCGATCATCTGGCCGTTGTTGGCGGCGGTGCCGAACAGCTTGCAGTCGAACGGGATGATCGCGACCGGCTCGGCCTCGACGGTCTTGGCGAAGCGCTTTAGGTCGATCTCCGGCCGCTTGGGCATGCCGACCTGGTTCAGGCAATACAGCGGCGGCCGGTCGTTCGGGCGCGAGGCCTTGAGCACGCTCAGGAGATTCTTGGCGTTGCGCAGATTCGCCAGATCGGGCTCGGCGACCACGAGGATGTCGTCGGCATTGATCAGCGCATGCCGCGTCCAGGCCGACCATTGGTGCGGCACGTCGAGCACGATGCATTGCTGGGTCATGCGCAGGGTGTCGAAGATCGCGTCGAACGCATCGGCGCCGAAATCATAGACGCGGTCGAGCGTCGCGGGGGCGGCGAGCAGGTTGAGATTTTCGGTGCATTTGGCGAGCAGGCGCTCCATCAGCGCCGTATCCGGCCGGTCCGGCTGGAACACGGCGTTGGCGATGCCCTGCAGCGGATCCTGGTTGTAGTCCAGTCCCGCGGTGCCGAACGCCATGTCGAGATCGATGACGACGGAATCCAGCGTCAGGTCGCGCGCCATGCTCCAGGCGACGTTGTGGGCGACGGTGGAGGCGCCGACGCCGCCCTTGGCGCCGACCACGGCGATGATGCGGCCGGTGATGACGGCCTCCGAGGCCGAGAACAGGCTGCAGACCGACCGGATCACGTCGATGGTCTCGACCGGGCCCATCACATAGTCGTTGACGCCGCGCCGGACCAGCTCGCGATAGGCGACGCCGTCGGACGGGCTGCCGATCAGCACCACGCGGGTGCCGGGATCGCAGACGCTGGCGAGGTCGTCGAGGCCGCCGAGAATGTCGCCGCCGGGCCTGGTCTCGATCAAGATGACGTTCGGCGTCGGCTGCGAGTGATAGGTCTCGATCGCGCGCGGCATGCCGCCCGCCTTGATCGTGATGTGCGCCTTGCCGAGTCTTCGGTCCTGGCTCGCCGCGAGGATCGCGGCCGAGGTCTGGTCGGTCTCGCAGAATGCCTGCACCGAGACGCGCGGCACCGGCGCGATGTGATCGTCGAGGGCCGGGCCGGTGGGGCCGGGCTGCTCATCCTGGCTCTGACGGGACGCGTTGATCATTTGCCTGTATCGCTGAGCTTGGCCTTGTCTGACTCCGGATACGCCACCGCCGTCGACTCGCCCTTGCGGTACTTCTCGAACAGCGCGGAGCGGCGCGGCGTGTAGGCGGCCATCTCCGAGCGCGGCTGCTCGAGATCGGCCGGGTTGTCGATCATCGCAGCGAGATTGCGCTGCGTGGCGCAGCCGAAATTCTGATAGTGCTGGTTGCTGCTGTAGCCGGGATTGTTGATGTTCGGCCCGAGATCGTCCGGCCACAGCCCGCAGGGACCGGCGACGGCGGCGATCTTCGGATAGCTCAGCCGGATGACGGCGAGCTGCCGCGGATCGTCGGGCATGGTGTTGCGCATCGAGATCGCGTGCGAGGGAACGCCGCCGGCGGTCAGCACGGCGCGGATCTCGCGATAGGCGTCGGCCGCGGCGCGCGCATTCGACGTGCCTGCCGGCACCTCCGCCATGATCCCGCCGGTGCCTTCGCGCAGCCATGAGCGCGCGAGCCCCGCGACGTCCACGCGCTGCTGGTAGGTCAGGCCGCCGCGTCCGCTGCCGATGAAGACGACGGTCGACTGCCGGCCTTCCTCGATCGCGATCGGATGGCGGATCTTGTAGTCGTCCGGGATCGTCGCGACGACCTCGCCGGTGGTGGTGTTGCAGGCGCCGAGCGTGAGCGCCAGCCCCGCGATGGCGCCGATCCGGCGCAGCGTGCGTCCGCCGTCTGGTATGGATGTTGCCGACATGATCGTTCCCCCGTGCCCCGTCGTCCCGCAATCTCAGTCGATGATGAAGCCGAAGCCGGCCGGCTGCCCCGTGGCCGCGTCGACCCTGGCGGCGATGCCGTACAGCCGGTTCATGCGGCCGAGCAGCGCCGACTCCGAGTCGGTGGCCGGCGCGAAGCCGTCGTCCGGACGCGACAGCTCCTTCTGCGCGACGGCGCGCACGACATAGGGCGTCACCAGCACCATCAGCTCGGTCTCGTTGTTGACGTAGTCCTGGCTGCGGAACAGCTGGCCGAGCACCGGCAGCTGATTGAGCCCGGGCAGGCCGTTGATCGCCTGCTTGGTCTGGTTCTGGATCAGGCCGGCCATCGCCATCGAGCCGCCGGAGGGGATCTCGACCGTGGTCTCGGCGCGGCGGGTGCGGATCGCGGGGATCGTCACCGACGACGTCGAGGCCGAGGTCAGCGCATACGACACCGTGATCGCATTGTCGTTCGACAGCTCCGACACCTCGGTCATCACCCGCAGGCTGATGCGTCCTTCGCTGAGCACGACCGGCGTGAAGTTGAGCGAGATGCCGAACTTCTTGTAGGTGATCGAGGTGCTGCAGACCCGCGTGGTGGGATCGCAGGAATAGCCGCCGGGAATCGGGAATTCGCCACCGGCGATGAAGGTCGCGGATTCGCCGGAGATCGCGGTCAGATTGGGCTCGGCCAGCGTCTTGGTCACGCCCGCCGTCTCCATCGCGCGCATCGTCGCCGAGACCGACGACAAGCCGCCGCCGGTGGCGGAGAGGCCGTTGGTGCCGACCAGCGACCTGCCATAGGCGGTGAACGGGTTCGTGTTGTTGAAGTTCACGACGGCGGTGCCGTAGGTCATGCTGGCGCTGAGATCGATGCCGAGCTGCTTGACGATCTCGCGCCGGACCTCCGACACGTTGACCTTCAGCATCACCTGGTCGCGGCCGCGCACGACGATCGAGTTGACCACCTTGTCGGCACCGCCGACGAGGCGAGCGGCGATCTCGCTGGCCTGCTGCGCCTCGACCGGGCTCGACACCGATCCGGTCAGGATCACGCCCTCGCCGACGCCGTCGATCTTGACGCCGGGAATGCTCTGGCTCAGCGCCTGGCGCACGCCGTTGAGATCGCGCTTGATCGCGATGTCATAGGCCGCGACCTGCTGTCCCTCGCCGTCGAAGAACACGACGTTGGTCTGGCCGACCGCCGCGCCGATGATGTAGGCGCGCCGGGCCGAACGGACGACGGCGTTGGCGACCTTGGGATCGGCGACCAGCACGTCCTTGACGTCCTGCGGGAAGTCGACGACCACGGACTTGCCGATGCCGAGCGAGAGGAAGCGAACCTTCGACGACCCGACCGACACCACAGGCGTCTCCAGCCTGTCGTCAGCCGCCTTCACCGGCGTCAGCGCCGGATTGAGCGCGAGGCCGATCACGGCCGATGTCGATAGCGCGCGGACGACCCACGTCCCGAATTTTGCGCGTTGATGCCCACCCATCATCTTCCTCGTCCTTTCGGTCACTTCTGCGCCGTGAGCGAGCTCGTGATCCCATAGCGAATGATCTCGATGGCGCTGCCCCGTCGCGCCATCTGCTGCTGTTGCTGCGTCTCGGTCTTGTTGCCGTCGGCGGCGTTCACGTCGGCGATGCTGCGCAGCGCCAGCGCCAGCGAGCCGGCCTGTCGCGCGCGTGCCAAAGTCTCGGCCTGCTCGGGCTTGAGCTCGAGCGTCACCGTCTTGCCGACGACGGTGTTCTGGCCTTCCTTCTCCTTCGGCGCCTGGTCGATCGCGAGCACGCGGACGTTGGAGAGAATGATCTCGGAGCTGACGAAGTCGGCGGCACCGGGCTTGTCCGGGTTCTTGTCGCGCTTCGACAGAATGACGTCGACGCGGTCGTTCGGCAGGATGAAGCCGCCGGCGCCGGTCTCGGGCGAGATCTCGGTGGAGATCGCACGCATGCCTGCAGGCAGGATCGCCGCCATGAAGCCGGAGCCGTCCGCCTTCACCAGCTTCTGCTCGCGGATCGGCTCGCCGATCACGAACGGCGAGCGGGCGATGGTGCCGACCAGCTGATTGGCCGCCTCGGGACGGTCGCCGCGCCGGATGAAGATGTTGCTCGCGGCCTCGGGCCAGGTCTGCCAGATCAGGTCGCCGGGCTTGATCGCCTGACCGAGCCCGATGTCGTTCTTGGCGACCAGCACCTCGACCGTCGGCAATTGCACGACCGGCGCCGCCGGCGTCTGCCGCTGGCCGTCGGAATTGCTAACCAGATAGGCCGCAACGCCGCCCGCGCCGAGAGCGATGGTTAACACCACGATGCGTGCGGTCATCATACGCGTGACTACTTTGCTTACTCATACGCCTGGGGCGACGCGCGAGCCGACTGACAGCCGTCCCCCTCACTTACGACTAAGCGGCAATAGTATATGCGAAATTGAACAGCATAGGCGGCAGCCGCTGCCGTGCGGACCGATTGCGCAAGTGGTGAACAGGTTGTTAGCGAGCAAATAGCGAAACGACGCGAACGTGTTAGCTGTTTGCTGGCAGCGCGGTTGCGCGCGCTGATAGTTGCTCACCCGATTGAATGAAATTGTGAGTTGCAGCCGCGCCTCGGTGGTCGCGCGTTAGGATGAATCATTGACTAATCACGTTGAACGCGAACGCACGCTCATCGTGAGACGGTGTGCGTCGTGACGCGATCGCGCCGCGGCTGATGCGATCAGCCGTTCGTGCCTGGGACGAATACGTGCCGCGCCCCACCGTAATCTGACGGGCCGGCATTTTCAGAAAGCGGAAACGGGTTGGACATACGATTCCGTTGAGCGGGATTTCCGTTTCGGATTCAGATTTCCTCAAGAATTTGCGCGCACGGTCCGGGGCATGGCGGCTTTGCCCATTTCGAGTTAGTTCGACCGAAAATGCACGCAGAAATTGTAACAGGCATATCGTGCCTCGGCGGGGGCCGGGCCATCGGGGACATCATGGGTTCGAGGGGAGACGTGCAATGTCGGTTGCTCGATTCCTGAAGCAGCGCGCGGTCAGGATTCAGACGGTCGGGTCCTACACGCTTTCGAACTGGTATTCCCCGGAAGGACGGCTGCGATCCTTCGCCTGCCGCACCACGCGGGTGTCGCCGTTTCGCGCGCTGCTCGAGGTGCCCGTGGTCGGCAAGGTCGGCGATCGTCTGACCTCGTATTTCCGCGACTTCGGCAAGTTCGAAGGCGAGATCAGCGACACCGTGCATGGCGGCTTTCTGCTCGAGCTAGAGATGACGCGCGCCGAGCGCGCCAAGCTCGCCGAGAAGCTGGTCTGGCTGGAGAAGAAGCAGAAGGATCCGTCGATCCGCGACTCCCGCCGCGATGCGCGCTTCGTGCCGAACTCGCCGCATTCGGCGCTGACGCTCGCCGACGGCAGCTGCATCCCGTGCTTCGTGATCGATGCCTCGATGTCGGGCGCCGCGGTCTCGGCGGAGATCCAGCCGGAGATCGGCACGCCGCTGGCGGTGGGCAGTTGCATCGGCCGCGTCATCAGGCATTTCCCCAGTGGCTTCGCCGTCCGCTTCGTCGACCAGTTGCCAGGCGCCAACGAGCTCGAGCGGCGGGTGATCACGCCGCCGGCGCGCCCGTTGCGGCGGAAGCTCGTGGCCCACGGCGATGACCGCCTGATCGGGGCGCCCGAGGACTTCTTCCTGGTGTGACGGCGGCGCTCCTGCGGCGTTCGACGGCGGCCGCTCCGGCCTGCGCGGTTTCGCGTATGGAGCGAAGGCGGGAATCGCGGCATGGGAACTGGCGGCCGTCCGCACGGTTAACGCGATGTTAATCGGCATCGTGACAGCTTGCGTTGCCGGGTGCATTGCCAGGAGGACCAGTCCCATGGAGGCCCAGAAGACCGCGGTGGATGCCATCGTCGTCCTCACCGGCTGCGACCGCGACGCGGTGGCCGTCTTCATCCGCCGCATGTATCTCGCCGGCGTCCGGGACCCCAAGCGGCTGACCTTCAAGGGCCTGCAGGAGCTGACGCGGGCTTAGCATGATTGCAGCCGGGGCCGGCGGCTGTTGCAGCCGGGTCACGCCGCAGAACTTTCAACCCCGATTCCCGTTCACAACCCATGTGCGAAGGGATGCGGCCGGCCGCGCTTGCGGCTAAATTGAGGCGCTTGGCCGGCATCAGAGCACCATCTGAATCCTCGCCCAGAAGGCGACACGGTTCTGCGCAACACGCTCTGAGCGGCCGGATCATGGGTCCCGGACATGCTCAGACAGCTCTTCGCGCCACAGCTCATCGGCCTCTACATCCTGATCGGGGCCACCCTCTACGTCCACTTCCGCGGCAAGCAGCGGCTGCGCTTCGCCCGCCAGCTCGGCGACCACTCGACCTATCTCGCCCCCTACAACGTGCTGATGTATGCCGGCTCGGCCGTGCCCAACACGCCGGTGATCCCGGTCGAGCAGTTTCCCGAGCTGAAGACGCTCACCGACAATTGGCAGGAGATCCGCGAGGAGGCGGTGCGGCTGTTCGACGAGGGCTTCATCCGCGCCGCCGCCGCCAACAACGACTGGGGCTTCTACTCGTTCTTCAAGAGCGGCTGGAAGCGCTTCTATCTGAAATGGTACGACGACTTCCTGCCGTCGGCGCGCACGCTGTGCCCGAAGACGGTCGAGCTGCTGAACTCCATCCCGAACGTCCACGGCGCGATGTTCGCGATGCTGCCGCCCGGCGGCAAGCTCGGCGCCCACCGCGATCCCTTCGCCGGCTCGCTGCGCTATCACCTTGGCCTGGTGACGCCGAACTCCGACAAGTGCCGCATCGTTGTCGACGGCGTGCCCTGCGTCTGGCGCGACGGCGAGGCCTTGATGTTCGACGAGACCTTCATCCACAGCGCCGAGAACTTAACCGAAATCAACCGCATCATCCTGTTCTGCGACGTCGAGCGCCCGATGAAGCTCGGCGTCATCGCCGCCGTCAACCGCTGGGTCAGCCACCACATCGTCAAGGCCTCGGCGACCCAGAACGTCGAGGGCGAGCACGTCGGCGTGCTGAACAAGGTGTTCGGCAAGCTGTATGAGTTTCACCTCGCCACGCGCAAGGTGAAGGCGTGGAACCGGACGGTGTACTACACGGCGAAGTACACGCTGACGGTGGCGATCGTCGGGGCGATCGTGGTGTCGGCGTTTCGGTGAGGGGGGACAGAGTAGGGCGGATTAGCGGAGCGTAATCCGCCGCTTCTTCTCCGCGGAGGGACGGCGGATTACGCCTTCGGCTAATCCGCCCTACGCCTGCTGCCAAGTCAGGCTAGACAAGCCCCCCGCCGTTGGGGCGCCCAGCTTTGCTGGCAGGCGGGCCTATCGAGGTGGATGTCTCTTGAAGGACAAACCAGTCACCGCCGACGAGCTATTAAAGCGATTGCATGCCGACCCCGCGTGGCTGGCCGCAGAGCGGGAGCGCGAGCGCATGTTCGCGGAGAAGCGGGCACAGAATGCGCTAGCGGAAGCACCATTGGTGGCCGATCTCAGATCGGCCGGCATCCCGGTCTCGTCGATCTGGGACCTCGTCAACGATCGGCGGCGTTGGCCGCGGTCCTTTCCGATCCTGCTTGCCCATCTGGACCGTCCCTATCCCGACGCGATCCGCGACGGTATTGCCCGCGCGCTTGCCGATCCGGAGTTGCGTTTCGCCTGGCACATCCTCGCCGATCACTACTTGAAGGCCGCGCGAGGAAGCCGGACAGAACAGGGGCTTGCTGTCGCCCTTGCGAACAGCGCCGACGATGAAGTGATGCCGGAGCTGATCGCGCTTGTTCGCGATTCGAGCCTCGGCGATTGCAGGGGCCTCTTGCTCGATGCGCTGACGCGCTCACGTCTGTCGCTCGTCGATGATGCCCTGCAAGAGTTTCTACACGTGCCGACCTTGGCCAAGGAGGCGACGCGGATACTCAAGGTGAGAACGAGCCGCAGAGCGCGTTAGTAGGCACGGCCGCTGCGGGAAGCCTCTATTCGTAGATTTTGCCGCGATCAGCATCTTTGCCACGGTCTTCCAACTCGGGGAATTCGGCGGGGTGACCCGACGGGCAAATCAATTCGTCTTTACAGAATCGAGTCAAGTCGTTCCGATAAACATAAATCGCTTGGATGCTCCCCCAAATCAGCATTACAGTCCGCCCATCCCGTTGCACGGTAGGGGACGGTTCGCGGTCGTCACGGACGTTGGCAGCGGGGAGCGGTGGACGCGCGGCGGCGGCGTGTGATGAGCACGGACGAACGCTTGCCTCGCGGACGGTGAAGGCGTGTGGTTCTGATACTCCGACGCTAGTATCAACGTTGCGACAAAGCTTCGCTTTGCGCAGCGGATGGTGGCCAGAAAGCCCGGCGCACCAGGGAGAGCACGTTATAGCCTGTTAAAACCATCGCGCGGGGAGGGCCGGGTGTGTTCGGCCAGACCTGTGGTACCTGCCGCCTGCATTTTTTTCGCAGGCGGGCCACGGGCGCGGCCAGCGCCCGGCCTTCCCTGCGCCCTCCACTTTCGAGGGCGAGAATTTCGGGCATAGCTCGGGCGCGGAATGCGCCGCGAGGCGGTGGGTGCTCGTTTCCTGTTCAGCCCGATGCTGTTTGAGATTGTGGATCAGATGATGATGCGGCTTGCGTGCGCTAGCGCTCCGGCGGAGCAGGGGCGTGTGTTGTCATCTTGTGTGAGTCAGGCGAGGTCTTGCCGCGAGGACGGTGAGCTCCCCTCCCCGCAAGGGGGAGGGGAGTGGACTGCCGGTGCGGCGGATGATGTGACCGGCCTCGGGCGTCACGACCAATGAAAAAAGCCGCGCAGGGCGCGGCTTTTCGGAATTGATGCGGAGGCCGTTGGGCGAGCCGCTCAGCCCGCCGCCGCGCCGATCGACACCTTCAGCGTGCCGACGCCGTCGACGCCGCATTCGATCTTGTCGCCGGGGACGATGGCGGCGACGCCCGCGGGCGTGCCGGTCATGATGATGTCGCCGGCGGCGAGCTCGACCTGCTGGGAGAGCTTCCAGATGATCTCCGGCACGTTCCAGATCAGCTCGGAGAGGTCGCCCTTCTGCTTCTCGGTGCCGTTGACCGACAGCCAAATCTTGCCCGTCGACGGGTGGCCGATCTTGGCTGCGGGCTGGATGGCCGAGCAGGGCGCGGAGTGGTCGAACGACTTGCCGACCTCCCAGGGGCGCTGCATCTTGCGGGAGGCGAGCTGCAGGTCGCGGCGGGTGAGGTCGATGCCGACGGCGTAGCCGTAGACGTGGTCGAGCGCCTTGTCGGTGGGGATGTTGAGGCCGCCGCTCTTCAGCGCGACCACCAGCTCGACCTCGTGATGCATGTCCTTGGTCAACGGCGGGTAGGGGATCACGGCGCCGTCCGGCTCCAGCATGTCGGCATGCTTGGCGAAGAAGAACGGCGGATCGCGCTCGTCATTGCCCATCTCGCGGATGTGCTCGAGATAGTTGCGGCCGACGCACCAGATGCGGCGAACGGGAAAGACGCCGGCTTCGCCCACCACGGGCAGCGACGGTTGCGGCAGGGCCGGGATGACGGTGGAGGCGCTCATGAAACGATCTCGGGTGCGGTGAAATGGGCGGGTCAGGAGGTGGCGGTCATGGGGATCACATTCGGCCCCATGTCGCGCTGTTGCAGGCGGAAGAACGAAGCATAGCGGCCGCCACGGCGCAACAGATCGTCATGCCGGCCGCGCTCGACGATCTCGCCGGCCTCGACCACCAGGATGGCGTCGGCGTTCATGATGGTGTGCAGGCGATGCGCGATGACGAGGGTGGTGCGGTTCTGGCAGAGATGCTCGATGGCCTCCTGCACCTGCCGCTCCGACTCGGAGTCCAGCGCCGCGGTAGCCTCGTCGAGCAGGATGATCGGCGCGTTGCGGATCAGCGCGCGGGCGACCGCGATGCGCTGGCGCTGGCCTCCGGAGAGCTGGGTGCCGTGCTCGCCGACCGGCGTGTCGTAGCCGAGCGGGAAGCTCATGATGAAGTCGTGCGCGCAGGCGGCCTTCGCTGCCTCGATGATCTCGGCCTCGGTCGCGCCCGGCTTGCCGAAGGCGATGTTGGCGCGGATCGAGTCGCGGAACAGGTAGACGTCCTGGCCGACATAGGCGGTCTGCTCGCGCAGGGAGCGGCGCGACACGTTCGAGATCGACTGGCCGTCGATCAGGATGTCGCCCGAGGTCGCCTCGTAGAAGCGCAACAGCAGCGCCAGCACCGTCGACTTGCCGCCGCCGGACGGGCCGACCAGCGCGGTGACCTTGCCGGGCTCGGCGACGAAACTCATGCGGTTGAGCACCGGCTCGTTGTCGCGATAGGCGAAGCTGACGTCGCGCAGCTCGATCCTGGCCTGCGTCAGCTTCAGCGCCGGCTTGTCGTCGTCAGGCTGCTCGCTGGCGGGGCTGTCGACCACTTCGAGCAGCATGCGCGCGCCGACGAGCTGGCTGTTGAGATCGATGTTGAGCCGCGCCAGCCGCTTGGCCGGCTCGGTCGCCATCAGGAAGGCGGTCATGAAGGAGAAGAACTGGCCGGGCGTGGCGTTGAGCGCGACCACGGCATAGCCGCCATACATCAAACAGCCGGCGACCGCGAAGCCGCCCAGCATCTCCATCAGCGGGTTGGAACGGTTGGAGACGCGGGCCATCTTGTTGGCGTTGCGCTCGACCACCGCGATGTTCTCGTCGATGCGGGCGCGCATCGCGTCCTCGAGCGTGAACGCTTTCACGGTGCGGATGCCCTGCAGCGATTCCTGCATCGTCTCGAGGATGTCCGCATTGCCGGTGAACTGGCTGTGCGCGAGGCCCTTAATGCGCTTCACCAGCTTGCGCAACACCAGCATGGCCGGCGGCACGACGACCAGGCCGAGCAGCGACATCCAGGGATCCTGCGCGACCATCACGGCGATCATGCTGATGAGCAGCAGCAGGTCGCGGCCGATCGCGTTGATCAGCATGGTCAGGACGTCGGTGATCGACTTGGCACCGGCGGTGAGGCGCGCGAGGAACTCGGACGAGTGACGCTCGGAGAAGAAGCTGATGCTCTCGCTCATCAGCTTGGCGAACAGCTGGCGCTGGTTGTTGGCGAGGATGGCGTTGGAGATTTTCGACAGGATGACGGCGTAGCCGTAGGTCGAGACGCCCTTGACGAACAAGAGGAGCACGGTGACGCCGGAGAGCACCGCGATGCCGGGGATGCTCTTGTCGACATAGGCCTTGTTGATGACCTGGCCGAGGATGTAGGCGGCGCCGGCGCTGGCGCCGGCCGAGACCGCCATCAGCGCGAAAGCGGTGAGATAGCGACGCCAGTAGAGGATGCCCTGTTCCATCACGAGGCGGCGGATCAGGATCGCGGCGCCATAGGGATCGTCGGTGATCTTCTTCGGAAATTCGGCCATTCTGGTCCCTGGCCGCCGGGACAAATCGCCGGGCGGACAGCAGTGCTTGCCCGCTCGGGGCGGCTTTTTCAAGCCCCCCGGCGTCCGGCTAAGTCGTTGATTCTAGGCCGAGGCCCGCTGCAGCGTGCCGCTGTGGCGTTCCAGGAACAGTTTCTCCTCCCAGGCCAGGGCGTGGGCGGCGATTGTTTCCAGATCGTCATAGGTCGGGGTCCAGTCGAGCAGCGCCTTCAAACGGCTGGTGTCGGCGACCATGCTCATGATGTCGCCGGGGCGGCGCGGCGCGTATTGGACGGGAATGGCGCGACCGGAGACGCGCCGGACGGCCTCGATGGTCTCGAGCACGGAATAGCCGCGGCCGTACCCACAATTCAGCGTGACCGAGCCGCCGCCGGTGCGCAAATAGGCCAGCGCGGCGCGGTGCACCTGGACGAGATCGCAGACATGGATGAAATCGCGGATGCAGGTGCCGTCGGGGGTCGGATAGTCGGTGCCGAAGACGTCGATCTTGGCGCGCTGGCCGGTCGCGACCTCCATCGCGATCTTCATCAGATGCGTCGCGCCGACCGTGGCAAGCCCGCTGCGTCCGAACGGATCGGCGCCGGCGACATTGAAGTAGCGCAGCACCACGTAGTTGAGGTCATAGGCTGAGGCGACGTCATGCAGGATGATCTCGGCCATCAGCTTCGAGGTGCCGTAGGGCGAGGTCGGACGGGTCGGCGCGCTCTCGGGCACCGGCACCTCGTCCGGATTGCCGTAGACGGCCGCGGTCGAGGAGAACACGAAGCGGCTGACGCCGCGCTTGACCGCCGCATTCAACAGGCTGCGCGTGGTCATCGTGTTGTTGCGGTAGTACAGCAGCGGATCGCGCACCGATTCCGGCACCACGACCGAGCCCGCCAAATGGATGATGCTGTCGACGCCGTGCTGGCTGATGACGCCATCCACGAGATTTTCATCGCCGGCATCGCCGATGAACAGCGGCACGCCGTCCGGGACGAATGCCGAAAAGCCGGTCGAGAGGTTGTCGATCACCACGACGCTTTCGCCGGCTTCCGCCAGCGCCAGCACCATGTGGCTGCCGATATAGCCGGCGCCGCCGGTCACGAGCACGGTCATTGTTTGACGCGATCCCTGTTTGTTTCCGGCAAACTAACGCCGGCGAAGTGAAGGACCTCTTGCGTGCATAGCGAACTGGCGGCGATGCTTAATGTTGCGTATAGGGAACCGCTGCAATTGGAGTGAGTGGTGCAAGCCGAGCGTGTTTCTGCCGCCGATCTCGACGTGATCGTGCCCAACCTGCACCGGCGCTATTCCGGCGTGACGGCGACCAACCGGATGGTGGCGCCGAAGCTGGCGCAGCGCGTGCGCGCCGCCTGGCTCGGCTCCTACGCGCCGGATGGGATTGCGCGGATCGGTGCGAGCGGTCTCTTCAAGCTGTGGGGTCGGCGGCGGCCGCTGATCTGGCACGCGCGCCGCAACAACGAGATGATCGTCGGCGTGATCATGCGCGCGCTCGGCTGGCCGTTCAAGCTGGTGTTCACCTCGGCCGCGCAGCGCCATCACAGCTGGATCACGCGCTGGCTGATCCGCCGCATGGACGCGATCATCGCCACCAGCGACATCTCGGCGTCGTATCTGAAGCGCGCCGCGACGGTGGTGACGCATGGCGTCGACACCGAGATCTATACGCCGCCAGCGGATCGCGCCGCGGCCTTCGCCGAGAGCGGACTGCCGGGAAAACATGCCATCGGCTGCTTCGGCCGCGTCCGTGCGCAGAAGGGCAGCGATGTGTTCGTCGCCGCGATGTGCCGGCTGCTGCCGCGTTTTCCGGATTTTTCCGCCGTGCTGGTCGGCGCCGTGACGCCCGAGCAGATGCCGTTCGCGAGCGAGCTGAAGAAGCAGATCGCCGCCGCGGGCCTGGAGCAGCGCATCGTCATCACCGGCGAGCTCGACATCGCCGACGTGCAGCGCTGGTACCAGCGTCTCACGATCTACGCCTTCACCTCGCGCAACGAAGGCTTTGGTCTCACGCTGATCGAGGCGATGGCGGCAGGAGCGGCGCTGGTCGCGGCGCGCGCCGGGGCGGCGGAGATCGTGGTCGAGGACGGCATCACCGGCGTGCTGGTGCCGCCGGGCGACGTCGATGCGCTGGTCGCTGCGCTCGAACCGTTGATGCGTGATCCGGATGCGGCGCGGGCGATGGGCGAGCGGGCGCGGCAGCGCGTGGTGGAGAGGTTCAGCCTCGAGGCCGAGGCCGACAAGATCGCCGCCGTTTATCGGCGACTGGTCTGAGCGATGATGTCGGCGACGAACGCATCGAGATCGCCGCCGGCGAACAGGAAGCCGGGCAGGCCGGCCGCCTCGGCGGCGGCGATGTCCGAGGTGCGGTCGCCAATCACGAAGCTGCCCTCGCGCCTGATGGGCCAGTGCTGCATCAGGTCGAGGATCATGCCGGGCGCCGGCTTGCGCCAGGGATGCTCGCGCAGATAGCGCTCGACCGAGCCTTCGGTGTGGTAGGGGCAATAGCGGATGTCGTCGATCACAGCCCCCTGCGCCGCGAGCTCCGCCCGCATCCAGTCGTGCAGACCCATGACGTCGTCTTCGCTGAACAGACCGCGGGCAACCCCGGATTGGTTGGTGAAGAGGAAGACGTGATAGCCGGAGTCATTGAGGCGCCGGATCGCGTGGGCCACATTCGGCATCCAACGGATGCGCTCGCGCGAGCCGATGTAGTTGTCGTCGTGATTGATGACGCCGTCGCGGTCGAGAAACGCCGCCGGCTTGAGCTGAGCAGTCGTCATCTAGCCCTCGTCCTGCATCAGCGCCGCTTCGATCACCTCGCAGATGCCGTGCGCCGTCGCGAGGTGGATCTGCTGGATCAGCGGCGTGTCGTCGCTCGGCGCCACCAGCATCTCGTCGCACGATTCGCCCATCGCGAGGCCTTTGGCGCCGGTGAAGCCGACCGTGACCAGCCCGCGCTCGCGCGCCTTGCGCAGCGCATTGAGGATGCTCGGCGAGCGGCCGGAGGTCGAGATCGCCAGCAGCACGTCACCCGGTGTACCGAGCCCTTCGACCTGGCGGGCGAAGACATGATCGAAGCCGTAGTCGTTGCCGATCGCGGTCAGCGCCGAGGTGTCGGTGGTCAGCGCGATGGCGGCATAGGCCGGCCGCTCCTGCTTGTAGCGGCCGACGATCTCGGCCGCGATATGCTGGGCGTCCGCCGCGCTTCCGCCATTGCCGACGATGAGCAGCTTGTGGCCGCCGCGCAGCGCCGCGATGATCCTCGCCGCGATCCGTCGGGCGCTGGCGAGCATCGCGGCATCGTCGGCGGCGCGCTCCATGGCGGCGCGGGAGCGGGCGAGATGGTTGGCGATCGGGTCGGGGGCGCGGGTCACGTGGCGGCTCGGGTTACGTCAGGGCCGGTGTATGGGGCGCGGTGTCGCTTCGCAAGCTAGTGCACGACCGGTATGGCCGCGTCAGCAAGGATCCGCTGGGCGATGGTGGCAACATCGGTCGCCGGAATGTCGCGCATGCAGCGGTGGTCGTTCATCCGGCAGATCGGGCGGTGGCAGGGCTGGCAGGGGACCTGTGTCCTGGTCTGGACCGTCGCCGCAAGACCGTTCAGCGGCGCCCAATGGTAGGGGCTGGTCGGACCGAAGATACCCATGGTCGGCGTCCCCAGCGCCGCGGCGATGTGCATGAGCCCCGAATCATTGGAGATGGCGACGCCGGCCGCGGCCATGGCCAGGATACCGTTGCGCAAGTCGGTTCCAGTGAGGTCGCGGACGTCCGGGCCGCCGGCGGCGACGATCTCGGCGGCCAGCGCCTTCTCGCCGGGGCCGCCGACCACCCAGACGTCGAGGCCGGCATTGCGCAACAGCCGGGCCGCCTCGCCGTAATAGGGCCAGCGCTTGGCGGCACCCACCGACCCCGGTGCCAGCGCCACGGCCGGGCGGTTTCCCAGGTCATTGGCCTCGCGCCAGCGCGCGACGTCCTCCGGCGGCACCCGCAGCTGCGGGACCGGCCATTCCGGCGGCAGCGGCGCCCCGTCGGGCAGCGCCAGCGCGGCATTCTTGTCGATGAAGCGGGGCAGCGCCTTCTCGCCCCAGCGCCAGCGGTTGAGCAGGCCGAAGCGGACCTCGCCGACGAAGCCCACCCGCTCGGGGATGCCGGCCAGCGCCGGTGCCAGCGCCGATTTCCAGGTTCGCGGCATCACCAGGGCGGTCCGATAGCGACGTTCGCGCAACATCGCGGCGAGCTGCCATTGCCGGCCGAGCGCCAGCCGGCTGCGCGGCAGATCCCAGACGATGCCAGAGCGGACCCCGGGCATGTAATTCACCAGCGGCGCGCACAGCGAGGTCACCAGCAGGTCGACCGGCCGGTTCGGCCAGCGCTCCTTGAGCACCCGCACGACGGTGTGGCCGCGCACGAAATCGCCGATCCACATATAGGGAATGATCAGGATCGGGCTGGTGTCCGCCGCGTCCACCTCGACCTTGGTCGAATTCGAATTCATTCTTTGTCTGCCTGGCTTTGGCGCGCTGGTAGCCGCTCGGCCGCCGCAGGTAAAGTGGCCCGAGCGAGCCGACACCAAAGCGCTTACACTTTGCCGTCGCATGCGCTACGCGAGGGCGGGGTTTTCGGGATCAGGACGGGTTGCTGAATGTTGCTGGTGACCGGCGGCGCCGGGTTTATCGGATCGAATCTGGTTGCAGCGTTGAACGACGCGGGACGCACGGATGTCGTCGTCTGCGACACGCTCGGCAGCGAGGGCAAGTGGCGCAACCTCGCCAAGCGGCAGCTGGCGGACGTCGTGCCGCCATCCGATCTGGGCGAATGGCTAAGGGGCCGTCGGCTTGACGCCGTCCTGCACATGGGAGCCATTTCCGCCACGACGGTCACCGACGGCGACCTCGTGATGGAGCAAAATTTCCGGAGTTCGCTGCGCCTGCTCGACTGGTGCACCGAAAGTTCCACGCCGTTCATCTACGCCTCGTCGGCGGCGACCTATGGCGACGGCGCGCAGGGCTTCGTGGATGATCCGTCGCTCGCGGCGCTGAAGACGTTGCGGCCGATGAATCTCTATGGCTGGAGCAAGCATCTGTTCGACATGGCGGTCGCTGCGCGCGCCGAGCGCGGCGAAAGGTTGCCGCCACAATATGCCGGGCTGAAGTTCTTCAACGTGTTCGGTCCCAACGAATACCACAAGGGATCGATGATGAGCGTGCTGACCCGCCGCTTCGACGACATCAAGGCCGGGCACACCCTGCAACTGTTCAAGTCGCACCGTGAAGGCATCGCCGATGGCGACCAGCGCCGCGACTTCATCTACGTCGACGACGTCGTCCGCGTGATGCTGTGGCTGTTGGCCTCTCCCTCCGTCTCGGGCCTGTTCAACGTCGGCACGGGACAGGCGCGCAGCTTCAAGGACATGATGCTGGCGGCCTATGCCACGCTCGGTGCGACGCCCCGGATCGAGTACATCGACATGCCCGAAGCGATTCGCGGCAGCTACCAGTATTTCACCCAGAGCAAGGTCGACCGGCTGTTGGCCGCCGGCTACAACGGCGGCTTCACGTCGCTCGAGGACGCGGTCGCTGGCTATGTCCGAGACTATCTCGATTCTACCGACCGCTTCCGCTAGACGATCTGGTTCTGACCACTCACCGAGACTGCCGCTGATGTTCGACTTTGACGATCTCTCGCAAGCGATCGCCCGCCAGACGGTGCTGTGCATCGGCGACCTCATGCTGGATGAGTTCGTCTATGGCGAGGTGTCGCGGATTTCCCCCGAAGCGCCGGCGCCTGTCATCGCGGTTCAGCGCGGCGAGATCAACATCGGCGGCGCCGGCAACGTCGCGCGCAACATCGCCGCGCTCGGCGCCCGCTGCATCTTCGTCGGCCTCGTCGGGCAGGATGCGGCCGGCGACCAGCTGGAGGCCGAGCTCGCCAAGGAGGGCGGCATCGAGAGCGTGCTTGTGCGCGATCCCTCGCGGCCGACGACGCGCAAGGTGCGTTTCGTCTCCGAGCATTTCTCCACCCACATGCTGCGCGCCGACTGGGAGCGCGCCTCACCGGCGATCGGCGAGGTCGAGCAGAAGCTGATCGAGGCCATCCTGCCGCTGATTGCGCGGGCCGACATCGTGCTGCTGTCGGACTACGCCAAGGGCGTGCTCACCGCGCGCGTCCTGCGCAACGTGATCGACGCGACCCGCAAGGCCGGCAAGCGCGTGATCGTCGATCCCAAGAGCGCAAATCTCGCGATCTATCGCGGCGCGAGCGTGCTGACGCCGAACCGCAAGGAGTTTTCGGAAGCGACCCGCAGCCGGGCCGAAACCGGGCACGAGATCGCCGCAGCCGCGCAGGATGCGATCTATCTCGCCGACTGCGAGGCAATTCTGGTGACGCAGAGCGAGCGCGGCATGACGCTGGTACCGCGCGAGGGCGATCCGATTCACGTGCCGGCCTATCCCGTGAAGGTACGCGACGTCTCCGGCGCCGGCGACACGGTTGTTGCCGTGCTTGCCGCGACGCTCGCGGCCGGCGCCGCCTGGGCGGATGCGTTGCGGATGGCGAGCGCCGCTGCGGCGGTGGCCGTCAGCAAGCACGGCACCGCCAGCGTGACATCGGCCGAACTGCGCCGAAAGATCCTGCCGCATGCCTATCGTGCCGCTGAGGAAAAGATCATCGAGAGCGATGACGAACTCGCCGCCCGTGTCGAGGGGTGGCGGGGAGAGGGCCTGCGCGTCGGCTTTACCAATGGCTGCTTCGACATTCTGCATCCCGGCCACGTCAAGGTGCTGACCGCGGCGCGCGCCGCCTGCGACCGTCTCGTGGTCGGGCTGAACAGCGATGCCTCGGTCAGGCGGCTGAAGGGCGAGAGCCGCCCCGTTCAGGACGAGCGCGCGCGCGCCGAGGTCCTGGCCGCGCTCGAGGCGGTTGATGTCGTCGCCATCTTCGCGGAGGACACGCCGCTCCGCTTGATCGAGCTGGTCCGGCCAAGCGTGCTAGTCAAGGGCGGCGACTATACGCGCGAACAGGTGGTAGGGCACGAGGTCGTCGAAGCCGCCGGCGGCGAGGTGATTCTGGTCGACATCCTGAAAGGGCACAGCACGACCGCGCTGGTCGATCGCGCCCGGAGCGAGGCGCAATGAGCGCGCTCGCAGGTCATCCCGGCCCAGCGCTGCTGGCGCGCCGCTGGCGCGATCCGGCGGCGTGGCGGACGACGGTCGATGTCGTGGCGATTCTGCTGGCGGCGTCGCTGCCGTGGTCGACGTCGCTGGTGTCGATCCTGGGCGTGGTCATGCTGATCACGATGCTGCCGTTTCTCGACGTCGAGCGTCTGCTGCAGGTCCTGAAGCGGCCGATCTCGCTGGCGCCGATCGCGCTCTTCCTGTTGGCGCTGATCGGAACGCTGTGGTCGGACGTGGCGTGGGGCGCACGGCTCTACGCGGTGGGACCGGCGGCGAAGCTTCTGGTGCTGCCCGCGCTGCTCTACCATTTCCAGCGGTCGGAGCGCGGGCTGTGGGTCTTCGCCGCGTTTCTCGCCTCCTGCGTGCTGATGGTCGTGGTGTCGACCGCGGTCGCGTTCAATCCTGCGCTCGCGCTCAAGGCCAATGCCGATCGCGGCATCTTCGTGAAGAACTACATCGACCAGGGCCAGGAGTTCTCGCTCTGCGCCGTGGCGCTGGCCTATCCGATCGCCCAGTTGCTGCGCGCCCGCCGCTTCCTTCCGGCCGGCCTGCTCACCGCGATCATGATCGCGTTCCTCGCCAACATGATTTTCATCGTTGTCTCGCGCACCGCGCTGGTGACGATCCCGATCCTGCTTGCGGTGTTCGGGCTGATCCACTTGAAATGGCGCGCCAACCTGCTGATCGCGGCCGGTGCCCTTGCGCTGGGTCTCGCTGCATGGACCGTGTCCCCGCAATTGCAGGGCAAGGTGGCGACGTTCACGAGCCAATATCAGGACTACAGGAACGATCGCGCCGTCACGTCGATCGGCGAGCGGCTCGAATTCTGGCGCAAGTCGTTGCGGTTCCTGGCCGACGCGCCGCTGATCGGACACGGCTCGGGCTCGACGCGTCACTTGTTCGAGCTGGCCGCGAGCGGGTCGCGCGACCTCTCCTCGAGCCAGGTCGTCGGCAATCCGCACAATCAGACGCTCTACGTCGCGGTCCAATGGGGAGCGTTCGGGATCGTCATTCTCTACGCGATGTGGGCCGTGCACCTCCTGCTGTTCCGCGGTGACGGGCTGGCGCCCTGGATCGGACTTCTCGTGGTCGTGCAGAACATCTTCACCTCGCTGTTTAATTCCCACATCTTCGATTTCCACGAAGGGTGGATGTATGTCATCGGCGTCGGCGTGGCCGGCGGCATGGTGCTACGATCGAGGATAGAGCCCGATGCGGAGCCCGTCACAGCATGACGCGCCTCTCGCAACTCACCTCCCGGAACCTGCTGATCGCCGCGCATGACCTCCTGGTCAGCGTCGTCGCGCTGTTCGCGGCGTTCTATATCCGCTTCGAAGGCGCCAGCACCTTCTGGGAGCGGGTGCCGCTGCTCTTGCAGATCCTGCCGTACTTCATCGCCTTCAGCTTCGTCGTCTTCTACTTCTCGAACCTTCTGACGACGAAGTGGCGGTTCATCTCGCTGCCGGACGCGCTGAACATCGTCCGCGTCGCGACCGTGCTGACGCTGGCGCTGCTGGTTCTCGACTACATCATCGTCGCGCCGAACGTCCGCGGCACCTTCTTCTTCGGCAAGCTCACGATCATTCTCTATTGGTTCCTGGAGATCTTTGCGCTGAGCGCGCTGCGTTTCGCCTATCGCTACTTCCGCTACACGCGGGTGCGACGGCACGCGCGGTCCGAGGACGCGGCCCCTGCGCTCCTGATCGGCCGAGCGGCCGACGCCGAGGTCGTGCTGCGCGGCATCGAGAGCGGCGCGGTCAAGCGCATCTGGCCGATCGGCATTCTCTCGCCATCGGCCGCCGACCGGGGGCAGTTGATCCGCGGCGTGCCGGTGCTGGGCGGGATCGATGATGTCGAGGACGTCGCCGCCGACTTTGCCCGTCGCGATCGGCCGATCGCGCGCGCCCTGATGATGCCGACCGCGTTCGATCCGGACTGTCATCCGGAGACCTTCCTGATGCGGGCGCGCCGGTTGCGCCTGATCGTGAGCCGCCTGCCGTCGCTGGAGAGTGGCGATGCGCCAAGGCTCGCGCCGGTCGCGGTCGAGGACCTCTTGCTGCGGCCGAGCGAGAAGATCGATTACGGCCGGCTGGAAGCGCTGGTGCGTGGCAAAACCGTCGTGGTGACCGGCGGCGGCGGCTCGATCGGCGCCGAGATCTGTCAGCGCGTGGTTGCGTTCGGGGCGGCGCGGCTGCTCATTCTGGAGAATTCCGAGCCGGCGCTCTATGCGATCACCGAGGCGCTCGCGGCCGATCCCGAGGCGAACGTCGCCGTCGAGGGGCGCATCGCCGACATCCGCGATCGCGACCGGGTGTTCGCGCTGATCGGCGAGTTCAAGCCGGATCTGGTCTTCCACGCGGCGGCGCTGAAACACGTGCCGATCCTCGAGCGCGACTGGAGCGAGGGCGTCAAGACCAACATCTTCGGCTCCATCAACGTGGCCGATGCCGCGGTGGCCTCAGGCGCCGAGGCCATGGTGATGATCTCGACCGACAAGGCGATCGAGCCGGTGTCGATGCTCGGCCTCACCAAGCGCTTCGCCGAAATGTACTGCCAGGCGCTGGATCGCCAGCTCGCCGACCGGCCGACGGGACGGCCGCCGATGCGGCTGATCTCGGTGCGATTCGGCAACGTGCTGGCGTCCAACGGCTCGGTGGTGCCGAAGTTCAAGGCGCAGATCGAGGCGGGCGGCCCCGTCACGGTGACGCACCCGGACATGGTGCGCTACTTCATGACGATCCGCGAGGCCTGCGATCTCGTGATCACGGCGGCTTCGCATGCGCTGGCGCCGCAGCGCCCGGATGTCTCGGTCTATGTGTTGAACATGGGCCAGCCCGTCCGCATCGTCGATCTGGCCGAGCGCATGATTCGCCTGTCCGGCCTGCAGCCCGGCTACGACGTCGAGATCGTGTTCACGGGCATCCGGCCCGGCGAGCGCCTGAACGAGATCCTGTTCGCGAGCGAGGAGCCGCCGGTCGAGATCGGCGTCGCCGGCGTCATGGCGGCCACCCCGAACGAGCCTCCGATGCAGACGCTGAAGGCATGGATTGCTGCGCTCGATCAGGCGATCGCGCGCAATGATCCGGTGACGATCAAGTCGGTGCTGAAGGATGCGGTGCCGGAATTCGGCTCGAGCGCGGCCTGAGTCTTCAATGGCGCCGCCGCGAGAAGCGGCTCAGCACCCAGGTGACGGCGCCGAGACCGAAGACGAGCAGGATGGCGTCGGCCGTCATGGAACGCTGCGCGACCGAGATGACTGCGAGCGTCGCAAGCACGACATTGAGGATGAACACCTCGCTGACGACGCGCGAGACGGTGAAGCCGTTATCGGTGGCCTGTTGATAGAAATGCGTGCGGTGCGCCGCCCAGAATGGCTCGCGCCGTGCCATCCGCCGCAACAGGGTGAAAGTGGCATCGATCAGATAATAGAGCGGCAGCAGGAGCGCCGCCGCGACGTAGCCCTGCCAGGCAAGATGGAGCAGGCCCCAGCCGAGCAGCAGCCCGATCGGCAGGCTGCCGACATCACCGAGAAAGACTTTTGCGACGGGACGGTTGAAGGGCGCAAAGCCGAGCATGGCGCCACCCAGCGCCGCAGCGATGGCGGTCGCCGGCCAGGGCAGTTCACCGGAGAGGCCAAACAGGGCGAGAGTCACCGTGATCGGCACGGCCTCGGCCACGGTCATCAGGTCGAGCCCGTCCATGAAGTTGACGAGGTTGACGAACCACAGGCCGGCGATCAGCAGCAGCGTGCGCTCGACCAGCAGTGGCATCGGAAACAGCTTGAGGTCAGCCGGTGCCGTGAACAGGATTAGGCCGACGGCGATCCCCTGCAGGATGAACCGCGGCAGCACCGGGATCGGCCGGATGTCGTCGACCAGGCCGACCAGCGCCAGCATCGGTGCCGCGATGAACAGCATGAGCAGCGGTGCAAAGCCCGTCACGGATGCAAAGGCGCCGCCGACCACAAGCGTTGCGCCGACGACGGCAATGCCGGCACCCTGGGGCGTCGGGATCTTGTGTGAGGAGCGCGCGTTGGGCCGCGCCAGCGCGTAGCGCTGCAGCACCGGGCGCAGCAGCACGATCAGCACACCGCACATTGCGGCCGCGAGCACGGCAATGGTGACGAGAATTGCGGCTGGATGGACGATCATCCGCGCGCGTCCGGCGCCGAGGTGAGGCGGTCATAGAGCGCGACCACCGAGCGGCCGATGATCCTGGCCGAGAGCTTGTCCTCGACCAGTTGACGGGCCGCCGCGCCATAGCCGGCGCGCAGCTCGGGCGAGGTCGCCAGCTGCGCCATGGCCTGCGCCAGCGCGGGCGCGTCCTCGACCGGCACGGAGAGGCCGGTCTGGCCGTGGATCGCGATCTCGCGGCAGCCGGGTGCATTGGTGGAGATCAGCGGCCGGGCGCAGGCGGCGGCCTCCAGCAGGCTGACCGGAAGTCCTTCGCGATGCGACGGCAGCACGGCGACGTGGCAGCGGCGCCAGAGCTCGGTGATGTCCTTGATCTGGCCGAGCAGGGTGATGCCCGGTTCCTTCCGCCAGGCCTCGACCTCCTCGGCCGAGACCGAGGCCGGATTGGCCGGATCAGGCGAGCCGGCGATCAGCAACTGGACGTCGCGGCCCTGCTGGCGCAGCATGCGGTGCGCAGCGACCAGGGCGCGGACGCCCTTGTCGGTCAGCAGCCTTCCTGCGAAGCCGAAGGTGATCGGTCCGTCCGGCTCCGGCAGCGGCTGGAAGCGATCGGTGTCGACGCCCGAGCCCGGGATCAGCGTGATCTTGTCGCCCCGGACGCCCATGGCTTGAAGCGCGTCGCGATCATCCGGATTCTGCACCAGCACGCAGCTCGGTACCCGGTTCATCAGCCGCGGCAGCAGCCACAGCAGGCCCTGCTTGAGCAGACGCGAGCGCCAGCTCGCCGACGTGAACACATAGCCGAGGCCGGTCATGGCGTTGACGACCGGAGTGGTGCGTCCGAGCGCGGCGAGCGATCCGAGCACGCTCGATTGCAACCCGGAATGATGCACCACGTCGGGGCTGATCGCAGCCTCGACGGCGCGGATCGCGCGGATCGTGGGCAGGGCTGATGACGGCGACAGCCCGCCGCGCTGGAATGGGACCGGATGCAGCATGAAGCGCTCGGCGGTGATCGCGGCGGCGCCGGCATTGACATTGGTCGCGACATGCACCTCGTAGCCGGCGTCGCGCGCTGCGCGCGCCATCGGCAGGCGATGCATCAGGAAGGCGTAATCCTCGTTGGCCACGTAGAGCAGGCGGCGCGGCGAAGGGAAGCGGGGCGAGGGCATCAAACTCACGGTCTCGGGCGGTCTCGGCGCCGTATAGGCCAAGACCGGCCCCGGCGCGAGCCGTTATCTGTCCTGTGACGGGCGGAAAAACGCCTGCCGGGCACCCTTCGACCCTGAACGGCGGAGACGACGCCTCGAATGCCGCCGGTCCTCAGACCAGATGGAAGCTCGACAGGTGAGACAGCAGCTCGGCCGTCGACACGTGCTGAATCGTGATGGTGTCCAGTACCGCATCGGTGATGACGGCGTTGCCCGCGGCGTCGTCGTGGATGGCGGCCTGCAATGCGGACGGGTCTGCGAAGATGCTCTGGCTGAACGCGATCTTGTCGGTGCCGACCGCAAAGTCGGAAATGCTCACCTGACCGAAGTGCTCGGCGAACACGAAGGTGTCGTGACCCTGCAGCGACACCGATTGGGATGCCGTGCCGCCTGCTGACGCTGCCACGCCCGAGATCAAAGTGCCGGAGATCAAAGTGCCATCCTGGCCGTCAGTGGCGAAGTGGAAGTTGTCCTGCGACAGCGGGCCGACGAAATGCAGCGACGCGCTGTTCGCCCCATCGCTCAGCGACAGCATTCCGCTCGTCTCGTCGAAATGCATCTGAAGCGACGTGAATGCGATGCTCTTGAGATCGATCTGAGCGGCCGTGCCGCCGAATCCAATGAGGTTGCCGCTGAAGTCGGTCGACACCTTCAGGCTGTAGTTGGCTTCAGGCGTTGCCGATTGTGGGCTTGCTATCAGCGGACTACCGGAGGAGGGGATACCGATCGTGCCATCGCCGTTGAAGTCCTGATGGAATACCGTTTCGAGGTTCTCAGCTGTCGTACTGGTCCCTGATATCCACCCGCTGAGGTTAGCCGTGTAGTTGCCGTCGCTATCAGCGGTTGTGAAGGTGAATTGGCCCGTGGTCGGATCCTTCCAAGCAATGTCGTAGCCGGATCCTATCTGAATAGCGCCGATCGGAATAGTGTTGCCCAGCTGGCCCATGATCACCGGCGCGCCACTGATCTTAATCGTTGGGCCGGATCCGCCAGTATACAGGCCATAGCTATTGTCGATCTGGACCAAGCTGGTCGATCCATCGGTCTGAATGACGATTGGCGCTGACATACCGATCACACCGTCCCCATTAAAGTCCTGGTGAAAGGTCGTTTCGAACGTCTTCGCTGTCGCACTCGTTCCGGAAACCCATCCGCTAAGGTTGGATGTGTAGTTGCCGTTGCTGTCGGCAGCGGTGAACGTGAACTGGCCGGTGGTCGGATCCTTCCAGGCAATATCGTAACCGGATCCGACTAGAATGGCGCCGATCGGAGTTGTGTTGCCGAGTTGGCCGACGACTACAGGCGTGCCGCCGATCTTGATTGTCGGGCCAGAGCCGGAGGTATAGAGTCCGTAGCTGTTGCCGATCTGGACCAAGCTGGTCGATCCGTCGACCTGGATGACCGTAATCATCGGTCCGATCGTGCCGTCGCCGTTGAAATCTTGACCGAAGATGACTTCTTCCGATTCCGCCGTCGCGCTAGCTCCGGACACCCATCCGCTGAGGTTGGACGTGTAGTTGCCGTTACTGTCAGCGGCAGTGAAGGTGAACTGACCGGTGCTCGAATCTTTCCAAACGATGTTGTAGCCGGACGGCGTTTGAATCGCTCCGATCGGGGCGGCATTTCCCAATTGACCAACAACGACGGGAGCGCCGCCAATCTTGATCGCTGGGCCGGAGCCGTTCACATACATGAAATATTCATCGGCAATCTCGAGCAGATTCGTGTTGCCGTTGGCGTGGACAAGCGACGCTGTGACCCCGACGGTCCCGTCGCGGTTGAAGTCCTGGCCGAAGGTCGTTTCCTGCAGTTCAGAAGTTAGACTATTGCCTGAGACCACGCCGCAAATGTTCGACGTATAGTTCCCGTTGTGGTCGGCGGTCGTGAAGGTAAGCTGATTAGCGCCTGCAACCTGCCAGGCGATATTGTATCCGGAGCTCGTCTGAACAGCGCCTATCGGAGCGACGTTGCCGAACTCTCCGACCGTGACCGGTGTGCCCCCGTACTTCATTTCAGGGCCGGTTCCGGTCGCCCTGTTGATGAGATAATAGCGGCCTCCCAACAACGTCAGGCTGGTATCTCCGTTCGTCTGGATTACCGTACCGGACGAGCCGCTTACGTGGAAGCCGAGCGCGTCCATCTGCTTGAGATCCACGGCCGTCAACGTCTGCAGCGTGCTGTAGGTGTAGAATTCGTTGAACGGATCGTTGCCGCCCTGCACGCCGCTGTTCAGGAAGTCGCTGGGGTCCGAGGACTGGCCGTAATCCGCGAGCTTCGTATAGCCGCCGTCGAGGGAGAAATAGGCGGTCCCCGCCGTCGCGCCGCCGGTCATCAGCCGGACGCCCGGGCTGGAGAAGCGGAACAGATCGAACACGTCCGGCTGCGGCCCGTAGGGCACGCGGCCGAACGCGTGTGTCAATTCGTGCAGCGCCACGCCGACCAGCAGGTTTGAGTTGATGTCGGTCGCGAAGGTCGCGCTGCCGTCGTCGGTGGTCGCATCGTTGGCACCGAGGCCGCCCCACAGCTTCAGCTGCGAATTCCACACCGCGACGTAGGACTGTCCCTGGATGCTGGATCCCGCCGGCAAGGCATTGAAGGTGGTATCGCCTGGGCTGGCATAGTTGATCAGGTTGGACCTGACGGAGGAGTAGCTCATCCACTGACCGCCGTCAGGACCGGCCGCCGCGCCGCCGCCGACGCCGCTATAGTCGATCTTGATATTGACGGTGATGCGATCCGAGATCATCGAGGTGAGGATCGCGGCGGCCTGCTGAATGCCGGCGCGAAAGCTCGCAGGCGCATTCATCGCCGCCGTGTCGAACAGCAGGTTGATCGTCAGTCCGCCGGCGCTCACCGCGGTGACGGCGCCGATACCCGCGAAATCGCCTTGCGCGAGCAGGGATTCGACGGCTTCTTCGGGAAGCTCGACGGGGTTGGACGGAGGAGGGCCGACCCCCTCGTCGATCGGGTCGGTGTTAGGGGAGCCCTGTAACAACGCTGGCATTGCCTCAGTCCCTGCCGTTCGGATCGACGGAGCACGGATCGCAAATGTCGAGTCTCGCTCGAGGCGATTCGCGACCGTGCCGACGTTACCTATCAGGCTGATCGTCTTGCCCGAAGGTTAATGGGCGTTGCGAGAGTGCGGAAAACGACGGGTGGCGACTGATGTGGGCGTCGATCGAACGGGCTTCGGTCGCGCGTTCATCCGAGCAATTCCGGAAGCCGATCGAGAAAATCCGGCACTGGTAATGCAGCACCAAAGTTATAGGGATTGCCGCTGAGTGCGGCGCGATAGCGATCGAGCAGGGGCCCTCCTGCGCGCAACGACCGGCCTGGTTCGTCCAGGCAGTCGAGCTTGTAGCGAACCGCTGCGGCGATGTCCTGCGCGGTATTCGGATGGATATCGAAACCGTGACGCGCCAGCACGGCTGTGTCGATCAGCAGCGCCTGCAAGGGCTGACGATAGGTCTCACGTAGCGACAGATAGCGCCGCGTACGGCGGTCGTAGACCGGGCGCACGGTGAAGTCGGTGTGCTCATGCCAGAACTGGCAGTCGTTGGAGATGCAGTTGACCAGCAGCATCGGCGTTCCCAGTGCCTGCACGGCCGTGGTCAGGCCCGATGTCGTGCCGACGAACAGACGAGCGGCGGCGCAGAGATAGACGTCCATCTCCGCCGATTTGATGTCGCTGTGCGCGTAGTCGAACACGCCGGCCATGCCGCGCAGCGGCGTCATGCTGCGATCGCCGAGCCTGACCACGGCGCCGCCGCGTGCGGTGATCGCGGCGATGGCATCGAGGTAGTCGCCGACATTGGCGGAGCGATGCTGCCGCGTGGTGCCGGGCCCGTCGCCGTGATAGCCGCCCTCGCGGATGTGCATCGCGACGAACCAGTCGGCGGTGACACCCGCGGCGCGCAGCCTGGCAGCCCCGGTTTCCATCAGCTCCGATGGGACCTTCACGATCGGCCGGCGCTGCTGTTCGGCCCAGGCGACCTGCGCACGCGACGCCGCGTGGGCCCATGGCTCGGCCAGGCCGTCCTTGCCCCGGACGGCGATGAACTGGTCGCCGACCAAACGCTGATACGGCAGCAGATCGTCGACGAGAGCGGGGTCTTCGACGATCGTGACATGCGGCGCGAACAGCCTGAGGAACGGCTGGTTGACCACCTTGCTTGGCGGGGCAAGCAGCACGTAGTTGGCGCGCGGCAGCATGCCGAGCGCGGCCATGCGCAAATGACAGTCGATGAAGCCGATGTGGCCGATCAGCGTCACCCATTCGTAGCCGAGCAGCCGGACCGGAAGCGCGGGATCGAAGATGTTGCTGGTGGAGGCGATGCGCTGGATCAGCGCGTCGGGAATCGACCATTTGGCCGCCAAGGCGTCCTGATGGTCGAGCGCGGCCTGATAGCAGCGGAACGTGTCCTCGTAACGGCCCTGGTGATAGAAGTTCTCGCCGAGCTGGATCAGATTGTCGTAGATCAGGAGCTCGCCGGCATGCTCCAGCTCCCAGGCGCTCGGCGTGTAGGTCGATGGATCATAGCCGCCGGCATAGTTCTGGTGCGCCATCACCGAGCGGGGATCGCGTGCGACTGACGCCTTGAAGCACGCGGCGGCCTGGACGTGGTCGCCCGCCAGGGCATGGACGGCACCGAGCTTGCGCAACGCGTTGCCGTCGCCCGAAGCCGCAGCCGCTGTCAGGAAATGCGCCGCGACCGGCAGATTGCCGCGATACATGTGAGCGACGCCGACCGCGAAATTGATGGCGAAGCTGTCGATCGTCTCGGCCCGTGGCACCTCGCGCACGATCCGGTCATAGGCGCTGCACAGCGCCAGGGTGGTGAAATAGGCCTGCGCGCCCACACCGGCCCGCGCGCGCACGTTGCTGCGGAAGATCAGGTTCAAGATCCGCACTGCACGCAGCGCGCTCGGCTTGCGGCTCGCGGCGAGATGAACCTGCGCCGCCGCGGCCAGCGTGGTCGAGGTCGTCAGCGCCAGAACCGGGCCGATGAACGTGCCTCGTTCGAGCTGCTTGTTCATCAGCCGCAGCAATCTCGCGCCGGCCGGTGCAACGACCAGCCTGCTGTCGACGATGTCAGCGGCGCGGGTGGTCAGCGGCAGCAATTGCCGGCGCCGCGCGCTCAGGAACGCATAGAGACGGAACGCCGATGCCGTCAGCCACGTCCGCGGCGACCAGCGGCTTCGTGGCGCCTGCAAGGGCGGTGCGGCGGGCACGCTGGGAGTCGGAGGGGACGTCAGCTGCCGCTTGCCAAAGCGATGACGCAGAGAACCGAAGGGGGCGCGCTTCGTCATGGCGCGCGGTACGCTGGCGTTGCGGAGATGATCTGACGTCGCGCCCCGTGCTGGGCGAGCAGGCGCGTCAACGACATCGGCCGCGTCCGCAGCGTGATCCAGGCCAGCGCAGCCAAATGGCCCAAGCGTCCTAAGCTCAACATCAATCCAAGCACGTACGTGTCGAATGCATTGCCGTCGATCAATGCGGATACGCGCGCGGCCCTGGCCGCCGGGGGCGTATCGCCGTCCAGCACCATCCGCGCCGCGCCGAAGCGATTGCGCCGCGCGAAGACCTCCTCATACCCTTCCGGGAACAGCTTGCTCTGAGCAATCAGTGCGCCGATGTCGGCCAGCCTGGCGTTGAGCACCGCCGGATCGGTTGCCGTCGCCGTCGAATAGTTCTGGCCGTGGATGCGCCAGTAGCCGAGCGCCTCGGCGACGAAGTAGCAGCCATAGGTCAAGGCCAGCCGCCGGGCGAGAAAGGCATCGGAGAACGAGCCGAGCTTGACGTCGAACCCGCCGAGCGCCTGCAAGGCCGTGCGGCGATAGAGCGAGGTCGTGCCGGAGAAGTAGTTGTCGCCCTGCCGCAGGATTCGGCGGACGTCCGCGGGCGCCAGCGTCGCCGATGACGACGCGGGCAGCATCATCGGCCGCAGCATCCGTCTTGCGGACGGCCCCTGAGGGCCGATGATCTCGCAGCAGGCGAAGACGAGACCGGCTTCGGGATGGTTGGCCGCCTGCGCCATCGCCTTTTCGAGATAGGCCGGATGCAGCGCGTCGTCGGCGCCGAGAAAGCCGATCCATTCGGTGTCCGCGATCGCCAGCGCCTCGTTCTGACCACGCACGACGCCCTGGTTGGCGTCGTGGCGGATCAGCCGCCAGCTCGGCCGGTCCGCTACGAAGCGTGAAATGACCGCGATGCTGTCATCCGTCGAGCAGTCGTCGATGATGATGACGCGGTCTGGGGCTCGGGTTTGGTTCGCGATGCTGCCGAGCGACTCGGGCAGGTAGTGGGCGTGGTTGAAGTTCGGGACGACCAGCGTGACGGTCGGGGAGGCGGCGCGGGCGGTCGTCGTGGTCATGGTTCAGCGAGCTTCCTGCCGCATGCTGTCGAGCCCGGCCGCTCAAACCTTGGGCAGCTCTTTGAGAACATCGTCCAGGGCGCCGAAGGCCCGCACGCGGCCGCCATCGAGATAGAGCCCGAGATTGCAGGTGTCGCGAAGCAGGCCATGATCATGGGTGGCGAGCACGACGATTCCCGAGCGCATCGTGATGTCCTGCAGCCGGCCGTGGGTCTTCTTGCGGAACTGCGCGTCACCGACCGCGATCCACTCGTCCATCAGGATGATGTCGCCGTGAATCGAGGCTGCGATCGAGAACACCAGACGCAGCAGCATACCTGAGGAATAGGTCCTGATCGGCAGCTCCAGATAGTCGCCGAGCTCGGCGAATTCGGCGATCTCCGGCACGCGCTGCTCGATCTCCTCGGGCGAGAGCCCCAGGATCAGGCCGCGAGTCCTGATGTTCTCATACCCCGACGCCTCTTCGTCCATGCCGAGACCGATGTCGAACATCGGAACGTTCCGTCCGACGACCCGCAACGAGCCGCGCGTGGGCTCGTAGATGCCGGCGAGCACGCGGATCAGCGTGGTCTTGCCGGCGCCGTTGTGGCCGATCAGGCCGAGCCGGTCGCCCTGCTTCAGGGTGAAGCTGATGTCGTCGAGCGCCTGGACGAACTGGAACGAGCCGTCGCTCTTCGAGACCCGGCCGCCGACGCGTGAGGCCGCCTTGATGGCCAGATGCCGGAATGATCGTGCGTTCGGCGGCGCGACCGGAAATTCGATACCGATTTGCTTGGCTTCAATGAGAGTCATTCGAGGCGGATCCAGAGCTCCCGGCCATGATATCAGGCCCAATACACGACGCGCGACCGATAGCGCGTGTAGATATAGATCATGGCGGCGGTCAGGACCGCGACCGATCCAATGGCACCGGCCCAGGTCGCAAGGCCGGGAACGTCGCCCATCAGCGGACCGCGCGTGACCGCCAACAGATAGGCGATCGGATTGAGCGTGACGATGAACTCGCCGCCGCGGATGCTCGACGGTTCCCAGATGATCGGAGAGACGAAGAACAAGAGCTGCAGCACAGCCGCCATGACCGGCGGCACGTCGCGATAGCGCACGCAGATCATTGAGACGATCACCGAGGCGCTGACGACGAAGACGTAGACGATCATCAGGCCGAGGATGGCCAGGACCATTCCGAATCCGATCGACCATGGATAGACGAGCCAGATGAACGGGATCACCGCGATGTTGTGCAGGAAGATGATCAGATTGCGCTGAACCATACGCATGACATGGATCAGAATCGGCATGTCGACGGCCTTGATCATGCCGCCTGCATTGATCATCGTGTAACAGGCTTCGCTGAGCGAGGACGAGATGAAGCTCCAGATGGTCATGCTGACCATGAAGTGGGGCAGGTAGGTCTTCATGTCGGCGCCGAGGAAGCGGCCGGCCACCGTGCCCATGATCAGGGCGGTGATCGCGTTGGTGGCCGTGATCCACCACGGGCCCAGCATGGTACGGCGGTATTTCGATCGGATGTCACCGGCAGCGAGCGCGCGCCAGGTGACGTGACGGGTGATGAAAGGTGCGATGTCCTCGCGGCAGCGCGCCCAGGAGATGCGACGCCGATCCGCAACCACGAACCGCTCGACCTGTCCATCGGTCAGGGTGGTCATCCTTGTACCTCGCGTGAGCCGTAAGTATTTGTCTTACCAGCCGAATGCGGTTGGACCCCCGCCACGCCGGCGGCCAATCGCCGGGGCTTGCTGGACCATGTTACGAGGGCACTGTCAACCGGTCAGCTCAGGCCGCCGCCGCGGCTCAGATCGCGACCGAGCCCGCGGCGCCGACGATCCGCGGCTCCGGCAGCGGCACCAGGAATCGGCCGCCTGCGTCCAGGTAGGCCTGGTTGCGCTTCAGGATCGGGTCCGCATAGATCCAGGCGAGGATGACGACGATGTCGGGCTTTCGCGTCGCGAGCTCGCTGGAGGGCAACACTGGGATGTGGGCGCCCGGGCTGAAGCGGCCGTGCTTGAGCTGGTTGTCGTCGACGATGAACTTGATCCGGCTCTCCAGCTCGAAATGGTAGAGCAGGGTGGTGGTGGTGGTCGAGGCGCCGTAGGCCGCGACCAGCTTGCCCGCGGCGATGGCCTCGTCGAGGGTGGCGAGCACCCTGCGCTTGCAGTTTTCGATGGCGACGAACCAGTCCCGGTAGATCTGCGGCTTGGTGACGCCGCGCCGCTCCTCCTCGGCGATCAGTTTCGACAGCTCCGCCGAGCGCGGCCGCTTGCCGGTCGATTTCGGCTGCGCAAAGGCCCGGATCGAGCCGCCCTTGGTGCCTGTCCTCTCGACATGGAACAGCGTCATGTCGTGCCGGTTCAGGAAGGTCTCGAGCGGGATCAGCGCGTGATGCGAGACGTGCTCGTGGTAGATGGTGTCGAACACCATGTTGTCGATCATGTCGACGATGTAGGAGACCTCGAAAACGAAGGCGCCGTCGTCGGCGAGCAAGAGGCGGATGCCCTTCACGACGTCGGACATGTTGTCGATATGCGCAAACACGTTGTTGGCGCAGAACAGCTTGGCTTCGCCCTGCTCCGACTTGATGCGGGCCGCCAGCGCGCTGGTGAAGAAATCCGGGATCGTCGGCACGCCTTCCTTGGTGGCGGTCGCCGCGATGTCGCGGGCGGGGTCGATGCCCTGCACGCGCATGCCCTCGTTCTTGAACGCCTTGAGCAGCGAGCCGTCATTGCTGCCCATCTCGGCGACCAGGCTGCCCTTGGGAATGGCGAGCGAGGACACCACCGATTGCGCATAACGCTTGAAGTGCTCGACGAGGCCGAGCGAGACCGAGGTGCGGTAGGTGTAGTCGCGAAACAGGATGTCGGGATCGACGACGTCGAGATTCTGCAGATGCCCGCAGTCGAGGCAGAGATAGCAGTCGAGCGGGTAGAGGTCCTGCGGCTCGCTCAGCCGGTCCGCCGTCACGAACGCGTCGCCGATCGCGGACGGCCTAATCGGCAGCACGTGATCGAGCGAGGTCGAGCCGCACAGGCGGCAATCGGTCTTGTGCTTGACGTGCTGCATGAGGTGTCGATCCTGGGTTGGCGATCCCGCAGGCGGGATGGTCGGCCGGAGAGGAGTTTGCGGCGGGTTTTACAGGCCCGCGAAGCTCTTGGCGACCTCTTCTTGCCAGACTGTGGACACTCCGCCATCCAGGAACAGGCTCTGCCCATTGATGAACGAAGCGCGCGGGCTGCAGAGGAAGTCGAGGGCGTCGGCGCATTCTTCGGCCGTCCCGAGCCGGCCCAGCGGGACCAGCTTCCGGTAGGTCTCCATCAGCTTCTCGTTCTGCTCATAGAAGATGCGCGATTCGCGCTTCAGATAGGTCAGCGGCATGATCGCGTTCACGCGGATGCCGCGCCGGCCGAGCGTCGCGGCGTAATGCCGGACCATCGCATTGAGGCCACCCTTCACGACGTGGTAGCCGACCGGCTGCGAACTGCCGACGAATTCGGCATAGACCGAGCTGACCACGCCGATGGCGCGGTCGCCATCATCGGCGAAATGGCCGGAAAAGCCCTCGATCAGGTCGCGCGAGGCGGTCAGGCCGACCTGGATTTCCCCGGCCCAGGGATCGCCCTGGCCGCGAAAGCGTTGGCTCAGGACGAGGTAGCGGACCGGGCCGCTGGCCTCGGCGATCTCACCCCAGAGCCCGGCAAAGCTCTCGCTGCGCTCGAGATCGGCGGAAAAATGCTTCAAGCCGGGCTGATCGGGAAAATCGGCCGGGCGCTGCCGCGACACGACGCTGACGGCGCAACCGCGCGCCAGGAAGCGTTCGACGACCACGCGGCCGAGGCCGCGGGTGCCGCCGACCACGACGGCATGGCTGGTCATGCGGCGGCGTCCTGCCGTGCGGCGACACGCCGGACGAGATCGGCCTGATAGGCCTCGGCCCCGGCGGTGTCGCTGTCCTCCGGCGCGAAGTCGGCGAACACGCTGGCGCCGGGGCGGAACGGGCCGTTGGTGATCTCGTGCACGATCAGCAGGTCGCTGCGGATGATCAACGTATGGAAGAACGCGTTCGACATCCGGTAGTAGAACGGCCGCGCTCCGCCCGGCGGCCCCAATTCGACCACGCGCTCGATCCGGCCGTCGTCGTCGAACACCACGATATCGACCTCGCCCTCGATGATGTGGAACGCTTCGCTCTTGCCCGGGTGCTTGTGCGGCCGGATGTAGGAGCTGGAATCGATCGCGATGATCATTTCATGCAGGGTGTCATCGCCGTCCGGATGGGCGTTGATCCGGGCCCGCCGCTTCGGGCTGGCCTTCACCGCGGCCTTCAGGGTGCTGATCTCGGATTGCCCGACCGCCGCAATCGGGCCCTCGGCGAGGAACACCTCGGGGGATTTCTGGACGAGCGTCATGCGTGATCCCTCATGATCGAATTGTCGAGCGCGGCGTAGATCGAGCGGAATTCCACGCCCCTGGCGGCAAGCGGAGCAAGCTTTTCACGCACCTTGCCCTCGATATGGGGGGCCACGGCGAACAGGCACAGCCTGATCCGTTCGTCATCCAGCAACCGTTGCGAGCCTACCACAGGCGTATGGAGGCCGGGGGGGAAAAAGCCCGCCTTGTCGGCGTCATCGTCGACGGCCACCGCGATCAGGTCGGCCAGGCCGAAGGCGTTGACGAACATGATGGCGTGATGGCCGATGCCGAACAGCGCGATCCGGTCGCGGTCGGGACCGGCCAGGGCCATCAGCTTGCTGCGCAGTTGCGCGCGGGTGGCGGCGAAATTGTCACGATAGGCCTGGAACAGGCTGGAAGGTCCGCGAGGCGCGACCGGCGGGGCGGGACTATCGGCCGGGGTGAGGACGGCGACCAGGGCATCTTCCAGGGCGCCCGGATAGCGAAGCAGGGCCAGAACGCGATAGCCGCTCACCTCAGCCAGACGCCGCAGCGTGTCCTCGACGAAGTAGCAGCTGTGCTCCTCCCACAGGAAGCAGTAGTCGCGCGCCGCGAGGAACTTGCTGCTGTCGGGGACCTCGATCAGCAGCAGGCCGTCGGGATTTAGCAGAACCTTGAGTGCTTGCAGCGCCTGCACCGGCTCCGGCGTGTGCTCGAGGATGTAGCGGCACGATACAATGTCGAAAGTGCCAAGCTGCGCCGCTTCTGCAGCCAGCCGTTCGGCACGGAGGGTGGCCTGCCAGGTTTCCAGATAGGGATAGCGCCCCGGAGCGCCGTCGACACCGAGCGCAAGGGCGCTCGCGGTGAGCCCGCGGGCCTGCAACCTGCCCAGCAGGGGCCCCTCGAACGGACCGGTGCCGAGGGCGGTGCAGGCCCGCGGCTTCAACGACAGCAATTCTCCGACCAGGGCGTCGAGATGGCCTTCCGGCTCCCGGTAGCGGATCCATGGCACCTCGGGAACAAGCACGTCTGGCGGTGGAGGCTCGTGGAGCTGGACGAGCTGACACGTGTCGCACGCGACGATGTCGAGGGTTATCCGAAGCTGGACATGGTTCTCACGCGCGAACCGGTTGCAGACCGGGAGCTCACCAAGCGGGAGCGCCTGCGTGGAGATCGGCTGACCGCACAATCGGCAGCCGGATCGTGGTCCGGTGGACATGGCTCGGCTGGATCGCTCGATCAATGGACACGCTCAGGCTCGCCGCTGCGTCCAGCGCGCCGGCTGCTATGGATGTTGCCATCTGGAGGCAACCTCCATAGCAGTGTAATCGGGAACATGACAACGTAAAATGTTCGGCTTGGCACAGACCCTGGAACTCGCGTCATTTGTGATGTTTCGCGTTACTATTGCTCTTTGAGCGCTCGCATCACTCCTTCTCGGTTCAACCGACGAATCAGTGTCAAGAACGCCAGTAGAGATTTGTTCTACAGTAGCGGGGATTGTGCGACTGGGCAGTCTTCCAGCGAAGATGCTACACATGATGACCAGGGGCTTTGGCGGCTATTGTTCCGCCGCATGAGATCTAACGTTGGTAAGAGGGGGCGCCGGCGTGAAGGATATGGTTTTCGTTTTAAGATCGATCTTGCGCACCGTCTGCGTGAGCGCGGTCCTCTTCTGTGTTCTTCTTGCGGTCGGCGCAGGGTTCCTCAACGCCTTGCTTGCGGGATTTGTAGCTTTCGTCTTCATCTCGCTCGGGATCGGCCGGCTCGTGCTCGAGCAGCTGGCTCTGTGGTCGACAATTCTGCTGATTGTCGACAGGGCAGGGCTGTTGCCGATCACCGAGTGGGTTCATGGGATCGTCACACTCATTGGTCGTGGGTCGGCTTGACAGCCCGATAAGCATGCGGCGTGTATTGCTGACAGCCAATTCGAGACAAGCGACAAACGGAATAGCCTTCTCCTGGTCTGCCGCAAGGCGGTCTGGATGTTCGAGACGGGAGCCTGGCCGTGAGCCAGAGACGGAGTTGGGGGTAGCCGATGCAGCGCTTCAAGGAGCCGCTAGTTCTGCAGAGCCCAGCGCGCAGACGCGGATTCCTTGAGCTGTTCAACGCGCGGGAGACTCTGCCAGCGGAATCGGCGCGTTGGAGAGAGCGGTCTCTGCTGGGGCCGCAGCGATGGGCGCGCATCCTGATCGTCGGGACTGCCAAGCTGCTGCGCCTGCTGCCGCCGCGGCTGGCCTTCCTGATCCTCGCCTTCTTCGAGATCGGAGACCTTCGCGATCGCCGCCTGCTGCAAAGAGCCTATCAGGTCTACTGCGCGTCTCTGCTGGCGAAGGATCCGGACCTGCGGTTTTCGGGATTGCTCGGACGGTGCTTTCCAATGCTGTCAGCGGAACTGCTGCTTCGGATCGGGGCCGATTGGGAAGCCTATGATCTGGTCCTCCAGGATCAACTCGCAGCCCGCTCGCCGGAACTGGCGAACATGATGATTCGCGCGCTCTTCGAGCTCGGGGAGTTCGACAAGGCCTATCGGCTGGCCTCCCAGCTGGATCTGAGGGCAAGGTCGGAATCGGAGATACATCTCGCCTTTCTCAAGGGCATGCTCGAGATCATGGCAGGCAACGAGGCCCGCGCCGTCGAATGCATGTCGGACGCATGCCGGGGCATTCCCGACTACATGCGTCCTCACCAGAACATGGCGTCGCGGCCAGCGCGGAACTATCATCCCAACCCTCTCGATTTCACCTGCGGCTCCGCGGGCAGGCTGTTCGATCTCTGCAACTTCACCGGCCAGCGCGTGACTCATGTCGGCTCTGGCGACGTCGGCATCGGTCTGTTCACGAGAGCGCTTGCGGCGCAGTCGGAGCTGCTCGGCAAGGCGTCGCCGGCCGTATCAGCGGAGGCCAGCCACCTGTTGCGCAGGTTGGGAATTCCACTGGAGCAATTGCGGGTCCTTCCCGAGGAATGGACGACCCAGATCGGTCACCTCGGGATGCTGGACATCCTGTTCCGAATGCGCGACCTGGGGTGGTGGTCGGGACGACCGCTGATCGTCGTGCGACCGAACTGCGTGGCGAACAGGGCGTTTCTTCGGCTGTTCGAAAGGTTCGCCGATATCGTCGTGATCGGGGAAACCATCTCTCGCGCGCTCGGCGAAGAGCTGCTGTCGCTGCAGCGTTGGTACGGCATGAACTTCAATGTGTTTCGACTGCCGAACGGCGACGTGGTGCCGTGGCAGGAAGCCGGGGCGCTTGCCATCCTGCAATGGGAGCGGGATGGCCGCGGGCATCCCTTGCGCGACGAGTATGACCGCATCTACGAGGCGGCGCCGAAATTGCAGGACGACTATCGGCGGATGCGCGAATCCTGGGGCATGAAGCCGGACGACTGGTACGTGTGCCTGCACACCCGCGATGCCTCGCACTATTCCGAGGGCGATGGCGCCGGGCAGACGCATCGCAACTCGCCGATCGAGACTTACCTCGATGCGATCCGTTCGATTGCCGGCAAGGGCGGCTGGGTGATCAAGCTCGGCGGCCCGAATTCGCCTAAGCTTCCGCCGCTCGATCGCGCGATCGACTACGCGCGCAGCGGCTTCCGGTCCGAATTGATGGATATCTGCTTGATCCGTCATGCCAAGGCGTTCATCGGCACGACCTCGGGATTGACGAACGTCGCGGTCAGCTTCGGCATTCCAAGCGCGATCGTCAATTGCATCACGACGGACTCGCAGCTATGGAACAGCAGCGTGCGCTTCGCGCTCAAGCCGGTTCATCTGACTGATGGAACGATGCTGACCCAGGCGCAGCTCACGACAAGTCCGTGGCGCTGGCGGCTTTTTGATGCCGGTGTCCTTGGCTGCAACGGAGCGCAACCCCACAGCAATACCTCGGACGAGATCTGCGCGGTGGTCGAGGAGGTTGAAGCTTTGGCAGCTGGACATGAGGTGGTGGGGCATGACGCCGAACAGCTCTTGTCCAAGTGGCAGCAACAACTCCCGATCCCCCACTATTACGGCACGAGCAGGATCAGCCTGCACTACCTCAAGAAATACGGGAGCGCCTTCTTTGAGCCCGATCAGAGCGGCGAATTCGAAGGTCGGATCAGCTTATCGGAGCAATAGACAGGTCGGCGAAGTGATTGCCCCGATATCAGTCCTTGGAAGTGAGGATGCGGTCGATCACCTTTCCGGCCATGAAGATCGATCCGGCGTGGGTGAAATGCCCGCCATCGAAGGCCGTCAGCTCGGCACCGTTCGGGCCGATGCGCGCCAGGCAGCCCTTGTCGTTGCACATGAGCCGCCGCATCGAAACATACTCGATCCCAACCTTTGCTGCTTCGTCTTCGAGGATGGCTTCGATCGCACGCGTCCAGTTCTCGTTCGATCGGTACCAGGTACGCTCGGGCAGCGTCGCAAAGTCGCCGCTCTCAAAATAATAGTCGAGCACATTTGCGGACAGCCCCTCGCCGGTCCAAGTTGCGGGCGGTCCGAGGAGGATGATCTTCTTGGTCAGGGGGCGTAACAGCGGCACCGTGCGCTGCAACCCGCCGCGCAGATCGGTCTCACTATAGCTCCACGTCGAATAGAGCACGACGACGTCGGGATGAAGCTCCTGGATCTTTTGGAGAGTGTAATCGTTGCTTGGTTTGCAGAACCGCCGCTGCGAATTGACGTAGCCGATCAGGGGCGCGCAGGAGGAGGCTGAGTATTCGGCGACATCGAAGCCCCGCTCGTCGGCAAGATGCTTGAGTCCTGGGTAGAGCGAAGCAGCGTAGGAGTCACCCCAGGTCAACACGAGCGGGCGGCCGCCGCTGCCGGCGCACTCCCCGGCAAACTCCTCTGGGCCCTGTTCCGGCAGCATCAGGCACTTTCCAGAGCGCCAATATTGTGACGATTCGCCGCCCGTGAGCATGAAGGGTCTGATCGCTGCTGGAATACGCATCGGCAAGCCGTTGGTGCGGTCGGCGGCGTAGCCCACGACGCCCAAGGCGATCATGGCGGTCACGAGGCCGGCGACCTTGATGCGAACGCGTTGCCGACCGAAGCGCAGCGGCTTCTCGATCCAGATATAGGTCAGCCAAGCAAGTACGGCGCTGATCAAGAGCACAGCGAGCATGTGGCGGATACGAAGGCCGTCGCCGAAGTGGATCCGGGCATAAGCCATCAGCGGAAAGTGCCACAGATAGAGCGGGTAACTGATCAAGCCTATCCACACGGCCGGGCGCGCGGCAAGCACATGGCGGTGAACCACCGTGCCGGGTAGCGCGATCAGAGTGGTGGCGCCGAGCACCGGCAGCAGCGTGAACCAGCCCGGATCCGTCATCCAGGAGCGGTACCCCCACAGGCCGATCATGATCGCAGCACATGCAAGGACTGCTGCAATCTCACGCGATGCGCCAACGGGCGTCGCATGCGCGACCCGGGGTTTGTGCCCACCCTGCCACAAGGCCAGGGCCGATCCCGCGAGCAGCTCCCAGGCGCGCGTGACCGGCAGATAGAAGGCGTAGTCGGGCGCCCTCGCACCGACGACCAGGCAAAGCACGAAGGATGCGACGGCGAGGAGCGCAACCAGGATCAGTGCATTCCAGTTCAACCGCCGGACCAGCAGCAATATGAGAGGCCACGCCACGTAATATTGCTCTTCGATCCCAAGCGACCACAGGTGCAAGAGAGGCTTCTTGTCGGCGGCCAGGTCGAAATAGCCGACCTGGCCGAGCAGGACGAAATTCTGGGCGAAGATCGCGCCGCCGGCGATGTTGGTGCCCAGCGACTGCATGTCGCGCAAGGGCAGCAGGAACCAGCCGAGCACAAATGTGACGGCAACCACAAGGATCAGTGCCGGGAATATGCGGCGGATTCGCCGTGAGTAGAAATCGGCAATGCTGAAGCGCTTCTCCTGCATCTGCCGGTGAATGATGCCGGTGATCAGGTAGCCGGAAATGACGAAGAAGATGTCGACCCCGAAAAATCCTCCCGGCATGATGGACGGAAAGGCGTGATAGAGCAGCACGGACAGGACGGCGACAGCCCGCAGGCCGTCGATGTCCGGCCGATAGGCGTGGTCCGTCCGGATCAGCTCTCGTTCGGTTGCGTTCTTGGCGGTGGCAAACTCGAACCGTGCAATATTCATTGTGTCACGCTCTTCATCATGCCTCGCTCAGCAGGTCTCGCGCATACTTCTCCAGGAAGTATTTGCTTGGCCGCGAACTGCCGAAGAAGCCCGGCACGTTGACGTGACGCTCCCAGCTGTCGTCCACGCCGGGCACAGGTCCGTTCCGCAACGGATCGGAGATTTCAAGAACCTCTCGCACGGTTTCCAGGATCTCATCCGAGCTGCTCTCGCTAACCATCAAGCCTGCACGCATGACGGATTCGTGGGTCGGGAAGGCCCAGCGGTATCGCTCCGAGGTAACGTCGCCCAACGACAGCATCCGGCCGTCCCTGGTATGAACAGGTTTGAGCGCGAAGCGCGTGTCGGTCGACCACAACAGTCCGACCGAGCTCAACGCGTTCACCATCGCGGTTGGAATGCCGAAGCTGGTTGCGACATAGGCGAAGCCGGACGTCGTGCCGATGAACATGCGCGCGCGGCGCATCAGATGAATGTCCATCTCGGGCATTTGGTCCTCGCTGCGTGCATAGTCGATTACGCGCTCCATGGCGGGCAAGGGCGGCACCTTGCGTCCCCCCATGCGGACGACCCAGCCGCCGCGCTCAGTTATGTGACGTACCGCGTCGAGATAGGATTCGAGCGAGGCGTTGCGGATCGACTCGCCGACACCTTCGGTGTCATTGCGCGTCTTGGCGTCGCGCACGTGCAGGCAAACGAACCAGTCGCTGTCCGTCATGCCCCACTTGCGGCGTAGGTCTTGATAGATCTGCTCCGCACGCCCATCGGCGAGCAGGCGGCGGTCGTAGACGTCCCGCAGCGGAAAGCCGCGCCCTGCGCGTTCCCATTGCTGAAGTGCCAGCGATCCGGCGTCGTTCCAGTACATCGCCCGTCCGTCTTCGAAAGCGAAGGCCTGGTGCGAGACCCCGATGAACGGGGTCAGACTGGCGAGTTCGTGCCAGATACCCGCAGATACGTCCTCGTCCAACGTCAAGGTCGGACAGATGTCCGCGAACAGGGACAGGAACGGCTTGTTGGCGATCCGATCCTTGTAGGCCAAGAGCAGTGGACTGCCTTTCCACCAGCCCATCTCGCGCATCATCAGATGAACATTGAGGTGCCCGTTATGGCCGATCAACGCGCTCCAGTCCGGCGAGAGCAGCTTCACCTCGGTCAAATCGATTCCGAGCTTGTCCAGGAAGGCCTTTAGCCTTGCGCTCGGGGGCGGGAGGTATTGGCGCAGCCGCTGCTGTGTCTCGTTCAGCTTGAGATAGACCTGCGGTACGTGAAAGCCCTCGCCGCTGTGATAGGTCGTGAGCAGGAGGTGGCGATAGGCGTAGAATAGGTTTATTTCCGCCAGGAGCGGTCGTTGCGGGTGATCGACGGGAAACCGCTCCCAATATTGGCCGTTCTTCTCGCGGGCGGCTAGGATCTCGTCGTGCTTCGGCAGCTCGAGCTGCGCGACGAGACTCTCGATCAGCTCGCGATCGCAGAAATATTCCGGAACGTAGCGATCGAGCGGAGCATCAGATAGCTCTGGATTATCTACCTGTCTTCCTCTGAAGGTGCCCTGTTCGAAGTCGAAGTTCTGATGCTCGAGCATGAGCTTGAGAGGCTTTGCGAGGCGGGGCAGGTGCTGCGGCGGGATCGCGCCCCAATCGATGGTGTGAGCCTGCGCCAACAATTCCATCACGTAGCCTGACGCAAGCTTGGTGGTCAGCTTCCCTATGGCATCCAGAAAGTCATTATCGGCTTGTTTCCAGTCGATTTTGGGAAAAAGCGTCAATGCACGCTTTTCGTGTTCGCACAAGAGCAGGAAGAAGACGAGCTCGTTGATGTATAGATCTGAACGAGGGCTGGCGAGCACCCATCGCATTTCGCCGTCAATGCGTGGCCCGCAGAAGAATTGAAAATGGCGGTCGAAATCTGATCGTCGCGTATGGCGACGATAGATGATGGAGAGCATGAATGCGCGCTTGAAGGGCAAGAAGACGAAGATGACATTCTTCAGGAAGTCATGAGCCCTTGTTCCCTGCACGGTTTCCAGCGCCAACTCGAGAAGACGCGCGAAGCGAGGGGGCAGGTTCGGCTTCCTGAGGCGGCGGACCGGAACTCGTCGCCTCGTCGGCTCGTTCGCAGTCGTCTGCTGGTCAACTGACTCCACTGACATCTCTGGCTCTCTTGGTCGGCCGCAGGATGTGAGCGGCATCAGTAAAGGTTGGTGCTCATGCCACTTCAGCCGGATCGGACATTGGTCCGCCGCAAGCTAATGGACGGCCGCGTTGGCCTCGTCGCCTCTGAGTGCGTTGATGATCAATGGCGCCAATTGCTTTTCTGCGAGGTACACAGACGCGAACGGCCGAAGGTGCGCGTCGTCGAACGTGATCAGCCCAGTCTTTCGGTCATCACCGATATAGGTGAGGCATCCATCTGCGTTGCAGAAGGCACTTCTCTGCTCCACGAAGTCGAATGGCTCGTTGCTTTTGAGCTGTGACTCGAACTTATTGCCCAGCTCAAGCAGTTCGTCGTCCTGGTGGCCTAATATGTAATGTGGAGTAGAATACCAATAATACTTCATTATAGTCTTATAAAGATAAGGCTTCCAGTGAGGTCTTTGTCCCAGCACGAAGATGTGCTTGACGCCCAATTTCCGGATCATGATCGAATAGCTTCGGATGTAATTGACGTCGAATGAGCTATTGGAGGACATTAGCACGACGTCGGGCGGATCTTGCTTGATTCGTTCCAGTGCAAAATGATTGGTCATGTTACAATGGTCCTCTTTGATCTGCGCATCATTGAGGGGGCGTACAGGACATCCTGAGCTGAAGATCAGCAAAGTTGAGACTTCTGGCGGCAGCACGTGTTTCAAGCCGTAGTAAAGATCTGCCGCGTTGGAATCGCCGAGGATCAGAACGGAGTTTGCCGTATGCCGCGCGTAACACTCCGGATCGATCGCATCGCGGGGGCCATTGGTTGGGAAGGGGCTGTTCCAGCTGTAGAAATTGCATTGGTTCTGGCTGATCTGAGCGCGCTCCACCGTGTGCTTGCTTCCGTCGTAAAGATAGCCCTCGAAGTAGGATGCGTACTCGGCCCTGTCCTTCAGGCGCCCCGGTATTCCTGATGCGAGGAAGTCATACATGCCGAACAGGCCAACGCAGATCATCGCCGCCGCCAAGCCCACAATCCGGGTCATCTGGAAAGGCTTGCCGTACCGAACCGGCAGTTCGACAAAGCGGTAGGTCGCCCAGGCAAGCGCCACGCTCGCAGCGACCAATTCGCCACGTAGCAAAGGGGACGGGCCGTCGTAGACGTTGTAAGCGAAGGCCAGCAGCGGCCAATGCCAGAGGTACAGCGGATAGCTGATGAGACCGATCTCGACGACGTATCTATTGGATAGGGCTCGTGAATTTATCCAAGCCCTTTGCCCGGCCAGCACCAGAAGGCAGGTGCCGACAACGGGGAGAACGGCCCACCAGCCGGGAAACGTGGCTTTCGGCGTGATCATCAACACCGCAACGCCGATCATGAGTGCGCCGATCAGCGATGCTGCATTCGCAAACGGGACCGGCAAGCTCTCGCGCAGAAGGGCCGGGCGAAGCTGAGCAATGCAGGCAAGGAGCCCGCCGGCCAACAATTCCCAGAAGCGTGAAAACGGCGAATAGAATGCCGCAGGTGGGTTGAGGGGAGCGATGTGAAGATTGAAAGCAAATGACCCGACGAGGAGAACAACTGTCACCACGACGAGATTCAGGCGAACTCTCCAGGCCGCCCAAACCATGGCGGGCCAGATCAGATAGTATTGCTCCTCGACGCCCAACGACCACAGATGCAGCAAGATCTTGATGTTGGCGCTGGTGTCAAAATAGTTCGCCTCTTTCCAGAAGAGGAAGTTCGCAATGAATGCTGCGCCGCCGGCGACATGCTTGCCGAGCTGCTCATATTCGGCCGAGAGCAGAAGGAGCCAACCGGCGATAAGACAAACAATCAGAACGGTCAGCAACGCCGGGAAAATTCGGCGGACGCGCCGCGCGTAGAAGGTCAGGAAGCTGAACTTGTTGTCGTCAAGATCGGACACGAGGATCGACGTGATCAAGTATCCGGAAATAACGAAAAAGACATCGACGCCGACGAATCCACCGGGTAGCAATGTCGGGAATGCGTGAAAGAGGACCACGCAAATGACGGCAACGGCGCGCAAGCCGTCCACATCGGGCCGATATTTGATCTGGCGCAGCCCGTGCTCGCTCGCGATTGGTTGGTTCATCAATTGGTTCCCCTGCCAGCCGCGACATTATCATCGGCTGAATTCGATCATCAACCACTCTCTTCGGTTGCGTGTGATGTCAAAAAAAGACAGCTTGGCAACGGGGTGCAGGCTTTGGACGGAACCGATGTTCCGCTGCCGCCCAGACCGGCAAGCGCGAGGTGCGGAAGCCGTGCAGTTATGCAAAAAACATCATGACGATTCTGCAGACCGTGGGCATTCAAAGAACCCCCATTGACGTGATCCGATGAAGCATTCCTCTGAGCTCCGAACCCTCGGCGAAGGACCGGATTGCATCACGTGCACGTCGTCTACGTCTGCACGTTATCTTGCCGCGGTCTTCGCTTGGTTGCTTGCCGTTCTGGCAGCGTTCTCGATCTGGGTCACCACCGGCCGGGATCATTTCGCGGCCATCACGGCCGGTCGTGGTCCGACCTGGTATCAGGACTTGGGGGGCGACGCGGTCACCGAGATCCAGGACCAGGACATCTTCTTCCATGGGATCGGATCCTCGATTTCACACTTGAAACAAGCAGACGTGGTCATCGTCGGATCGTCGCTCGTCTCCTTTGCCATCGACGGCGAGATCGCACGCGCACGTCTCGCGCGATATGGATTGAAGTTCTACAACTTCTCCTTTGTCGGTATCTCGAGCGGAGAATTCACACGGCGCATCGTGAAGCGGTTCGGCATTCGTCCAAAGCTTTGGATCATCAACGCCGATGATGGAGGCGGGGGCGGCCATTTTTTCGGCGACGGCGTCCAGCGCTCGTTCTCGGGCGACGTCAAGACCATCGCTGCGACCCAACATGGCCGGCTTGTCGCGTTGCGCGAAGTCATACGCCGCAACCTGCGCTGGCGCGTCGAGTACATTTTCAAGACATGGCTTCATTCGAATGCGCTGGAGCGGCAGGACCGGGTCATGATTCCGCGATTCTACCGGAATGCAGACGACGGAGATGCGGACATGACCTGGTTTCCCCGCTATCTTGGTGGGGATAATCCGCCGGTTGCGATCGAGCCGCGCGCGGAATGCCATGCCAGCGAAAAGGTTGTCGAGATTGCCCGCCACTTCGTGGCGACGGTTGGGAGCCGGGTGGTCCTGACACTCGTTCCCAACACGTACTATTGCGAACAGCAGGCGCGCGAACTGGCGCAAGCGTTGGGGATAGACCTCGTTCTCACCGGCAAGACCGACTATTCGAGTTATGACGGAGGAGGTCATCTCGACCGTAAGGGTCGTGAGCGTTTCACGGCCGATCTCATGACTGCGCTCGAACGCTTCCTGCCGGGGTTGGCCGCCAATCAATCTCCGGGGACACACTAAGACACGCTGGATGCTGCAACAGAGTCTCGCGCAAGACAGCCTCCGGGCCTGCGCCAAAAGCCGATTTCGCCAGCGTGTTCAAGACAATCCCCCCAGTCCAGATGTCGCGTGAGAAGATTCCGCTTGGCATGGATGGTCAACTCAGAGCTCGGACGCCAATGCGTCGCGAGAGCGCCTGTCGACGCTCTCCGCTCACCCTCATTCGAAGAAGATGAATTCGTGGTCGCCGGTGTAGCCGGAGCGCTTGAATTCGAACGCCCATTCCTCGGGGGTGTGGAAGATGCGGCAGGTGAGCTGCCAGTACATCAGGTTCACCTTCTCGCGCTCGTTGCGGTAGCCCTCGACGCAGAGATATTTGGCGCCGCGGCTGACGCGCTCCATCTCGCGCAGGGCGGCATCGAGATCGTAGTTGTAGAGGTTGTGCAGCGTGTTGATCGAGATGACCAGATCGAAGTGCTTGTCGGGGTAGGGCAGCTTGGCCGCGCTGCCGACCTGGCAGAACGGCTTCACGCTCTCCATCGTGTGCTCGACGCCGTAGGACGAGACGTCGATGCCGGCGACCTCGAGATCCGGGATGGCCTCGCGGAAATCGTGCAGAATGAAGCCCTTGCCGGAGCCGACGTCGAGCACGCGCATGCCCGGCTTGATGCCGTACGTCTCGATCATCGCGTCGGCGACCTTGCGCCAGCGGCCGTCATATTTGTAGCCGCCATAGCCGGTCTCGCGGCTGCCGTCCCAATAGTCGTAATCGTACTTGATCGCCATCTCCGCGACATCGGCCTTGTCGCGCTGGGTGACGCGCGCGAGATAGTCGCGCTTGGTCGATTTGTGGACGAGACTGACGAACTCGCGGTAGGCCATGAAGATCTCCGGGCGTGGGGATGGCGGTTAGTCGGATGTGGCGCCGATCAGGTCGAGCTTGGCGTCGGCCTTGGCGAGCTGCGCGGCGCAACGCTGCGCCCAGGCGCCGGTGTCGGCGAAGGCGCGCCTGGTGGCGCCGAGCGGCAGGAAGTCGTTCAGGATGATGCAGGTCCACTTGACCTGGTAGGCATCGAGCAGCAGCCGGCAGCGCGCCACGCTGGCCGCGTCGAGCCCGAGGCCCTCGGTCAGCCGCTCGGTGAAATGCTCATGCACGGCCAGCGGCACCGGCACCTCCGGCTGGCAGAAGAAGTCCGACGCCAGCTTGGCCGGATCGTCGCGGCCGGCATATTCGAAATCGAGGAAGGTCAGCTTGCCCTGGTCGTCGATCAGCGCGTTGTGGAAGCCGAAGTCGGACGGCGACAGGCAGACCTGATCGGCGGGGATGGCGGCCTCCAGGCCGAGCCCTTCGGCCGCGGCGCCGCTCAGAATGGTCGCCTTCACGTCGGCCCAGGCCGGCTGCAGCCGCGCCGCCACGAATTGCCGGGCCTCGGCCACATGCGGTACGTCGGCATCGAGCGTCGCCAGCCGCGCGACGCGGCGCTCGACGGTCGCGATGTGCTCGGCCAGCGAGAAGCAGGCCTCCGATCCCGGCGCCAGCGCAGGGCGGGGCGTGGCGTTCACCGCGAGCACGAAATCGATCGCGGCCTCGACATGAACAGGTGCCAGCTCGGCAGCCGTCAGCTTGCGTCCTTCGACGAAGCTGTAGAGGCCAGCCTGCTCGGCGCGGTCGCAGGCCAGCGGTTCCGGCACGACGCGGACGCCGCGCGACCAGGCATGGCTGATGAAGCTCCATTCAGCGCCGAGCCGGTCGCGGGTGTCGCGGGCATCGGTGAAGTAGCGCTTGAGGACCAGCGGGCCGTCGGCGGTGTCGACGCGAAAGACCTGGTTGTTGCGGCCGCCGGCCAGCCGCGTCAGCGCCCTGGGGCTCGCCTTGCCGGCCTGCGCGGTGAGGCGCTGCGCCAGCGCCAGCAGCGCGGCATCGGCGCCCGCGCTGGCCTCAGCCGCGGTCACGGACGACATCCGCCGCGATCTCAGCCCAGGAGGTGCGGCGCTCATAGCCCGTGGCCTTGGTCGCGAACTGGTCCTCCGGATCGAACAGCACCTTGCGCATGCCTTGCGGAAATCCGGCCATGGCCAGGATCTCCGGCAGGTCGTCGACAAAGACCTCGCAGGCCAGCGCATGCGCACGGGCAACCTTCTCGTCCTTGGTCAGCTCGAAGAACACCCGGTCCGGCGCGATCTGGCCGGGCGCTGATCCCATCAGGCCGCGGTCGGTCAGGAAGCCGCGCGCTGCGGCATGCATGTCGTGCTTCGGTCCGAGAATGGGGTGCCGGGTCTTATGGCTGACGATGAACAGGTCATGGCCGGCGGCACGGGCCGCATCGACGAACTCCGCGAAGCCGGGGTAGGGCGACACCAGGTCCATGCGGGCGCCGTAGACATAGCCCTGCAGCTCGGTGAAATCGTCCTTGCGCCCGCTGCCGTTGAGATGGTCGCGGACGCTGTTCTTGTCGCGGCCGAGATCGGCCGGGATCAGGCCGCGCTCCAGCGCGGCCGCATGAAACACGCCGTCATAGCAGGCGATCGTGTTGTCGAAGTCGATCCCGATCCGCATGGCCTGGACTTAACGCAGCGACATGTCGATCAGCGGACGGCCGACCTTGCCGGCCGCGAGATCCTGCAGCGCCTGGTCGGCCTGGGCGAGGCTGTAGGGCTTCGACAGCAGATCCCGCACCGGGAAGCGGCCGGAGCTCAGCAGCCGGCCGTAGCGCCCGTAGTCGCGATCCGGCACGCTGTCGCCGCCCCAGGTGCCGAGCAGGCTCTTGCCCTGGTTGAAGACGCCGGGATTCAGCGTGAGCGCCGCGCCATGCTTGGCATTGCCGATCACGACCGCGCGGCCGCCCTGCTGGCGCGTCGAATTGATCGCCTGCTCCATCACGGCAGGAATGCCGGAGGATTCGACCGCGAGATCAACGCCCTGCGGCACGATCTTCTTGATCTCGGCCAGCACGTCGCCGCTGGCATCGATGACGTGAGTCGCGCCGTAGATCTGGGCGAGCGCGCGGCGGGTCGGGTTGGGATCGATGCCGATCACCGGCATCGCGCCGGCCAATGCGGCGGCCATCAGCGCGTTGAGGCCGATGCCGCCGGTGCCGAACACGGCGACCGCATCGCCCGGCTGGACCTTCAGCACATTGTAGACCGCGCCCATGCCGGTCGGCGCAGCGCAGCCGAGCAGCACCGCAACGTCCATCGGCAGGTCGGGCGGCAGCAGGGTCAGGCGGTTCTCGCTGACAACAGCATGGCGCTGGAAGGTGGTGACGCCGCCGGCGTTGACCTTCTTGCCGTCCCAGTCATAGACGGCGCCGCCGGCCTCGATGCCGGTGCCCTTGATCCAGGACAGCACGACCTTGTCGCCAACCTTGACCTTGGTGACGGCGCTGCCGGCCTCGATCACCGTGCCGGTGCCCTCATGGCCGAGGCAGTGCGGGACCCATTTGTCCTCGCCCTTGTCGCCGCTCCACTCCATCACCTGCGTGCCGCAGGCGCCGGAATAGGCGATCTCGACCAGCACCTGGCCCGGCTTCAACGCGGGGGTCTCGATCTCGGCCAGCACGAGCGGTTGGCCGGTCTGGACCAGGAGGGCAGCTTGGGTCTTCATGTGATGTCTCAGCTCAACGCGTGGATGATCTTGTCCGCGATCTGGTGGCCGGTCAGTCCCAGCACCTCGCGGGCGTATTCCTGTTCGCCTGATTTCTTGAAGAAGGCGTCCGGCGTGCCGAAGCGCAGGAACTTCTGGTGCTTCGTCTCGGTATCGGCGAGCCATTCGGAGACGGCGGAGCCGAAGCCGCCGATCAGCGAATGCTCCTCGATGGTCGCGACCAGCTTGAAGCGGCCGAAGGCCTGCTTGAGCTTGTCCTCATCCAGCGGCTTCACAGTGTGGAAGCTGACGACCTCGGCGGAGATTCCCTTCTCCTTCAACTTATGTGCCGCTTCAATGACTTCCGGCAGCATGTTGCCGGTGGAGAGCAGGCAGACGTCGCTGCCTTCCTCGATCGTGATGGCCTTGCCGATCTTGAAATCCGCAAGAGGGCCCTTGTGAACGACCGGCTCACCCTTCTTGCCCATGCGGATGTAGACTGGACGATCCTGCTGCATCGCCGCGCGCAGGGCGCCGCGCACCTCGAAGGCATCGCCCGGGCAGATCACGACCATGTTCGGGATCGAGCGCAGGAACGAGATGTCCTCGCAGGCATGATGGGTCGGGCCGAGGCCGGAATAGGCCAAGCCGGCGCCGACCGCGACGATCGTCACCGGCGCCTCGTGATAGCAGACGTCGGTGCGGATCTGCTCCAGGCAGCGCGTCGTCACGAAGGGGGTGATGGTGTAGGCGACCGGGCGCAGGCCGTTCATGGCCATGCCGGCGGCGACGCCCATCATGTTGGCCTCGGCGACGCCGCAGTTGAAGAAGCGGCTCGGATGCTTGTCCTTGAACTTGTCGAACAGGCGGTTGCCGATGTCGCCCGAGAGCATGACGACGCGGCTGTCCTCGTTGCCGAGCTTGGTCAGTTCGTCAGCGAAAGCGTTTCTCATGACAGGCCGAGCTCCTTGAACGCCTTCGCCACTTCGTCTGCGGTGGGGGCGCGATAGTGCCAGTTGTTGTCGTCCTCCATGAACGACACGCCCTTGCCCTTCACGGTATGGGCGATCAGCGCCACCGGCTTGCCGGAGCCGTTCGGGATGTTCTGCATGGCTTCCGCCAGCGCGCCGATGTCATGGCCGTCGATCTCGTGCGCGTCCCAGCCGAACGCCGCCCATTTGTCGCGCAGCGGCGCCAGCATCAGGGTTTCGTTGGAGCGCGCGGTCGCCTGCCACTTGTTGTAGTCGACGACGACGCAGACATTCTCGAGCTTCTGCGCGGCGGCGAACATCGCCGCCTCCCACACCGAGCCCTCGTTGTTCTCGCCGTCCGAGAGCAGGGCGTAGACGCGGTAGTTCTCGCCCTTGATGCGGCCGGCCAGCGCCATGCCGCAGCCGAGCGGCAGGCCGTGGCCGAGCGAGCCGGTGGCCGCCTCGACGCCGGGCAAAAGGTTCGCCGGCGGATGCTCGGCGAGCCGGCCGCCGTCCTGGCAGTAGGTGTCGAGCTCTTGAAGCGGGAAGTAGCCCTTCATCGCCAGCGTCGCGAACAGCGCCGCGGCGGCATGACCCTTGGAGAGGATGAAGCGGTCGCGCAGCGGGTCGGTGGGATTCTTCGGGTCGATGTTCAGCACATGCCAATAGGCTGCGGTCATCGCATCGGCGCAGGACAGCGACGAGGCCAGATGCGCGGCCTGCGCCTTGTGCGACATCTCGATGATCTTGCCGCGCAGCCTTGCAGCTTGCGCCTTCAGGACGGCGGCGTCAGGCTTGGCCGCCGGGCTCCGGACTGCAACGTTCATCGTGCTCTCCAGTCGCGCTTCTCCGGGAAGCGCAGGGGTCGATCAGGGTTTATGTTCGTACTTGGTCGGCAGCTTGGCCATGACATCCTCGAAGCGTCGCGCCCAGGCGATGACGTCGTCGATGCCCTGTTCCAGCGAGAAGGTGTCGCGCCAGCCGAGCTCGGTGCGCAGCTTGAAGCTGTCGAGCGTATAGGCGGTGTCCTTGCCCGGCCGCTCCGGGCCGATCTCGACGCAATCCTCGAACGACTTGCCGAGGCGGGCCAGGATCATCTCGACCAGGGTGCGGATCGAGACCAACTCGTAGCCCGAGATGTGATAGGTCTCGCCGAGCTTGCCGCTGCGACCGATCTTCACCGTCGCATCCGACACGTCGGTCATGTGGATGAAGACGCGGATCGACTTGCCGCCGCCGTCGAGCCGCAGCTTCTGCCCGGTCATCGCCGCCACGATGGTGCGCGGCACGATGCGATAGAGCTGCTGGCCCGGGCCGTACACATTGGCCGCACGTGTGAAGACCACGGGGAACTGGTAGTTGGCGAAATAGGTGCGCAGGCTCATGTCGCCGGCCGCGCGCGACACCGCGTAGGGCGTCGACGGGTTGAAGGCTGCGTCCTCGCGCACCCAGCCCTCGGTCGAGCCGTAGACCTCGGGCGTCGTGACGTGGACGTAGCGGTCGAGGCCGTCATAGTTGCGCAGGATGTCGTGCAGCCGGACCGCGGAGACGACGTTGGTCATCATCCAGTGGTCTGGATGCAGCCAGCTCTCGCCGACCATGCTCTGGGCCGCGAAGTTCACGACGTGAGTCGGCCGCTCCGAGGCCAGCAGCGCCTTGAGCGCATCGAGATCGTGATTGAGATCGACGCGCTGGAAGCGGACCTTGCCGGGACGCTTCTGCCATTTGTACGGCAGGAAGGCGTCATGCGGCTCGTCCGAGCGGCTGGTCGCGATCACGTCGTGACCGGCGGCAGCCAGGAAGTCGACGAAGGTTGCGCCCGAAAACGAGTTCGAGCCGAGGATCAGGTACTTTTCGTTCGCAGCCATCGTCCCTGTCCGTCAGACCTCGCGCGTCGTGATGATGTCGCCGCGCTGGGCGTACAGCCACTGCATGATCATGTGGCCGATCACCATCTGCGCGTCCTCGGCGATCTGCATGTCGTCGACCGCGAAATGGATCGGCACGTCGGCGAGTGCCTTGGCCTTGCCGCCGGAAAAGCCCAGCACGGCATAGCTGGTCATGCCGATCTTCTTGCCTTCTTCCAGCGCCTTCAGGATGTTCGGCGAGTTGCCGGAGCCGGAGAAGGTGATCAGCACGTCGCCCTTGCGCGCGAGCACCGCGAGCTGCAGCGAGAACACCTGGTCATAGCCTTCGTCATTGGCGAGGCAGGTGATCACGGATGGGTTCGACGACAGCGAGTGCACGCGCAGACCCGAGCCTGGCGTCTTCGAGAGCGCGTAGAGGAAATCGTTGGCGAGGTGGTTGGCGTTGCCGCCGCTGCCGCCATTGCCGCAGAAGAACACCTGCCGGCCGGTCTGCCAGCAGTCGCGCAGATCATAGGCGAGCTTCTCGACCGGGCTCCAGTCGAAATCCTTCAGCACGGTGCTGAAGCGGCTGGTGTAGTCGGCGAACAGGCTGCCGGGGGTCTTGAAGGCCAGGACGTTCATTTCACGACCTCCTTCTCCATCCATTTCAGATTGTACCAGCGATCGTCGTTCTTGAGCTGGCCCTGCGAGTACATGCCGATGATTTCCTTGATCGCGTCCTCCACCGTCTTCTTCGGGCGGAAGCCTGTCGCGAGCAGGCGATCGGAGTTGACGCGATAGCTGCGCGGGTCGTTCGAGGGCGTCACGATGACCTCAGCCGGCACGTGCTTGGTGACCAGATTGGCGATGTCGAGGATCGAGATGTTCTCGAAGCCCGCATTATAGATCCCGGTGTGCTCAGGATGATCGAGCAGGAAGAGATAAAGGTCGGTGATGTCGTCGATGTGGATGTTCGGCCGGGTCTGGTCGCCGCCGAACACGGTGATGCGGCCGTTCATCAGCGCCTGCATCGTCAGCATGTTGACGGAGACGTCGAGCCGCTGGCGCGGAGAGTAGCCGCACACGGTCGCGGGACGGACGATCTGCACCACCATGTCATCCTTGTAGGACAGCACGATGCGCTCGCCGCACATCTTGGTCTTGTTGTACTCGGAGATCGGCAGCAGCTCGAGGTCCTCGGTGACCTGCTCCTCTTCCTTCACGCCGTAGACGCTGCCGGAGGACGCGTAGATGAAGCGCTTGATGCCGTGGCGATAGGCGCGGTCGGCGAGCTGCATCGTGGCGAGGCAGGAGATCTCCCAGGTCAGCTTGGGGTCGAGATCGCCGCAGGGGTCGTTGGCAACGCTGGAGAGATGGATGATGGCGTCGACCCCGGTCAGGTCGATCGCGTCGGGATTGCGGACGTCGCCCTGGACGACGGTGAGATCCGGATGCGGCTCGAGGAAATTGCCGAACCACATGATGTCGAACGCGACCACCTTGTGGCCGGCCTTCAAGAGCTTCGGCACGAGCACGCTGCCCTTGTAGCCGCACGCTCCGGTCACGAATATCTTCATCTGAGCAATCCCCGTGGCTCGCCTGTCGTGTCGCCGGCTGGCGCGTCGCGCGCACCTTTATACAAATTGGCTAGGGAAGGCGACCAGCCCGGCGGCGCAAGCCGCCCGTCAGACGTCCCCGCCACGGCGCGGTTCGTGATTAAACTCCAAATGGGCCCGGCGCAAGCTTTCCGGGTTACCGATATCCCGATGATAACCGCTGGTTTCCACGCACAAAATGCGTCCGAGATAGTTGGGGATGATTTCGGTGGAGAGATCGACGATCGGCTTTCCCAACGCGGCGATGTCGGTGATGACGGCAGGATCGAACACGTAGACCGCGCCATTGGCGAGGTTCCCAGGCGGATTCTTGACCTTCTCGTGGAAGGCGATCACCCTGTGCTGATCGTCCAGCTCGAGAATCCCGCACGAGCTCGGATCATCGGTGCGGAACGCGAGCATCGTCATGATGCAGCCATCAGGGCGGTTGCGATGGGCGGAGAGCAGCCCCGCGACGTCGAAATCCGTCAGATTGTCGGCGTGAGCCACGAGGAAGGGCTGGTCGCCGAACCAGGCGCGGTTGGCAAGCATGGTGCCGCCCGTCCCGAGCAGTTCATCTTCGTGAACGAGATCGATGCGGTCCCGCCAGCGCGATTGCGCCACGTGCACGCGCACCTGTTCGGCGAGCCAGTGTGTGTTGAGCAGCGCGCGCTCGATGCCGCCTTCGAACACGAGATCGAGCCAGTAGTCCAGCAATGGCCGGTCGTGCACACGCACCAGGCATTTCGGCGTCGTATTGGTCAGCGGGCGCAGCCGGCTTCCGATCCCCGCCGCGAGCAGGAGGGCACGCATGACGATATCCTACTCCTGGCTGAACCCGGTCTCGTCGATTTCCCGCACCAGCTCCGCCGTCGTCAACGGCAGGTTGCCGACGCGGGAGACCTGGAGGGCGGCCGCCAGCGATCCGAGATAGGAGGCCCGCCAGATATCGGCGCCCGCGCGCAGGCCCATCGAGCAGGCCATGAAGAAGCTATCGCCGGCGCCGGACACGTCCTTCGGCGACGGATTGAACGCCGGCAGCCGGTCCGAGGTGAAGGTGCCATCCGCCAAGGTGTTGATCAGCGCGCCTTCGGCGCCGAGCGTGATCACCAGATTCTTGGTGCGGGCCCGCTCGACCAGCCGCTCGCTGATCACGGCGAGGCCCGAGATGAAGTCGTTCAGCGCGACGCGCGCCTCGCGCTCGGTCGGCGTCAGCAGGGTCATGCCCTTGAAGCGGGAGACGTCGCCGGTCTGCGAGGACACCTGGCTGTCGGCCGCCATCATCACGCCCTGTGCGCGGGCGCGATCCGCGATCGCGTCGACCAGATCCTGCGGGAGGCAGCCATAGTTGAAGCAGGAGAACAGCAGCAGATCGCAGGTCTTCAAGGCACGCTCGACCGATGTCAGCATTTGCCGCTGCAGGTCGGCGTCCGAGGCGTGCTGGCGCAGATGGTTGACCCGCAGCAACGTCTTGTTGAGCGCGCGAAAACGCTGTTTGCGCGTGGTCGGCCGGCTCTGGTCGGTGAAGGCGTTGAAGTTGACGCCATGCTGTTCCAGCGTGTTGCGCGCGAATCGCGCCGCCTCGTCGTCGCCGACGAGCGTGAAGAACTTCACGTCCGCGCCGAGGCCATGGGCATGCGCCGCAACCGCGCCGGCACCGCCGACGAAGGTGCGGGTCATCAGCGGCGTCACCACGATGGTCGGATCCTCCTGGGACATGCCGACCGCATCGCAGGTGACATATTCGTCGACGATCAGGTCGCCGATGACGGCGACCCGCATGCCGGAGAGCTTGCGGAGCAGATCCTTCAGATTCGTGATCTCGAAGCCGTGGCGCTTGGGAAATTCCTGCGGTTTGCGAACCGTGGAGATGTCGATGTTGGCGTCGCGTTCCAGGAGCGACAGCGACGCAAAGCGCAACTCACCGGACGAGAAGATCAGCCGCCCGCCATAGACGTCCACGGCCTCCTGCTCGGGATTGGCGCGATCCTCGAACTCCTTGCCCTTGACGACGACGGTCGGCTTCAGATGCGCGATGAAGTCGGACGCCGACCTATCCAAGCGCACGGCATGGTGCACAAAGGCGATGGAACGCACATTTTCGAGGCGCATGTCCTGCGCCAGGGTCACGCCGGGCGTCGAATCGGGATTGACGCCCACGACCAGCACGTCGGCCTGCTCGGCGGCGAACTTCAAGAGCCGTAGATGTCCGGGGTGCACGACGTTGAAGTTGCCGGACACGAACGCAATCGTCTCCCCGGAGTCACAAGAGGCGCGAACAGTCTGGCAGGCCAGATCCATCTCACTCATATCGATCACCTGATCCAAGGAATTCGCCTCCGGCTCGATCGGGCTGAGGTAGGACATCCGGCCACCGTGTCATTCGCCGGCCGAAGAACTCCGATGCAAAGCGTCGCTGTCGCCCGGCACATCTGCACCGCGAATCCCGTTCCGATCTGCATCTTTCATGCTCGACATTGATTTCGTTGCGAAAAAAACAAGCGCGACCCCGAGATCGGAGCGATGGAGGGGCCGGCGGCCGATCATTTCCAATGGTCTCTTTATCAGGTGTGCGCAGCAGCACAAACAGTCCTGTTAGCTTGCGGTTGTGTGGTCGCGTCGGAATGCGGCTTCCGGAGAGCTCATCGTCCTTCACGGCAATGCTCGGCGCTGTGCAGACGAATCAGGCGAAGGATGGATCCAAGAATGCTCCGGCGAGAGACGGACTGCGTTGCGCTGGTCGGCGGGCCACGCGGAAAAGCCTCGGGGACGCCAGTCTCTCGCAGGACGTCTCAGTGATAGAGGTCGAACTGTTCACCTTGTCCTTTTTCAAGATCGGCCGTCAACGCGCTGCGGTCGATCAGCGGAAACAGCTTGCTGAACTCGGGGCGGTCCAGCAGTGCGAGGTAGGTCTTGAGCATGCCCCGTTCCGAAGGATGCGCGGGATCGAAGAAGTTGCCGGCATCGCGCGATATCTCGGTGCGGCTCATGTCGAAGAACTGAATGCCTAGCTGCGCAAATCTTTCGACGGTCTGTGGACTCCTGATCTCGCGCCAGTGACCAGAATAGCGCCGGTAGGCTTCATCGGTATCGAGGAAGGCGGCCGCGCTTTCCAGAAATGGATATTGGATCGCAACCACCAAGAAGCCTCGTTCGCGAGACAGTCGGGACAAGCGCTCGACCTCGCGGAGCTGCCTTTCGCTGAGGTCGGATGTGCCCCAGAACGACAGGATGTATTGAGCGCCTCGAGACAGTGACTCGGCCGACGTATTTCGATAGGGGGGGGCAACAATGACAGAGCCGTCCTTGCGGAATCCGAACTTCCCGCGAATCGCATCTGGACCCATCAGTTTGTTGTTATCCACAGGCTCGATTTGTGGAATCAGTAGCGCCGACCGTATCGCTTCGATGTTTCCGCCAGTCCGGATCGCGAACTCTACCACGCTGTGCAACTTTCGCCGGTGCGAATCGAGCCCCTGGGCGAAGTCCATCGTGCGTTCCTTCCGCCAGGCGTCGGCGAGGGAATCGTCGAACAGGAAATAATCAAGCGCCACGACGACGACCCGCGGGTTCGCAGCCGTGGTTGCGCGATCGATGAAATCCACGACGTGGGTGAGAGGCCAAGCCGTCAGGCAGGCATTATAAGTGATATAGGGGCGAAACATCTGCTCGCGGGCCTGGCCGCAGCGAGAGCTCCCCACCAGCAAGATCTCAGGGCGAGTGAGCCTGATTCGCTCGAGCTTGTAAGCCGCATAGTCCTTGAATGTTCCGAGCCAGACGAGCCGGTCGCTGCGCGACTGCTCAGCTGCGATTGTCGAAAGAGGAACAGTGGCGCCCAATCGCCAGCCGGCCCATTCCAGCACCGCAAGCAGCGGCACGAACACAGCAGCGAACAGCGTCACGACTATTGCAAGATACCGAATCACCGGTTCGTATCCAATCCGATAGCATCTCCTGCCGCAAAGCTCGGCGATCTTAGATTGCCTGAGCGTCGAGCTAAATGACTCAGAGGCGCTGCAGCAAGGACGTCATATGGTGCTCAGGCTTTCGTTAAGAAGCGAGTGAGCGCCGGATATTTGCGGGGTCGATCCTCGGAAACTCAGCTCGAAAATCCCGATCATTCAGCAGATGCAGCATCGTCCTGGCAGAGCCGGACTCGGCCAAATGGTATGCGTCCACGAAGCTGGCCGTTTCATCCTCCATCGGCAGGCGCGCCAGATCGAAGAAACGGATTCCGATCTCATACAACCAGTCTCGGGTTTGCTCGGCAGCGAACTCTCGCCAAGCCCCGAATCCCATAGGACCGCCCTGTTCACGATCAAGCAGATCAACGCCGGCTCGGATGAACGGCAACTGAACGCCGATGAGTTTTACCTTGCGAGATCTTGCGATTTCGGCAAGTCGTGCAATCGGCTGCTTCAGCCATGATGACACGCCTGCTCCGCGGGGCAGGCTCTCGGCGAGCGTTTCGGCGTTCATATAGCGTGAACGTGCATCGGCAATATGTCCTGGCGAATAGAGGTAGGATCCGTCGCTGCGGAAGCCTTCCTCACGAAAGATGGACTGGGTGCCGACGAAGGCCGTCGGCGCGTTGACGTAGTTCCGGAATGGCGCCGGATGGCGCGCTGCCGTCCGCGCGAAATCCAAAAGGCTCGATCTCAAATAGGTAGGTGCGAGATCATAGTGCATCTTTCGTGGGAGGGCGAACCATTCTTCCCACCGCTCCGCAAACAAGAAATGATCCAGTGAGAGAATGGCGATCCTGGGAGGCGTGTGCCGTGTGGCGCGCTCGAACAGATCGACCATCTGGTCGGTCGTCCAAGCCGTGAACGAGAGATTGTAGAACCGGTACGGAGCAAAATGGGCCGCACGAAACGTACCTGCACGCGACGAACTGATCCAGATGACTTCCGGGCGCTCCTGCTCGAGCCTCGTCAGCTTGAATGCTGCATTGTAGCGTAGATCGAAGGGGAGCACGACCTGCTCTGGGTTATCTCGTTGCGATTCGGCGAGATCCTGCAGCCCTTTTGAGGCTCCGAAAGGCCGAGCGAGTTGAAAAAGAGCTATGGGAAGCAGGTAGCCTGCAAACGCAGAGGTCGCCAGAACCGTCGTGACGTAACGCCGCGTGCGACCTATCGGCCGCGCTGAAGGTTGTGGCTGATCATCCAAGCGGCTGCCGTTTGAACCCATGCCCATCAACACCAGCGCAAAGTACCGCAGTGCATGCGACGTAGCTCAGAACTGAAAATAGAGGAACTGCGAGGTGTCTCCGGCAATGATGTTCATCAGAACTGCCGCCACGAGCGCGATGGAAGTTCCGATTGCCCACGGCAAGGACGGTCGCCACTTCAGGTTCAGAATGCTCCAGGGACGAGGGTTGTGGTAGGTTTCCAGCCCGACCTTCCAACGCTCGAACATTGTGTTCACGTTGGGCAGGGTGAAACAGGCGACATAGCCTGCCAGGATCGCGATCATGACGCGCGGATCGACGAGGTTCGTTGCCGTGATCTTCTCCGGGTTGGACAGGGCGAGCATCCCCTTGATCAGCCTGACCGCGGCATTCGGATTGTCGGCCCGGAAGAAAACCCATGCCAGAACCACGACGAACTGTGTCAACAATAGAGCCGCCACCGCATACCAGGCGGTCGCCGACAGGCGGGTGAGGGCCGGTCGCTGCGCGACGAATTTGCTCCAGCGATGATTGACGATCAGAAACAGCCCGTGCAGGGCGCCCCAGATGATGAAGGTGAAGCCGGCGCCGTGCCAGAGACCGCCGAGCAGCATGGTGGCGAAGAGGTTGGCGTTTCTCCGGTGCTCGCCGTAGCGGTTGCCGCCAAGCGGGATGTAGAGATAGTCGCGCAGGAAGCGCGACAGCGAGATATGCCAACGGCGCCAGAATTCGACGATGCTCAGCGACTTGTAGGGGGAATCGAAGTTGAAGGGCAGCCGGATCCCGAACATGATCGAGATGCCGATCGCCATGTCCGAGTAGCCTGAGAAATCGAAGTAGATCTGCAGCGAGTATGCGAGCGCGCCGCCCCAGGCGTCGATCAGGTGAAGGTGGCTCGAATTGGCGGCCTGGAACACGGGATTCGCGATCAGGCCGAACCCATCCGCGATGAACGACTTCTTGAATAGCCCAATGGTCAGAATCGTGAGGCCGACCGCGACTTTTTCGAGCGAAATCCTTCGGCTCTCCTCCGAGCCGAATTGCGGCATCATCTCGCGGTGATGGAGGATCGGGCCGGCGACCAGATGCGGGAAATACGTGACGAACAGGCCGTATTTTACGAAGCTTCGCTCATCGGAATACCCCCCGTAGACGTCGGCGAGGTAGGCGATCTGGGTGAAGGTAAAAAACGAAATGCCGAGCGGGAGAACGATCGCGAGCGAGGGGTGTTTCGACGCGGTGATCGCATTGAGGATCTGGATGCCGAAATTCGTGTATTTGTAGAACGCGAGCGCAGCCAGGTTGAGCGTGATGGCAGCTGAAAACAGGCCAGTGCGGAGCTTTCCGGTCTGTCCGGCAATCAGCAGACCCATCGTATAATTGAAGACGATGGAGACCAGGATGATCGGGACGAAGTGAATGTCCCAATAGCTGTAGAAGGTGAGCGACGCCGCGGTGAGCCAGCTGAGGCGCACGACGGGGGCGGCGAAAAAGCGAGCCAGCAGAAAATAGCCGACCAGGGTCACCGGCAGGAACAGGAACAGAAACTCAAACTGCGTGAAAAGCATAACAAGTTTCTTGATGTTGCTGCATATTGCGTTGCTTTATCAATGATTGAGGGCGCTGCCAAGTTGGGTGCACCTCTCCCGCTGCGAATTTCGGGGGATGCCGCCTCCTGACGGCAGCGACGTGCGGCCGGCCTCTCGAAAAGGGCGGGCCCTTTTCGATCAATGATTCTTCTGCTATGGCAGCTCGAAAATCTGACCAACGACGCCAATCGACGACGCCATGATGGGGTTTCGCGCAATCACTCTCGCCGATGATCGCAGCGGCGAGGAAACCCTCTATGGGCCATGCAGATGACATCCCGATAGGTCTGCGCTCTCGCGCGCAAAGCAAACTGGGGAGGAGCGGGAAACCCTCTGTTCCACCGGCTGACGTCGTGTCTAGACTCTCGTTGTCGAAGCCGAAAGCAGCTGCCACGACACCCACCGAGACAACCTATCGAGCGGGAATTGCGTCATGTCGACAGTCGGCCGGTCTGCACCGGAAAAGTCAGCTGAACCGGGTGGATTCGGGCGCTATCTCATCGCAGTCGGAATTGTGGGCCTGGCGGCCGCGTTCGCGTTTTCGCTCGGTTTGTCGCTGTTCTCGTCCGACGTGTGGACGTTGCGCGATGGAGTGCTGCAGATTCCGCGCCAAGGCGACACCAACTGGTATCGTGATTTCGGAGGCCGCAGCATTCCGCAGATCCAGGACCAGGATATCTTCTACAGCAACCTCGGAGGATCGGTCGAAGCCGCCAAGCGGGCTGACATTGTCTTTCTTGGTCCGTCCTTCGTCAGCTATGCCGTGGACCGGCAGACGCTCGCGCAATCGCCGGTGCTCGGTCGATTGGGGATCTACAACATGGCCTTCGTGGGCATTCGCGGCGGTGAGTTCTCGCGGCTCGTGATCCAACGTTGGAAAATCCGTCCGCGTCTGTGGATCATCAATGCCGACGATCAGTTCGTGCACTTTTTCAGCAACGATCTCAACGTCACTCTTGGTCCGCAGAAACAGCCCATTGCCGCCGTCCAGCGCAATCGAATGCGGGGGTACCTGACGGTGATCGGCCGCAATTTGCACTGGCGTATCGAGGACTTGGTTGCGGCGTATCAGAATGGCTATTTCTCGCCCACCGGCCTCTATCGCAACATCACTGATGGTGACATGGCGCTGGATGCCAATCCGGGCTACGTCGCCTTGGGCAACAAGCCGATGCTGTCGGCCCGCAATCCTGACTGCCATACGACCCCCGCGATTGTCGACTATGCGAAGAGATTTCTCAATGAGGTGGGCGGACAGGTCGTGCTCACATTGGTCCCGCATAGCCAGTCTTGCGTCCAGCAGGCCGCGGAACTGGCGAAAGAATTGAACATCGAGCTGATCGCGCCGCCATTCGATGGCCTGACGACGATTGACGGCGGCGGCCATTTGGATCGGCAGGGCGCTCAGGTCTTTACGAGCCATCTTGCTCGCGAGATCGTCAAGACGGCGGCCTTCAAACGGGCATTTCCCGACGGCAAATGATTGTGCGGGATTTCAGCAAAAGGCGACGCCGGCGCCATGCCGGTTCGTCCGAGACGTCGACGTCTCCCTGCCATCAGGGGCGATGTGACCAGGTGCGGTTGGATGCCGGAATTTCTGAATTCTCCTCTCTCTTAGGTTTGCTCGCGTTCATCCCCATGTTCGGCTTGGAAAATTCCCGACACCTCTGTTATAGGTGCGATCCAAACGGTTCAATCCCTGGTTGGCATTTGCGGGGCGATGTCTCCTTGGGGGAATCTCGCATTCGACCCGGCGAGCGTGCTGTCCTCATCCCGAGAAGTGATCCCGGGCGCGCAGCGCAGGCGACTTGAACGGCCGGTCGTCCAAGCTCTGCCTTGATCCGAACGCGCGGAATCGGGGATTTCAAGGTTGTGTGGAACTTGGTCGTATGAAACTGCAAAAGCGAAGGCCGATGCGCGGCGGGCGCCGACGGTTTGTCTACCAGGTCTTTGTCATAGTCGGGGCGACCCTCAATCTGCTGCCGCGACGCGTGGTGTTCCTTGGTCTGGTGATCGCCTTCGCCGCGAGACTTCCGCTCAGGCGGCGCCTGGCTCAGGCGTATTTTCCCTATGTGACGTCATATCTTGCAACTCGGCCGGAGTTTCGTTTTTCGACGGCTCTCAGCCGCCATTTTCCCGCTGCCTCGCTTCGAGCCCTGAGCAGCATCGGTGCCTATCGCGAGGCCGCCGGCATGGTCGGCCGCGATGCCTTGGCGTCCGATGACGCGGAGACCAGATACGCGCTGGTTCGATCCTTGTTCGAGCTGGGCGAGTTTTCGGAGGCGCGCGACGCCGCGGCAGGAGCGAAGCCCGAACAGCTCGAGGCGATGGTCGATCTCGCCTTCTACAAGGCCATGGTCGACCTCATCGAAGGGGATGAAGCGGCGGCGCTCGATGCGATGTTCTGGGCGTGTCGGAGCAGCCTGCATTTTTTCCGTCCCCACCAGAACATCGCGGCTCGGAATTCACCGCGTTACTTCCCGAACAGCCTCGATTTCCTCTGCGGGGCTCGCGGCCGGCTGTTCGACCTGTGCAACTTCACGGGCCAGCGCGTGATGCATGTCGGTCGCGGCGAGATTGCAATTCGCTTGTACGAGCGGGCTTTGAACGTGCAGCAGGAACTCCGGGCATCGCCGCCACCGCTTTCTGATGAGTTGAGGCGGCTGCTCGACCGGCTCGGCGTGACCCTGGATGCGCTGCGGCTCGTTCCTGAGGAATGGGCGACGCAGATCGGCCATCTGGGCATGCTCGACATCCTGTTTCGCATGCGAGAGCTGGGCTGGTGGTCAGGCGAAGCCGTGATCGTCGTCCGCCCCGACAGCATCGCCAATGCGGTCTTCTTCAAGCTGTTTGAAAGTTTCGGCAAGGTCGTGGTGATCGGTGAAACCGTATCGGAGCGACTGGGTGAAGAACTGCTGTCCTTGCAGCGCTGGTACGGGTTGAATTTCAACGCGTTCAGGCTGCCGGACGGGCGGGTCGTACCTTGGCAGGACGCCGGTGCGATCGCCATCGAACAATGGGAGCGCGAGGGAAGAGGGCATCCGCTGCGTGACGCCTACGATCGGAGTGCGGCCGCCGCAGCGGCTGGCTTCGACGCGTTCCGTTCCAGCCACGGCATGAAGCCCGACGACTGGTATGTGTGCCTGCACACGCGGGACGCTGCGCACTATTTCGAGTTCATGGGCACAGGGCAGACCCATCGCAATGCGCCGATCGAGACGTCTTTGGACGCCATTCGTCTGATCACCACCCATGGCGGATGGGTCATCAAGCTCGGTGGTCCGAACTCGCCGAGGCTTCCGCCGATGGCTCGCACGATCGATTACGCGCTGAGCGAATTCAGATCGGAGCTGATGGACATCCACCTGATTCGCCATGCCCACGCATTCATTGGGACGACGTCCGGGTTGACGAATGTCGCTGTCAGTTTCGGAATTCCTTGTGCGATCGTGAATGCGATCACGACCGACGCCCAGCTGTGGAACAACAACGTCCGTTTTGCCCTCAAGCCCGTCAGGCTAGCAGACGGCACCGTGCTGACGCAGCATCAACTGACGACGTCGCCCTGGCGCTGGCGCGTGTTCGATGCGGCCGTGCTGGGCCGGAGCGGTGCGCATCCGGAGACCAACTCGGCGGACGACATCCGCCACACGGCCGATGAGGTCCTGGCCATCGCCGACGGTCGGTTGGCTGAATTCGAAGGCGATCACGATGGCGCAGGACTGTTGTCGCGCTGGAGGCGTGCGCTGGGGCTGCCCTATTACTACGGCACCAGCCGTCCGAGCCTCGGTTTCCTGGCCAATCATGAGACGGAGTTGCTGCGCGACGCCGTCGAGGGCCACTGAGCCATGCAGATGGGGGACGGGGTGGCGGAGATGGCACCATGTGCGGCATAGCCGGCCTGCTTCGCCCCGGCGGAGCCGACGAGGCCCAACTGACCGGAATCATTGATCGCATGACGACGGCGCTGGCGCATCGGGGGCCAGATGCGTCCGGCAGTTGGATCAGCGCTGCGAGGGGCCTCGCCTTCGGACATCGCCGTCTGGCGATCCTCGATCTCTCCGAGGCCGGGGCGCAGCCGATGCACAGTGCCTGCGGGCGCTACACCGTCACCTTCAACGGCGAGATCTACAACCATCTCGATGTCCGTGCCGAGCTGGAGGCCGGTGGCGACGCGCCGAATTGGCGCGGTCATTCCGATACCGAAACGCTGCTCGCCGCGATCAGCCGATGGGGCGTTCGACCGACGCTTCAGCGCCTGATCGGCATGTTCGTCTTCGGGCTGTGGGACGCCGAGACTCGGCAATTGATCCTGGCACGCGACCGCTTCGGCGAAAAGCCGCTGTTCTACGGCTGGAGCAACGCTGATCTGGTGTTCGGCTCCGAGCTCAAGGCGCTGGCGGCGCATCCCTCCTGGGCGCCGTCGCTCGACCGAGCGGCGCTCACGGCGTTCATGCGCTATTCCTACGTGCCGGCGCCCGCCACGATCTGGACCGGCATACGCAAGCTACCCCCGGCGTCGTTCGTGAGCTTCCCCGCGGATGCGGCTCCCGGCGGCTGGCCGCTGCCGCAACCCTATTGGTCGCTGCGCGATCGTGTCGCCGCCGCTCAGGACGATCGCATTGCCGACGAGGGCGAGGCGGTCGAACGGCTGGAGCAGCTGCTGTCGGTGGCCGTGAAGCGACAGTGCTTGTCGGACGTGCCGCTCGGCGCGTTCCTGTCCGGCGGCGTCGATTCGTCGACGATTGTCGCCCTGATGCAGGCGCAGGCGGGCCAGCCTGTGCGCACCTTCAGCATCGGCTTCGCCGAAGGCGGCTACAACGAGGCCGAGGACGCGCGCAACGTCGCGCAGCATCTCGGCACCGATCACACCGAGCTCTATGTCGATGCGCGTACCGCGATGGACGTGGTGCCCAAGCTGCCGCGGATCTATGACGAGCCGTTCGCCGATTCCTCGCAGATCCCGACGCATCTGGTCGCGCAGCTCGCGCGCCGGCATGTGACCGTCGCATTGTCAGGTGACGCGGGCGACGAGCTGTTCGGCGGCTACAACAGGCATGTCTGGGGCGGCGCGCTGCAGGCGCGCCTTGGTCGCGTGCCGATGCCGCTGCGGCGTGCGATTGGTGCCGTTCTCGGTGCGATCGCCCCAGAGCCGGCCGATACGGTTCTCAGGGCGCTGCAGCCGGTGTTGCCGGCCCAATTGAAGGTTCGGCATGCCGGCGATCAGGTGGCCAAGCTCGGCCGCGTCATTGCTGCCGACGGCTTTGATGGCCTCTACCGGGCGCTGTGCTCGATCGATCAGGATCCGGCCGGGACGGTGGTGGGCGGCACGGAGCAGGAAAGTTGGGCAGGGAACGAGATGCGGCAGCTTGCGGCACAGCTCGACCCGCTCGACCGCATGACCCTGGCGGACTCCCTCAGCTATCTCAGCGACGACATCCTGCAGAAGGTGGATCGCGCGGCGATGGCGGTGGCGTTGGAGACGCGCGTGCCGTTCCTCGACAAGGACGTCGTCGAGTTTTCAGCCAAGGTTCCTTCCGGCATGAAGGTGCGGGACGGCCGCGGCAAATGGCTGGTACGACAGGTGCTGTATCGCCACGTGCCGGCTGAGATGATCGATCGGCCGAAGACGGGCTTCAGCATTCCGCTCGACGCGTGGCTGCGTGGGCCGTTGAAATCATGGGCCTCGGACCTGCTGTCGCCGGAGCGGCTGAGGCGGCAGGGTCTGTTCGATTCGGTGCGGGTGACGCGCATGTTCGACGAGCATCTCAGCCGCCGCCACAATCATTCCTACTGGCTTTGGAACGTGCTGATGGCGCAGGCTTGGCACGACGAATGGGCGCGCGCCGCTTAGAGCATGATCCGGGAAAGTGGAAACCGGTTTTCCGAAAAGATCATGCTCAAACAAAGAGATGAGATCATGATGCGATTCCGTGGAATCGCATCATGATCCAGGTCAGTCTTCGACCGTCGCGGGAACGGCGAGGCGGCCAGCGCCCTTTTCGGCGCTGAGAATCCACACGAGGCCGCCCATGCCGCCGACGATGAAGTAGACCGCGCCGAACAGGATCGAGACCACGGTGCCGTCGGCCGGCGCAAGCCCGGCATAGCCGAATGCGACCATCATCGTCGCCTCGCGGACGCCCCAGCCAGCGATCGAGATCGGCAGCATCGTGATCAGCATGATTGGCGGGGTCAGCAGGAATAGCTGTTCGAATGCGGCTGGCGCCGCGATGGAGCGCACCGCGCACCAGGCGATGACGACGGCGAGCACGTGAATCGACAGCGACAACACGGCGATCTTCGCAGCCGTGGTCCGGCCGAAGATCACCCTGTTCGCGATCACCGAGCAGGCATAGACGTGGCGCGTCGGCCACCACGCCTTCATCCACGCCGCCGGCAGATGGCCGATGGTGAGGAAGCCGACGCCGGCCGCCAGTGCGGCGGCGTCGACCAGCACCAGGGCCAGGCGGCCGTGCTGGTCGGCGATCATGCCATAGCTCCACGGCAGGCTCGCGACGATGATCAGCGCCAGCGCGATGAAGCCGACGGCGCGGTCGGTCAGGATCGAGTAGCTGGCTGCGCGCCAGCCGGCGCCGGTGCGCCCGATCAGCCACAGCCGCACGGCGTCGCCGCCGATCGAGGACGGCAGGGTCTGATTGAAGAAGGCGCCGATCATGTTGTAGCGGAACGCCTGCATGTCCGTCAGCGGCGCGCCGCACAGCGCGGAGATCTCGCGCCACCGTAGGGCGCCGATGAAGATCTGCACCAGCGTGATGGCCACCGCCAGCCCGATCCAGCCGACGTTGATCTGACTGAGCCGCTCGCGGATCGCCGCAAAGTTGATCCCGCGCAGAGCGAGATACAGCAGAGCCAGCGACACCACGATCCGGAGGAGAAGAATCAAAAACGCACGCATGCCAGGCTGGCTTCGCTCTTGGTTGAAACGGTCCAAGCCGAGTGCGATACGCGCAACTCCCGTCCTGGCAGGGCCGGACCCCGGGTCGAGGGGAGCCTTAGCCGCCCCTTGCGGTCCTGATGCCCCGGTGGCTAAACAGTCGCAGGGGTGGCGTCAATGGCCTCCGAAACGACCGGAATATCAATTTATGTCTCATGGCCGGAAGATTGCGGTGATAGGCCTTGGCTATGTCGGCTTGCCGGTCGCGGCTGCGTTCGCGCGGACAGGCTGCCCGGCAATCGGGTTCGATATCGATGCGGCCCGCGTCGCAGAGCTGAAGGACGCCAGGGATCGAACCTGCGAGGTCGATGCGGGCGATCTGCGGCGGCCGGGCCTGCGCTTCACCAGCGAGCCGGCCGATATCGCGACTGCCGATTTCTTCATCGTCACGGTTCCGACCCCGATCGACAGCGCGCGTCGGCCCGATCTGGGCGCCATGCTGGCCGCGACGCGCACCGTTGGCGCCGTTCTGAAGCGCGGCGACATCGTCGTCTATGAGTCGACCGTCTACCCGGGCGCCGTCGAGGAAGACTGCGTCCCGTTGCTGGAGAGCTGCTCGGGCCTGAAGGCGGGGGCCGATTTCAACGTCGGATATTCGCCGGAGCGCATCAATCCCGGTGACAAGACGCATCGCTTCGAGACCATCACCAAGGTCGTCTCGGCACAGAACCCGCAGACGCTCGAGATCGTGGCGGCCGTCTACGGCTCGGTCGTCACGGCCGGCATTCATCGTGCGCCCTCGATCAAGGTCGCCGAGGCGGCGAAGGTGATCGAGAACACCCAGCGCGATCTCAATATCGCCTTCATGAACGAGCTGTCGCTGATCTTCCAGGCGCTCGAGATCGATACCGGCGACGTGCTCGCAGCCGCCGCCACCAAGTGGAACTTCCTGCCCTTCACGCCCGGCCTCGTCGGCGGCCACTGCATCGGCGTCGATCCCTATTACCTCACCTATCGCGCCGAGAAGGCGGGCTACCATCCTGAGGTCATCCTGGCGGGCCGCCGCATCAACGACGAGATGGGCCGGCGCATTGCGCGCGAATGCATTCGCGGGCTGCTGAAGCGGAAAGGGCGCAGCGGCCTCGTCACGATCCTCGGCATGACCTTCAAGGAGAATGTGCCGGACATCCGCAATTCGCGGGTGATCGACATCATCAGCGAACTGCAGTCGTTCGGCGTCGAGGTGCAGGTCGCCGATCCCCTGGCCGATACGGCGGCGGTGCACGAGGAGTATGGCATCGGCCTCACGGCAGTTGACGCGCTGCGTCCAGCCGACGCGGTCGTGCTGGCCGTGTCGCACGATCAGTTCCTGGCCGGAGGCTGGCCTTTGGTGCAGAGCCTCCTCGGCGAGGAGAGCGGCCTCGTGCTCGACGTGAAGATGAAGCTCGACCGCGCGAGCAAACCCGCCGCCATCGAACTGTGGCGACCCTGACGGAGCGACCATGGCAGATCATCCCATTCTTGTGACCGGCGCCGCCGGCTTCATCGGATTTCACCTGACGCAGCGGCTGCTCGCCGAGGGACGGCAGGTGGTCGGCATCGACAACATCAACGCCTATTACGATCCGAAGCTGAAGGAGGCGCGGCTCGACCTTCTGAAGGCGGCGCCCGGCTTCACCTTTCACAAGCTCGACCTCGTCGACCGTGCCGGCATCAAGGCGCTGTTTGCCCAGCATCGCTTTCCCGCCGTGGTGCATCTCGCGGCCCAGGCCGGCGTGCGCTACTCGCTGGAAAATCCGCACGCCTATGTCGATGCCAATCTCGAAGGCTTCATCAACGTCCTCGAGGGTTGCCGCCATCATGGCTGCGAGCATCTGCTGTTCGCATCGTCCTCATCGGTCTATGGCGCCAACACCAAGCTGCCGTTCTCGGTCAAGGACAATGTCGATCATCCGATCAGCCTCTATGCGGCAAGCAAGAAGGCCAACGAGCTGATGGCGCATTCCTACAGCCATCTCTACCGCCTGCCGGCCACCGGGCTGCGCTTCTTCACCGTCTACGGCCCCTGGGGCCGTCCCGACATGGCGATGTTCATCTTTGCCAAGGCCATCCTCGCAGGGCAGCCGGTCAGGCTGTTCAATCAAGGCCGGATGCGGCGTGATTTTACCTATGTCGACGACATCGTGCAGGCCATCGTCCGCCTGATCGGCCGCCCGCCCCAGGGAAACCCGGATTGGGATGGAAACAGGCCCGATCCGTCGAGCAGCCGGGCGCCATGGCGGATTTACAATATCGGCAACAATCATCCCGAACAGCTGATGGACGTGATAACATTACTAGAGAAGGAGTTCGGGCGGCCGGCCATCAGGGAGATGCTGCCGATGCAGCCCGGCGACGTCGAGGCGACCTATGCTGATGTCAGCGACCTCGAACGCGACATCGGCTTCCGGCCGGCGACCTCGATCGCCGACGGCATCGGACGTTTTGCGAAATGGTACCGCGACTATCACCGAATTTAACGGGTTGATTCATGACCGGACGCATCATTCCTCTCATCATGTGCGGCGGCGCTGGGACCCGGCTGTGGCCGGCATCGCGGGAGGTTCGCCCGAAGCAGTTCCTGCCGCTGTTCGGCACCCGTTCCACGTTCCAGGACACGCTGCTGCGCGTATCCGATGCCGACTTGTTCGAACGGCCGATCATCATCACCAACCTGGCCTATCGCTTCATGGTGCTGGAGCAACTGGCCGAGATCGGCATCGAGGCCGACGTCCTGCTGGAGCCGATGCGGCGTGATTCAGGCCCGGCCATCGCAGCCGGAGCCGCCTTCGCCCAGTCGCGCCATCAGGACGCTGTCGTGCTGGCACTCGCGGCCGATCACGTCGTTCGCGACACCGCGGCCTTCCTCGCGGCGTGCCGGCAGGGGCTCGCTGCCGCCGAGGCCGGCCGCATCGTCACCTTCGGCGTCAATCCGGAGCGCGCGGCCACCGAATATGGCTATATCAGCCCGGGTGCATCGGTATCCGGGGAAGTGCGGGCCGTCGCAAAATTCGTCGAGAAGCCGGATCAGCCGACCGCCGAGCGCTACATCCGCGAGGGCTATCTCTGGAACAGCGGCAACTTCATGTTCCGCGCGTCGGTCCTGCTCGATGAATACCGCAAGTTCGACGCGGGCAGCGTGCAGACGGTGATCGACGCTGTCTCCAAGGCCGGCCGCGACCTCGGTTTCATCATCCTGGATTCCGATGCCTTCGCGGCGGCCAAGCCGATCTCGATCGACTATGCCGTGATGGAAAAGACCGAACGTGCCGCCGTGGTGGCGGTGTCGTGCGGCTGGTCTGACGTCGGCTCCTGGCATGCGGTCTGGGAACTGTCCGACAAGGACGGGCAGGGCAATGCCGCGCGCGGCACCGCCGTGTTCGAGGATTCCCGCAACTGCAACGTGGTCACCGACAAGGCGCTGGTCGCGCTCGAAGGCGTCGACGATCTCGTCGTCGTGGCCGCGCAGGACGCCGTGCTGGTGTCGCGCCAGCGCGATGCCAACGGCTTGAAGCGGCTGGTCGCCAAGCTCAAGACCGTGGCGCCCGAAGTGACCGAGACGCACATCAAGGTGCACCGGCCCTGGGGCAGCTATCAGTCGGTCGACAATGGCGAGCGTCATCAGGTCAAGCGCATCATCGTCAAGCCGGGCCAGCGCCTGTCGCTGCAGAAGCACTATCACCGGTCCGAGCACTGGATCGTGGTGCGCGGCGCGGCGCGGGTCACCGTGAACGAGACCGTCAAGACCGTGCATGAGAACGAATCGATCTACATTCCGATGGGCGCGGTGCACCGGCTGGAGAACCCGGGCAAGATCCTGCTGGAGCTGATCGAGGTCCAGACCGGGTCCTATCTCGGCGAGGACGACATCATCCGCATCGAGGACGATTACCGCCGCGAGTAGGGCGGGTCTCGCCTCGAATCACGCGAGCCGTGCTAGACAGCCCCGGACGTCGTCCGCCGGAGAGCTTCGTTGCAAAGCACGATCGGATCGCGCGCGTTCCAGAATGCGCGCCTGCAGAAGAAGAATCGCAAGCAGGCCGATAGCCTGCTGCCGAAGGCCGTCGAGGCCTACCGGGCGGGCCGGCATGCCGATGCCCAGGCCATCTGCGGACAGGCTCTGGCCCTCGTGCCCGATCATTTCGACGCCTTGCACCTTCTCGGCGCGTCCGCGCTCGACAGCGGCCGGCTCGACCTCGCCGAGCAGGCCCTGACCCGCGCGGTCGCCGTGGAGCCGCGCAATGCCGAGGCCTTGGCCAATCTCGGCCTCGTGCTGTTCAGCATGAAGCGCTACGAAGAGGCGCGCGCGGTACAGGAGCGCGCCGTTGCGCTCAAGCCCAATTTCGCCACGGCTCTGACGAGCCTCGGCAACACCCTGATGAACATGCAGCTGTTCGCGCAGGCGATCGAGGTGCATGACCGCGCCATCGCCCTCAAGCCGGACTTTGCCGACGCCTATTGCAATCGCGGCATGGCGCAACTGCTCCTGCTGCGCAACGAAGAGGCCAAACAGAGTTTCGACCGCGCCTTGGCGCTGGCGCCGCGGCACATGCAGGCGACGTTCGGCAAGGGACTGGTCAGCGTCAATCTGCGGCATCTCGAGCAGGCGCTCGCTGCCTTCAACGCGGCGCTCGCCATGAAGCCGGGGACGGCGGCGGTCATCGCGCAGCGTGGCCGTCTCTACGTGCAGATGGGACGGTTCGCCGAGGCCGAGGCCGATTTCGATGCTGCGCTGGCGACCGACCCCGGGCTGGAGGCGGCGCTGCTCGGCAAGGCCCATGTCTGCGTGCTCACCGAGCGGATCGCGCCGGCCATGGTGGCCTGCAAGCGGGTGCTGGAGCAGAATCCGGCGTCGGAGGTGGCGCTGATCTGGCTCGGCACGTGCCTCGCAAAGCAGGGCGATACCGCCGGCGCCATCCAGCACTTCGACCGCGCCCTCGAGATCAAGCCGGATTTCGAGGATGCGATCATGAAGAAGATCTTCGCGCTCGATTTCTATCCCGGCGCCGACGTGGCCGTGCATCAGGCCGTCCGCCGCGAATGGTGGGAGCGGATCGGCGCGCATATCCCGCAGCGCCAGTTTGCCGCCATCGACCGCGATCCGGATCGCCGCATCACGGTCGGTTACGTGTCGTCCGACTTCCGCAGCCATTCGGCCGCGCTGACCTTCCTTCCGGTGCTGCGCCATCACGACCACGCGGCATTCAAGGTCATCTGCTACTCGTGCTCGCCGCTGGTCGATTCCGTGACGGAACAGTGCAAGGTCGCGGCCGACGGCTGGGTCGACGGATCTCAATTGTCCGACGATGAGTTGGCCGATCGCATCCAGGCCGACCAGATCGACATTCTGGTCGATCTCTCCGGCCACTCGGCCGGCAATCGTCTCACCGTGTTTGCCCGCAAGCCGGCGCCGATCCAGGTCACCGCGTGGGGCAACGCGACCGGCACCGGATTGCCCACCATGGACTACTTCTTTGCAGATCCGGTCACGGTGCCATCGGCGGTGCGGCCGCTGTTCGCCGAACAGGTCTACGATCTCCCGGCGCTGATCACGACGGATCCGCTGCCGGGAGCGCAGGCGACGCCGCTGCCGATGCTGCGCAACGGCCACGTCACGTTTGGTGTCTTCAACCGCGTCGACAAGATATCCGACGAGGTGCTGAGGGTCTGGTCGGCGCTGCTCCAAGCGTTGCCGGACGCTCGCATCGTCATCAAGAACGGCGCGCTGGAGGACGCATTCCTGCGCGACACGCTGATCGCCCGCTTCGCCGCGCACGGCGTCAACGAGAGCCGCCTCACCTGTCTCGGCGCCTCGATGCGCCACGAGCACATCGCAGCGTTCGCCAACATCGACATCTCGCTCGATCCGTTCCCGCAGAATGGCGGCGTCAGCACTTGGGAATCGCTGCAGGCCGGCGTTCCAGTGATTGCCAAGCTCGGCAACAGTGCGGCGTCGCGGGCCGGCGGCGCGATCGTCAAGGCGATCGGGCTCGACGACTGGGTGGCCGAGGACGACGAGGGGTACATTGCGATCGCCGTGAAACACGCGGCGCGGCCGGCCGAGCTCGCTCAGCTCCGTGCGGAGCTGCCGATGCGGGTGGCCAACTCGGCCGCCGGCAACGTCGAGACCTACACGCGCAAGGTCGAGGAGGGGTATCGCCAGTTCTGGCGCCGCTATTGCGCTACTGGCGGCTGAGGCCCATCCGTCGCGGCCTGAAGCAAGGTCGCGCGTGAACAAGCCCGATATGTAGATCCACGCGTTATTCGGAGGCCGTCTTTGGCAAGCGATGTCGGTTCCCGCGCGTTTCAGAATGCGAGGCTGCAGAAGAAGCATCGCAAGCAGGCCGATGCGCTGATGCTCGCGGCCGTCGCCGCCTATCGCGGCGGTCGCCGTGCCGAAGCCCAGGCGATCTGCAGCCAGATCCTGGCGCTGCTGCCCGATCATTTCGATGCCCTGCATCTGCTCGGCGTGACGGCGCTGGACGGTGGCCAAATTGATCTCGCTTCGCAGGCGCTCACCAAGGCCGTCGAGATCGAGCCGCGACATGCCGAGGCGCTCTCCAATCTCGGCCTCGCGCTGTTCAACCGCAAGCGCTTCGAGGAGGCGCGCAAGTGCCAGGAGCGGGCGATTGCGCTGAAGCCAGCCCTCGTGGTCGCGCAGACGGGCCTCGGCAATACGCTGATGCGGCTCGGTCTGCCGGACGAAGCGATCGCGGCGCATGATCGCGCGATCGCGCTGAAGCCCGACTATGCCGACGCCTATTGCAACCGCGGCATGGCGCTGCTTCCGCTCGGTCGCAACGCCGAGGCCAATCAGAGCTTCGATCGCGCACTGTCGCTCAATCCGCGCCACATGGAGGCGATGTTCGGCAAGGGGCTGGCGAGCATCAACCTGCGTCATCACACCGAGGCGCTCGCGGCCTTCGATGCCGCGCTTGCCGTCAAGCCCGGTGCGCCGCAGGTGCTGGCGCAGCGCGGCCGGCTGCATCAGATGGCCGGCCGTTTCGACCAGGCGAAGGCGGACTACGAGGCGGCGCTGGCGCATGATCCGATGCTGGAGATGGCGCTGCTCGGCAAGGCCCAGCTCGGCCACTTCAAGGACGTCGCCCAATCCGTCGATGCCTGCCGCAAGGTGCTGGAGCGGAATCCGCGCTCCGAGGAGGCCTGGTTGTGGCTCGGCATCTGCTACGCCAAGCAGGGCGAGGTCGTTGCGGCCGTCGAGCATTTCGATCGCGCTCTTGAAATCAGGCCCGATTTTGCCGAGGCCATGACCGCGAAGATCTTCACGCTCGAGTTCATGCCGGAGGCCGACTTTGCGCTCCAGCAGGCGGCACGGCGCGAATGGTGGCAGCGGATCGGCACCCACGTCCCGCGCCGACCGGCGCCGAAGTGCGATCTCGACCCGGAGCGGCGTCTGACGATCGGCTACGTCTCCTCCGACTTCCGGAATCATTCGGCCGCACTGACATTCCTGCCGGTGCTCAGGCATCGCGACCCGCAGAATTTCGCGATCGTCTGCTATGCCTGCTCGCCGGTGCAGGATGCCGTCACGGCGCAATTCCGTGCCTGCGCCGACCTCTGGGTCGACGCCGCGCAGATGTCGGATGACGAGCTCGCCGACCGCATCGACGCCGATGGCGTCGATATCCTGGTCGATCTCTCCGGCCACTCCGCCGGCAATCGCCTGCCGCTGTTTGCCCGCAAGCCCGCCCCGGTCCAGGTCACGGCCTGGGGCAGCGGCACCGGCACGGGGCTGCCGACGATCGACTACTTCCTGGCCGATCCGGTCACGGTGCCCGAAACGGTGCGTCATCTGTTCGCCGAGCAGGTCCATGACCTGCCGGCGGTGATCACCACTGAAGCGCTGCCGGACATCGCGCCGACACCGCTGCCGATGCTCCACAATGGCTTTGTGAGCTTCGGCGTGTTCAATCGGTTGGACAAGATCTCCGATCCTGCGCTGATCGTCTGGACACGGATCATGCAGCAGCTGCCGGACTCGCGCATCGTGATCAAGAGCAGCTCGCTCGATGATCCCTTGTTGCGCGACCGTCTCCTGGCGCGCTTCGCCGCGCAAGGCGTCGCGCCGGAGCGCGTGGTCTGTCTCGGCTGGTCGACGCGCGAGCTGCAGATCGCGCAGTTTGCCGAGGTCGACATCTCGCTCGATCCGTTTCCGCAGAATGGCGGCGTCAGCACCTGGGAGTCGCTGCAGGCCGGCGTGCCGGTCATCGCCAGGCTCGGACGCAGCGCGGCGTCGCGCGCCGCCGCGGCGATCGTCACGGCGGTCGGGCTCGGGGAGCTCGTCGCCGAAGACGACGACGGGTATGTCGCGCTCGCCGCGAAGTGGGCCTCGAAGCCGGCTGAGCTGGCGAAGCTGCGGACCGCGCTGCCGGCGATGGTCGCGGGCTCGGCCGCGGGCAATGTCGAGACCTACACGCGCAAGGTCGAGGAGGGCTACCGCCTGTTCTGGCGTCGCCATTGCGCCAGCGCCGGCTAGTCTTTGTGTCGCGGCATCCGGTGATGCCGCATGTGATGTCACTGCGTTCCCGCGATCTGCACGCCGCCCGTGGAGGCAAGTCTCTTGGCAAGCAATGTCGGCTCTCGCGCCTTCCAGAATGCGAGACTGCAGAAGAAGCATCGCAAGCAGGCTGACGAGCTCATGCCGCGCGCCGTGGCGGCGTATCGTGCCGGCCGTCACGCCGAGGCGCAGGCGATCTGCGGACAGATCCTGGCGCTGCTGCCCGATCATTTCGATGCGTTGCACCTGCTCGGCGTTACGGCGCTCGACGGCGGCCAGCCCGATCTGGCCGAGCAGGCCCTGACCAAGGCGGTCGAGATCGAGCCGCGGCATGCCGAGGCGCTCTCCAATCTCGGCCTCGCGCTGTTCAACCGCAAACGTTTCGAGGAGGCGCGCAAATGCCAGGAGCGGGCGATCGCGCTGAAGCCGAACCTGCTCGTGGCGCTCACGGGTCTCGGCAACACGCTGATGCGCCTGGGGCGGCCGGAGGAGGCGATCGCCGCGCATGATCGGGCGATCGCGCTCAAGCCGGACTATGCCGACGCCTATTGCAATCGCGGCATGGCGCAGCTTCCGCTCGGTCGCAACACGGAGGCCAACCAGAGCTTCGATCGCGCGTTGTCGCTCAACCCGCGCCACATCGAGGCGATGTTCGGCAAGGGGCTCGCCAGCATCGCCCTGCGCCATTCCGATGAGGCGCTGGCGGCCTTCGACGCTGCCCTCTCCATCAAGCTGAACGCCGCGCAAGTGCTGGCACAGCGCGGCCGGCTGCATCAGCAGGCCGGACGTTTCGACAAGGCGATGCCCGATTTCGAGGCCGCGCTGGCGCTCGATCCGCGACAGGAGGTGGCGCTGCTCGGCTTCGCGCAGCTCAGTGTGATCAGGGACAACATCGCGCCGGCTATGGACGCTTGCCGCAAGGTGCTGGAGATCAATCCCGCGTCCGAGGTCGCCTGGACCTGGCTCGGCGAATGCTTCTGCAAGCAGGGCGATCTCACGACGGCCCTGCAGCACTTCGAGCGCGCGCTCGCGCTCAAGCCCGACTATGGCGATGCGATCACCGCCAGGATCTTCCTGCTCGACTTCATGCCAGACACCGATTTCGCCCAGCATCAGGCGGCGAGACGCGAATGGTGGACCAGGATCGGCAGCCAGGTCGCGCGCCGTCCGCCGCCGGTGCGGGATCGTGATCCGGAGCGGCGCCTGACGATCGGCTATGTCTCGTCCGACTTCCGCAGCCATTCGGCGGCGCTGGTGTTCCTGCCGGTGCTGCGTCATCACGACCACGCCGCGTTCGAGGTGATCTGCTACTCCTGCTCGCCGCTGCGCGATACGATGACGGACCAGTGCCGCGCGGCCGCCGACCTCTGGGTCGACGCCTGGCAGATGTCCGATGAGGAGCTGAGCGATCGCATCGAGGCCGATCAGGTCGATATCCTCGTCGATCTCTCCGGCCATTCCGCCGGCAACCGGCTGCCGGTGTTCGCGCGCAAGCCGGCGCCGGTCCAGGTCACGGCCTGGGGCAGCGGCACCGGCACCGGCCTGCCGACCATCGACTACTTCTTCGCCGATCCGGTGACCGTGCCCGAAGCGGTGCGTCCTCTGTTCGCCGAGCAGGTCTACGACCTGCCGGCGGTGATCACCACCGACCCGCTGCAGGGATGGCAGCCGACGCCGCTGCCGATGCTGCGCAACGGTTACGTCACATTCGGCGTCTTCAACCGGATCGACAAGATCTCCGAGCCTGCGCTCGCGCTCTGGTCGCGCCTGATGGGCGCGCTGCCGGACGCGCGGATCGTCATCAAGAACGGCGCGCTCGACGAGCCCCTGCTGCGCGACGGCCTCGTCGCGCGGTTCGTGGCGCATGGCATCGCGCAGGAGCGCATCACCTGCCTCGGTCTGTCGACGCGCGATCAGCACATCGCGCAGTTCGCAGGCATCGACATGTCGCTCGATCCGTTTCCGCAGAATGGCGGCGTCAGCACCTGGGAGTCGCTGCAGGCCGGCGTCCCCGTGATCGCGAAGCTCGGCCACGGCGCGGCAGCGCGCGCGGCAGCCGCCATCAACACGGCGGTCGGGCTCGGCGACTTCGTGGCCGAGGACGACGACGGCTACATCGGTCTCGCCCTGAAGCAGGCCGCGCAGCCTGCGGCTCTCGCGAAGCTGCGCGCGGAGCTGCCGGCGATGGTCGCCCGCTCCGCCGCCGGCAATGTCGAGACCTACACGCGCAAGGTGGAGGAGGGCTACCGCCTGTTCTGGCGTCGCACCTGCGCGTCCGCCTGACAGGCGGTCGAAGCTATAGCCGCGCGGCACCGACGATGCGCCCCTCCGGGCTTTCGAGCAGCACGGCCGCATCCTCGCCCTCCGGCATCGGCTCGGTGAGGCGCAGCGCCGTGCCGCTCCAATCGCCGAGCGTGCGCACCGAACGCACCACGTTGAGCTCCTCCAGCGTGCGGCCGCTATTCTCGCCGCGGCGGATCGCCGTCTCGTGCCGGCGATCGAAGCCGACCAGAAGGAGGCGTCCGCGTCCTTCACCGCCGCCGACCTCGACCGTGAGCTTGTCGCCATTGCGTGCGAGCTTGACCGGCGCCGCCGTCGCGCTCGCGCCCCTGGCGCGATCGATCGCGGCTCCCACCTCGGCCCTGTTGGAGCCGACATGGCTGGTTGCGCCGTCGACGACGATCTCCGGCGTGTAGGAGCCGTCGCCGAAGCGGCTGCCGTAGCGGGCCTGGCGATCGGTGGCGGCCGGCAATGAGAACGGGTCCTTCCAGCCCAGCCGGTCCCAATAGGTGACGTGAAAGGCGAGCGGCAGCACGTCGCGGCGCTGCCGCACCAGCTCGTTCAGATAGGCATTTGCAGGCGGGCAGGAGGAGCAGCCCTGCGAGGTGAAGAGCTCGATGACGACAGGCCGATCCACGGCGGCAGCCGACGGCGACCACGGGGTAAGCGAGGCGAGCAGCACGGCGAAGGATGAGGCGTGGCGGAGCGAGGCGAGGCTGAGGGTCATGGGTGTTCTCCCGCGATGTGACGTGATCTCCTTCGCTGGCGGGATCCACCGCGTTACCTCCGGCTGCGGCCAACACGCAGGCGTGAAGGCGCCGCAACCGTTCTGTCCGCGGCCTGTCGTGACGCGTGAACAGGGCACTTGCCACACGTGAAGGGCATCGCGCACGCCGTTCAAAAGACAGCGGTTTTCGTCCGAACCCGATGTAACTTTCTGAATCAAATCGTGTCCTGAAAAAGGTTTCCGCATTCGCCTCGCTTCGACCGGCATGCTAGGAGAGCTTCGACCGGTGATTTGCAGTTCGTTAACCGTCATGGCCAATCCGTGACGTCGCAATCCGGGGACATTGATGGGGTCGATGACATGAGTTCCAAGGGGGCGGGCCACAAGGCCGAGCTGAGGCAGGCGCTGCGAGTCGGCGTCATCGGAGCCGGCGTGATGGGCAGCAACCATGCCCGCGTGCTCGCCGGGCTGCCCGACGTGCACTTGGTCGGCGTGGTCGATCCGCTGCCGGCGCATCGCAGCCGCGTCACCGAGCTTGCGAACTGCCCGACCTTCGAGACGCTCGATGAGCTCGTCGCCGAGGGCGTCGATGCGGTGACCGTCGCGGCTCCGACCCACCTGCATCATGAGCTCGCGCTCGCCTGCATCGCCCGCAAGGTGCATCTGATGGTCGAGAAGCCGATCGCCTCCACGGTGGACGAGGGCAGGGAGATCGTCTCGGCCGCGCATCGCGCCGGCGTCACCCTGATGATCGGCCATGTCGAGCGCTTCAATCCGGCGGTGGCCGCGATCAAGAAGGCGATCGCCGGCGAGGACCTCCTGTCGATCGCGATCACCCGCGTCGGCCCGTTCCCGCCGCGCATGTCCAATGTCGGCGTCGTCATCGATCTCGCCGTGCACGACATCGACCTGATCCGCTGGTTCACCGAGTCCGACATCATCGAGGTGCAGCCGCAATTGTCGAGTGCGGTGGCGGAGCGTGAGGACATCGCACTCCTGCAGTTCCGCACCGCCTCCGGCGTGCTCGCCCACATCAACACCAACTGGCTGACGCCGTTCAAGGCGCGCAACGTCACCGTGGCGACGCGCGGCAAGTACATCATGGGCGATCTGCTGACGCGCCAGGTCACCGAGTGCTTCGGCTTCAAGCCGGATGGTAGCTACTCGATGCGCCATCTCCCGGTCGGCCATGACGAGCCGCTGCGCGCCGAGCTGATCGCCTTCCTGCATGCGGTCCGCTCCGGCACCTCGCCGGCTGTCACCGGCGACGAGGGCGTCGCGAGTCTGGCGATCGCCACGCAGTGCCTGGAGACCTCGAGCCATCGTCCCGCCGAGGCGGCTGCTACCAAGCGCCGCGCCGTGGCCGGCTAGCCGGCCACGGCTCCGCTTCACCCCATCGTCTCGATCCGAACCTTTGTCAGAGCTCATGAACCAGCACCTGCGTCATCAGCCCATTCCGTTCATCGACACCGCCGCGCAGCGCCAGCGGCTCGGCAAGTCGCTCGACGACGCCGTCGCCCGCGTGCTCGCGCATTGCCAGTTTCTCGGCGGCCCCGAAATCATCCAGCTCGAAGCTGAGCTCGCCGCATTCTGCGGCGCCAAATACGCGGTGAGCTGCTCCAGCGGCACCGACGCGCTGCTGATGGTGCTGATGGCCCAGGGCATCGGCCCCGGCGATGCCGTGCTGTGCCCGTCGTTCACCTTCTGCGCGACCGGCGAGGCCGTTGCGCTCACCGGCGCCACCCCGGTGTTCGTCGACGTGCTGGAGGACACCTTCAACATCGATCCGGCCTCGCTCCGGCGCGGCATCGCCACCGCCAAGCGGCTCGGGCTCAAGCCCAAGGCCGTGATCCCGGTCGATCTGTTCGGACAGAGCGCGGACCATGATTCGGTGGCCGCGATCGCTGGGGACGAAGGCCTGTTCGTGCTCGACGACGCCGCGCAGGGTTTCGGCGCCAGCTACAAGGGCCGCCGCATCGGCACCTTCGGGCTGGCGACCGCCACCAGCTTCTATCCGGCCAAGCCGCTCGGCTGCTTCGGCGACGGCGGCGCCATCCTCACCGACGATGCCGGCCTCTTGGAGCGCCTGCGCAGCGTGCGCGCCCATGGCGGCGGCAGCGACAAATACGACAACGTCCGCCTCGGCCTCACCGCGCGGCTCGACACCATCCAGGCCGCGGTGCTGATCGAGAAGCTCAGGATCTTCGAGGACGAGATCGTCGCGCGCAACGTGGTGGCCGAGCGCTACACGGCCGCGCTGGCCGATGTGGTGAAGGTGCCGCGCCTCGCCGACGGCTGCACCTCGGTCTGGGCGCAATACACCATCCGCCTGCCCAAGGGCGTCGATCGCGACACCTTCGCCGCGGCGCTGAAGGCGCAGGGCATTCCGACCGCGATCTACTATCCGAAGTCGATGCACCAGCAGACCGCCTACCGCATCTTTCCGAGCGCCGATGGCGGCCTGCCGGTCAGCGAGCAGCTCTCCGCCGACGTCATCAGCCTGCCGATGCACGCCTATCTCGACGAGCCGACCCAGGCCCGCATCATCGACGTCGTCCGCGGCGCCCTGCGGGGCTGAGGCATAAGGCATCGTTGACGTCACGCCGCTTGCAGCGGCGCGGCTCACAGCCCCGGCGGGCGATCTGCCCCGCCGACAGTCCCAACCAACACTGTCGTCCCGGCGAACGCCGGGACCCATACCGCGTGATCTCCGAAACGGGCAGGCGGCCCGTTCCGCGCACCCCACCAGCTGCACAGCGTATGGATCCCGGATCTGCGCCCGCCGCCGCTTCGCGTCGGCCGGCTTGTCCGGGATGACAGCGGTGAGATTAACGGCCGGCTCTCTGTAGGGTGGGCAAAGGCGCGCCCATCTGATTGCTTGTTTCGCCGAGCCATCGCGCGCCGTGCCCACCATTCCCACCACCGATGCAGATGCGCGGTGGGCACGCGACCGCCCTGCGGGCGGCTGCTTTGCCCACCCTACGGCCGCGTTGCTCGCATTCCGATTTACATCTCAAACAGCGATCGACATAGCGGTGCAGTCTCGCGGCACGCGATGCCCGAGGCTTGAGATCAGTTCGTCCCTCTCCTTCGAAGAGGGCACGGGGAATGCCGGGCGCTGGCCGCACCCATGGCCCGCCTGCGGAAAAAAAAGCAGGCGGCAGGTACCACAGATCCTATGGGGCGGCGGGTGGTCAAGAAGGGTTAGGATTGGATTTCCGAACCATCCG
>NZ_JAUEXY010000014.1:0-205493 GCF_032489375.1 Bradyrhizobium sp. SZCCHNR1098
ATGAACCACGCGGCGGTATCGACCGCGCGCTGCGACAGCTGTCACAACGGCAGCTACACCGGCCAGGGCACCAAGGGTGCCATGGGCACCGCGTCGTACCCGGGCCACGTCGCCACCGGTGGCGCCGACTGCGTCAGCTGTCACGCCAAGGCGGCCTCGGGCGGCTTCACCAGCTGGGGCGGCGCGGCGTTCACCCACTCCGCGGCCAACACCAATTGCTCCGCCTGTCACAATGGCTCGAGCGCGAAGGGTTTGACCACGCCGCCGCACATTCCGGTGACCGGCGTCCAGTGCTCGAACTGCCATAGCAACACCGCGGCGAGCTTCGCCACCTACACGATGAGTCATACCGCCGTGCATGCGACGCGCTGCGACAGCTGTCACAATGGCGCCTATCGCAGCCAGGGCCGCAGAGGCGCGCAGGGGCCGGATCACAGTGCCAAGTCACAGGATTGCGGCTGCTGCCACGTGCGCGCTGCCGCCAACTTCTCGACCTGGGACGACGACCCGCAGAAGCCGGCCGCGGGTTGCTCGACCACGGCCAGGTCGGTGGTCCCCGCTCAGGCGCCCGTCGCCAAGGCGGTGACGCCAGCCACGACCGCCAACCGGACGATGACGGCGGCCACGACTCCCGAGTCCGCATCGGGCACGAGCGCAGCGCCGGCCACGGCTGCGGCCGGCGCGGCTGCGAAGCCTGCCGCACCATCCAGTTCGACGCTCTTGTTCAGCAGCAAGCCGCTGGCGAATACAGCTGCGACGTCGGCGGCCGCGACGACCGATCCTCGAGCAGGGGCCCCGGCCGGTGCGCCTGCCGCCTCCAAACCCGACGGCGCGGCGAAAGCTGGTGACGCGGCGTCGGTGTCGCAGCCGCTGAGCACTCTCCCGCGGATGACATCCGCCCCTTCAGCGCCTGTGCCGAACGATCCGCGCAGCAAGCTCCTGCCTTCGATCGGTGCCGCCAATCCTGATGCAATGGAGTCGCAGAACGCAGGTCGGGTTCCATCGCTGCTGCCGACGGTCAATCCGAGGGCAGGGCTTGCCGGCTCGAGCGCCACGGAGGCCGGCTCGAGATTCAACCACATGACGGCGCAGGGACCGTGCGCATCCTGCCACAACGGCATGAGTGCGCCTGGCAAGTCGTCGAAGCACATTGCGACTGCGGCGCCGTGCGAGACCTGCCACAAGAGCACGACGACGTTCAGCGGAGCCCGCTTCAGCCACACCGGGACGACAGCGGCCTGCGCGAGCTGTCACAACGGCATGGCCGCGACCGGCAAGCCGCAGAAGCACGTCGCGACCAATGCGCCGTGCGAGACCTGCCACAAGAGCACGACGACGTTCAGCGGAGCCCGCTTCAGCCACACCGGGACGACGGCGGCCTGCGCGAGCTGCCACAACGGCATGGCCGCGACCGGCAAGCCGCAGAAGCACGTCGCGACCAATGCGCCGTGCGAGACCTGCCACAAGAGCACGACGACATTCGGTGGAGCCCGCTTCAGTCACACCGGCACGATGGCGGCCTGCGCGAGCTGTCACAACGGCATGGCCGCGACCGGCAAGCCGCAGAAGCATGTTGCGACCAATGCGCCGTGCGAGACCTGCCACAAGAGCACGACGACGTTCAGCGGAGCCCGCTTCAGTCACACCGGTACGATGGCGGCCTGCGCGACCTGCCACAACGGATCATCAGCCGGCGGCAAGCCGCCGCGCCACGTGGTCACCAGCGCGCCATGCGAAAGCTGCCACAAGAACACCGTGTCGTTCTCGGGCGCACGGATGGATCACGCCAGCCTGACTGCGCCGTGCGCCAGCTGTCACAACGGCTCCAATGCCACCGGCAAGTCGCCGAAGCACTTCGTGACCAACGTCCCCTGCGAGAGCTGCCATCGGACGGTCAGTTGGAGCTCGGTCAACTACCGGCATATGTCGGCAAGCTATCCGAACCATAGCGCCACGATTGGCTGCACCGCCTGCCACAGCGGCAATTCGCAAGCCGTCGTGTTCAAGTTCGCGGCCTACAAGCCCGACTGCGCCGCCTGTCACGCGGGTGATTTCCGGCCGCAGCAGCATGCCAAGCTCGTGAAGCCGGCGCCGATGGACTACACCGTCGCCGAGCTCAAGGACTGCACCGGCGCGTGTCACATCTATGCTGACAAGTCGCAGACCGCCATCATCACCCGTCGCCAGCGGCAGCACCGGGTCAATGGAGGCGGCTGGTGATGAGCTGCCGCTTCAGTCAAGCAGCAGCAGCGAGGTCGACCCGATGGGCGATGACTCTGCTGTCCGGCCTGCTCGCAATCCTGCTCGATGGAGCCTTCGGCGTCGCACCGGCCCAGCCCGTCATCGATCAGTTCGTCGCCAGCGCAAACGCCACGACGATCGGCAACTGCAGCCTGCTGCGCGTCAACTTTCATGCTCGCGTGCGCTACACTGGGCATTTTCCGCTGGATAAGGGCAGCCAGCTCAGCGTCTCGCTACAATTGGTCGATCGGGACGCCGTCATCACGCGGCGTCTGGTCAGACGAGAGGGCGTGCGGGTCGACAATGCCCAGGGCTCCGGCATCCAGGACGTCTATCTGACGCTCGATCAGAACAGAGGACCGATCCTCGTCGCTCAGTTTGCTGGCGAGTTCACCTATCAGATCGTGCAATCCGGCAGCTTCGAGCAGGTCACGATCGTGATTGCCCGGAAGGGCCCGGTGTCGGCGTGCAAGGTGAAGGCCCTTGTGCCGAGCGTAGCCGCTCCGGATGCGCCGAAACCGGTTGCGATCCCCGGTGCGGCGGCGTCGGTCCGCAACGACAATCGCACGATGCAGCAGGCGTCCGCGGCGGACATCCGGTTTGCGGAGGCCTCGATGGACGAGGCGCGCGCATCGATCAAGAAAGGCAATTTCAACGCCGCGATCGACCTTCTGAAGAAGGTGCTGAAACTCCCTGAGACCGGTTCGAGCGCAGAGGCGCAGGAGCTGCTCGGCGTCGCGCGCCAGAAGGCCGGGCAGACCGCTGCAGCCCAGGCCGAATTTGAGGACTATCTGCGCCGTTATCCGAACGGCGAGGGCGCTGAGCGGGTGAGGCAGCGGCTCGCTGCGCTTCTGACCGCAACCAGCAGCGCGCCGGCACGACCGCGCGACATGTCTCCGGCCAACTCCGATGGCGGAGACATGGGGGCAGGGATGCCAACCAAGTCGGCAGGGCCGAACGGCGATACGCGCTGGTCGATGTCGGGCAGCCTCTCGACCACCTTCATCACCAATGACAGCACCAGCGCCGTCAAGGACAGGGCCATCGCGCCGAACCCGAATGCAGATCCCGATGCCCACCGGGTACACCAGAACACGCTGCTGACCAATTTCGACTTCCTGGGCACCGCGGACAACGATCGCATCAGGACCAAGTTCAAGCTGGCGTTCACCCACGAGCGCCAATTCGATACGGGCAATGACAAGTATGGCGTCTCGACCGCGCAAGTCGATTACACGCTGAAGGAAGCCGACGTGACCTTGCGCGTCGGACGGCAATCCCGCAACACCGGCGGCGTGATCGGCCGTTTCGACGGCGCGGTGCTGAGTTGGCAGAAGAGCCCCGGGCTGCGCTTGAACGTGCTCGCGGGCTCGCCGAACTGGAGCCGTTTCGACGCACCGTTCAAGGATGGCAAGACGCTCTATGGGGCAAGCATCGATTTTGGCAAGATCCTCGGCGGGCTCGAGACCACCGTCTACCTGATCACGCAATACGACCGCAACATCGTCGACCGCCAGGCCATCGGCGCGGAATTCCGCTATTTCGACACCAACAAGTCGCTGCTCGGCCTGATCGACTACGACACGCATTTCCGCGCGCTCAATGCCGCCGTGTTCTCGGGAACGTATACGTTCGAGGACAAGTCGGTCATCAACGCCTCGTTCGATTACCGAAGAGTTCCATTTCTCTCGACCTGGAATGCGTTGCAGGGGCAGCCGTTCCTCACGCTCTACGACATGATGAAGTTCAATACCGCAGGCGAGATCAGGCAGCTCGCGATCGACCGCACGCCGACATTCCAGTCGGCGATGGTCAGCTATTCGCGGCCCCTGAACGAGACCTGGCAGGTCGCCGCCGATGCCACGGTGACCAATCTGACCGGCACGCTGCCGTCCGGCGGCGTCGACGGCACGCCGGCGAGCGGTCTCGAATATTATCTGTCGGCTCAGTTGACCGGGAACAGCATCATCAAGCCGGGCGATCTGTTCATGGGCGCGCTACGCTACGCGAGCCTGGCGGACTCGAAGTTCTATGTGCTGGATCTTGCCTCGCGCTACCCGATCACCCCCGATCTCGCCATCAGCCCGCGGCTGCGGATGGGCTACAGGTCCGGCACCCGGACCGACTTGAAGGAGTACACGATCCTGCCGTCGTTGCTGGTCAGCTATCTCTGGTCGAAGGAGATCAGCTTGGAAACAGAGGTTGGCTACCGGTTCGTCGACAGCACGCTGGCCAACGTCAAGACGACGACAAAGGACCTGTTCGCGACGGTCACGTTGCGGCGCGATTTCAACGCCGACGGTGTCACGAAGTGCAACGCCTCGATCGTCAGCTGCGCCTGGGCCAGGCCTGCAGCGTTGCAAGGCGGCCAAGGCGCGGGCTCGGGCGATATGCCGCTGCGGTCGCGCGCGTCGATCCTGCCGTCCTATATGCTGGAGACCGGAGTGCGCTACTGGTTCAGCTCGGGGCAGAATCGCTACCGCTATTTCGCCGATCAGGCAGCGACGCTTCAGGTCTCCCGGCTCGCTTATGGCGGCATGACCGGGCACAGCGGCGAGATGTTCTTCAGGGTTGATGCGCTCGACGGCCCGTTCACCAACATGTTTCTGAAGGGCTATTTCGGGGCGGGCAAGATCAGCTCGGGCACTCTCGTCGATGAGGACTTTGCTCCTTTCGTCAATCCGTCATCCAAGACCGTCAGCAGCGTGGGCGGGCGGCTGCAATACGCAAATCTCGATGTCGGTTTCAATCTGCTGGAGACGGAGCGTTTCCGGCTTGGTGCCTTCGTCGGCTATCAATATTGGACAGAAACGGTCGACGCGCGGGGCTGCACCCAGGTGGGTGGCAATCCGACGATCTGCAGTCCGGCTCTTGGGGCAGGCGTCAAGGTGGTGACCGAGCAGGATCGCTGGCATAGCGGACGGGCCGGTGTCTCACTCGACACGCGGCTGTCTGACCGGCTGAGCTGGCAGGCGGAGGCCGCTTATGTCTGGACTTCGCAGAATGCGATCGACACGCACTATTTCACGTTCGGGCGCGATCCTGCCTCAGGACAAGGATCCGGATTCCAGGCCGAGACCGTGCTGAACTACCAGTTGACCGATAATTTCCGCATCGGCATCGGCGGACGCTGGTGGCATCTCAGCACCAATGCGGTCGATTCCTTCAATCAGGTCCTGAGATATACGACGGAGCGCTATGGCGTCTTCCTGCAGGGCTCCTACCAGTTCAATCGGGCAAAATAGTCGGCAGGAGTCGTCCAATCATGAACTACCAGATGCGGCCGTCGAGCCTCCTCCCTGAATATGACGCGATGTTCCGCGGTGCGTTGGATCGACTGCATCAGGAACGGCGCTATCGTGTCTTTGCGGATCTTGAACGCCAGGCGGGGCGCTATCCCTATGCGATCTGGCATTCGGGGGAGGGCAAGCGTGAGGTTGTGATCTGGTGCTCGAACGATTATCTGGGCATGAGCCAGCACCCGAAGGTCATGGGAGCCATGATCGATGCCGTATCGCGCATGGGCACAGGAGCCGGGGGCACCCGTAATATCGCGGGAACGAACCATCCGCTCGTCGCGCTCGAGCAGGAGCTGGCCGATCTCCACGGCAAGGAAGCCGCGCTGGTGTTTACCTCCGGCTACGTTTCCAACGAGGCGGGGATATCGACGATCGCCAAGCTGCTGCCTGGGTGTTTGCTGCTTTCCGACGCGTTGAATCACAACTCCATGATCGAGGGGGTACGTAAGGCCGGTGCTGAGAAGCAGATCTGGCAGCACAATGATCCTGAGCATCTCGAACGGCTGCTGCGGGCGGCAGATCCCGAAAGGCCAAAGCTCATCGTATGCGAGAGCCTCTACTCGATGGACGGCGATATCGCGCCTCTGCATCGAATTTGCGACTTGGCCGAGCGCTACGGCGCACTGACCTATGTCGACGAGGTCCATGCGGTCGGGATGTATGGCCCGCGCGGCGGCGGCATAGCTGAGCGCGACGGGGTCATGGAAAGGATCGACATTGTTGAGGGCACGCTCGCAAAGGCCTATGGCTGTCTCGGCGGCTATCTTGCGGCTGGGACGAACCTGATCGATGCGGTGCGCTCCTACGCCCCCGGTTTCATCTTCACGACTGCATTGCCGCCTCCGGTCTGTGCAGCCGCGACCGCTGCAATCCGGCATCTGAAAGCCTCGACAGCGGAGCGCGTCCGGCATCAGGATCGTGCAGCGCGGCTGAAGTCCGTCCTGACGGCAGCAGACCTGCCGGTGATGCCGAGCGAGAGCCATATCGTGCCGGTGCATGTCGGCGATCCCGAGAAGTGCAGGGCGGCTTCGGACCTGCTGATGTCGGAGCATGGCATCTATATCCAGCCGATCAATTACCCCACTGTCCCGCGAGGAATGGAACGCCTGCGTCTTACACCTACGCCCTATCACGACGACGCGCTCATGGACCAACTGGTCCATGCGATGATGAAGGTGTGGGACAAACTCCATCTCTGTTACCGCCGGGAGAGCGGCTTCACACGTGGGCATGAAGCGCCATAGCGCTGCCGGCGAAAGATTGGATCAGAAATCGGCACGTCCGGCCGGTGTGCGGAAAGGCGGTCGTGCTTCAGCTACTGAACGAACGCAGGTGTTCTCCCGCTCCGAGCGCACCATCCAGCCTCTCCTCCTTTCCAGTCTGTTTCCGGTTGTTTGCGGATGGCCGTGTCCGGCGACGAGTCCGAGCTGTCCGACGGCCCATGCCAGGCATCCGGCCGGATCAGCGCCAGGCCCGATTCCGGATCGTGAAACTTGCGCAGATGCGCCGGCGTTTCGGTGATGATGATCTCGAGGTCGGCCGGATGGCCCGACCTCGTATAGGCGTAGCCACCGAAGAAGTCCTCGCCCTTGCCCTGCACGCCGATTTGATCATGCTCGCGATGGTTGCGCTGATTTTAACTTCCACGAAGCGTGTCATCGGATCGTTGTCTTCCGCGCTATTATATTAGGGAATGCAGGCGGAATCGGAGCGGTCCTTACCAAAGCCGGAGATAGAATTGCGACTGTCAGCCTGAATGAGAATCAATTGCGCTGAAATCGTAACCGGGACGAATTGCAGCAATGAACCGTCGCGAGCGCCGAGCTTCGCCCACCAAAGTGAAGCTCCAACCTGCCAAGCCCGATGGTGCCGCGAACTTCTATGACGCTGCCTTGCGTGACGTCGCCAATGGCCGACATGCGGACGCCGAGCGGTGTTGTCATATGGCGCTTGCGATCGATGGAGGGCATGCGCCGACCCTCAACTTGCTAGGGATCCTTGCACTGCAGGCACAGCAGTATGAAGCTGCACTGCGGTGGGTATCCCGCGCGATCCAGCAGGATGTTCAGCCGCAGTACTTCCTGAGTCTTGGCACGGTGCTACAGGTCCAGGGACGCTCGGATGAGGTGATGAAGGTCGTCGAGTAGGCGAGGGCGCTCGGTCTCGAAAGCGCCGATCTGTGGATGCTGAGGGGCAATGCCCTTGTCAGCCTGCAGCAGCTCGCCGACGCTGTGTTGAGCTTCCAACGTGTGCTGGAACTGAATGCGAGGCATTGGGACGCGGCAAACCAGTGCGGCATCGCGCTTCAACGGTTGGGGCGGATCGACGAAGCGCTCGCCTATCTCGATCTGAGCGACGCCTTGCGGCCCAACCATGTACCGACGTTGTTGATGCGTGGTGCACTTCTGAATGGCCTGAAGCGGTTCGACGAGGCCCTTGCCATCTGTCGGCGAGCCCACGAGATCGAGCCCGGCAACTCTGACATCTGTGTCAAGACGGGCATTGTCCTGCGGACGATGCGCCGAGACGAAGAAGCGTTGCAATGGTTCGAGCGGGCGCTGGCTTTGCAACCTGGCTCCAGGGATGCGCTGCACGACAAGGCCTCTGTGCTGACGAAGCTGCGTCGATTCGACGAAGCGTTCGAGGTCTACAGGCAGTTGAAGCGTGCCGACCCGAGAGACACGCTGGCCGATCTTGGGACGGCTCATTTGAACCTGTTGCTGGGGGATCTCGACGCGGGCTGGTCTGGTCGGGAGGCCCGTTGGAGCCTGCCGAGCTCTTATCCGCGCTTCCAGCAACCCATGTGGCTGGGCCAGGACGGCATCGCTGGAAAAACCATTGTCATCGCAGCCGACGAAGGACTGGGCGATACGATCCAGTTTGTCCGTTACGTGCCGATGGTCCTGGCGCTAGGCGCCTGCGTCATCCTCGCCGTTCAAAAGCCGTTGCTACCTCTGTTGTCGAATGTGCCGGGCATTTCGCAGTGCATTCCGGTCTCGGAGGCCGCCGACCTTGCGGGAGTGGATATCCATTGTCCGATCATGAGCCTGCCGTTTGCCTTTCGGACGACACTGGCCGCGATTCCAGCGCCGGTGTCGTATTTGCCGGCGCCTGATCCGGATCGGATTCAAATCTGGCAAGAGCGCCTTGGTGCGCCTGAGAAATTGCGTGTCGGCCTGGTCTGGTCAGGCAACCCCAATCATCTCGACGACCACAATCGCTCCATCCCATTGCGCATGTTTTCCCGCCTGCTCGGCGAGGACGCGGCGTTCATCAGCTTGCAGAAAGAGCCGAAGGCCGAAGACAAAGCCGTGCTCCAGGAGGCGAGCCGGATTACGGACCTGACGGGCCAACTTGCCGATTTCGCGGACACGGCCGCGCTGATCTCATGTCTGGATCTCGTGATCACCGTCGATACCAGTGTCGCTCATCTCGCCGGCGCGCTCGGCCGTCCCACCTGGACGCTTCTGTCGTATACGCCGGACTATCGCTGGCTGCTCGATCGTGACGATAGCGTCTGGTACCCGAGCATGCGTCTGTTCCGTCAGCGCGAAGGGCGCGACTGGGGCGAAGTCATTGATCAGGTCGGAGATGCTCTTCACAAGCTGATTGTGGTGGGGGCGCCGTCCCCGCCGGTCTCGAGCGATGAGATCGCGTGATCCGTCGCCGTTTCACTTCGACGACTGGCGGCTTGCCGTCAGCTGCTGTCGGTAACGTTCGGCGTCCCAGTCGAGCAGCATCTGCTCGTGCTGCGACGAGAGATAGCTGATATCGGCCGACAGCGGCAGGCGGCTGGTCACGAGCGCGAGGCAGCTCAGCATGGCCTCGGCGCCCGGGCTGGCGTCGTTGCGGATGATGGCGCCGAGACCCGGCGCGAGGGCTGCGACGGGGGCGGGCAGGCGGCTCGCTTCCGCGCGCGCGAGCATCGTGGTGAGGCCGTCGGCGCCCTCGATCGTCGGCAGGCCCGGGCCGAGAAACACGACGTGATCCGGATACAATGAGCCGCCGGTTGCGATGGCGCGGTTGAACGGATCGGTGGCGATGCCGTGGCTACCAGCGTCGTGCGGCGGGCGATAGGCGGTGCCTGCGCACAGACGGCGCAAGGCCGCGGCGTCGGCAGCGGGCGCCGGGCGCACCGGCAGCGCCAGCCGGCGCTCCACGTCATGGACCAGCGCCTCAGCCTGATCGCAGGTGTCGGCGCCGACGACGAGGCCGTGATTGCCGAGGATCAGCACGTCGATGCGCTCGCGCGCGACGATTGCACTCACCGCGCGCGCCAGCGGCAGCCCGGGATGAAAGTAGTCGAGATGGCGCCAGGAGAGCCCGACCAGTCGCGCCGAAAATTCATCGCGTGCGTCGCGCCGTGCCGCCCAGGCGATGGTGTTGACGGCATGCACGTGCAGCACGACCCGGTGCGGCAGCAGCGCATGCAGCGCAGTCTCGATCGAGGCGCGTAGCGGGCCGGGGGCTGCCAGCGGAATGCGCTCATCGTCAGCGGCGAGCGCGTCGCGCGCTGCAGGCAGGAGGACAGGCACGAAGATGTCCTTCGCGTCGGCGTCGGCAAGCCAGGTGCCGGACGCCTTCACCCACAGCACATCATCCTGCTTGAGCGAGGAGTTGCCGCCGGCGCCTTGCACCAGCTCCACGTTGCGGCCGACCCGCGCCGACATCCGGCGCAAATCATCAAGCTCGGCAGGCTCGCGCATCTCGCGTCTCCTTCTCACCACACCAGGTGCTGCATCGTCCAATTCGGCATGCGGCCTGGCGAAGCCGCGAGCTTGCGCGTCGCGGCAGCCAGGTCGGGCGCACCGGCCAGCGTCGTGCGATGCACGCCATCGCCGAGCAGCAGGCTCTGCAGGCCTGCGGCGCGGGCGCCGGCGACGTCATGGTCGAGTGAGTCGCCGATCATCAGCACGCGGTGCGGATCCGGATCGCCGAGCTGCTCCAGCGCAGCCGCGAAGATCGGCGCATGCGGCTTGCCGACGAAGCTCACCGGGCCGCCGAGCCACTCATAGGCGCGCGCCAGCGTGCCGGGCGCAGGCACGAGGCCGCTCGCGCCGAACATCATCAGGTCGGGATTGGCGCAGATCATCGGCACGCCTCGCGCCGCCGCTCCGGTGAATTGATCGCGCCAGAGGTCCGGCTCGGCGAGGTCGTCATCAAGGCCGCCGAGCAGGATGAAATCGGCGTCGCGCATATCCGTCACGACGACGAGATCCAGCCCGTCGATCAACGAGCGGTCGCCGCCCCTGGTGATCGGGAAGCAGGCATTGCCACAATCGGTGAAGGGCGCGCGGGTTCGGTCGCGCAGGCCGGTCCAGGTCACCTCGCCCGAGGTGAGAATGCCGTCATAGGCAGAGCGCGGCAGGCCGAGCCGGGCGAGGCGCTCGGCATTGGCGCTCGCGCGCTTGCCGGAGTTCGACAGCACCAGGATATGCTTGCCGGCCTCGCGCAGCCGCAGGACGCAGTCATGCGCAGCGGTAAGCACCGTCCTTCCGTCATGCAACGTGCCCCATTGGTCGAGCAGCACGTGATCGAACCTGTCGGCGATGGCGGACAGGCCGCTGATCTCGCACGCCGCCGCCGTCATCGCGGCGGTCCCTGCAGCGCCAGCAGCGCCGTGCCGTAGCTCGCTTCGGTCTGCGCGGCGGCGCCGACGGGCACGCCGACGATGCGCCGGCGGATATCGGTCCAGGCTTCGTTCCGGGCACCGCCGCCGATGCTGATCACCCGCCGCAGAGCCGGCGCGCCGAGCGCGTGAAGACGCCGATAGGCCAGCGCTTCCACGCCAGCAATTCCTTCGAGCAGCGCCTGGAAGAAGCGATGATCCTCGACCGGCCGTGGCGTGATCCGCGGCGCCAGCGCGGGATCTGCGATCGGAAAGCGTTCGCCGGGTTTTTGCAGCGGATAGTAGTCGAGCCCGGTGGGCTCGTCCGGGCGCAGTAGCGGTGTCATGCGATCCATGGCGTCGGTGGTGAAATGCGCAAGCAGCGCGGCGCCGCCGGAATTCGATGCGCCGCCGGCGAGCCATTTGTCGCCGAGGCGGTGCGAGTACACGCCCTGATCGGCGGCGAAAATCGGCTGCGTCGCGACCAGCTTCACCACCAGCGTGGTGCCGAGCGAGGTCACCGCATCGCCCGGCGTATCGGCGCCGGTGGCGATGAAGGCGGCGACGCCGTCGGTCGTGCCGGCGACGATGCGCGTCGATGGGGACAGACCGAGCGAGCGCGCGATGGCTGGATCGATGTCGGCGAATGGCGTGCCCGGCACCAGAATGCTCGGCAGCACGTCGCGTGGAACGCCGAGCTGATCGATCCACTGCGGCCATTCGCGCCTGACAGGGTCATAGCCGAGCTTCAGGGCGTTGTTCTCATCGCTGACGCCGTGACGGCCGGCGAGGCGTCCGGCGATCCAGTCGGCCTGGTGCACGGCATGCCGCGCGCCGCTCGTGGAGGCGAGCAGATGCAGCAGCTTGGCGAGCGGGCTGCTCGTGCCATGCGCACCGCTCTCGGGCGGTGCGACGGCTGCGATGCGCCTGGCCTCGTCGACGGCGCGGGCATCATTGTACATCAGGCCGAGCGAGCGGGGCCGCCCGTCGGCGTCGATCAGCAGCAAGGTGCCGGAGGTGCCGTCGACCGCGATGTGCGCGACGGCGCCGAGATCGACGATCCTGCCGAGCTTGTCGAGCGCCGCGACCGTCGCCTGCCACCACAGCTCGGGATCCTGGTCGATGGCGTTGCCGTCCTGACGCGGTACGACCAGCGGAACGGCGGCTGCGCCCTTGATCTCGCCGCTGATATCGACGGCGCAGGCGCGCACACCGCTCGTGCCCACGTCGATGCCGACAAACAACTCCGTCATGCGACCTCATCCCGTTGTGCGCCGGCGAGCATGCCTGTGCTCGCCCGGCGCGTCGCCCCTGACGCGCTGCAGCACGTTTGGGGGATTGACGGCCGGATCGGCGTCTGCAATTTTTTGCAAGGAGTGAAGAATTTTGCAAGCAGGCATTCGTCGTGACGACAGCTTCCGACAGGGCGCCCATGGTGGACGGCGAGGCCTCGCTCGCAACGCGCGCCGCGTGGCTGTATTTCGCGGCCGGGCTGACGCAGTCGGAGGTCGCCGACCGGCTCAACATCCAGAGCACCAAGGCGCATCGCCTGATCGCGCGCGCCAGCCGCGAGGGCATGATCCGCGTCTTCGTCGAGGGCCCCGTCGCCGAATGCGTCGCGCTGGAGAACGCGCTGGCCGAGCGCTACGGGCTCGCCTTCTGCCGCGTCGCGCCGGATCTCGGCGAGGGCGATCTGCCGCTGAAGGCGCTGGCGCTGGAGGGCGCCAGCTTCCTGCGCCAGGTGCTGGAGCGCGGCGACGACAAGATCATCGGTGTCGGCCATGGCCGCACGCTTGCGGCGGTGGTGGCGCAGCTGCCGCAGACCCCGGCGCGCGACGTGCAGTTCGTGTCTTTGCTCGGCGGCCTCACGCGCAAATTCGCCGCCAACCCGTTCGACGTGATCCATCGTCTCGCCGAGCGCACTGGTGCCGAAGCCTATCTGCTGCCGGTGCCCGTGTTCGCCAATTCGGTCGCGGACCGCCGCGTGCTGATGCAGCAGTTCGGCATTGCCGACGTGTTCGCGCTGGCGCAGCGCGCCTCGCTGCTGTTCGTCGGCATCGGCCAGATCCATGCCGACGGCTTCCTGGTGTCGAGCGGCATGATCAAGCCGGACGAGGTCGTCGAGCTGAAGCGCGCCGGCGCCTGCGCCGACCTGCTCGGGCATTTCTTCAACGCCCAGGGCGAGCTGCTCGATCTCGATCTTTCGGCGCGCGCCACCTCGATGGCCGCTGCCGATCTGAAGAAACACCGCATCGTCGCCATCGGCGGCGGCGAGGCGAAGATCACGGCCCTGCGCGCGGTGCTGCGCAGCGGCTTCCTGAACGGTCTCATCATCGATGAGGTAACCGCTCAGGCACTCGCTACCGACAAGCCGGAGAAAACATCCGGCCACGCCAAGAACAAGAGTCGGAAGGGCAGGTAACGCGAACACGTCTCTACAAAAAACAAAGGGAGGGTTGAATGTACGATCGTGAGAAGAATCTCTTTGCGTCCTATGCCGGCAAGCGCATCAGCCGGCGTGATCTGCTCGACGGCGCTGCCAAGCTCGGCATCGCCGGTGTCGCCGCCAATGCCGCCTTTGCCTCGGCGATGTCGAGGGCGATGGCCGCGGATTTCAACTGGAAGGCCCATAGCGGCAAGACCGTCAAGCTGCTCCTCAACAAGCATCCCTATGTCGATGCGATGATCGGCGACATCGAGGCGTTCAAGAGCCTGACCGGCATGAACGTCAGCTACGACATCTTCCCGGAGGACGTCTATTTCGACAAGGTGACGGCGGCGCTGTCGTCGAAATCCGATCAATACGACGCCTTCATGACCGGCGCCTACATGACCTGGACCTATGGTCCGGCCGGCTGGATCGAGGACCTCAACACCTACATCAAGGATCCCGCCAAGACCAATCCGGCGTTCGCCTGGGACGACGTGCTGCCCGGCCTGCGCTCCTCGACCGCCTGGGACGGCGTGGCCGGCTCCGAGCTCGGCTCGGGCAAGGCCAAGCAATGGTGCATCCCGTGGGGCTACGAGCTCAACAACATCACCTATAACCGCAACATCTTCGACAAGGTCGGCGTCAAGCCGCCGAAGAACCTCGACGATATGCTCGACGTCGCCGCCAAGATCACCAAGGACGCCGGTGGTCCCTATGGCGTCGGCGTGCGCGGCTCGCGCTCCTGGGCCACCATCCATCCCGGCTTTCTGTCGGCCTACGCGAATTTCGGCCAGAAGGACTTCGTGATGGAGGGCGGCAAGCTCAAGGCCGCGATGAACACCAAGGCGTCGAAGGATTTCCACGAGAAGTGGGTCAAGATGATCCAGGGCTCGGGTCCGAAGAACTGGTCGACCTACACCTGGTACCAGGTCGGCACCGATCTCGGCGCCGGCGCTTCCGGCATGATCTTCGACGCCGACATTCTCGGCTACTTCATGAACGGCGGCGAGAACAAGGAGCGTGGCAATCTCGGCTACGCGCCATTCGCGGCCAATCCGGCCGCCAAGGCGCCGACGCCGAACGTCTGGATCTGGTCGCTGGCGATGTCGAGCTTCTCCAAGCAGAAGGATGCGGCGTGGACCTTCATGCAGTGGGCGGCTTCCGTCGAGCACGACCTGTTCGGCGCCCGCAAGATGGACTTCGTCAATCCAGTCCGCACCTCGGTGTGGAAGGACAGCGAGTTCCGCGATCGGATCGCCAAGTCCTATCCTGGCTATCTTGAGCAGCATGACCTCTCGGCGCCCGGTGCGAAGATCTACTTCACAGCGCAGCCGCTGTTCTTCGATCTCACGACGGAGTGGGCGGCCTCGCTGCAGAAGATGGTGGCCAAGGAGATCAGCGTCGACGAGGGCCTCGACAAGCTTGCCGAGAGCATCAACCGTCAGTTGAAGCAGGCCGGCCTTGGCTGAGGCCGGGCGACGCTCGTTCCATGACCACCCGCCGGTCCGGCCGCTCCCCCACGGGCGTCCGGACCGGCCTATCCCCGCGCTGATGCGATCACGCTTGTCATGAGCATGGCTGAACTTATCGAGACCCAAGCAGTGCCGCGCCGCACGAAACGCTGGCGCGGGCGATTGCTGCCATACCTGTTGAGCCTGCCGGCCCTGCTGGTCTGCATCGCCATCCTGGTGCCGTTCGTCACCGCGGCCGTCTATTCTCTGCAGCGCTACCGGCTCAATCTGCCATATCTGCGCGGCTTCATCGGCATCGACAACTACATCGATTTCCTGTCCGATCCGGCGTTCTGGAACACGCTGCGGATCTCGCTCGTCTACACCGCGGTAACAGTCGTCGCCGAGCTGCTGCTCGGCCTGGGCATCGCGCTGCTGCTGCGGCGGCCGACGCGCTTCCACAACGCGGTCTCGATCGTGCTGCTGCTGCCGCTGATGACGGCGCCGGCGATCGCCGCCTTGATGTGGAAGCTGATGACCAATCCGAGCTTCGGCATCCTGTCCTATCTGGTCGGCCTGTTCGGCGCGCATGACTTCAAATGGGCCTCCGATCCGTCGACCGCGCTGTTCACGGTCGTCCTGGTCGACGTCTGGGTCTACACGCCCTTCATCATGATCCTGCTCTTGGCCGGTCTGCGCTCGCTGCCGCGTCAGCCGTTCGAGGCGGCCGCACTCGACGGTGTGCCGGCGAGTTTCGTGTTCTTCCGCATCACCTTGCCGATGCTCGCACCCTACATCATCACCGCATCGCTGTTCCGTCTGCTCGATTCGATCCAGCAGTTCGACATCGTCTATGCGATGACGCAAGGCGGCCCCGGCGACCGGCTGATGGTGTTCCAGGTCCAGGCCTATCTCGAGTTCTTCCAGTACACCAATGTCGGACGCTCGGCGGCGCTGCTGATGATCCTGTGGCTGATCACCAACGTCCTGTCGAACATCTTCATCAAGAACTGGCTGCGGCTGCGCGCACGCGCCCACGGTCACGCCTGAGAGAGGGACGTCATGGATCACTCCAGCCTGGCTGGACGCATCTTTCGCGGCATTGCGCTCGCGCTGGTGCTCGTGTTCTTCATGTTTCCGATTGTCTGGATCCTCCTGATGTCGTTCCAGACCAACGAGCAGGTCCTGCGGATCCCGCCGCGCATCTTGTTCGAGCCGACATTCGCCAATTACGAGGCGCTGATCTCGGGCCAGCTCCGCACCGCGGCCGGCAATCTGCAGATCTCGTTCATGCGCAACCTGATGAACAGCTTCGTGCTGTCGAGCGCCTCGGTGATCCTGGCCTTGCTGCTCGGCGTGCCCGCGGCCTATGCGTTCGCGCGCTTCAAGTTCAGGCTCGGCGAGACCATTGCGTTCACGCTTCTCTCGTTCCGCTTTGCGCCCCCGCTGCTGGTGCTGCTGCCGCTGTCGCTGTACTACCAGCAACTCGGCCTGAACGACACGTATTTCGGCATCGTCTGGGTCTACCAGCTGATCGCGCTGCCGTTGATCCTGTGGATCGTGCGCGGCTATTTCGAGGACATCAGCCCGGATATCGAGCATGCCTACCGGCTCGCCGGCCACTCCTGGCGCGAGGCGTTCACACGCATCGCGGTGCCGCTGGCAGGGCCGGGGATCGCAGCGGCGGGGCTGTTGTCCTTCATTTTCTGCTGGAACAATTTCGTCTTCGCGCTGATCCTGGCCTCGGCCGACAAGCAGCCGGTGACGGTGGGCGCGCTCGCCTTCGTGACGGCGTCCGGCATCCAGTACGGCCAGATCGCCGCCGCGATCGTGCTGTCGGTTACGCCGACATTGCTGCTGGCGCTCTACGCGCAGCGTTATCTCGTCGAAGGACTGTCGCTCGGTGCGGTCAAGGGTTGAGGATACATGGCGCGTCTCGAACTGAAAGCCGTCGACAAGACCTTTGGCGCCGCTTGCTGCGCGAAAGGCGTGTCGCTGACGGTCGAGCCCGGCGAGATCGTCGCAGTGTTCGGTCCGTCCGGCAGCGGCAAGACCGTGCTGCTGCGCATGATCGCCGGCATGTTCGAGCCTGACGATGGCGACATCCTGGTCGGCGGGCGCTCGATCGTCGATGCCCCGCCGGAGCAGCGCGGCATCGGCATGGCCTTCCAGAATTTTGCGCTGTTTCCGCATATGAGCGCGCGCGACAATATCGCCAGCGGCCTGCGCGCGACGGGGGCGGCCGACACCGCCGCGAAAGTGACGGCGATGAGCCGGCTGTTGAAGATCGAGCACGTGCTCGGCCACAAGCCTCGTGAACTGTCCAACGGCCAGAAGCAGCGCACCGCGCTGGCGCGCGCGCTGATCGGCAGCCCCGAGGTGCTGCTGCTCGACGATCCCCTGCGCAATGTCGATGCCAAGCTGCGTTACGAGATGCGCCTCGAGCTGCCGAGCCTGCTGCGCCGCAGCTCGGCGGCGGTGCTCTATGTCACGCAGGACTATCGCGAGGCGATGGCAATCGCCGATCGGATCGCGGTGCTGATCAATGGCCGTCTGATGCAGGTGGCGTGTCCAGAGGAAATCTACGCGCGGCCCGCCTCGGTCGCGGTGGCGCGGCTGTTCGGCGATCCCAGCATCAATCTTGCCGAGGTCACGCCGGTGGCGGAGCAGGGCCGACTGACCGCATCTGTCGCCGGGGCGCTGATCCGGCTCGATGCGGACGGTTTGCCGACCAATATGCGCGAGCGCTGCTGGCTTGGCGTCCGGCCGGACGATGTCGTGGTGACGCGTGATGGCGGCGAGGGTGCGATCCCGGCGCGGATCGTCGCGGTCACGCCGATCCACGAGCGCGCCGTGGTGCTGCTGCGCTTCGCCGACGGATCCGAGTGGCTGGCTGCGCTGGCGCCGGAGGCGCTGGAGGCAGATGCGGACGAGGACGTGTTCGTGCGGTTCGCGCCCGATGCGGCGCTGTTGTTCGACCACGCGACGGGAGACCGCATTGGCCTCTCGCCGCGGCGGCAGGCGGCGTGAGGACCTGACATGGGCATGCTCGAAATCCGCAACGTCGACAAAGTCTATCACAGCCGGGGCAAGCCGCCGGTCCATGCCGTGCGCGCGCTCGATATGGAGGTGAAAGCAGGCGAGATCGTTGCGCTGCTCGGCTCTTCCGGCTGCGGCAAGACCTCGACTTTGCGCATGATCGCCGGGTTCGAGAGCGTCAGCTCGGGTTCGATCGCGCTGGCGCAGCGGCCGATCCATGATCTGGCGCCGGCGAAGCGCAAGGTGGCGATGGCGTTCGAAGGCTATTCGCTGTATCCGCCGCTCACGGTGCGCGAGAACATCGGCTTCGCGCTGAAGGCGCAGCAGCTGTCGCGCGCCGAGATCGCGCATCGGGTCGATAGCATCGCCCGCCTGGTCGAGATCGAGGATATCCTCGACAGCCATCCGCGCGCGCTTTCCGGCGGGCAGCAGCAGCGCGTCTCGCTGGCGCGCGCGTTGGTGCGCGACGCCGACCTCTATCTGCTGGACGAGCCGATGGGGCAGTTGGAGCCGCAGCTCCGCGCCGTGCTGCGCGGCCGCATCAAGGGCCTGCTCGCCGGACGTGGCATGACGGCGATCTTCGTCACCCATGACCAGACCGAGGCGAGCGCGCTCGCCGATCGCATCGCTGTCATGGAAGACGGCGTGCTGCAGCAGTTCGCGAGCGAGCGCGAGCTGAAGAACCGCCCGGCCAATCAGTTCGTCGCGAGCTTCATCGGTGAGCCGCCGATGAACCTGATGGAGACCGCGGTGACACAGGAGGAAGGCGGCTTCCGTCTGTCCGTGGGCTCCGATGTTGCCTTTCACATTCCCGCGCAGACGTTGGACGTGACGGGACAACAGGCGCTGGTGCAGGCCGATCGGATCAAGGTCGGCATCCGGCCGCAGCGGATCGCGATCGGCAGCGGTGAAACGCGGCTGCGCGTCGTCTCCAACCAGTGGCTCGGCGATCAGTCGCACATTGCGGGCGAGTGCGCCGGTCATCTGCTGGTCGCCGTGACGTCGAGCAGGGTCGTGGCGCGGCCGGGCGACGTCGTGCCGTGCGCGCTGGAGTCACGCCATCTCCACGTTTTCGGCGCCGACGGAGTCTGCGTCCGCCACGCGGAGGCGCGTTGAATATGACCTCCGGAGCGATTCGCGACGTGATCATCGGCATCGACGCCGGGACGTCGGTGATCAAGGCGGTGGCCTTTTCGCGGGATGGCCGCCAGCTCGGGGATTTCGCGATTCCCAACAGCTACACCACCTTGCCGGGCGGCCGAGTCGAGCAGGACATGGAGCGGACCTGGACCGACACCGTTGCGGCCTTGCGCGGCCTCAGCGGCGCGCTGCCGAATCTGGCTCACCGGGTCGCCGCGATCGCTGTGACCGGGCAGGGCGATGGCACCTGGCTGATCGATGCGGATGGCCATCCCGTCGCGCCCGCGCTGCTGTGGCTCGACTCGCGTGCGGCAGGTTTCGTTGAAGCCTTCCGCGGCGGCGAGCGCAATGTCGCGCACTATCAGCGCACCGGATCGGGGCTCAACGCCTGCCAGCAGGGGGCGCAACTGGCCTGGCTGCAGGCCCATGACGAAGAGTTGCTGGGACGCGCGGGCACGGCGTTCCACTGCAAGGACTGGCTCTACTTCAAGCTGACCGGCGAGCGGGTCACCGATCCCTCCGAGGCGACGTTCTCCTGCGGTGATTTTCGCAAGCGCGGCTTCGACGGCGATGCCGCGCGTCTCATCGGCATCGCCGATGCCGCGCGCCTGTTTCCAGATGTCGTCGACGGTGTCGCGACGACGCATGGCTTGACGGCAACGGCTGCGGCCGAGACGGGCTTGCCCGACGGCGTGCCCGTGTCGCTCGGCTATGTCGACGTGATCTGCAATGCGCTCGGCGGTGGGCTGTATGACCCCACGCCGGAGGTCGGCTGCACCATCATCGGCTCGACCGGCATGCACATGCGGCTGGTGAACGGCGCCGATGCAGTCAGGCTGAATGCCGAGGCGACCGGTTATACGATGCCGTTCCCGGTGCCGGGCCATTATGCGCAGATGCAGTCGACCATGGCCGCGACCTTGAACATCGACTGGCTGCTCGATGTCGCGCGCGGGGTGCTCGCCATGGAAGGCATCGCGCGGTCGCGCAACGATCTGATCCGCCGGCTGGACGAGCGCGTGCTTGCGGCGAAATCGGGCGAGCTGCTGTATCATCCGTTCATTTCCGACGCCGGCGAACGCGGCCCCTTCGTGTCCCATGAAGCTTCTGCGCAACTGATCGGCCTGCGTATCGGTCACGGCTACTGGGATCTGATGCGTGCCGTGATGGAGGGACTGGCCTTCGCCGCACGCGACTGCTACGCGGCGATGGGACCGCTGCCGACGGAAATTCGCCTGACGGGGGGCGCGGCACGCAGCCGCGCGCTCGGCGCCATTCTTGGCGCGGCACTCGGCAGCACGATTCGAGTCTGCCGTCGCGAGGAGGCCGGCGCGTCGGGGGCGGCGATGATCGCCGCGGTCGCGACCGGGCTCTACTCGGACATGATGATCTGCGCGGAGGAGTGGGTGAGACCGTATCTGGATGAGCCGCAAGCGCCGGATGCGGCGCTGGCGGAACGTTATGCGCAGCTGTTCCCGGTCTATGTCGAGGCCCGCCTCGCGGCGCGGCCGGTCTGGAAGCAGCTCGCCGCACAACGCGCAGGTGCCGATCATGTCTAGCTCCATCGCCATCATCGGCGACCGCTTCATGCTGCCGTCGGTGTTCGCCGAGCGCATCACCGCCGTCTGCGGCGATGGCATCGACATCCGCATGCTCGAGCAGCCCTGGCCGGACGAGCCGATGGAGCATGGCTATGCCGGCTCCAAGCTCGACGGGCTGAAGGAGTTCATGGGCGACCCCGAAGAACTGGCGGACTTCATCGGCGAGGCGTCCCTGCTGGTGACGCATCTGGCTCCGATCTCGCGGGCGATGCTGCAGCGGTTGCCGAGCCTGAAATTCATCGCCGTGTCGCGCGGCGGCCCCGTCAACGTCGACATGCAGGCCGCGCGCGATCACGGCGTGTTGGTCGTCAACACGCCCGGCCGCAACGCGAGCGCGGTGGCCGAATTCACCATCGGCGCGATGCTCGCCGAGACCCGGTTGATCCGTAGCGGCCACGAGTCGATGCGGGGCGGGCAATGGCGCGGCGATCTCTACCGCGCCGACCGCACGGGACGCGAACTCGGCGAAATGACGGTCGGCATCGTCGGCTATGGCGCGATCGGCACTCGCGTGGTCAAGCTCTTGAAGGCGTTCGGCTGCAAGATCCTGGTGACCGACCCCTACGTCCAGCTCAGCGCTGAGGACCGCAACGACGGCGTCGAGCACGTCGCGCTCGCCGACCTCTTGGCGCGCGCCGACGTCGTCAGCCTGCATGCCCGCGTGACGCCGGAAACCACCGGCTTCATCGATCGCGATGCGCTGGCCCGGATCAAGCCCGGCGCGATCCTGATCAACACGGCGCGCGGGCCGCTGGTCGACTATCGCGCGCTCCATGACGCGCTCAGCTCGCAGCGACTGGCCGGTGCGATGCTCGATACGTTCGCCGTCGAGCCGGCGCCGCCGGACTGGCCGCTGTTGCAGCTTCCCAACGTCACGCTGACGCCGCACATCGCCGGCGCGTCCGTGCGCACCGTCACCTTTGCCGCCGACCAGGCGGCCGAAGAGGTTCGCCGCTATCTCGCCGGCGAGCCGCCGCTCAATCCCTGCTGACGACGAAAGGTTTTCGACATGAATCGCGAGGAACGGCTGATCCGCGAGAACATCATCGCCAAATGCCGATGGATGAATGCGTCGGGCTTGAACCAAGGCACCTCGGGCAACATCTCCGCCCGCTACAAGGACCGCATGCTGATCACGCCGTCGGCGACACCTTACGACTCGATGAAGCCGGAGATGATCGCCTCGATGCCGCTCGAGGGGGACTACGGTTCCTGGGAGGGGCCGTTGAAGCCCTCGACGGAATGGCGCTTTCATCTCGACATCATGCGCGGCCGTCCGGATGTCGGCGGCGTCGTTCACACGCATTCCACCTATGCCACCGTGCTCGCCATCGCGCGCAAGCCGATACCGGCGTGTCACTACATGATGGCGGCGTTCGGCGGCACCGAAATCCGCTGCGCCGGCTATGCGCGTTTCGGCACGGCCGAATTGTCCGAACTCGCGCTGGAGGCGCTGGAAGGCCGCAACGGCTGCCTGCTGGCCAATCACGGCATGATCGCGGTTGGTGCCAGTCTCGAGAAGGCGATGTGGCTCGCGGTCGAGCTCGAGACCATCGCCCGGCAATATTATCTGTCGCTCGCGCTCGGCCAGCCGCACATCCTGGGCGACGCCGAGATCGCCGAGACGTCGCAGGGGTTTTCGACCTACGGGCTGCAGGAGCCGAAGGCGAAAGCGGCGAAGCCGGCCAAGGCGACGGCAAAGGCGCGCGCCGCCGCGCGCGGCAAGCCAGAGAAGAAGCGCAGCAGCAAGCGATGAATGCGACGGTCTCACGCAGCGGAACCGATCACGGTCTGTTGGACCTCGCCGTGATCGGCGGCGGCATCAATGGCGCTGGTATCGCCCGTGATGCCGCCGGCCGCGGCCTGAAGGTGCTGTTGTGCGAGAAGGACGATTTCGCCGAGGGCACCTCGTCGCGATCGGGCAAGCTGATTCATGGCGGCTTGCGCTATCTGGAGTACTACGAATTCCGCCTGGTGCGCGAGGCCCTGATCGAGCGCGAGGTGCTGCTGGCCTCGGCGCCGCACATCATCTGGCCGATGCGCTTCGTGCTGCCGCACTCGCCGGAGCAGCGTCCCGCCTGGCTGGTGCGCGCCGGGCTGTTCCTCTACGACCATCTCGGCGGCCGCAAGCAGCTGCCAGCGAGCCGCAACGTCGATCTCGCGCATGAGCCGGAGGGCGCGCCGCTGCGCCCCGAATTCCGGCGCGGCTTCGAATATTCGGACTGCTGGGTCGACGATGCCAGGCTGGTGATCCTCAATCTCGTCGATGCCGCACGCAAGGGCGCGACGATCCTGCCGCGCACCCGCGCCGTGAGCGCACGGCGAGAGAATGGCGTCTGGCGGCTGGAGATGTGCTCCGAGAGCGGCGAGCTGCAGACCGTCAGCGCGCGGGCGCTGGTCAACGCCGCAGGTCCCTGGGTGCAGGACGTGGTGCAGGGCGTCGCCGGGCTCAACTCGGCGCACAATGTGCGGCTCGTGAAAGGCAGCCATCTCGTGGTGCCAAAATTCTGGAGCGGATCGCAGGCCTATCTGCTGCAGAACACAGATCGCCGCGTCATTTTCGTCAATCCTTATGAGACCGATCTGGCGCTGATCGGGACCACTGACATCGTGCATGACGGCCGCGCGGAAGACGTTGCGATCGACTGTGCCGAAGTCGACTATCTGCTCGCCGTGCTCGACCGCTATTTCCGGGCTGCGCCCGGCAAGGGGGATATCATTCACGCCTTCTCGGGGGTGCGGCCGCTCTATGACGACAACGCCGACAATCCGTCGGCGGTGACGCGCGACTACGCGTTCGAGGTACATGGTGCACCCGGGCAGCCGCCGCTGCTGTCGATCTTCGGCGGCAAGATCACGACGTTTCGCCGGCTTGCCGAACAAGCGATGGAGCGCCTCGCGCCATGGTTTCCGCAGCTGGCGTCGGCATGGACGGCGGGCGCGCGCCTTCCGGGCGGCGATCTCGGTGCGCCGTTCGATCAGTTCCTTGCTGATCTCGCCGGCGAGTATCCGGGATTGCCGCCGGCGGTGCTGGCACATTGTGCGCGGCTCTACGGCACCCGGGCGCGCGACCTGCTCGGAGCATCCCGCAACGTCGGCGATCTCGGCCGCCATTTCGGTTCCTCCTTTTATGAGCGCGAGCTCGTTTTTCTGCGCGAGCAGGAGTGGGCCGTCACGGCCGCCGACGTCCTCGACCGGCGCACCAAGCACGGCCTGCATCTGAGCCGTGCCGAGCGCGAGGCGTTCGAGCATCAGCTCTGACCGCGTCTTGACGCCTCGAGCCCTTCCGCGACCGCCGCAGCGCTTGGCGGGTGCCGATGACACGCCCCGGCAAACCGTGCTATCGAGCGCCCGCGATATGGATCGCGACGCGCCTGGAGACGCGGAATTCGGCACAATCCGGACCTTTCGCCGATGCTTGACGCGCCGATCGCTTCACAATCAAACCGCCCGACGACCTCCTGAATTCGACGCCATGCGGGACCAGATCAAAGCGAGAGCCGACCATCGGCGCGGTCCGCGGCAGGCAGGCATTGTCGACGCCTGGACCAGGGCCGCGTCCGGATCCTGGATGGATCGGCGCTGGACCCCCTGGATCATCGTGCTGAGCGGCCTCGTGCTGGCTCTGCTGTGTGATGCCTTCGTGGCGCACATGCTTTCCGTCAACTATCGGGAGACCTATCGGGCCACCGAGGCCGCCAACGGCGATCTTGCCCGCGCGCTCGAAGAATACATGTTGCGCAACATCCAGGGCGTCGACGTGCTCTTGAACACGACGATCGACAGTCTCAAGCAGGACCCATCGCTGCTCACCGCCGGCAATCCGGCCCTGATCGACGAGCTGAAGCGCAGGGTGGCGCCGTATCCAGCCGCGGGCGGCATCGTCGTGATTGATGCGGACGGCAACCTGCTCGGCGACAGCGCCGGCAACGGAGTTCCCGGCCGCGAGAACAATTTCGCCGATCGGGCCTATTACAAGGTCCAGCGCGATGACCCCGGCCGCGGCCTGTTCATCGACGTGCCGGTGGCCTCGCGTGTGAACAAGGGTCTGTTCATCGCGGTGAGCCGCGCCTTGATGATGCCGGGCGGACGTTTCGCCGGCGTGATCGTCGTGGCCGTCGACTACGAGAATCTGCGGCAGTTCTTTCTGTCGCTGAACGTCGGGCAGCGCGGAACGGTGACGCTCTATCGAGACGATGGCACGATCCTGCTGCGCTCGCCGCACGCCGACGATTTTGCCGGCCGCAACGTTCGGTCCAATCGTCTGTTCAGCCAATATCTCCCGCAGGCGCCTCACGGCAGCTTCGAGGGCAGCGGCATGACGGACGGCACGTCGCGGAGCATCAGCTATCGACGCGTCGCCGGCCTGCCGCTGGTGGTGACCGTGGCGCGCGATCCGGTCGAGTATCTGGCCGGCTGGAAACACAACGCGCTGTACTACAGCGCCATCGCCGCCGGGCTCAATCTGCTGATCTCGGGATTCGGCCTCGTCCTGGCGCGGCAATGGCGGCTGCGCGCGGCATCCGAGCAGGCGCTGCGCGACAATTTCGAGCAGCATCTGCTGGTCACGGAGAACGTGCCCGCGTTGATCGTCCAGGTCGGCGCCGACGGCGACATCCGCTACGCCAATCGTGTCGCACGCGAATGGTACGCGCAGCCGCCCACCGGAGCCGGCCGCAGCCGCAGGATCGACGACTACATCGATCCCGCGCGACGTGGCGAGGTGAGGCCGAAGATCGAGGCCGCGCTGGCCGGCCGCACCGCGGGCGGCGAGGAGAAGATCGCGTTTCCCGACGGCCGTGAACGCTGGTGCCAGACCATTCGGGTGCCGGATCGCAGCCAGGATGGCACGGTGCGCGGCTATTTCGTGCTGTCGGTCGACATCACCGAGCGCAAGCGCATCGAGGACGAATTGCGCCAGGCCCAGAAGATGGAGGCCGTCGGCCAGCTGGCCGGCGGCATCGCGCACGATTCCAACAACATGCTGGCGGCGACGCTCGGCAATCTGGATCTGCTGCTCGACGCCTTGCCGCCCGCCGATGTCTCCTGCCGCAGCATGGTCGAGCGGGCGATCGAGGCGGCGGAGCGGGTCGCCGATCTCAACCGGCGGCTGCTGGCCTTCGCCCGCAAGCAAGCGCTGCAGCCGCAGATCACCGACGTAAATCAGTTGGTCAGCGGGATGACGACGATCCTGCAGCGGACGCTCGGCGAGAACATCGAGATCGAATTGGCGCAGGATCCGATGCTGTGGCACTGCCTGATCGACCCGACGCAATTGCAGAACGCGCTGCTCAACCTGGCGCTCAACGCGCGCGATGCGATGGATGGCGGCGGTCGACTGACGATCACGACGACGAATGCCGTGCTCGACCAGCCGCTCGATGACGGCGACGAGCGCATCATGCCCGGGGACTACGTGACGATCGCGGTGTCGGACATGGGGGCCGGCATGCCGCCCGAGATCGCGCGCCGCGCCTTCGAGCCGTTCTTCACCACCAAGGAGTTCGGCAAGGGCAGCGGCCTCGGCCTCAGCATGGTCTATGGCTTTGCGCGGCAATCGGGAGGCACGGTGCTGATCGACAGCCGGGTGGCGGAGGGCACGTGCGTCACGCTGTATCTGCCGAGCGCGGGGCCGGGCGTCACCGGTCGCGCGCGCGCCGGCGCGGCGCGGCTGGCGCGGCCGCAGACTGGCGAACGGATCCTGGTCGTGGAGGACAATCCGCTGGTGGGCGCGATGGCATCGACCATGCTGACATCGATGGGCTACAGCCTGGTCGTCGTCACCAACGTGGCCGCGGCGATTGCCGAGCTGGAGCGGCCGGACCCGGTCGCGCTGCTGCTGACCGACATTCTCCTGCCGGATGCCCTGACCGGCATCGACCTGGCGCGCGAGGTGCGCCGCAGATGGCCCGATCTGCCCATCGTCTTCATGTCCGGCTTCGCCGACCCCTCGCTGGTGCCGGAGGAATTCCGGGCGACGACCAGGCTTCTCGCCAAGCCGTTCCGGCTGAGCCAATTGTCGGAGGCGATCGTGTCGGCCTTGTCCGGCAGGACAGCGACGTGAGTCCGCAGCGATCATGCGGTGAGCGATCCCTCGTTTGCCCCGATCCACAGCGCCGTCCGGGCGAGCCGTCTCCGCCTCGCGGCGCGTGATGCGTCCGAGCTGTGCCGGTGGTTTCGCCCTCTCGACAACGAGGGCGCAGGGAATGCCGGGCGCTGGCCGCACCCATGGCCCGCCAGCGGAAAAAATGCTGGCGGCAGGAACCACAGGTTCAGCCGAGACATCCCGGCATTCCCCGCGCGATGGTTGGGCGGCTTATACGTCCTCTCCCCGGGGACCGGCTGTCTTGCCCCCGTCACCCGCGCAACGCGAACGCGTTGTCACGAGCTTGGCCTCAGCACCGGGAGGCCAGGACCCTACGATTTCGCCGGCGCAACGGCTTCGTTCGTCCGCATGACCTTCGTCACGCTGCGAGCCGCTGCGCCCACCGCATCCCACCCCGCGTGCCGTGACGATCGCGATACGCCCCTCGTGCCGAGGCGGGACGGGGAGATACAATCATGATTTCCGATAAAGCGAAACAGGAATATTTTCCGCGTGGGGACTGGACAGGGGTGATGTGATTGAGCCGGCGGATGAAAAGAGAATTTCGGCGCAGGCTGTTTCGGCCTTGCGACCGTTCCCGGGAACCCGAAAGCTTCGATCACAAACCCGGGTCGGCACACGGGACGTTCCCGGCCATGTTCTTTCTTGCGTGTATTGCTGCCCTAGAGCCCAAAGGAGTAGCATTGAGGAACTCTAAGCGCTGGGGGCGCGTGATGAGAAGATGGCTGATCATCTGGTCGCTGTACGCCGGGATGATGGGATTTGCACTTGGAGCAAGTTTCTTCTTCGGCATATATGGTCGTAACGTGACAGAAAGCGGCATAGCTGCCAACCATGAACAGTACTCTGCCGAAGAAGGCGCCAAGTCCAAGAAGGAAGAGACTGACGAAGCGCTTGCTTACTACACGCTCTGGCTTATGGCATTCACTGGAGTTCTGGCCTTCGCTACGGTCGGGCTGGGCATAGCCACCGTGCTCCTGTACGACACTGGCGAAAAGCAATTTCGATTCGCTATCCGCACTAGTGTCAAGCAGTCGCGGGACATGAAGGCTTCGATAGCTGCCGCTGACCGGTCCGCTGCTGCGGCCGAGCGCGCACTGACTGATTTAGAAAGGCCCTGGATTTTCGTCCACTTGTCGCCCCATCTTGTGGACAGGAAAGCCCCACCAGAATTCAAAATTCCTCCCGTTGCCGTATTTCAGATTGGCAACCATGGACGAATGCCAGCTATCATCAGAACTTGCTACATAGCCTTGGAGGGGCTTCCTCAAACTGAGCCTTCCGCGGGGCTGTTGCGTGATGAATTTCACATGTCGATCGGACCGCAAGAAAGGTCCGAAAAGCTTCCCATCGATTGCCCCGGCGGATTGGCTGAGTATGGCGTGGTAGTCGATTTGATTTCGGAGCAACTTCATCCGGTTCCCGAACTGAAACAAACCGAGAATTTCTTTTTCTACATCGTCATCGAGTACGTCGATGTGCGAGGGAAAGTGTACAAATCTAGCTTCTGCTGGCGCTTCGACTTGGGCGTGAATTATTGGGTCGAATTTGGCGGCCCTAGATTCAACTATCTGACCTAGAACTCCCGCTGCAGTCAGGCCCCCGTGAGGCTGCATGGTCGCGTCATAGAGATCAAATTCCCTCGCTTCGGAAGCCGAGTTTCAGCTTCGGATCGACGGTGCCACGCGACGTCTTGAGGGCGGTTGCAAACGGGTCTTCTTTCAGGCCAGCGATCGGCGCTGCCCCGACGGGGTAGAGATAAACTTCAATGATCGGTTGACGCTTGGCCGATCCCCCTGCGGAACGTGCTCGCTTGGCAAGGCGGGCGCTCTCGTCTGCCTCGCGGTTCGGCGGATTTTTGTCTGGAGTCTTGGGCTTACGCATTGGCTCTCGCCATCGCCGAAGCTTGCGTGTTGCAGATGATGGTACGGCGCAGACTCAAGTTCAGCACCGGTCAGGCATCGCACTTCACTCCACCGCATCCTTCTTCGCAATCCGGTGCAACTGCTCGAACAGATCGGCCTGCTCGCTGGTGCACAGACACACGCCCTGCGCGGAGTCCGTCTCGCCGGCGTTGAGGTAGGCGTGGCCCATGGTGCTGTCGAGATACATGCCGTCGCCTTCGTGCAGGGTCTCGGGCGCGTAGAACTCGGTGTGCACGGCGATGGTGCCGCGGGTCACCAGGAAGTATTCCTCGCCGCTGTGGCGGAGCAGGGGGCCGAACTCCTCGAGCGTGCGGGCGCGCACCTCGGCGATCATCGGCACCATGCGCTTTCCGATCAGGTCGGTGCATTGATAGGTGTAGGTGTAGAACCTGGTGTTGACGATCTGGCCCTGGCCGGCGCGGCTGACGCTGCGGCGGGCGGTCACCGGGCGACCCGCCTCGGGACGCGGCGAAGCAGGGCTGAACAGCTCGGCAATGTCCATCTGCAGGCCCGAGGTGAGCTGCAGCAGCTTGTCATAGGTCAGCGACATCAGGCCGTTTTCGACCTTGGACAGGGTCGACAGCGCCATGCCGGTCTTTTCGGCGACCTGCTTCAGGGTCAGCCCGCGCGCCTGCCGGGCCGCCTTCAGGCACTGGCCGAGCTGGGAGTGGGGGGCTTCGGCTGAAACGCTGATGGCAGTGTCTGTCAAAGCGATCTCCGGAAAATCCGTTAGCGGATCAGGCGTGCCGATGGCCGGGGCAGGCCGACAATCTCGCCCCAAAGAACAACATATTCAATTGGGTGCCCCGATGTCCGAAGGTCATGCGTGGACAGCGGTGGAACAATGCGTTTTCGGGTCGTGCATTCGATTTCCTATATGCTAAATAGTTTTCCGAAACGGAAAAGAGAAGCCCGTGGAATCGATTTGCGACAAGACCGCCGTCGAGCTGGTCAACCTCCTGAAAACAAAGGCGATCTCGCCGGTTGCGCTGCTCGAATCGTGTCTGAACCGGATCGCGGCGGTGAATCCGGCCGTCAACGCGGTGGTGACCCTGGACGAGCCGGCTGCCCGCTCGGCGGCCAAGGCCGCCGAGGCCGAGATCGTGAGGGGCGAGGACCGGGGGGCGCTGCACGGCCTGCCGGTCCTGATCAAGGACACCCAGGACACCGCCGGGATGCGCTCCACCTATGGCAGCCCGATCCTGGCCGACAATGTCCCGGCCGTCGACCAGGCCTCGGTGGGCCGGCTGCGCGCTGCCGGCGCGATCATCTTCGGCAAGACCAACACGCCGGAATGGGCGGCGGGCGGCAACACCCGCAATCCCGTGTTCGGCGCCACCGGCAACCCGTTCGATCCGATGCGCTCGGCCGCCGGCTCCTCCGGCGGCTCGGCGGTCGCGCTCGCTTGCGGCATGGCCCCGCTGGCCTCCGGCTCGGACACCGGCGGCTCCCTTCGCAATCCGGCCGGCTTCTCCGGCATCGTCGGCATGCGACCGTCCTACGGCCTCGTCGCCAGCGAGAAGCGCGCCCATGGCTGGTCGTGCCTGTCGACCGATGGGCCGATGGCGCGCGATGTCGCCGATACCGCGCTGATGCTGTCGGTGATGGCGAGCGACGATGCGCGCGATCCGCTCGCCTACACCTTGCCGGGCGAAGCCGTGCGCGGCGCGCCATCGCGCTGGGCGGTGCCGCCGGTGGTCGAACTCAAGACGCTCAGGCTCGCCTTCACCGAGGATTTCGGCTTTGCGCCGACGGAAGCGCTGATCCGCCGCGCCTTCCGCGCGCGCGTGTCGCGCATCGCGCCGCTGTTTGCTGACGCGCACGAGAGCGCGCCCGATTGCAGCGGCGCCGACGAGACCTTCGCGGTGCTGCGCGCCTCGCTGTTCCTCACCCAGCACGGCAAGAATTTTCGCGAGCGGCCCGACATGCTGGGGCCGAACGTGCGCGCCAATGTCGAGGAGGGGCTCGGCTACAGCCTCGACGATTTTTCGCGCGCGAGCGCCAACCAGACCCGCATCTACCGCGCCTATCAGGGCTTCTTCGCAAGCCACGACGTGCTGATCAGTCCGACCATCACCTTGAGCCCGCGGCCGTGGGTCGAGCTGTATCCGGCCGAGATCGACGGCGTGCCGACACGCTCCTACTTCCACTGGCTGGCGCTCGCTTATGCGGTGACGCTCGCCGGCCATCCCGCGCTCAGCCTGCCGCTCGGCCTCGACGACAACGGCCTGCCGTTCGGTCTGCAGATCGTAGGTCCCCGCGGCGGCGATGCGCTGGTGCTCGGCGTCGCCGCGGCGCTGGAGGCCGCCTTTGCCGATGACGCCGAGCTGCGCCGTCCCCGGCCGGACCTCGCCAGGCTCGCGTCGCTGCCGCCGCTGGCGCAGACGCCGGGCTTCATGGCGTGGGATTGAGACCGGCCATCATGATCAATACATCCTGGAGCGACTAACGATGTCCGACGTCCCCTCATGGCCGTTTTCGCTGGTGCGCCGCGCCGGCGGCCTGGTGTTCCTGTCCGGCGAAATCCCGGTTGCGGATGACGGTAGCATTCCCGAAGGCATCGCGGCGCAGACCGATCTCGTCTTCAAGCACATCTCGGAGACGCTTGCCGGCGAAGGCCTGACGCTCGACGACGTCGTGTCCTGCATGGTGCACCTCGCCGACAAGGCGGACTTCGCCGCCTACAACGAGGCCTATCGCAGGCACTTCAAGGACCCGCTGCCGGTGCGCACCACGGTGCAGGCGCAGATGATGGCGGATGTGAAGATCGAGGTCACCGTCGTCGCGGCGGCGCGGACCTGAGATAGGAGTGATGACGATGCAAAGCGCGATCGTTCTCGGTGGCGGCATGGTCGGTGTCGGCACGGCGCTGCACCTGCAGAGCCGCGGCTGGTCAGTGGCGCTGGTCGACCGCAGGGAGCCAGGCCGCGAGACCAGCTACGGCAATGCCGGCATCATCCAGAGCGAGGCCGTCAGGCCCTACGCGATGCCCTATGATCTCGCCGGCGTGCTCGACATTGCGCTCGCGCGCACCAACGACGTGCACTACAGCCTCGCGGCGTTGCCCTATCACGTGCGCCCGCTGCTGCAATACTGGTGGAATTCGTTCCCCGCCCGGCACGAGGTGCTGACGCGGACCTATGCGCAACTGATCGCACGCGCCGCGCCCGAGCACGAGCCGCTGATTCTCGCGGCCGGGGCCGGCAATCTCGTGCGCCGTGACGGCTTTCGCGTGCTGCACCGGACGCAGGCGCAGTTCGACAAGGAGGCCAGGGAGGCCGAGGCGGTCGGCAAGGCGTTCGGCGTCAAGTTCAAGCTGCTCAGCGCCCAGCAGCTCAAGCAGGCCGAGCCCGGGCTGATCGACAGCGGCATCGGCGGCCTGCACTGGCAGGAGCCGTGGACCGTGTCCGACCCCGGCAGCCTCGTCGGCTCCTATGCCGAGCTGTTCACGCGGCGCGGCGGCAAGCTGCTGCGCGGCGACGCGACCACGCTCGCACAGGCGGGCAGCGGCTGGGCCGTCACCACGGCGGAGGGACGCATCGAGGCCGAGGCCGTGGTGGTCGCGCTCGGACCGTGGTCGCCGGAGTTCCTGAAGCAGTTCGGCTACGACATCCCGATGGTGCGCAAGCGCGGCTATCACCGTCACTACAGCGGCGGCGCCCCGCTCGATCTGCCGTTGCGCGATGCGGCGCGCGGCTATCTGATGAACCCGATGGCGCTCGGCGTGCGCATCACGACCGGCGCCGAGCTGTCATCGCCGAATGCGAAGGCGACCCCGGTTCAGCTCGGCAAGGCCGAGGCTGCCGCGCGCCAGCTCATCGACCTCGGCAAGCCGGTGGAGCCCGAGCCGTGGATCGGCACGCGGCCGTGCATGCCCGACATGCTGCCGGTCGTCGGCCAGGCGGCGCGTCACAAGGGCCTGTGGCTGCATTTCGGCCACGGCCACCAGGGCTTCACGCTGGGGCCCGCGACGGGACGCATCCTCGCCGAGCTGATGAGCGGCGAAGCGCCGAGCGTCGACGTCGCCGCCTGCGCGCCGGCGCGATTCGGCGCATAGCTGCGAGAGCTGCTGCAGCCCTGCAATTGCAGGCTGCAGCGGCGCTCTCCGGGCAGTCCCTTGTTTACCAAGCGGGCCTGTTCTGGCGCTGCAAAATTTCCACTTCACGAATTCGCAAGCCCGCTCTCCTAGGGTGACGCCGGTTGAACCAGGACGCGGGGGCGAAACGCGTTTCGTGAGTTCTGTCGTCGGCCAGTGATCCGAACATCATGTGGGGGAGCAGATGAACTTCACGGGCCTCGTGTACCGCTTCATCTCGAATTTCGTATTTCTCGCGGCCGTCTATCTCAGCCTGAACTACATCGAGAAGTACCAGAACCGCGCCGTCCTGGCGCTCGTGGTGCTGATCTATGCCGGCATGCGCGCCGTCACGGTGGTGCGCACCTTCCATTTCTTCGGACGGATCGAGAAGATGGAATCGGACGTCCGCCGGCTGGCCGGCATGCTCGGCGACGGGCCGGTGGGGCAGGTGGTCAGCAGGCAGGTGGTGTCCGACGTCGGATCGCTGCGCAAGGACGGCGAGAAGAAATCCTACATCGACCTGTTCTTCCTGGCCGCCGCCGTCATCCTCTGCGTCAGCAAGCTGGTCTCGAATTGATCGGTCGCACCGCGATCGGTGTGCATCAGGCCGATCGCCGCGATATCGAGTTCGAGCAGCCGAAGGCGAGGGCGAGCGAATCGTGCCGCATCCCCGCGTGCAACATCTGCGAATGTTCAGCGCCGCCTGAGGCTCGCGAGGCGCAGCGGACGCGGCGCCGGCTTGGCAGTCGCCGCCTTCGGGGCCGGGCTCTCGAGCCGGGCGAGCTGATGCCGCTGCGCCGACAGCGGCGCGACAGGCGGCCATGCGAACAGATTGGGCGCCGGCGCTGCCAAGGCCGGCGCTGCAAGGCGCGGCGCGAGCGGCGGACGCGGCCATGCCGGCTTCTGGGCGCCGTGCGTGACGGCCGCGGGCACGTCGAGAATGCCGAAATCGTCTAGCCTGGCGCGGGCGCGTGTTTCGGCGCCGGCGAGATCGACGGGCGCGATCCTGGGCCAATGCGCCACCGGGGTCTCGTCCGACGGACGATGCACCAGCCAATCCTCGGGCTCGGTCGGCGTCGCCGGCCGGTCCGGCGTTGCCGCCACGACGTGCACGATCTTGTAGTTCTTGGCCTTGAGTTCGGCGAGGATCTTCGGCAGCGCCGTGACGGTGCGGGCCTGGATGTCGTGCAGCAGCAGGATGCCCTTGCCGCGCGCCTCCAGCCGCTTCATCGCGAGCTCGTAGACCTTGGCGCCGGAAATGCTGCGCCAGTCGTCGGCCAGGAAATCGGCGCTCCAGACCTGCAGGCCGAGCGAGGCGGCGTAGCTCTCCACGGCGTCACCGCGCAGCAGGCCGGGCACGCGGAAGAACGGCGACAGCGCGGAGGGATCGGTGAGCGCGGCCTTCGTCCAGGCGACGCCCTGATCGACCTCCGGCTGGACCTGTTCGAGCGTCATCTTGTTGAAGCTCAGCGGATGGTTCTGGCTGTGGGTGCCGATGGTGTGGCCGGCGGCCGCGAGCTTCCTCACGCCCTCGGGATCGGCCTTGGCCTGGCGGCCGATGGTGAAGAACGTCGCCTTGACGCATTGGTCGGCGAGAATCTGCAGCACCCGATTGCTGTATTTCGGCAGCGGCCCGTCGTCGAAGGTGATGACGACCTCGTGATCCTTGAGCGGCAGCGTCTCCTTGTACTGCATCGCGCCCAGGCGCGGATGCTCGCGCGGATCGACCACCAGGACGCGCGACGTGCCGAGCGCGTTCGGGTGTCCGGGACAATCGGCCGCCGATGCGACTGACGATCCGACACTGGAGGCGACGCAGGCGACGGTGCCCAACAGCACTGCGAGCCATGTTGGCCGTCCGACGCAAGCCCACCGACGATCACGCATCACGCTGCTCACATTCCCTTCACCGTCCCGGCCCCTTCGGTCAGGGTCTTCGACGCTCGATGATGTGTCGCAGCCGCGCGGGACGGGCAAGCGACCGCCAAGACATAGCAGGGATGTTCGGCTGTCGCGAGATGACATCGTTCCTGGTTCCGGTTTGCACGCGGCTGTTGCCGGATTGCAAGCGGTAGAAATCGCCGTGATCACGGCAGTCGAGCGTAGACAGGGGTCCTGAACGACGGATTAACCACCTTCGTTCGGCGTCGTCGGCGCGGGTGAAGGGCGCTCGCTATGCTGCTCGTGATGCACATCCGCCGGCTGCTTCGGAACCACATGGACCACGCGATAGCCGTGGTTCTTCAGGTAGCGCAGGAACGCGGGCAGCATGGCGACCGTGCGCGGCTGCGGATCGTGCAGCAGGATGATGCCCTTGCGCGCCTGGCTCAGCCGGGTGGTCAGCAGCTTCAGCGTCTGCTGCGGTGACATCGGGTTCCAGTCGCTGGCCCAGAGATCGGCGCCGAACACGACGATGCCGCGCGACTGCAGCAGGTCGAGCGTCGCCGGTGTCGATTCGAAATAGGGAAAGCGGAAGAATGGCGTCGACGGCGTGGTCGTCTCCGCGCCGTTGAGCGCCTTCTCGTCGGCGCCGATGCCGCGATCGATCTCATCGACGGCCTGTCCCGGCGTGATGTGCGCGAGATTCGCATGCGTGAAGGTGTGATGGCCTATGGTGTGGCCTTCGGCCGCGATCTTCCGCACCAGCGCGGCGCGGCGCGACGCAGGCTCGCCGACCAGGAAGAAGGTCGCGCGCACGCATTCCCTGGCGAGTGCGGCGAGCACCTTGTCGGTCATCGGCGGCGACGGGCCGTCGTCGAAGGTCAGCACCACCTCGCCGTCGTGCAGCGGCAGCGTGTCCGGGAAGCTCTTCAGGCCGACGCGCGGATGTGTCGCGGGATCGACGGTGAGAATGCGCGACGTGCCGAGCGTACCTTCGCGCGGGCATGCGGCGGGCGCAGCTGCGGCGACGTCAGCCGCAAGCAGCGCCGCCACGACGCAGGCCGCGTTTACCCATCCCGTCATCGGTCGCCAAAGCCGCATCTTTTCCCGTTGCGCTCGCTGTTGCCGATTATGTAATGCGTGAAAGCACAAATCAGACCATTTGCTCTGAAATCAAGCGCGTGAGGCACGTCATGAACGAGACATCGGACGTTGCCCATGCTGATGCTACTCTACGCGATCGCGCGCCGATGCGCACCGAATCCGGCGAGATTCGCGCCGAATTCATCGCGGCCATCACGGCGGCTATCGCCGCCGAGGACGAGGCGTTTCTGCGCGCCGAGGTCGCCGAGCTGCACGAGGCCGATCTCGGCGACCTGATCGCGGCGCTCGCGCCGGACGACCGTGTCCGGCTGGTCGAGCTGACCGGCACCGATTTCGACTTCTCCGCGCTGAACGAGGTCGACGACGCGGTCCGCGAGGAGATCCTCGAGGAGCTCGAGCCTGCGACCGTCGCCGAGGGCGTGCGCGAGCTCGAATCCGACGACGCCGTCGAGCTGTTGGAAAGCCTCGACGAGGAGGACAAGGAGGAGATCCTCGAACGCCTGCCGCCGTCGGAGCGCGACGCGCTGGCGCGCAGCCTCGACTATCCCGAGGGCTCGGCCGGCCGCCGCATGCAGAGCGAGGTCATCGCGGTTCCACTGGGCTGGACGGTCGGCGAGGCCATCGACTACATGCGCGAGACGCCGGATCTGCCCGAGCGGTTCTACGAGATCTATGCGGTCGACGACGCACGGCATTGGCAGGGCGCGGTGTCGCTCGATGCGCTGCTGCGCGCCCGCCGTCCGGTTCCGCTGGCCGATCTGATCGACGAGGACCGCCGTCGCGTCACCGTCACCGACGATCTGGCCGAGGTGGCGCGGCTGTTCGGCAAGTACAATCTGGTCGCGGCCCCCGTGGTCGATGCCGATAACCGGCTGGCCGGCGTCATCACCATCGACGACGTGGTTGACGTCATCGAGGAGGAGGCCGACGAGGATTTCAAGGCGCTCGGCGGCGTGTCGGGCGACGAGGAATTGTCCGACAGCGTCTGGACCATCGCCAAGGGCCGCTTCAACTGGCTGCTGATCAATCTCGCCACCGCGTTCCTGGCGTCATCGGTGCTCGGCCTGTTCGAGGGCCAGTTGCAGCAGATGGTGGCGCTCGCCGTGCTCGCGCCGATCGTCGCCAGCCAGGGCGGCAATGCCGCGACCCAGACCATGACGGTCGCGGTGCGCGCGCTGGCGACGCGCGAGCTCGGGCCGAACAATGCGATGCGGGTCGTGATCCGCGAGGGGCTGGTCGGGCTCGTCAATGGTCTGGCCTTCGCGCTCGTCACCGGCATCGCCGCCGTGGCGTGGTTCAAGATGCCCGGGCTCGGCATCGTGATCGGGCTTGCGATGATCTCGAATCTCGTCGCGGGTGCGCTCGGCGGCATCCTGATTCCGATGGTGCTCGAACGCGTCCGCGCCGACCCGGCCGTCGCCTCGGGAACCTTCGTCACGACGGTGACCGACGTCGTCGGTTTCTTCTCGTTTCTCGGCATCGCCACGCTGTGGTTCGGCTTGAAATAAGCGCAATCCCTGAACGACTTATATCGTTAATCCGGCCTTAACGCGGTTCGGCGAGACTGTCGCTTGAGACGGAGTCGGACGATGCAACGCTTGCGGCTGAAGGCAGATGGACGGATCGTGGAGCTGCGTGACGGCGAGGAGATTCCGCTGGCGCCCGCGGCTCCGCTCGAAGTGCGCGACCTCAGGCGGCGGGTGCAGCTGACCCAGCAGGAATTCGCCGCCAAGCTCGGCGTGCCCGTCGAGACCATCCGCAACTGGGAGCAGGGCAAGCGCATGCCGCGCGGCCCGGCGCGCGCGCTGCTCACCGTCATCGCGCACGCGCCCGAGACGGTGTTTGCCGCCTTAGCCAAGACTTAAGCCAAACACGGGTCGTGCGTTGGCAACGCCCAGCGTGTGCCTACATAATGTTGCACGCGCTCTGGAGTGCACGGCCATGCTGATGATCGAGGCCAATGGTGCCGGAATTCCCGCTTTGGGTCTCGGAACCTGGGAGCTGCGCGGGCGCGCCTGCAGCCGCATCGTCGAGCAGGCGCTCACCCTCGGCTACCGGCACATCGACACCGCGCAGGTCTATGAGAACGAGCACGAGGTCGGCGAGGGCCTGCGCGCCTCCCGCGTCCGGCGCAACGAGGTGTTCCTGACAACCAAGGTGTGGACCACGCATTTCGCGCCGCACGATCTCGAACGCTCGGCCAAGGAGAGCCTGGTCCGGCTGCGCGTCTCCGAGGTCGACCTGTTGCTGCTGCACTGGCCCAACCCGCACGTGCCGCTGGCCGAGACGCTCGGCGCGCTGGCGCATGCCAAGACGCTCGGGCTCACACGCCACGTCGGCGTCTCCAATTTCACGGTTGCCTTGCTCGACGAGGCGGTGGCGGCATCGCCGGAGCCGCTGGTGTGCAATCAGGTCGAGTATCATCCCTATCTCGATCAGACCAAGGTCCGCGATGCCTGCGCGCGCCATGGCATTGCGCTTGTCGCCTACAGCCCGATCGCCAAGGGCAAGATCAAGAACGATCCGACCTTGACGCGGATCGGCCGCGCCCATGGCAAGAGCCCGGCGCAGATCTGCCTGCGCTGGCTGGTGCAGCAGAACGTCGTGGCGATCCCGCGCACCTCGAAGATCGAACGGCTGTCCGAGAACCTCGACGTGTTCGATTTCGAGCTCTCGGAGCAGGACATGGCCGACATCTTCGCGATGGGCAGTCCCGAAGGGCGGATGACCAACTTCGCCTTTGCGCCGAAATGGGATTGAGGGCGGCGCCCGCGCCGCTATGCTAGACACCGACATGGCAGGCGCGGCCGGCGGGCCGGATGGCGGCTGGCGCTGCAATCCCTGCCAATGATCGGCGAGACCGCGCGCAGCCCAGGCAATCGGTCCGGCGTTCGGTCAGGCGCGGGCGCAAGTGAAGCAGCATGGAACGTTGGCAGTTCATCCGTTGGGGCATCGCCGCATCGGTGCTCGCGCATCTCCTGATCGCCGGTGGGGTCGTGGTCTCGACCACGGTGCGTCCCTACGAGATTGCCAGGACTGACGAGGTTGCCGTCGACATCGTCGATGCCGACGACCCGCAGAAGACGCCGGATCCGGTGTCGACGCCGTCCCCATCGCCCGAGCTGACGCTGCCGCAGCTGGCGCCGAGCCCGTCGCCGGCGGCCGCCGCGCCGCCTCCGGCGCCTGAGCCGGCGCAGCCACCGGTGCAGGAGGCGAAGGAGATGCCGAAGCCGCCGTCTCCCTCACCGGCGCAGCCACGGCCTTCGCCGATGCCGCCGTCCAAGGCCGTGAAGACGGTCGCCAAGCCTTTGCCGCCGCCTGTGCCGGCTCCGGCGCCGAGCTATGTGCCGCCCGAGCCCGACATCACGGTGAAATACGGCGTCATGCTGGGCCTGCCGGAGCCGCTTTCGCCGCTGCCGCCGGCAATCGGCCCGGACGATGCCAAGGACGCCGGGCCGGCCGCGACGACCAACCTCGCGGCCAATCTGGAGACGGCGCTGCGTCAGCGGGTCAGGAGTTGCGCCCGTCTTTCGGCTTCGATGTCACCGTCCGACCGGGTCATGGTCAGGCTGCGCTTCGCAATGACGCCCGACGGGCGGCTGGCGACGGAGCCGGAGGTGAGGGAGGTGATCGCACCGCTGAAGGCTGCGCAGCTGAAGGAAAGCGCCGTCGAGGCATTGAACGCCTGCCAGCCCTATTCGATGCTGCCGCGGGATCGCTACGACGAGTGGAAGGTGATCGAGATGTCGTTCACGCCGCAGGACTTCACGCGCTGATCGTGTCGCGCGCGGGGGACGCAAATCGGAGCAAGTCGCTGTCGACGCGGCCACCGCCGATCCTGTATGCGTCCCGGAAGGCAAGGCTCCCATGGCCGAGACGGCGCGGCCCATGCACGCCTGAACACGGAGACGGCTGGACATGACGCTGAAGCTGGTGATCGGCAACAAGAACTATTCCTCATGGTCGATGCGGCCGTGGCTGGCGCTGCGCGGCTGCGACATCGCCTTCGAGGAGATCGTGATCCCGCTCTACACCGACGATCCCGCCGACAAGGCGCGCATCCTTAAGCATTCCCCGGCCGGCAAGGTGCCGATCCTGATCGATGGCGCGATCAGCGTGTGGGATTCACTCGCGATCATTGAATATCTCGCAGAGCGTTTCCCGCAAGCGGGGCTGTGGCCCGCCGATGCCGCTGCCCGCGCTCATGCGCGATCGGTCTGCGCGGAGATGCACTCCGGCTTCCCGGCCTTGCGCAACGAATGCCCGATGAACCTGCACCGGCCGGTGCGGCTGGTGGAGCTGTCTGCCGATGCCAAGGCCAACATCGCCCGGATCGAGGACATCTGGCGCGACTGCCGTGCCCGCTATGGCAATGGCGGGCCGTTCCTGTTCGGCCGCTTCGGCGCGGCCGACGCCATGTTCGCGCCGGTGGTCACGCGCTTCCACAGCTTCGCCATTCCGGTCGCCGCCGAGACCCGCGCCTACATGGACACGATGATGGCGATGCCGGAGTTCGCGGCGTGGGTGAAGGACGGACTTGCGGAGAGCTGGATCATCGACCGGGTCGAGAAAGTCTGAACGGCGTCGCCTGTTCACGATATGGTCTGCGGTGGACGAGCGAGCCCCGACGCGCTCGTCCAGGAATACCGCCTACGGCGTCATCCCGTTGAAGACTCTCGCAATCTCCGTGTTTGCCATGTCGTGAGGTCGCTGGTCAGGGCGGGCGGCGGCGTGATATAAGCGCGATATTTATAAAGACACGCCGGCCCGGGCAGCGGGACAAGGGGCTCTTGCCGGCACGCGAGCAGGAGAGGGCGTTGAAACACAAGTTCCCCATTGGATCGACCGTCTATTTTACCGCGAGCAACGTCTCGCGTCCGGCCGCCACCGGCACCTACGAGATCATCCGCCAGCTTCCGACGGAAGACGACGACTGCCAGTATCGGATCAAAAGCTCGACGGAAGCCTTTGAGCGGGTTGCCAGAGAGAGCCAATTGGCCTTGTCTTGAGGATGACGTGCCGCGTCGGCGGAGGCGGCCGCCGGAGACGTAGCCGAAGCGAGAGGGGGAGTTGCCACGCGTTCGGGAGCCGTGGCGCGAGACGCTGACGATTGCTGCGCGATCCCTTTGGGGATAGCGGGTAGCTCCACACCATCCGGCGCCCGCAGGCGCATGGAATCGTCCTATTGTCGTGGTGGGGCCGCAATCGATCGGGTGATCATTTGAATTTGATGATCGTTTCACGGCCGTCCCATGTAGGGACGCCATCGGGCCCGCTCTCGCTGGCCCACGTCAGGAACAAGCGCGCATGAACTCGACCTGGCCTTCCTCGTTGGATCAGCTCTTGAACTCACCGGCGTTCCCGATGTGGCTCACCGTTGCCGCGGCGGGTTTCTTTGCACTGATCGTCCTGATTACCCTGCTCAGGGCCGAGAAATCGGTCGCCAACGGCGCGCTGACGGTGATCACGCTGCTGGCGGTCGGGATTGCGGTGGCGTCGATGATGCGGAGCCAGGATGCGAGCCCGCGCGGCGCCAATGGCGATCCTGCGGCGACCGCCACCGTCAGCTTCTCGCCGCCCGCTCTGGCCTGCGTGGATGATCTCGCCGGCGACCTGGTGCTCGCGAATTGCGAGAAGAGCCTGTTCGGATCGGCCGAGATGACGGCCGCGGCCGTCAGTTATGCGGCGGGCATGCTGAGCCGGCTGTCCCAGGCGGGCGACGTCGCCAGCGCCAACAAGGTGATGACCGCCGAGCTGCTGGCGCTGCGCCGCGCCGTGGAGCGCGATCGTTATGGCCTGATGGCCTATGTGCTGCTGACGCGCGACCGCTGCACGCCGAGCGATTGCGTGATGTTCCGTGCCGTGGGCGATCGCCAGCAACTGATGAACAACATGGAAGGGCGGACCTATGAGGGGCTGGTGACGCGCTACGCCTCGCAGTGGAATGCGGCCCCGGGCCAGCCCGTCGCTGGAACCTTTGCGGGACTGGCGCCTCCAGGGCAGGCGCCGTCGGCGCCGAGCGGCAAGCCGACGACCGCGGAATTTCCCAGCTCGGCCAATACCCCGCCGGTCAGCATCATGAATCCCGAGCCGACGGCCTCGACGCGCTCGGTCGCTCCGGCAGCCGCTGCGCCGAAGCCGCCGACGCAGCTTGCGCCGTCGCCCGCAGCGCCGCCGACCGTGGCTGCCAGCCACGCCCAGGCGCCGCCGGCGGCCAAGAAGGCCGCACCGAAGCCGAAGCCGGCTGCCGCGGCGCCTCAAGCGGCGCCTGACGCCGCCGAGCCGGCCGCCAACAACGAATAGATCCCGCTGGTCGAACCGCCATCATGCCTCTGCACCTGATCAAGCTCGCCGTCGGCTGCGAGTCCGTGAAAGAGCTGAAGGAGTGGATCGCCGAGCGCATGCTCGCGGCCAAGAAGAAGGGCCTGCCGCAGCAGCACGTCCATGTCACGCGGATGACGCCGAAACGGGTCGAGGACATCCTCGCCGGCGGCTCGCTGTACTGGGTGATCCGCGGTGAGGTCGCCGCGCGCGAGAAGATCGTCGGCATCGAGCCGTTCCGCGACGGCGACGGCATCGGGCGGTGCCGCATCATCATGCAGCCGAAGGTGATCGCGGTGTCGCCGCGGCCGATGCGTCCGTTCCAGGGGTGGCGCTATCTGACGACCGAGGATGCGCCGGCCGATCTCGGCAAGTCCAGTGCGGCGGGGGTCGAAGCCATGCCCGAGCCGCTGCGCCGCGAGCTGCGCGATCTCGGCCTGCTGTAGCCGCTCGACGAGTTGCCGGTGTTGCGCGTGAGCATCTCACGCCGGGGCGGAAGTTCAGACTCGATCGCAAGGGCAGAGCGTACGCTCTACCCGGCGTCAGTTGCCGCTGACTCTGGCCTTGCGGGCCAGGGAGCACTCGCGGTCTTGGCGAACCGCTGATTTGCCGGCGGCTCAACCGGCGATATTGTCGATCAATCGCGTGGTTCCGATCTTGGCCGCGACCAGGATGCGTATCGGTCCTGACTCGTTCGGGGCGATGGGCGCCAGTGTCTCGGCGTGGCGGACCTCGAGATAGTCCAAGGCGAAGCCGGCTTCGGTGATCGCGGCGGCGCCGTCCCCAATCGCCGCCTGCATGTCGTCGCCGGCGCGCAGCCGGGCCGCCAGCTCCTTCAGGACACGGTACAGCGTCGGCGCCGCCCGCCGCTCGTCTGCAGTGAGGTAGACATTGCGCGACGACATCGCGAGCCCGTCGCGTTCGCGCACCGTACGCGATCCGACGACGCGGACGCCGAGATCGAGGTCGCGCGCCATCTGGGCGACGACGCGGAGCTGCTGATAGTCCTTCTCGCCGAAGATCGCGACGTCCGGCCGGCATTGCGTGAACAGCTTGGCGACCACGGTCGCGACCCCGCCGAAGAAATGCGGACGGAAGCGATCCTCCAGCCCGGCCAATGCCGCGCCTTCCGGCACGACCCGCGTCGCGAAGCCGTCCGGATACATCGCCTTCGCGTCGGGATGCCAGATCAGATCGACGCGCTCGGCCGCAAGTTTCGCAACATCCTCCTTCCAGGTCCGGGGGTAGGAACCGAAATCCTCCGTCGGCGCGAACTGAGTCGGGTTGACGAAGATCGAGACGACCACCTTGTCGGCGCGGCGCTTCGCCAGCCGGACCAGCGAGACGTGGCCTTCATGCAGCGCGCCCATGGTCGGCACGAGCGCGATGCTGGCCTTTCTCGCGCGCAAGCTGTCGAGCTCGCGGCGGAGGGCGGAAACGGTGCGGGCGACGCGAGGGCTTCGTGACATTTTTGCTCGATCTCACAGCGAAAAATTGCGGTTGCTCTGTTCGGCCTTGACGCTCGGGCGACCGCCCTTAACAAGGACGCGACACGCCGCTCAGCATACTTGAATACGCCTGTTAGCACGTCTCCGCGTCCGATGCGGAGTTGGTAAACGCGCGCGTCAAGTAGTAGCGGAGGATGCGTCCCCCGCGGGATTCACGATGACGATGCATTTCACTTGACCGCAGACGACCGTGACTCGAAGATGATCGTAAGAGGTCGACAACATGCTGGTGCAGACTAGCCAAGGACAATCGGGCTCGGCCCACGTGGTTGTGCTTGGAAACGAGAAGGGCGGGTCGGGCAAGTCGACCACCGCCCTGCACATTGCCGTGGCACTCCTCAAGGCCGGCCAGCGCGTCGCCACGATCGATCTCGACTGCCGCCAGCAGAGCTTCACCCACTACATCAACAACCGCAGCGCCTGGGCGCGCCGCACCGGCCTGCGCCTTGAGCTGCCGACGCACTACTGCATCCAGCTCGGCCGGACGTTGCAGATCGACGAGAACGAGAACGCCGAGTTCCAGCAGTTCATGGAGGCGGTGAGCGCCGTCGAACGCTCGTTCGATTTCATCGTCATCGATACGCCCGGCAACGACAGCTACCTGATGCGCCTGGCGCATTCGATGGCGGATACGCTGGTCACGCCGATCAACGACAGCTTCCTCGACTTCGACGTGCTGGGAACGGTCGATCCGGCGACCTATGCCGTGACCGGCGAGAGCCACTATGCGGAGATGGTGCGTGACGTCCGGCGCAAGCGCCGCCAGGTGGACGGTGCGATGACCGACTGGATCGTGGTCCGCAACCGGCTGTCGATGCTCGGCTCCCGCAACAAGCAACTGGTCGCCGACGGCCTCAAGGACCTGTCGCTGCGGCTCGGCTTTCGCGCCATCGACGGTTTTGCCGAACGCGTCGTCTATCGCGAGTTCTTCCCGCGCGGACTGACCGCGCTCGACGACATCGACGAAGCGACCCTGGGCACCCGCCCCAATCTCGGCCACGTCACGGCCCGGGAGGAGGTCACCAGCCTGCTGCGGCAGCTCAAGCTGCCGCTGGACGAGCGCGGCCGCCGCCGCGCCGCGAACCGCGCCGAATGGTTCGCCCAGGTCGACAAGCCGCTCGACCTGCACGACATCATCAGCGCCTGAATACCGTCCGCAGTCCGGCGAAGCCGCGCCTGAGACATTGTGCGCGTTGAACGTGCGCCCGCCGCTTGGTTAACAATCCGCGTGACAGGGGGGACGGCGCGTTCAGCCTGCTTGGGGCGGACGAGGAAGATTTGTCTCAGGTCAACGCCGCGGCCGCCAACTTCGCTAGATTACCGTCAAATTCATGACTGATTTGAACCTGACGTTCAGGGCTCAAGTTACAGAGACGGGCGACGGAACCCGCTATGCTGCACAGCAACTAGGTGCGGCGCACAACGAACGGGCGACCGATACACAACATTTGGTCTTCCTGTCACAGCGCCGTTACATATATTAAACAGAACGGGTCGCGAGAGTCTTACAGGTTCAAAACTACCTTTGATTGTGCTCCCGAGGGACGAACATGAAGCGTGGAATAACCGTTCTTGTGTCTGTCAGCGTGCTGGCGGCCGTCGGCTACTTCACCGCGAGCAAGTGGGCGATCCGGCACGAGACCATCAGGTTCTATGACGCCTCGCGCGACAACCGTCTGGTCGAAGTCGCCGTGGCCGTCCGCCGCGACAAGGAGATGCAGGCCGAAGCCGGCATGGTCAAGCTGCCGGTCGCGATCCTCAATCACGGCAACACCGTCAAGTTCACCGAGTACTCGTTCCTGGCCAACGTATTTGCTGCGCGCGGCTACATGGCGGTCAGCATCCAGCACGACCTGCCGACCGATGCGCCGATGGTGACGAAGGTCGGCGAGCCCTATGTCGGCCGCCTGCCGCAGATCCAGCGCGGCGTCGCCAACATCCGGTTCGCCGTCGAGCAGATGCACCAAGTGCAGCCGAACGCCGACTATGATCATCTGACGATGGTTGGTCATTCGATGGGCGGCGACATCTCGATGTATTTCGCCAAGCAGTATCCCGAAGACGTCCGGAAGGTCGTCACGCTCGACAACCTCCGCGTCCCGTTCGTCACCGACGGCAAGTTCAAGATCCTGTCGTTCCGTTCGAAGGACCCGCAATTCAAGACCGATCCCGGCGTGATCCCGAGCGACGACATCTGCGAGAAGGAAGGCATCACGGTCGTCAACACGGACTTCCAGCACAACGACATGCGCGACACCGGACCCGACGACGCCAAGTCGTCGATCCAGGCCATGCTGGACAAGTTCCTCGCCGACAGCGACAGCAGCAGCGACATCGGGCCGGTCAAGACCAAGACACCATTGCTCGATCCGGGGCCCGTCGCGCCCTATGCGCCGGTCGGCAAGACCGCGACGCCGGCCAAGCCGCTGACGCATTGAGCGCGCAAGCCGGGATGCACGCCAGCCTCGCCTGACCCTTGCCGCCCACCACGACGGGCGGAATGAACGACGTAAGCGGCAGATGGGTCGCTGCCGTCATTGAAGCTGTTCGTCCGGCTGCCCACATGATGCGCGTCCGAGCAAGGTGCGCGTATGGTCGATCGTCGTACGAAGCCAGGTTCTGCGCCGATGACCACGGCCGACGATGGCTCGCGCCAGCAACGGTTGCCGGACGATGCGCGCTCCACGGCAGACGCCGTTGCGGCGTTTGTGGCGCAGGCCAAGGCCATGGCTCCTGCAGCTCAGGGAACCAGAGGTCGTCTCGTCTTTGCGCTTGATGCGACCCTGAGCCGCCAGCCGACCTGGGACATGGCCTGTGCCCTGCAGGCCGACATGTTTCGCGAGGCCGCCGCACTCGGCAGCCTGGATATCCGGTTGGTGTACTATCGGGGCTTCGATGAATGCCGCGCCACTGGCTGGATCTCCGACAGCGCTGAGCTCGCCCGGCTGATGGGCAAGATCGATTGTCGCGGCGGCCAGACCCAGATCGGCAAGGTTCTTGCCGAGGCGCGACGCCATGCGACAGCGTCTGGAATCCGCGCCGTCGTGTTCGTTGGCGACGCGATGGAGGAGAATGTCGACGTGCTCTGCGCAAAGGCCGGCGAGCTCGGGCTGTTGAAGGTCCCGCTGTTCATGTTCCAGGAGGGCAATGAGCCCGCGGCCGAGCAGGCTTTTCGCGAGATGGCGCGGCTGTCGGGGGGAGCATGGTGCCGCTTCGATCCCGGCGCATCCGCGCAGTTGCGCGATCTTCTGCGCGCCGCGGCGGCCTATGCTGCCGGTGGTCGCGCGGCGCTGCTCCGGCTCGCCGGCTCCGAAGCGGGCGCGGCACGTCTGATCGGGCAGATGAAGTAGAGATCGATCTCGGCCGCCGCCAATATCAAGCCCGGCGCACCGGCTCGAGCCTGCCGGTCGCGTACGCAGCCGATCATGCTTTTTGTCCCGACACGCCCTATATTCGGATCATGACACTGATCGCTGGCGCCGTCGCCGTCATCACCCTTTATCTGTTGCTGCAGATGTTCCGGAACGCGAATCCGGCGGCGCTGGCGCGCGCGCTCAAGTTTGCCGGTGGCATCGGCTGCCTTGCGGTGGCAGCCTTCACCGGCCTCCGCGGCGAGCTGGTGGTGGCGATCCCGATCGGGCTGTTCGGGGCGGGATTGCTCGGCTGGTCACCGGGTGGGCTCGGCAATGTCGGCAGCATGTTCGGGCTGGGCGGGCAGCGCTCGTCCGGTCAGAACTCGCGGGTGCGCTCGCAATTCATCGAGATGGTGCTCGATCACGACAGCGGGCAGATGCAGGGCCGTTTCGTCGCCGGCGTCCATGCCGGCCGGTCGCTGGACGAGTTCGATCTGCCGCAGCTCGCCGCGATGACGCCGAGCCTCGATGCCGACAGCGTCGCTCTACTTGAAACTTATCTGGACCGCCGGTTTCCCGCTTGGCGTCAGCACGCGGAGCGCGATGCGGCAGGGCGGCAGGGACGCGCGGCGTCGAGCTCCAAAATGACGGAAGAGGAGGCCTATCAGATCCTTGGCCTGCAGCCGGGCGCGGGGCGAGACGAGATCGGTCGGGCCCACCGTGCGCTCATGAAGAAACTGCATCCCGACCAAGGGGGGTCGACGTACCTCGCCGCCCGGGTGAACGAGGCCAAGGATACTCTGCTTCGTACGCATCACGGCTAACTCCGGCAACGCCACCAACGCCACAACACCGAACCCGCTTTCAACGCAACTTTGTCGACGCCTGCGGCTCTCGCCCTTGCCAGGCACGATCGTTCGTCATGGTGAAAAAGTTCTAGCGGCAAATCCTTGACGAGTGGTTTGCGGCCGTGCGTCCCGATCATCGATCGCGTGGTCCGCAAACGAAAAGGCCCGCGCTGTGTCGCGCGGGCCTCATCGGAACAGGATCGGTGCCGGCGTTAGTTGTGCACGGTCATGCAGGAGATGTCGGCGCGCTTCAGCTTCTTGCAGACGGCCTCGGCCTGATCACGATCGAGTCCTGCGAAGCGGGCGCGGATCAGGGTCTTGTCGCCCTTCGCGACCGTCTCGGTGAAGGGATCGGCCTTGCTGAGGAGGCCTTGCGCCGAGCTGCGGGCCGCCTCGATCCGCTTCTGGGCCTCGGCCTCGTTGTCCAGCGCACCGACCTGGATGATCCAGCCGCTCCGCGTCACGGAAGGCTTGCTCGGAAGCTCCGCCGCGGCGCTCGCGGAGGCGATCTGCGTCGGTGCCGGCTGGGCCGGAGGCGCCGCATAGGCCATGGCCTGCGACGAGCCTGCCGGCAGGCTGGAGGCAGGCAGCACGCCGAGAATGCCGTTGCCGGTGCCATGGCCCGGCGGCTGCGGCGGCATGTCGGGACGGGGGGCCTCGGCGCGGGTGATCGGCGGCGCCGGCTCGATGGCCTCGACGCGCTGAGCGAAGGGCGCGGGAGCAGGGGCGGCCGGCTGCGGCGCGGCGGTCGCGAGCTTGACCGCGCCGGCCTTGACCTGGACCGTCCTGACCTTGACCGGCTTCATCGGCTCGGTCGAGCCGGGAACGATCGACATCGGCTGGCTCTGGATCACACCGGAGGTCATCGGCGCCGGCTCGACCTTGGCCTCTCGCGGTGCCGCCGGCGGCAGAGCCGCGGTGGCTTCCGAGAGGGTCGAGATGATCTTGGAGGCGCGGCTCGGGGCCGGCGTCTCCGGCGCCGCGGAGGCGAGCTGCACCGTGCCCTGGTTCGGATCGCCGCCGTCGGAGCCGCCGCGCTCGCCGATCGCCGCCACGGTGCGCCGGGTCGCGCCCTTGTCGAGGTTTTCGGCAAGCAGGTTGCGCATGATGGCGTCGCGCGAGCCGCCGCTGCGGCCGCCGAGCACGACACCGACGAGGTGGCGGTTGCCGCGGCGCAGCGAGGTCACGATGTTGAAGCCGGAGGCGCGGGTATAGCCGGTCTTGATGCCGTCGATGCCCTCGACATTGCCGAGAAGATGGTTGTGGTTGCGGATCGACTGGCCGCGATAATTGAACACCACCGTCGAGAAATAGCGATAGTAGCGCGGGAAGCGGTCTTGGATCGCGCGGCCCAGGATCGACTGGTCGCGCGCCGTCGTGATCTGCGCGTCGGCGGGGAGGCCGGAGGCGTTCACATAGGTGGTGCGGCTCATGCCGAGCGAGCGCGCCTTGCGCGTCATCATCTTGGCGAACTCGTCCTCGTCGCCGCCGATCGCCTCCGCGATGACCACGGCGGCGTCGTTGGCCGACCGCGTCACCAGGCCCTTGATCGCGTCCTCGACGCGGATCGTCTGACCGGGGCGCAGGCCGAGCTTGGTCGGCGACTGCTCGGAGGCGTGCTCGGACACCGGCATCTCGGTATCGAGCTTCATCTTGCCGGAATCGAGCCGCTCGAACAGCAAATAGAGCGTCATGATCTTGGTGAGCGAGGCGGGGTGCCGCGAGGCGTCGGGATTGGTCGCCGTCAGCGTCGCGCCGGAATTGCCGTCGACGACGATCGACGCGAACGCCGGGCTGTAGCTGCCCTCGTCATTATGGGGCGAGTGCCGCGCGTGATGCTGCCGATGGCGCCGACGCGCCTCCGCGCTGTCGACCGTGACCACTGCTGCCGTCGCGAGGGTGATCAGTCCGTAGACGCCAACTCGCAACAGGCGCGAGGAAGCCATTTGTTTGCGAAGCATGAAATCCCCGTCCAATTTCTGACGTGATCACCGGCCCGTAAGGCGAAATTGTGCCGAACGCCCCCGTAACCGTGCCTGTCGGACCTCCCGATCGCGCCATGACGCTACCAAGCATCGAAGGGCTCGAACTGAGGTTTTGTTAAGACGCTGTTTTAGAACAGCTTTACGGTTCGGCCGACGCTGGCCGGGACCACCGGAGAGGTTAGGACGGTCGAGTTGCCAAAGGATTAAAGAAACCTTGCGCCGACGGTCGGTATTTCCGCGGAACTGGCCCGGGTTGGGGCGCCTGACGGTGCATCGAGACCGCAATGCCCGCGATGGTGCATTGCACAAGATTCTTGATTTTTTTTGTGCGCTGCACTATATTATGGATGCGTCAGGGAGCCGGGGCTTCCCTGAGGGCGCTCAAAATCAGGGAAAGGAATGCCACATGTTTAAGGTTGAAGACTTTCAGAACTACGGCAAAGAGCAGTTCGAGACCGTCGTGAACTCTGCGACCACCGTGCAGAACGGGCTCCAAGCCATCGCCACCGCGTATGGCGACTACACCAAGAAGTCGTTCGAGGACACCAAGTCGTTCGTCGAGAAGCTCCAGGGCGTGAAGTCGCTCGACAAGGTGCTCGAGGTGCAGACCGAGTTCGCCAAATCGGCCTACGAGACCTTCGTCGCCGATTCGCAGAAGATCGCCGGGCTGTATTCGGATCTCGCCAAGCAGGCGTTCAAGCCGCTGGAAGGCATCGCCGCCAAGTTCACCCCGCCGGCCGCGCACTGACCGTTCGCGCCCTGTAGGGAGCACAAAGCCCGGCTTGCGCCGGGCTTTTTTGTTGGCTGAAGGCGGAGCGCTGTCGGTGCCCGGCGCTTCTGTTATTTGGCAACCCGCAGCTTCGACAATGCGGTGCCGATCGAGTTGAACGTGGTCACGATCTGGCTCGAGCTCGTCAGCATGTAGAACTTGTCGGGACTGCTGGCGCAGTTCTGCAGCACGGCCGAGGTCGGATCGGCGGGCGAGCTCGTGTTCACCTGGATCGTGTAGATCGTGTACATCGCGTTGCCCTTCGAATCCTTGGTGTTCTTCAGGTTCGAGCAGAGCAGGGCCTGGCGCGCGTCGATCGGGTTGCCCGAGGCTTGCGACGAGCCGTTGCCGTATTCGGGCCAGCGGTCCTCGGTGTTCAGGCCGTCCGACAGCAGGATGATGACGCGATTGTAGGTGGTGTTGACGTCCTCCGCCGGCGCGGCCAGCACGCCGTTCGGAATCAGCGACTGTACGGCCCAGGCAAGTCCGATCGCCTGATTGGTGCCGCCGGTGGGCTGCATGGCGTTGACGGCGCTCTTCAGCGAGCTCCAATTGTAGCTGAGCGGCACGATCTCCGCGAGCTTGGTCGAGGCCGTGCTGCTGCAGTACTGGGTGCTGTTCTCCATGTGCTGGTTGGCCGGGAACAGCGTCGTCACGTCGGAGGTCGCGGGCGACACGGCATTCGCGTCGTTGGGCTGGGTGCGGTCGGCGACGCAGCCGGTCCAGGTGCTCTTGGTATTGGCGATCCAGGTGTGCGTGAAGGTGTTGACCTTGCACACCGTGCTGGATCCGCTTCCCGTGCAACTGCACGTGTTGTTCGGAAGATTGCTGCCGCTGGTCGGGCAGCTGCAGTAGCTGCCGGTGCACCAGTTCACCCGCGTGCTGGTCTGCACGCTGTCCCAGCAGCCGTTGTAGTAGCTATGCGAGGCGGAGTCGTAGCCCGGGCAGATATACCCGTTGTAGGTCCCGCTCGACGGGATCTTGGAGGCGCTGGAGCTGCCGGTCGCCGGGCCGCTGGTGCAGGAGAAGTAGGGGAAGCCGTTGCCGGACTTGAACGGACAGGAAGATCCCGGTCCCACCATGTCCCATTGGGACTGCGTGAAACTGCCGTTCGGGATTGCGGCCTGATAGGAGCCATTGGCGGGCTGGATCGTGGGCGGATTCTGCCAGTCGGTCCAGTCGATCCAGTCCTTGGCGTAATTGCTGGCGCCGACGTTCACGACCTTGGCGAATGGAACGACCGAGATGTAGACGTCGCCCGGGGTCTTGGCGAGCGCGCTGAGCTGGTCGATCAGCCCGCCGCTGCCGGCCACGGCGTTCTGCAGCGCGGACATCTTGCCGCTGGATGCCATCGAGCCGGTATTGTCGAGCGCGAGCGCCACCCGCATCTTCACGTCGCCCCAGGTCGATGTCGTTTTGACGCCGAAGTCCATGGTCGGAAAGCCGGCGATCTTCATGAACTGGGTGACGATCTGACCGGAGGCCGACAATTGGATGTTGGAGGCCGATGAGCTGGTCGAGGAGGTATAGCTGGCCGTCACGGTGACGTTCTGCGCGTCCGTGCTGGTGTAGAGCGCCTTGAAATAGGCGCTTGCCTTGGTTCCGACGTCGGCTGCGCTGATGGTGCCCTGCGCCAGGTCGCGCGACAGCATCAGCGAGGTGGAGTCGAGCGCGGCCTGCATCGACGACCGCGCGGCGTTCAGCCGGCTGTAGTCGACGCCTGCGCCGACGAAGGCCAGGATAGGGACGAGCGAGATGGCGAACAGCACGGAGATGTTGCCACCGCGGTCGCAGGCGAACCGTCGGGCGGCGCGGCGGCAGAGTCGAATGAAGGAGACATCGGTCATGTCGCTCACCAATTATGGTTTTCTGCAGGTGTTTTCGGTTCGGCTTCGTCAAGGACGGGTAAATCGAAACCGCGAAACACCGGGCCAATGCCCGCAGCGTGGCGCCGCGCCCGCAACCGAGCTGGTTCCCTGTCAATGCCCGCTGAATGGGCTTTGTAAAATGCGGCCGGTTTGATTAACCTTGCACCTCATCGCCGGGGCAGGGAATCGGTCCTGCCGGAGCGTCGGTCCGTCCTGGGCCTGCGCTTGCGGCAAACCGGTCGCTGACCCATATTCCGGGCGTCGGTCCGACCGAACCGGTCGGCTGGGACAGGCGATCTGGAAAGCAGGACCGGGTGGCGGAAAGCGGCCCGGCAGGGACAGGTCGGGGCAACCCTTATTGAGCAACCCTCCAAGTTGAGCGACCCTCCAAGGGAAACTCTTTATTGGGGGCCTCGCAGCCATATCTAACGCGTGCAAGATGTCGCAGCCAACTTCCAGATTGAACCGATCCGCGCCCAGGATGAGCAATAACGACAACAAGTCCGGTGGCACCGGTGGCCCGGCAACGTCCGTGATCACCAAGGTCAAGCCGAAGACCAAGCGCCCCAACCTCTACCGCGTCCTGATCCTGAACGACGATTACACGCCGATGGAGTTCGTCGTTCACGTCCTGGAGAAGTTCTTCAACAAGGACGTCGAGGCCGCGACCAAGATCATGCTCCACGTGCACCACCACGGCATCGGGGAGTGCGGCGTCTTCACCTACGAGATCGCCGAGACCAAGGTGACGCAGGTGATGGACTTCGCCCGCAAGCACCAGCATCCGTTGCAGTGTGTGATGGAGAAGAAATAGCCGGCTCTCTCCGCGAAGAGAGCCGCCGACGCGTGCAATAGCGAGCCAGAGGCCGGGGGCTCCGGCCGCTCGGGCGCGCCGGAGAAGTGGCGGTGGCGAATCGGAATCGCAAGTCGCCGCAGATGCAAATTGCTGCAGACGAGGTCGGCGCAATCCGGGCAGGTTTCACGTTTCGCCCGAAGAATTACGGCCGCTCCGGTCCCTATCTCTCCGCGCTGGGCCGCCTGCGCCGTTCGGTTGTCGCAAGCCCGATTTGCCGCAATCGGAACGGGTTTTGCATTGACGATCCGGTGAACCCGTAATCGAGCGGCTCGGCCGGTCTTTTGTCGCACTCGGTTATAACTATATTTGACGAAGGTTGTTGTTGCCTGACCGGGCGGCGGCGATCATGATGGCAAGGGGCCACAGAGGACGCGCATGCCGACTTTTTCTCAAAGCCTTGAACAATCCCTGCATCGTGCGCTGGCGATCGCCAACGAGCGTCATCATCAATACGCGACACTGGAACACCTCCTTCTGTCCTTGATCGATGACTCCGATGCAGCGGCCGTGATGCGCGCATGCAGCGTCGACCTCGACAAGCTGCGCGGCAGTCTCGTGAACTACCTCGAAACCGAGTTCGAAAATCTGGTCACGGACGGCAGCGACGACGCCAAGCCGACCGCAGGTTTCCAGCGCGTGATCCAGCGCGCCGTGATCCACGTTCAGTCGTCGGGCCGCGAAGAGGTGACCGGCGCCAACGTGCTGATCGCGATCTTCGCCGAGCGTGAGAGCCACGCCGCGTATTTCCTGCAGGAGCAGGACATGACGCGTTACGACGCCGTCAACTACATCAGCCACGGCATCGCCAAGCGGCCCGGCGTGTCCGAGGCCCGCCCCGTGCGCGGCGTCGACGAAGAGACCGAGACCAAGGGCAGTGAGGACTCCAAGAAAAAGGGCGAGGCGCTGGAAACCTATTGCGTCAATCTCAACAAGAAAGCGCGGGACGGCAAGATCGATCCGGTGATCGGCCGCAACTCCGAGATCAACCGCGCCATCCAGGTGCTGTGCCGGCGCCAGAAGAACAACCCGCTGTTCGTCGGCGAAGCCGGCGTCGGCAAGACCGCGATCGCCGAAGGCCTGGCCAAGCGCATCGTCGACAGCGAAGTGCCCGAGGTGCTGGCGGCGGCGACCGTGTTCTCGCTCGACATGGGCACCTTGCTCGCGGGCACGCGCTATCGCGGCGACTTCGAGGAGCGCCTGAAGCAGGTCCTCAAGGAGCTCGAAGCGCATCCGAATGCGATCCTGTTCATCGACGAGATCCACACCGTGATCGGTGCGGGTGCGACGTCGGGCGGCGCCATGGATGCGTCCAACCTGCTCAAGCCGGCGCTGGCCTCGGGCTCGATCCGCTGCATGGGCTCGACGACCTACAAGGAGTACCGCCAGCACTTCGAGAAGGACCGCGCGCTGGTGCGCCGGTTCCAGAAGATCGACGTCAACGAGCCGTCGGTCGAAGATGCGATCGCCATCCTGAAGGGCCTGAAGCCGTATTTCGAGGACTATCACCGGCTGAAATACACCAACGAGGCCATCGAGGCCGCGGTGCAGCTGTCGTCGCGCTACATCCATGACCGCAAGCTGCCGGACAAGGCGATCGACGTGATCGACGAATCCGGCGCGGCGCAGATGCTGCTGGCCGAGAACAAGCGCAAGAAGACGATCGGCATCAAGGAGATCGAGACCACGATCGCCACGATGGCGCGGATCCCGCCGAAGAGCGTGTCGAAGGACGACGCCGAGGTGCTCAAGCATCTCGAGCAGACCCTGAAGCGCGTGGTGTTCGGCCAGGACAAGGCGATCGATTCACTGTCGGCCTCGATCAAGCTGGCCCGTGCCGGCCTGCGCGAGCCGGAGAAGCCGATCGGCTGCTATCTGTTCTCGGGTCCGACCGGCGTCGGCAAGACCGAGGTCGCCAAGCAGCTCGCCTCGACCCTGGGCGTCGAGCTGCTGCGCTTCGACATGTCGGAGTACATGGAGCGGCACACGGTGTCGCGCCTGATCGGCGCGCCTCCCGGCTATGTCGGCTTCGACCAGGGCGGCCTCTTGACCGACGGCGTCGACCAGCATCCGCATTGCGTGGTGCTGCTGGACGAGATCGAGAAGGCGCATCCGGATCTCTACAATGTGCTGCTGCAGATCATGGATCACGGCCGGCTCACCGACCACAATGGCAAGCAGGTCAACTTCCGCAACGTGATCCTGATCATGACCACGAATGCGGGCGCGGCCGACATGGCCAAGCAGGCGTTCGGCTTCCATCGCTCGAAGCGGGAAGGCGACGACCACGAGGCGATCAACCGGCAGTTCGCGCCGGAATTCCGCAACCGGCTCGACTCCATCGTCTCGTTCGCGCACCTCAACGTCGAGGTGATCGGCATGGTGGTCGAGAAGTTCGTGCTGCAGCTCGAGGCCCAGCTCGCCGACCGCGACGTCACGATCGAGCTGTCGGAGCCGGCCAAGAGCTGGCTGATCCAGCACGGCTATGACGAGCAGATGGGCGCACGGCCGATGGGCCGCGTGATCCAGGAGCACATCAAGAAGCCGCTGGCCGACGAGGTGCTGTTCGGCAAGCTGAAGGGCGGCGGGCACGTCCGCGTCGTCCTCGTCAAGGACGAATCCGGCGTCGAGGAGAAGATCGGCTTCGAGTTCGTCGAGGGCCCCGTCACGCCGAAGTCCGAAGTTCCGGCCGCGCGCAAGCGCAAGCCGAAGTCCGGCGGCGGCTCGAAGGGGCCGGCGCCGAAGGGACCGCTGGTCAAGGCGTAAGCCTGACGCTACGAGATGACTACGAAAGGCCGGCCATCGCGCCGGCCTTTTTCGTTGACGCGAGGTTCTTTGATGCGACGTCCGGCTCAGGCCGGCTTGACGAAGAAATACACCGTCAGGCCGCAGCCGACGGCGATGATGAAACGGCGCACATGGGCCGGCGGGATGATCTGGCCAAGCCGCGCGCCGACGAAGCCGCCGACCATGGCAGCCCCCATCATCGTCAGCGTCTCCAGCCAATGCACGCGGCCCGAGAACGCAAAGATGGCGGAGGCCGTCATATTCATGAGCGCAGCGAGCAGCACCTTCATGCCGTTCATGGCGCGGATGTCGCGCATGCCGTAGAACACCAGGGCCGCCAGCATCAGGATGCCGATGCCGCCGCCGAAATAGCCGCCATAGATCGCGATCACGAACTGCACCGCCTGGATGGTCAGCGGCCCGAACCAGCGCGCGCCATCCTTCGGCGTAAAGCGCATGCCGAATGCGAACACGCTCGTGGCGAACAGCAACAGCCAGGGCACCAGCCGGCTGAAGGCGGCCGACGGTGTGACCAGGAGCAGCACGGCGCCGAGCGTGCCGCCGATCAGGCTGATGATCGACAGTCGCACGAGGTCGTGGCGCCAGGGCGCCTTTGCGTCGTTCAAGATCTCACGGGAGGCCCAAGCGCTGACGAACTGCCCGGGGCAGAGCGCGACGGTGCTGGAGGCGTTGGCGTCAATCGCGGGAATGCCGGCGGCGAGCAAGGTCGGGAAGGTCAGGAACGCGCCGCCGCCGGCCAGCGCATTGACGATGCCCGAGCCGAAGGCGGCGAGGGCGAGCAGGGCCAGCATCGTCCAGTCCGTCATCGCTGTCACTACTCGCCCTTCAGCCGCTGGCCGTCTTGGACGCGGACGCGCTCGGCGCCGCGGGCGCCGGCCGGCGACAGCCTGAGCATGCTCAGGAACGCGCCGACCAGCGCGAAACCGACGCCGGTCAAGAGCGACAGCCGCGTGCCGTCGGTCGAATCGATCGCGAGAAACATCGCGACCAGCGCCGCACCCGTGGTCTGGCCGAGCAGGCGCGCCGTGCCGAGCATGCCGCTGGCGCCGCCGGCGCGCTCGCGTGGCGCAGCGGCGATCATGGTACGGTTGTTCGGCGTCTGGAACAGGCCGAAGCCGCAGCCGGCCAGCGCCATGCGCCAGACGATATCCCATGCCGACGGCTCGCGCGGCAGCAGGCCGAGCGCACCGAGCCCGCACGCGAAGATGACGAGACCGATGCCGCCGAGCAGCCCGGCTGGCACGCGCTCGACCAGACGCCCCGCAATCGGCGCCGTCAGGCCGACCGCGATCGGCCACGGTGTGATCAGCAGGCCCATCTGCACCGGCGAATAGCCGAAATGGCTTTCGAGATAGAAGGGGATCGCGACGAAGGCGAGCATCTGTCCGCAGAACGACGAGATCGAGGTCGCGATCGACAGCGCGAACACTGGAATGCGCAGCAGGTCGAGCGGCAGCAGCGGCGAGGCCATGTGGGTCTGGCGCCAGACCAGCCACACGCCGGCCGTGATGGCGACGACGAACTCGATCGCGCAGGTCACCAGCGCCTCGCCATGGCCGAGGCTGTCCACGGCGGCGATCAGGAAGCCGAAGGCGACCGCGCTCAAGGCCGCGCTCTGCCAATCGAACATGTGCGGCGCGCGCGGCGTATGCGGCAGGAAGCGGAAGCCGAAGACGAAGGTGACGATGCCGAGCGGCACGTTGATCGCGAACAGCCACGGCCAGTTGCCGACGGCGAGGATGCCGGCGGCGATGGTCGGACCGAGCGCGGCGGAGACCGCGACCACCATCGCATTGATGCCGATGCCGCGGCCGAGCAGAGCGTGCGGATAGGTGAAACGCACCAGCGCCGAGTTGACGCTGAGGATGCCGGCGGCGCCAAAGCCCTGCAGGATGCGCGCGAGCGTCAGCAGCAGCAGGCTGTCGGCCAGCGCACAGAAGGCGGAGGCAGCCGTGAACAGCACGAGGCCGGCGAGATAGACCCGCCGATAGCCGATGATCTCGCCGAGCGAGGCCAGCGGCAGCAGCGAGATCGTGACCGCGAGCTGATAGCCGTTGACGATCCAGATCGAAAAAGCAGGGCTGGCATTGAGGTCGCGGGCGATCGTCGGCAGCGCCACATTGGCGATCGCGCCGTCGATCACGGCCAGCACGATGCCGAGGGCGATCGTCACGATCGCCCAGGTGCGCTGCGGCAGCGGCAGTCCGTCGGCGTGCAGACCCGTGGTCGTCGGCGTCTTCATGCGGGCTCCGGCCGCAGCCGGGCCGCGGGCAATGGACGGGAACGGGCAACCGCGCCGCACAAGCCCCGTTCCACGCCGGCGGACCGCGCCGCCGCGTCACCGCCGTTTGGGGCGGGCCTGAATGGTCCTGAGATAATTGACCGCGGCTTCCGCCTCGGGCCGCTCGAACTGGAAGCTCGGCATGTCCTTGTGAATGGTCGACAGGCCGGTCTGCAGCCGCTGGGCAAAATCCTCGTCGTAGAGCTTGCTGTCACCGAAGGTCCTGAACGGGGGCGCGTCGGGATGCCGGCTGGCGCCTGTGAGACCTACCGCATGGCATCGGCTGCAAAGGCTTTGCAAGAGCGCTTTTCCACGCTTCTGCTCGCTGTCCAGCGCATGGCTGGCGGTCGACGCGAACGCCAGCAGCAGGCAGGCGGACCCCATTCGTCGTCTCATGAACTCGTTCTCGCGTGTCTTGCGCCCGGCTACCAGCGGCCCTCGGCCTTGCTATAGGCATATAGGGCGATCAGCCCGATCGTCACCAGGGTCGAGCCGATCAGGACGATCCGGTCCCAGCGCAGCTGTGTCTCGTCGTCCCGCTGCAAGGTCAGCAGGGAGAACAGGGCCTTCATGGCAAAGCGGCGCATCGAATCGATCCCGGCAGCGGCCGCACATTCCGATGACGTGGGCCGGCCGCAGCTTAGCCTGCCCAATCGTTGCGCCGCCATGGCGAACATCTTGGGTCTGATGTCCGGCCCCCGGAGGGGCTCGGAAGCCGGATGCTCGAACTACCCAGCCTGTCCCATCACGACGTCTGCCACCGCCCGCGCGACTTTCGCGATCGTTGCGTTGCGATCCTCGGGAGACGCCTGTGAACCAGTCAGATAGGCCGTGACCAGAACCGGTTTGCGGCCCGGGGGCCAGAGAATGCCGACGTCGTTGGTCGTGCCGCGGTCCCCAGCGCCCGTCTTGTCGGCGACGCGCCAGTCACGCGGCACACCGGCGCGAAGCCGAGTGTCGCCGGTCTTGTTGGCGATCATCCAGTCCGTCAATCGCTGGCGCATATTCGTCGACAAGACCTCGCCAAGGAGCACGCGGCGCAGGTTCTGTAGCATGGCGGCCGGACTGGTCGTGTCGCGAGGGTCGTCGGCCAGCGCCTCGTTGAGCTCAACTTCCCAGCGGTCCAGGCGGCTGATCTCGTCGCCGATCGATCGGGCAAAACGCGTCAGACCCGCAGGACCGCCGATCTGCCGCAACAGGAGATTTCCCGCGGTGTTGTCGCTCTGGGTGAGCGCAGCTTCGCAGAGCTCGGCGAGTGTCATGCCGCGGCCGACGTGCTCCTTGGTCACCGGCGAATATGTTACGAGATCCTTCGCCTCGAACGGGACGCGCGTGTCGAGATGCAGTTCGCCGGCGTCGACGCGCTTCAGGACAGCCGCGGAAGCCAGACACTTGAACGTGCTGCACATCGGAAAGCGCTCGGCCGAGCGCAGGCCCGCCTCGAACCCGCTTTCGGAGTCGAGGACGGCGATGCCGAGCCGTCCGAGGCTCTCGCGCTCGATGCGGGCGAGTTCCCCTTCCAGATGCGCCCTTCGGTCGGCCGCCGCCTTCGCCGCAGGTGATGGCAGCCCGCTCGCCGCAGCCGCCATCCCGAGGATTCCAAAACCCAGATGCCGTCTCGTCAGCATGTTCATTCTCCAGTGACTGCGCGAACCTGCCGAACGAGGTGACGACTGACAAACGATCATTTATTCGTCGAGCCATGAGCAGAACTTGGTCATCATGCCCATCCGCAGCCATCTCCCTTTGAACGCCTTGCGGGCCTTCGAAGCATCCGCCCGGCATCTGAGCTTCACCAAGGCAGGCCTGGAGCTCAGGGTCACGCAGACCGCGATCAGTCACCAGGTGAAACAGCTCGAGCAGATGTTGGGCGCTCACCTGTTCCGGCGCCTGCCGCGCGGCCTCACGTTGACCGACGAAGCCCTGGCTCTGTTTCCCGTCCTCAACGATGCGTTCAGTCGCATCAGCGGCGCGATCGATCGCATCGAAGCGAAGGGAACCCGCGAGGTCGTGACCGTCGGCTGTGTCGGCACCTTTGCAACGGGATGGCTGCTGCAACGCCTCGACGGTTTTCGAGATACGCACCCCCATATCGACCTGCGCCTCCTCACCAACAACAACCGCATCGATATCGCCGGAGACGGGCTCGACATCGCGCTTCGCTTCGGCGACGGCTCCTGGCACGGCACTGAGGCCATCCATCTGATGTCTGCCCCGCTGTCGCCCGTCTGTCATCCCGATGTCGCGAGTCGTCTGCGCGCGCCGTCGGACCTCGCGGGCGAAAATCTCCTGCGGTCATATCGCGCCGAGGAATGGCCATTATGGTTTGCAGTCGCGGGCGCTCCATGCCCGATGATCCAGGGGCCGATCTTCGACAGCTCCGTCGCGATGGCCGAAGCGGCCGCGCGCGGCGTCGGCGTTGGCCTGGTTCCGATCGCCATGTTCAACTGCGAGCTCGAGACGGGTCGGCTGGTCAGGCCGTTTGCGGCTGAGGTCGCCGCCGGTTCTTATTGGCTGACCTGGTTGAAGTCGAAAGAACCGACGTCCGGCATGCGTGCCTTTCGTGACTGGCTGGTTGATGCCTTGCGCGCCGATCCGCCGCGCTGACGGCCGGTCGCCACCGCGCACAAGCCGAGGGAGCTAACAGCGCCACGAGGCGCGTGAGGTGGGCGCGTTGCGGCCAGCTCAGCGCTTTACGGCGCTGCGCCGCCACTCGCGCGGCGACAGGCCGAACTGCTCGCGGAACACGCGGCCGAAATGCGAGAGATCGTTGAAGCCCCAGGACAAGGCGATTTCGCTGATCTGACGATGCGCCAGCGTCGGCGAGCCGAGATCGCGCCGGCACTGCTTGAGCCGCGCAGCCAGCACGAAGCGCTGGAACGAGGTCTCCTCGTCCGAGAACAGGTCGTTGACGTAGCGCGCCGATAGCCCGAGCTCGCGTGCGATCTCCGGCAGTGAGAGGTCGGCGTCGGGCAGCCGGGTGCGGATGTGCGCCTTGATGCGATAAAGCAGCGCTGCGCGATGGCTCGAGGCGGGCAGGGGCTGTGTGCGAAGCCGCTCGGCCAAGGTCATGGCGAGCAGGTCGGCAGCCTGGTCGGCCAGAGGTTCGACATGCTCGGGGCCGATGTGCTCGGCGCGTTCGCAGAGCCTGACGATGAAATCATGGGCGAGCGGCTGGAGCGGGCTATCGGGGCCGAAGCTGATGGCCGTCACGGTTTCCGTCGGGCCGATCCGGCGCTGCAGCATCTCGCGCGGGAGCTTGAACACGATCTGCTTGAACGCGGCGTCGAACTGCAGCTCGTAGGGGCGGGTCGTGTCGTAGATCGCGAACTCGCCGGGCCGGATCACGGTGTCGCGGCCATCCTGAACGACGCCGCCGATTCCCTCTCGCCCGAGCGCGACGAGGACGAAGTCGGCATCCGCCCGGGAGATTCGCTGCGAGGTCCGGTGCACGCGCTGCCGGTCCGAGGCGACCTCGGAGCAGACGGCGCGGCCCAAGGTCGCGTGCGTCACCGCGCCGCGAAATGCGCTGCCGAGATCGGACGTGCAGTCGAGGCCGACATAGACGTCGCAGACGATGTCCTGCCACAGCGCCAGCCGGCGGTGGCCCGGGCTTCCTTCCGTGGTGAACAGGACCGGCATCGCTCCGTCCCCCTCCGCCTCTGTGTCGCGTGGATCGTCGGAAATGCAGCAAGTTCTGGGCCGGCTGGTCTCTCGCTGGCGGCCGCAGTCGAGTTTTCGTTCCCTCCAAGACGAGCGCGAATGATCGCCGAGGTCAATACTCCCCTGCGAATGCGGCGCGCGGCGCCGCCGATCCGGAAGAGGGGAGACGCGGGATGGGACTGGCACATCCGAAATACAAGGTGGCGGTGGTGCAGGCGGCGCCGGCCTGGCTCGACCTGGACGCCTCGATCAAGAAGACCGTCGGCCTGATCGAGGAGGCGGCCGACAAAGGTGCCAAGCTGATCGCGTTTCCGGAGGTCTTCATCCCCGGCTATCCCTGGCACATCTGGATGGACTCGCCGGCCTGGTGCATCGGCCGTGGCTTCGTGCAGCGCTATTTCGACAATTCGCTGGCCTATGACAGCCCGCAGGCCGAGGCGCTGCGCGCCGCCGTGCGCAAGGCCAGGCTCACGGCCGTGCTGGGACTGTCCGAGCGCGACGGCGGCAGCCTCTACATCGCGCAATGGTTGATCGGCCCGGACGGCGAGACCATCGCCCGGCGCCGCAAGCTGCGGCCGACCCATGCCGAGCGCACCGTCTATGGCGAGGGCGACGGCAGCGATCTCGCCGTGCACGACCGGCCTGACATCGGCCGGATCGGTGCGCTGTGCTGCTGGGAGCATCTGCAGCCGCTGTCGAAATACGCGATGTATGCCCAGAACGAGCAGGTGCATGTCGCGGCCTGGCCGAGCTTCTCGCTGTACGATCCGTTCGCGCCGGCGCTCGGCGCCGAGGTCAACAACGCCGCCTCGCGCGTCTATGCCGTGGAAGGCTCGTGCTTCGTGCTGGCGCCGTGCGCCACCGTCTCGCAGGCGATGATCGACGAGCTGTGTGACCGGCCCGACAAGCACGCGCTGCTGCATGTCGGCGGCGGCCACGCCGCGATCTTCGGTCCAGACGGCTCTTCGCTTGCGGAGAAGCTGCCGCCGGAGCAGGAGGGGTTGCTGATCGCCGAGATCGATCTCGGCATGATCGGCATCGCCAAGAACGCCGCCGATCCGGCGGGACACTATTCTCGCCCCGACGTGACCCGGCTGCTGCTCAACAAGAAGCCGCTCAACCGGGTCGAGGCCTTCGCGCTGCCGGTCGACGCGGTCACGCCCGGCGAGGCACAATCGGCGGCTGGCTGACAGGCTTGGCGAGCGCTAGGTCCCGGCCTCCGGTTGTGCCGGCGGCGGGGCCGACCGCCGCGGCGGCCGCTGCGCACGGCCTGCCGGCGCCGCCATGCGCGGCTGCAAGGTGACGATCACCGGGTTTGGCTTGTGGTCGGTCGCCGCGCCAGTCGCGGCGTCCACACCCATGCCGATCAGGCCGCCCGCTAAGATGTTGCCGGCGAAGCCGGCCGCGCCGGTCGCCGGGATGTCCTTGGTCAACGGGATGATCTGGGTCTCGTAGCCCGGCTTTTCGATGGTGACGGAGATGTCGGCATTGCGCTTGGCGACGAACGAGCAGGGCGTCGTGCAGGTCATCGGCGCTTCGAGACCGGCGATCGTGGCCTCGGCCCCGGACGGTGTCGACGCGACACTGATCGTCTCGGTTGTACCCCGCGTTACGGACGCGCAACCTCCCAGCGCGGCGCACAGCGCTACGAACGCTACAACTCTCATTTGGTACTGCCCCCTTGAAACCCGGGGGAACTCAAGCGCAACTGGAGCGGGACGGCAAGCGCAATCAGCATTATCCGAAGAAATTCCCGGGCGAGTTTCACGCGAGTGTGGCTTTCACACCTGCTTTCCACGAACCTGCCGTGCGATCGCCTTCTGCGCATCAAACTCGGCGCGCCGCCGCGCCAGCTCTTCCGGCGCGAGCATGGCCGGATTGCTGTAGTCGCGCTTCCAGCCGTGATCGTCGCTCCACTGCAAAGGCGATTGCACGGTCGTCCGTGCGGCTGGTGAACTCTCGAGGACACGCAGGGCGAGCTCGAGCGTGAAGGCCTGTGAGGCCGCGTCGTGCGGCTTGCCGGCGGAATTGCCGAGCGGAAAATCCGAGAACAGGAAGCGCGGTGCTGCCGCGTGCTCGACGATGTCCTTGGCGCAGCCCATGACGACGGTCGCGATGCCGTTCGCTTCGAGATGCCGGGCTACCAGGCTCACGGTCTGGTGGCACACCGGGCAGTTCGGCACCAGCACGACGGCGTCGATCTCGTCGGCGCGGCAGTGCGCAAGAATCTCCGGCGCATCGGTCTCGATCGTCACGCGCTGGCTGCGATTGGTCGGCGCGCCGAAGAAGCGCGGTCCGACCGCGCCGATGCGGCCCTCACGCGCCAGCCTGATGAGCTGTGGAAGCGGAAACCAGGTGCCGGGATCCTCGGCGCTGGTGTGCGCGCGATCATAGGCGATGTGGGAAATGCGCAGGTCGTGCTCCGCCGACGTGTCGCCGTCATAGACGGAGTAGAACTTGGCGCCACCATTGTAGGGCGCGCCGGGGCCTTGATCGCCTTTGGCGGGATCGAAAGGCGCGGCCGTGGTGACGATGGTGACGCGCGACTGCGCGAGCGGCTTGCGCAACGGATGGAACGGCGCCGACGTGTAGTGAGCCCAGCGATAGGGCGTGTCATAGCCGATCGCGAGATAGTAGTCGCGCGTGCGCGCCATGTAGGACAAGGGCGCATCGCTTTCGGGCGCGAAGCCGAGTCTGTCGTCGGTCGGTGCGGTCATCCGTCGCGCTCCCTGCAGGACTTGAGGATTGCTAGCCCGCTCATTCGCTGTGTCAAGGCGCCGCGCGGTGGAACCCCGCATGGTCCTGGGCTTTGTCTGTCGACAGAATTCCAACCATTGCACCGCGCTCACGATGCCTTCCATTTTTTCGGTTGCTCGCATTGCCTGTCTCGGCCTTGCCCTGATCCTGACCGGGCCGTTGTCCGGCGTGGCGGCGGAGCAGGGCTCAGACCGTGACGTTGCCGTGCCGGCTGATCCGAAGGGCGGCGCGCAGCAGGACGCGCCGCACGAGACTGCGAAGCCGGCAGAGGCTGCGGCAGAGGGCCCGGAGATCAAGGCCGAGGAGTCCAAGGAGAGCGGCACCCGCGAGGCGATCTGCCTGATGATCGAATCCGCAGCCAAGGCGAATGATCTGCCGCTCGAATTCTTCGCTCGCGTGATCTGGCAGGAGAGCCGCTTTCAGAGCGATGCAGTCGGGCCGGTCACGCGCAACGGCCAGCGCGCGCAGGGAATTGCGCAGTTCATGCCGGGCACGGCGAACCAGCGCCAGTTGCTCGATCCGTTCGATCCGGTTCAGGCGCTGCCGAAGTCGGCGCAGTTCCTGGCCGAGCTGCGCGATCAGTTCGGCAATCTCGGGCTCGCGGCGGCGGCCTACAATGCGGGGCCGCGCCGGGTGCAGGACTGGCTCACCGGCAAGGGGCAGATGCCCTGGGAGACCCGCAACTACGTCTCGGCCATCACGGGAGCCACGATCGATGAGTGGGCGGCCGCCGGTAACGGCGGCAAGACGCCGCCGAGCCCGCCGCCGACCTCGTGTCGTCAGCTGATGGCGATGTTGAAGCGCGCGCCGAATCCGTTCGTCACGGAGCTCGAGCAGCATGTGGCGCTGTCGGCCGCGAAACCATGGGGCGTCCAACTGGCTGCGGGCTTCGACCGCAACAAGGCGCTCGCGATGTATTCGCGGGCGATCAAGGGGCTTGGCCCGGTCATCGGCGACCGCGACCCGAGCCTGCTGTCGTCGGTGATGCGCTCGCGCGGCAGCCGCGCCTTCTACCAGGTGCGAATCGGCGCCGAGACTCGGGCCGAGGCCGACGCGCTCTGCAGCCGGATCCGCGGAGCCGGTGGCGCCTGCTTCGTGCTGCGCAATCGCTCCGGATAGAGCTCGTGCGGCGCCGCGCGTGGGGATGGTGGGAATGGCTGCGCCGGACGCAGACCCGCGCGCGCCTTATGGCGGTTGACGCGAGCGGCTTTCGCCAGCCTTATCGCGGTTCGTTCCGCTGGGCCGCCCGTGACACTTCCTCCGCTCGATTCGCCGCAATGGCATGGTTCACTGCGCGCCTTCGGCTGGGGGCTGCGCGCGACGTCAGCGACCATCCTGTCAGTGGTGCTGTTCGTCACCTTCATCGGCATCGGCGCGCTCGCCCACGATACCCGTTTCAGCATGCTCTGGGCGATCCTGAGCACGGTGCTGGTGTGGGCCGGGCCGGCGCAGATCATCCTGGTCTCCACGCTCGGCTCCGGCCAGACCATTTTGCAGTCGGCGATCGCGGTCACGATGAGCGCGATCCGGCTGTTTCCGATGGTGGTGGCGGTGCTGCCGCTGATCCGCTCCCCCCAGACCAAGCGGCGGCACCTGGTGCTGATCGCGCATTTCACCGCGGTGACCCTGTGGGTCGAATGCTATCGCTTCCTGCCGCATGTGCCGCGCGAGCGCCGCATCGCCTTCGTGCATGGGCTCGGTACCGGCCTGATGGGGATTGCGCTGATCGCGACCATCATCGGCTATCTCTTGGCCGCCAACCTGTCGCAGACCTTCGGCGCCGCGGTGCTCTTGCTGACGCCGCTGGCGTTCCTGTTCTCGACCCTGCGCAACGCCAGGGAGCTGGCCGACGTGCTCGCGCTCGGCCTTGGCCTCGTGCTGTATCCCGTGGCGGCCCAGCTCAACAGCGGCGTCGATATCCTGGTCAGCGGCGTCGTCGCCGGAACGCTCGCGTTCGGCGCGCACAAATGGCGCGAGCGGCGGGGGCCGGCATGAGCGACTTCATCGGCGATTGGCATGCGCTCGTGGTGCTGCTGGTGGCGGGCGTGATCCCCAACCAGATCTGGCGCCTGCTCGGGCTGTGGTTCGGCAGCGGGCTCGACGAGGGCTCGGACCTACTGATGTGGGTCAAGGCGGTTGCGACCGCCATCTTGGCTGGCGTCATCGCCCAGATCCTGGTGCAGCCGCCGGGCGCGCTCGCCAGCGTGCCATGGGGCCTGCGCTACGGTGCGGTCGTTGCCGGCCTTGCGGCCTTCATGGCGAGCCGCCGCTCGATCTTTGCCGGTGTCGTCTGCGGCGAGGCCGTCATGCTGGCCGGCAAATGGTGGCTCGGCTGAGTTGCGCGATCTTGCGCAACCGCAATTGCGGTGAGCCGAGGTTCGGATAGATTGCCGGGCAGACCCAAGGACTCCGCAATGACCACTGATACCGATCTCCGCCCGGGAGAAGTTGCCGTCGACGCGCCACAGCCGCGCGACGCCGCGCTGTATTTCATCGGCCGCATCCGCACGCCCTGGACCTCGCGGCTCGAGACTCCGCGGCAGGGCAGCTTCGAGGGGCCGGTGTGCCGGCTCGAGATCTTCGAGCCCTGGGTGCCGGCGCTGCAGGGCATCGATCGTTTCAGCCAGCTCCAGGTGCTGTACTGGCTCAACCGGGCCCGCCGGGATCTCGTGAAGCAGAGCCCGCGCCATCATGACGGCGAGACCCGGGGCACCTTCGCGCTGCGCTCGCCGGTGCGTCCCAATCCGATCGGCGTGTCGACCGTCCGCTTCGTCGCGCTGGAGGGCAACACCGTGCTGGTGCGCGGTCTCGACTGCCTCGACGAGACGCCGCTGATCGACCTGAAGCCGGATCATTGTGTGTTCACGCCGGCAGCGGCGGGTGGGGATGACAAATAGGACCGACAGATCCGGATGTCGAAGGTGAACAAGCGGCCGCAGAAGACGGTGACGGCTCTGGATGCGATCACGGCGGACCTCGTCGCCGTGCTGGTGGCGGTGACCGACGGCCATCCGAAGATCATGACGATCGAGCACGCCGCGGCGCTGCCGAGCGGACCGTTTCAGTTCGCGCACCGCTCGCTGCAGATGGGCCTGCGCGCCTGGGTCAAGGCGCAGACCGGCCATCCGCTCGGCTATGTCGAGCAGCTCTACACCTTCGCCGACCGCGGTCGCGGCGGCGCTCCCGACGCGCCGCACCGCATCTCCATCAGCTATCTCGGCCTGACACGCGAGGAAGAGGGGCGCGAGGGCGCGGATGCGCAATGGTCGTCATGGTACGACTACTTCCCGTGGGAGGATCATCGCGACGGACCGCCGACGATCCTGGCCAAGATCATCGCGCCGAAGCTGAAGGCCTGGGCGCGAGCCGCCGACCAGCCGGCGCTGCAGAAGACAAGGTGGCAGCGCGCCGCGATCACTTTCGGTCTCGATGGCCGCGAGTGGAACGAGGAATTGGCGCTGCAGCGCTATGAGCTGCTGTACGAGGCTGCGCTGATTCCCGAGAGTACGCGCGAGAAGGAGGCCGGCCAAGCGGAGGTGCCCGGCCGCGCCATGATCGGTGATCACCGTCGGATTCTCGCCACCGGAATTGCCCGCCTGCGCGCCAAGATCAAATACCGGCCGGTCGTGTTCGAGTTGATGCCGGAAGAATTTACACTGCTGCAATTGCAGCGCAGCGTCGAGGCACTGGCCGGCCGGCTCGTGCACAAGCAGAACTTCCGCCGCCTCATCGAGCAGCAGGAACTGGTTGAAGAGACAGGCGCAATCGCTGCCGACACGATCGGTCGGCCGGCCAAGCTGTTTCGCTTCAGGCAGGGCGTTCTGGCCGAGCGGGCGGTGGTCGGAACCAAGCTGCCGCTCTCGCGGTCTTGATCTCCCGCTCTTGACAAGGCTTATGCTCAGGATAAGTATAAGTCATCTTATGCTCACGGAGAGTATAAATGGCCGAGCTTGTCCTGCCTGCCGTCGCGCCGAATGCACCGCTTGCTGAGCGTCTGAGGCGGGTGATCCCGCCGCCGGAATGGGCCGTCTTCGAGGACGACGTCGCAGCCATTCTGGCGCTGAAGCGCCAGCGCAATGCCGTGGTGCTGGCGCACAACTATCAGACGCCCGAGATCTATCACGGCGTCGCCGACATCGTCGGCGACAGCCTGCTGCTGGCGCGCGAAGCGACCAAGGTCGATGCCGAGGTGATCGTGCTCGCCGGCGTCCACTTCATGGCCGAGACCGCCAAGCTGCTCAATCCTGACAAGACGGTGTTGATCCCCGACGTAAAGGCGGGCTGCTCATTGGCGGAATCGATCACCGCCGACGACGTGCGGCTGATGCGCGCGCGCCACCCCGGCGTGCCCGTGGTCGCCTATGTCAACACGTCGGTGGCGGTGAAGGCCGAGTCCGACGTCTGCTGCACGTCCGGCAACGCACGCGCGGTGGTCGAGTCGCTCGGCGTCGATCACGTCATCATGCTGCCGGATGAATATCTCGCGCGGAACGTCGCCGCACAGACAAAGGTCAGGATCACGGCCTGGAAGGGGCATTGCGAGGTGCATGAGCGCTTCAGCGCCGACGACGTCCGCGCGCTGCGCGACAACCATCCCGGTGTCACCGTGCTTGCGCATCCGGAGTGTCCGCCGGAGGTCGTGGCGGAGGCCGACTTCGCCGGCTCGACCGCGGCGATGTCGGACTTCGTCGGAGCAAGAAGGCCGGCCCGGGTGGTGCTGCTGACGGAATGCTCGATGAGCGACAATGTCGCCGTGCTCCATCCCGACATCGAGTTCATCCGCCCCTGCAATCTGTGCCCGCACATGAAGCGGATCACCCTGAAGAACATCCGCCATGCGCTCGAGACCAATACGCACGAGGTCACGATCGATCCCGCGATGGCCGAGCGCGCGCGGCGCTCGGTGGAAAGGATGCTGGCGTCATGAGCATCGATGTTTCGGCGTTGATCGGCCGTCCCGTGATCATCGGCGGCGGTACCGCAGGTCTGATGACGGCGCTTGCGCTTGCACCCGAGCCCGTCGTGCTGTTGTCGAAGTCGCCGCTCGGCGCGGAGGCGTCGAGCATGTGGGCGCAGGGTGGACTGGCCGCGGCGGTTGGCGATGACGATGATCCGGGGCTGCATCTGAAGGACACGCTCGCCGCCGGAGCGGGATTGTGCGACGAGGCCGCTGCGCGCCGCATCATCGAAGCAGCTCCGGCCGCGGTCGAGCGCCTCGCGCAGCTTGGCGTTGCGTTCGACCGAGGTGCGGATGGACGTTGGCGTCTGGGCCTGGAGGCCGCACACAGCCGCAACCGGATCGTGCATGCGACCGGCGACGGCACGGGACGCGAGATCATGCGCGCACTGATCGTGGCTGTGCGGCGTTGTGCTTCGGTGACCTTGCTCGAAGGCGTCGAGGCGCGCCGGCTGATTGTCAATGACAACGCGATCCAGGGCGTGGCTGCGGCGCGCGGCGGTGAGGCTCTGATCCTCGGCACGACACGCGTCGTGATCGCAACCGGCGGCATCGGCGGCCTGTTCCTCGACAGCACCAATCCGGCCGGCTGTTTCGGCCAGGGCCTCGCGCTCGCGGCGCGGGCTGGTGCGGTGCTGTCCGACCTCGAATTCGTGCAGTTTCACCCGACGGCGTTCGACGGGCCGTCGCGGCCGCTGCCGCTGCTCACCGAGGCGATCCGCGGCGATGGCGCCGTCCTGATCGACGACACTGGCACGCGCTTCATGGCCGACGAGCCCGGCGCTGAGCTGGCGCCGCGCGACGTGGTGGCGCGGGCGGTATGGCGCCGCCGTGCGCAAGGCCTTCGCGTGTTCCTCGATGCCCGCGACAAGCCGGGCAAGGATTTCATCGCGCGCTATCCCGTGATCAGCGCCTTCTGCCGCATGGCGGGCATCGATCCCGCGCGCGATCCGATCCCCGTGCGGCCGGCCGTGCACTATCATATGGGCGGCATCGCTGTTGACGCGATGGGACGCAGCACGGTCGAGGGCTTGTGGGCCTGTGGCGAAGCCAGCCGCACCGGCCTGCACGGCGCCAACCGGCTCGCCAGCAACTCGCTGATGGAGGCGATCGTCTGCGCGCAATGGGTGGCCGAAAGCGTGGCCGGCGCGCCGCAGCGTGCCGGCAAGCCGTGCGAGGTGGCGGCAATTCCGCCGGCGTCCGATCCGTCCGCCGTGCGGCCGCTGCTGTCGCATGCGCTCGGCGTGATGCGCGAGCGTCGCACGATCGCGGATGCCGTCAGCAGCCTGCTTCCGCTGGCAGAGCAGGCCGGGCCCATGGCTGACCCGGCGCTGGTCGGCCTGATGCTCGCGGTCGCGGCCCATGCGCGGGAGGAGAGCCGCGGCGCGCATTTCCGCAGCGATCGTCCGGACACGCTGCGCGTCGCGCAGCCGTCCAGCTTCACTCTGTCCGAGGCGGTCGCCGTTGCACGCGACATTGTCGAGGCGGAGCAGACGCCGTTCAGGAGCGCAGCGCCATGACTCTCAATCCTCTCTCGCCCTTGCTCTACGAGCCGCTGGTGCGCATGGCTCTGCTCGAGGATCTCGGCCGCGCCGGCGACATCACCACCGATGCCATCGTCCCCGCCGAGCAGCGCGCCTCGCTGAAGCTGAGGGCGCGCCAGCACGGGGTGATCGCAGGTCTCGATGTGGCGCGCTGCGCCTTCCAGACCGTCTCGCCGGACGTGCGCATGGAGATCGTGCGACCGGACGGCAGCGTCGTGACGCCGGGAGACGCGATCGCGACCATCAGCGGCCCGGCACGGGCGCTGCTGACCGGCGAGCGCGTCGCGCTCAACTTCCTCTGCCGTTTGAGCGGGGTCGCCAGCGCGACGGCGTCCCTGGTCGCCGCGGTGAAAGGGACCAAGGCGCAGATCGTCTGCACCCGGAAGACCACGCCGGGCCTGCGCACGCTGGAGAAATATGCGGTGCGCGCGGGTGGCGGCGGCAATCACCGCTTCGGGCTCGATGACGCTGTCCTGATCAAGGACAACCACATCGCCATCGCCGGCGGCATCAAGGCTGCCATCACGCGCGCTAAGGCCCATGCCGGCCATCTCGTCAAGATCGAGGTCGAGGTCGACACTCTGGCGCAGCTCGAGCAGGCGCTGACGCTGGGCGTCGATGCGGTGCTGCTCGACAACATGACGCCGGCGGAGCTCGAAGCCGCCGTCGGCATGATCAGCGGCAAGGCCATCGCGGAAGCCTCGGGCCGGATCACCGTGGAGACCGCACCCGCGATCGCTGCGGCCGGCGTCGACCTGATCTCGGTCGGCTGGATCACGCATTCGTCGGCCGCGCTGGACATCGGGCTCGACGAGGCGTGATCAGCCCTTGAGCACGGCGATCAGCTTCGCGGCATTCTCCTCCAGCACCTTCGGATCTTCCTTACGGCTCGCGGGCGGCAGCAGGGAATCGCCGTTGTGGCGCGGCATGATGTGGACGTGGAGGTGGAACACCATCTGCCCGCCGGCATGCTCGTTGAACTGCTGCACGGTGATGCCGTCGGCGGCGAACGCGGTCTTGGCGGCGCGGGCGATGGTGCGCACGGCACGGCCGACGTGGAGATAGTCCTCCTCGGTGATGTCGAGGATGTTGCGTGCAGCGGCCTTCGGGATCACCAGGGTGTGGCCGGGCACGCGCGGCATGATGTCGAGGAACGCCAGCACGTGGTCGTTCTCATAGACCTTGGTGCAGGGGAATTCGCCGCGCAGGATCTTCGCGAACGGATTGTTGGGATCGTAGGCGGTCATGGGCAGTCCCTTAAGCGGTTCCTCTTGGTGCGCCTTACTCTCACCGGCACGTGTCGCCGGTCAAGACGGCTCGTCCATCCCTTTCCGGAACGGTCCGGATTCGGCGAGCTCGCGGCCGGCCTCCTCGACATAGGCGCGCTCGCGCTTGAGATAGTCGTCGATGGCCCGGCGCAGGCCGCGGTCGGCGATGTAGTGCGCGGAGTAGGTGGTCTGCGGCAGGTAGCCGCGCGCGATCTTGTGCTCGCCCTGGGCGCCGGCCTCGACCACCCCCAGCTTGTGCTGGATCGCGAAATCGATCGCCTGGTAGTAGCAGACCTCGAAATGCAGGAACGGGTGATGCTCGATGGCGCCCCAGTTGCGGCCGAACAGCGTGTCCGAGCCGATGAAGTTGATGGCGCCGGCGATCCAGCGTCCGTCGCGCTTGGCCATGACCAGCAGCACGTCTTCGGCCATGCTCTCGCCGATCAGCGCGAAGAACTTGCGGGTCAGATACGGCCGGCCCCATTTGCGTGAACCGGTCTCCATGTAGAAATCGAAGAAGGCGTCCCAGGCATCCTCGGTGATGTCCTTGCCGGTCAGCCAGTGGATGCTGATGCCGGCGCCGAGCGCGTCGCGGCGCTCGCGCTTGATCGCCTTGCGGTGGCGCGAATTCATCGTCGCCAGGAAATCGTCGAAGCTGGAAAAACCCTGGTTGTGCCAGTGGAACTGCTGATCGGTGCGTTGCAGGAAACCCTGCGCTGCGAGCAGCTGCCATTCGGATTCACGGGCGAAGGTGACGTGCACCGACGACGCCTCGCTGATCCCGCACAACGCCTTCAGGCCCTGGGCGAGGGCGTTGCCTATCAACTCCCGGTCCTGGTCGGCGCGGATCAGCAGCCGCGGCCCACTGGCAGGCGTGAATGGGACGGAGACCTGGAGCTTCGGATAATAGCGCCCGCCGGCGCGCTCATAGGCATCGGCCCAGCCGCGGTCGAAGACATATTCGCCCTGCGAGTGGGACTTGAGGTAGCAGGGCACGACGCCGAGGACCTCGTCACCCATCTTCGCCACCAGATGGCGCGGCGCCCAGCCGGTGCGCAGGGTGGCCGAGCCGGAGGCTTCGAGCGCCGAGAAAAACGCGTGTGAGATGAACGGATTGTAGCCGCCGCCGCAGGCGGGAGATGAGCCGGGACTCACGCGACCGTCCGGATTGGCACAGGCGTCCCATGCTGCAGCCGGGATTTCGCTGACCCCGGGGACGGCTTCGAGCGTGATCTCAGGTGATGCCATCGAGTCCTTGAAAGTCGAGTCCTTGAAAGTCGAGTCCTTAAGAGAACCTAACGAGCGGCGTCCCGGCGGCGGCGACGCTCGAATGGCCGGTCCCTCAAGATCGTGCATCGCAGCAGCGAGTTCAAGGCCGGCGTCACGTCTCCGGCGTAAACCCTTCGAAGATCATCTGATCCGCATAGCGGGCTGCGGCGGCGCGCTGCTCGGGGGTGCGGACGGTCCAGGTCAGCAGCGGGCAGCCGAACACGTTGCGCGCGATCCAGGGGGCAGGCGCAGGCAGCTGCTCGACCCAATAGGCGACGAAATGCGGCTGGCTGCTGAAGCCATGCCTGAGATGCAGCATGCTGTCGCGTTGCGCCTGGGTCAGCTTGGCCCAGTAGCCGTCCTCGTAGCTGCGCTGGGCGACGATGCCGCGCGTCAGCTCCGGCATGGTTTCGCGCAGCGCCAGCACCTGGTCCGGATCGAACGACATGCCGACCACCGGCCCGGAATAGGACGCCAGCACCTCGGCCATGCGCCGGACCAGCCGGCGATCGCCCTGGAACGTGCTCTTGACCTCGACGACCAGCGGCACGCGCTCGGCGATCAGGTTGCAGAGGTCGCCGAGCGTCATCATCCGCTCGTCGGTCTGCTTGAACTTGATCGCTTTCAGCTCAGCTGCGGTCTTTTCGATCAGCGGGCCGGTGCCCTCGGTGAGGCGTCCGAGATCATAGTCGTGATGCACCATGGCCTCGCCATCGGCCGACAGCTGGATGTCGCATTCGATGGCGAAGTTGCCGGCCACGGCGCCGCGCGCGGCGGCCGGCATGTTCTCGATGATGCCGCTGACAGCATCATGCAGGCCGCGATGGGCGACGGGGCGGGCCGTCAGCCAGTCAGGTGCGCGCATTCGCCCCGTCCATTTTGCTGGCGCATGATCTCGTCGGAAAACCGTTTCGCACTTTTCCGGATCATGCGCTCTCTCTCACTCAACCTCGAACACGCCTTCGACTTCCACCGCCGCATCGGACGGCAGGGCCGAGACGCCGACGGTGGTGCGGGCGTGGCGGCCCTTGTCGCCGAAAGCGGCGACCATCAGGTCGGAGGCGCCGTTGAGGACCTTCGGCCCGTCGAGGAAGTCCGGCGCCGAATTGACGAAGCCGCCGAGACGGACGACGCGCACGACCTTGTCGAGGTCGCCGATCGCCGCCTTGACCTGCGCCAGCAGGTTGACGCCGCAGCCCTTCGCGGCCGCATAGCCGTCCTCGAGCGACACGCCGCCGCCGAGCTTGCCGGAAGCGATCATCTTGCCGTCGGCGCCGAGGCAGACCTGGCCCGACACGAACAGCAGGTTGCCGGTGCGCACGAACGGGACGTAGTTGGCCACCGGCGCCTTTGGTGCCGGCAACGTGATGCCCTGTGCCGTCAGATTCTGTTCAACCGTACCCGCCATCTGAAATCCCCGTTCTGTCGTCTGAAAGCCGATCCCGTGCCGGACCGCGGTCCTGTTTGGCGCAGTTGCTAGTGACATGCAAGCAGCCAGCGCCGACGCCAATCCGCCGCTTTGACCGCACGTTTCCGTGAGCCAGCCGCAGTTGCGACGCAATGCAGCGGTCTTTAATGTGACGGTTTAGCGATACGTCCTCCGAGGAAAACTCATGGCTCATTCGTTTCGACTGTCGATGGGAGCGCTCGCCGTGGCGGCGATCACATTCGGTCCGGCGCCGGCCGGGGCGGCCGTGCCGTTCCTGCCGCATCAGGCGCTCTATGACCTGAGCCTGGTCAAGTCGCGCGGGTCGAGCCCCGTCAATAGCGCGCGCGGCCGCATCCTCTACAATTTCTCCGGCAATGCCTGCAACGGCTACACCTCGGAATTCCGCCAAGTGTCGGAGCTCGATCTCGGCGAGGGCAAGGTGACCCTGAGCGACCTGCGCTCGACTGCCTGGGAGGACGGCGCCGGCAAGAGCTATCGCTTCAAGATCGACTCGCGCATGAACGATCAGGCCTCCAGCCCGGTCGACGGCATCGCCGAGCGCACCGGCGATCACATCACCGTCAAGCTCAAGCAGCCGGAGGCGAAGACCTTCACGCTCGACGGCTCGACCGTGTTTCCGACCGAGCAGATCCATCGCATCATCGCCGCCGCGCGCGAGGGCAAGTCGCTGCTTGAGCTGACGGTCTACGACGGCTCGGACAATGGCGAGAAGGTCTACAACACGCTGACCGTGATCGGAGCAGCCGTGTCGGCCGACAAGGCGGCCGCCAAGCCCGATGCCTCGACCGACAACGACGAGATGAAGAAGATGACGCGCTGGCCGGTGACGGTCAGCTATTATGACCGCGACGCCAAGCGGGCCGAGGGCGAGCAGACGCCGGTCTACGCGATGTCGTTCGAGCTGTACGAGAACGGCGTCTCGCGCGCGCTCGTGCTCGACTACAATGATTTCGTCATCGCCGGCGCGCTCGGCAAGTTCGACGTCAAGGACGCGAAGGACGGCAAACCCTGCGGCAATTGATCGGGGCGTCATTCCGTCTGCTCCGGGCCGTCATAGGCGATGCCGCGGATCACCGCGGCCTGGCCGAACTTCTTGCGTAGCGCATCGATCGCGCGCTCGGCCGAGGCCGAACGGCGATCGAGCATGTCGGTGTCGGAGGCCTCCGAGCCCGGGCGCAGCGCGCTGACGCCGGCGCCCATCAGCCGGAACGCCGTGCCGTCGGTCTCGCGCGCCAGCATCTCCTTGCAGATTGCGAAGATCTTGCCGGCGAGCTGCGTCGGCGCCGCGATCGATTGCGAGCGGGTGCGCTGGCGGAAGTCCGCGGTCTTCAGCTTCAAGGTGACGGTCGAGCCGGCCAGCTGGCTCGCCTTCAGCCGCGACGAGACCTTCTCCGACAGCCGCCACAGCATCTTTTCCAGGGTTGCGTAGTCGCGGATGTCGGTGTCGAAGGTGGTCTCGCTGGAAATCGTCTTGGCGCCGCGGTCGGCCACCACCTTGCGGTCGTCGATGCCGCGCGCCAGCCGCCACAGCCTGCGGCCGTCGCCGCCGAACTGCTTCATCAGCTCGATCTCGTCGGCACGCTGCAGGTCGGCGATGGTGCGGAAGCCCTGGTTCGCCAGCCGTTGCTGCGTGGCGGGACCGACGCCGAAGATGAAGCCGACCGGCTTGTCGGCCAGCATGTTGCGCGCTTCCTCCTGGTCGAGTGCGGCGAAGCCGCGGGGCTTGTCGACGTCGGAGGCGATCTTGGCGAGGAACTTGTTGCAGGACAGGCCGACCGAGACGGTGATGCCGATGGTCTGCTCGACCTCACGGGCGAAGCGCGCCAGCACCTTTGCGGGGACCATGCCGTGGACGCGCTCGGTTCCGGAGAGGTCGAGGAACGCCTCGTCGATCGAGAGCGGTTCGACCAGCGGCGTCAGCGCCTGCATCGCCTGGCGGACCTCGCGGCCGACCCGGACGTATTTCGCCATGTCCGGAGGAATGACGACCGCCGAGGGACACAGCTCCAGCGCCTTGAACATCGGCATCGCCGAGCGCACGCCATAGGTGCGGGCGATGTAGCAGGCCGCCGACACCACTCCGCGCTTGCCGCCGCCGACGATGACGGGCCGGTCGGCGACCTCGGGATTGTCGCGTTTCTCGACGGTCGCATAGAACGCGTCGCAATCGATATGGGCCAGCGTCAGCGCGGGCAGGGCGCGATGGCGGACGAGGCGCGGCGAGCCGCAGGCCGTGCAGCGGCGCGCGCTGTCATCCAGATCCGTCAGGCAGTCGCGGCAGAAGCAGGTCGGCCCGCTGACCGCGCGCGACGCTCCTTCTGGCGCGGAAGCGGTCACGGCACGTCGCGCTCCCACTGCCGGTCGCCCAATACCTGCCGCGCCGCCATGATATTGGTCGGATGTAACTTGGAGCTGGCGGCAAAAGCCTTTACCGTCTCGTCGTCGCGCAGCACGAAATCGAGCACGCTGACCAGGAAATTGGGGTCGGCGGCCGAGGATCGCAGCGTCTCCGGCCCAATCCCGGTCTCGGCCAGGAACCGGCCCAGCCGCTCCGGTTCGCCGGCCAGGAAGCCGAGGGCCTGAACTGCAACGATTTCAGCGACTTCGCGCGGATTTCGAACGGGCTTTTTCAACGGCGGATTTGCCTTTCCGTTAACTTGTCGGCTCTACTTTGCGTCCATCATGCCCGAGTCTTCGGAATGGGTTCAAGCAAGTGGAAACCATCTCGGGGAAAGATCGAATACCGACTTAACGGGTTAGAACGAATCTGGGGCTAGTTTGAATTAGATGAGTAGCGGTGGACAGGCGTCCGCCAGAGGGCATGCCGGTGTCAGTGATTCGGAGGGGCGGATGGGCAAGACCGTCCTGATCGTGGAGGACAACGAGCTCAACATGAAGCTCTTCCGCGATCTGTTGGAAGCCCACGGGTACCAGACGTCCGGGACGTCCAGCGGCGTGGAGGCGCTCGACATCGTGCGCCGGACCCGCCCCGATCTGATCCTGATGGACATCCAGCTGCCGCAGGTCTCGGGCCTGGAAGTGACGAAATGGATCAAGGACGATCCGGATTTGCGTGCCATCCCGGTGGTGGCAGTGACGGCCTTTGCCATGAAGGGCGACGAGGAGCGCATCCGCGAGGGTGGCTGCGAAGCCTATCTTTCCAAGCCGATCTCGGTCGGAAAATTCATTGAAACGGTACGCCGCTTTATCGGCTAAGGAGTTTCTGCAGTGTCCGCGCGTATCCTTGTGGTCGACGACGTCCCGGCCAACGTCAAGCTGTTGGAGGCGCGGCTGTCGGCCGAGTATTTCGACGTGCTGACCGCCGCGAACGGCGCCGAGGCGCTGCAGATCTGCCAGCGCGCCGAATGCGACATCATCCTGCTCGACGTCATGATGCCGGACATGGACGGCTTCGAGGTCTGCCGTCGGCTGAAGTCGAATCCGGCCACGCATTTCATTCCGGTGGTCATGGTGACGGCGCTCGACAGCCCGTCCGACCGCGTGCGCGGCCTGGAGGCCGGCGCCGACGACTTCCTGACCAAGCCCGTCTCCGACGTCGTGCTGATCGCGCGCGTGCGCTCGCTGACCCGGCTGAAGATGATGACCGACGAGCTGCGCATGCGCGCGCTGACCTCGCTCGAGATCGGCGTGCAGGCGCCCGAGCGCAACGCTGTCGCCGACGGCGGCAGGGGCGGCAAGGTGCTGCTGGTCGACGACCGGCCGTCGTCCTACGAGCGGCTCGGGCCGATGCTGGCGACCGAGCATGCCGTCGATGTCGAGACCAATCCCGCCGAGGCCGTGTTCAACGCCGCCGAAGGCAATTACGACCTCGTCATCGTCTCGCTCGACCTGAACGACTACGACGGCCTGCGGCTGTGCAGCCAGCTGCGCTCGCTGGAGCGCACCCGGCACGTGCCGATCCTCGCCATCGCCGAGGCGGAGAACAATTCGCGGTTGCTGCGCGGCTTGGAAATCGGGGTCAATGACTATCTCTTGCGCCCGGTCGACAAGAACGAGCTGATGGCGCGGGCGCGCACCCAGATCCGCAAGCGCCGTTACACCGACCACCTGCGCGACAACGTGCAGAACTCGATCGAGATGGCGATCACCGACGCGCTGACCGGCCTGCATAATCGCCGCTACATGGAGACGCATCTGGCGACCTTGGCCGACCAGGCGGCGAGCCGCGGCAAACCGCTGGCGCTGATGATGCTCGATATCGACTACTTCAAGTCGATCAACGACAATTACGGCCATGATGCCGGCGACGACGTGCTGCGCGAGTTCGCCATGCGCGTGCGCAAGTCGATCCGCGGCATCGATCTCGCCTGCCGCTATGGCGGCGAGGAGTTCGTGATCGTGATGCCCGAGACCGATTTGCACGTCGCCGGCATGGTCGCCGAGCGGCTGCGGCGCTCGGTCGCCAACGAGCCGTTCTCGGTGCACAAGGGCGAGAAGCGCATCGAGGTCACGACCTCGATCGGGCTGTCGACCCTGGAGCAGAAGGGCGAGCCGATCGCCGACGTCATGAAGCGCGCCGACACCGCGCTCTACCGCGCCAAGAACGAGGGCCGCAACCGCGCGGTGGCGATCGCCCCGGTGCATCAGCCGGCGCCGTTCCTGCCGCAAGCCGCCGGCCGCGGCCGCTGAGGGGCAGGGTGGCTCCGATCTTTCTGTCCTCGGCTGAAGCTGCGGCGCATCTGTCCAACGGCCTCCATCTGCCATCGAGCCGCTCCGGGCCTCGTGCTTCGAGACGCGCCGCAAGCGGCGCTCCTCAGCATGAGGGTTGAGAGCTTCGCCAAGACCTATCCAAGACGTATCCAAGACCTCTCCAAGATCGCACCAAGACCACGGACCTCGTCCTGAGGAGCGCGCCGCAGGCGTGCGTCTCGAAGGACGGCCAAGCGCGCAGGTCATCGGGCGTGCGTTCGACGTCGCTGCGCCAAAGTAACGGCGGGGTAGGCCGGCAGGCTTCCGTACATGACATGTCGTCCTCGCCGCGCATCCCGCGCCCGAGCTTTGCCAGTCAAAACCCTCTTCAAGAACAGAGGGCGCAGGGAAGGCCGGGTGCTGGTCGCACCCATGGTCCGCGTGCAACAAAAAGCACGCGGCAGAACCACAGGTACGAGCCGGACATCCGGCCCTCCCTGCGCGATGGCTTTACGGCCTACTCCGTGCTCTCCCCGGGGACCGGCGTTCTTGCCCCCGTCGCGAGCGCGCTTCGTCGCAGCGCCCGCTTGGCCTCAGCATCGGGAGGCCAGGACCACACGGCTTGACCGTGCAAACCGGATCGTTCGTCGGCGCGGACAAGCCACGCTGCAACCCGACACGCCCACCGCAGCCCACCTCACGCTCGTGACGATCGCGATGCGCCCCTCGTGGCGAGGTGGGATGGGCGACGTGTAGCATGTATTCTGAAAAAAAGAAAGTGAGAAATGCGGGTCGGAGAGCGGCCACGGCGATCACGTTGAGATTATTTGAGAAGTTCGTATTTCGGAGCAGGACAGTCCCGGAGACTGCCGAGGACAGGATCGACTTCCGATCGCGCGAAGCTCCAGGATGACCAATGATTTTCACGCTGGCGTTGATAGGCTTACGAGCTTCAGTTATCTCGTGCTAACATGCGTTACCAAGGTCATCCGCGATCTCAGGGGAAACAGATGAGGCCGCTTCGTATTGGCGCTCTGACTGGTGGGTTGATGGTGTGCGGACTCCCGATCCTTCACGTCTTCGGCGTCGAAGCCAACCCCTTTGTGATGGGACTGTTGGGAGGTGTTGCCGCCTGGTTGGCTGGCTTCATCGAGGATCGTTTCATAGCCACTCGGGCAGTGCCGTAGGGTGGATCTGCGCGGCGTGATCCGCTGGAACACCTGCGAGGCGATATCGGGCCAGTTGGAACAGCATCACGATGCTTGACCATATCTCCCGGGCAATCAACGAAACACAGGTCGTCGCTGCTTTGCTCGATGATGAGCAGCGGCGTGCGATGGCGATGCTGCTACGCGATCGTCTCGGTGTGAATGTTCTTGGTCACGTGCCCTGGGACAATTCCGAGGCGCCCCAGGGCCTGCACAGGACGGACGGATGGCAACTGATCCCGACGTATGTCGGCAGGCGCGAATGTGTGATGATTGTGGCGGGGGCGAGCGCGTGTTGGACATTCCGTAACGGGGCGGATCTGCTACGTGTCCTGGAGGAGTGCCCGCCAATGGAATTTTACGTCTCCGACAAGGACGCCAGTTACCTCCTCTGCTGTAATCACCACGACGTCGTCATCGGTTGGGGCGATGCTGCGGGGTGGGTTGCAAGGGGATGCCCCGAACGTCGGCTGGGCGGATAAACTGCGTAGGGCGGATTAGCGCAGCGTAATCCGCCGCTTGTCCGCCCGTGTAATGGCGGATTACGCTGCGCTAATCCGCCCTACGACACGTCGCAAACTCATCGGTTCGAAATACTCGCCTCAGAGATGTGTCATCATACGGAACAGCTCTTGATTTTATCCGATATTGGTGGTATCCAGGTCCCATGAGCACATCGATCCGCATCGTCAACTTCGATCACATGACCGGCTTCGGCCGGGCCATGGAAGGAGTCGCGCGCTAGGAGATCGACGACGCGATGTTCTCACCAGGCCCCGCCGGCATCGGACGGGGCCTTTTGTTTGGCCACGCTCCCTGCCGGCATAGCAGCAGGAGCACAGGATGCCACCCCATCAGACCAACGCGACGATCGACGCCGGGCACGTGTCAGGGCTCAACGTCGATCTCTCGATCGCATCGGTCACCGGCGCGATCAGCAGCGTGCAGCCATCGACGCAGTCCGAAGCGTCGATCGCGGCCTTGCGAGAGGTGTTGTCGGAAAAGGACGCGGCCGGTCCGCCGGCCACGCCGACTTGGCCGGTCATCCGCCTGATCGGCTGGTGCTGGCGCGCCCTTCAAGAACGGCAGCGCCGCAAGACTGTGCGGGACAGCCTGTATGAGCTGAGCGAACGCGAACTCACGGATATCGGCGTCACGCGTGCCGAGATCGAGCACATCGCCGCGCTGCGGATGCTCGAGAGCCTGAGGGACGACCCGCGATATCTGGGCGGCGTCTCGCGGAGGGGAATGTAGTCGGTCGCAGGCCGTGGCGATGCAGGGACGGTCGACCAACAGCGCGAGATGGTCGCCGCGACGTCATTGCGAGCGTCAGCGAAGCAATCCAGGGTCCCGCACACGACTCTGGATTGCTTCGCTGCGCGTCGCAATGACGGAGGTGAGATCGCGCTTCCTTCTGGACACTTTCTGCCGGAGACGTCGTGTGCGCGGAGTTCGGCAGAACACAAGCCTCGCATAGGTGCTCATCTGCGAGCGCAGGAACTACATGCCTTGATCTGGCGCAATCATCGTGGTAGCTACAAACCATGATCAATGTCGTGCGCCGCTCCAACCGCAAACATACGACCCGCTGCAGCCGGGCCGTGGGAGGAGTCGTGCGCTAGGTTTTCGACGACACGATCATTCCACCAGGCCCCGCCGGCATCGGACGGGGCCTTTTGTTTGGCCACGCTCCCTGCCGGCACAACAGCAGGAGCATCCGATGCCGCCCCAGACCAACCTCACTGCCGAGATCGCGCGCGATGGCGCCGCTCCCGGTCTCGATCGTCCCATGGCCGCAGCGACGAACGCTGTGCGTGGCGTGCAAGCCGCGCCGCGACCGTCCGCGTCCATCACGGTGCTGCGTGATGCGGTGTCGGAAAAGGACGCCGCCGGGCCGCCGGGCGCAGCAGCGCCGGGATTGCTCGGCCGGCTGGCGCGCTATTGGCTGGTGTTTCAGGAGGGCCGCCGGCTCAGGCGGATGAGAGTCGATCTGCGTGACCTGAGCGAGGCGCAACTGATTGATATCGGCCTGACCCGAGGCGACATCGACCACATCGCCGCGCACCGTGCTCTCGAACGGTTCGAGCGGAGCACGGCGCATCTGATGATGTCCCGCGGCGTGATGTAGCTGCGCGCGCGCCGGCGCTCGACGTTACGGTGGTCGTCGGCAGGGCGGATCTGCGTGATCCGCCCTCGCGATGCCATGGCTTGTTCCAAAGCGCGGGCTTGCCTGCTCAGCGAGCCGTTGCCACAACGTCCTTGCGCGCGCAGCGACGCAATCCAGAGTCCGTCTGCGGGACGAGCCTGGATTGCTGCGTTCGCAATGAGGGAGGAGAGATCGCGCGTCTCTCGACCATCATCCGCGGAGAATCGCGAGAGGAGGCCATGTCAGATGACGCAACATATCGGGATCGTCGCCTGCTCCGCCGAGGGCGCCGCGCTTTGCTATCGCACGATCTGCAAGGAGGGGGCCGACGTCCTCGGGCCGCATGCGCATCCCGAGGTGTCGATGCACACGCCGTCGCTCGCCGACTACGTGACATGTCTCGATCGCGGCGATCTCGCAGGCGTGGCCGAGCTGATGCTGGCCTCGGCCCGCAAGCTCGCGGCGGCCGGCGCGGATTTCCTGATCTGCCCGGACAACACCATCCACCAGGCGTTGCCGCTCGTGCTGCCGCGCTCGCCGCTGCCGTGGCTGCACATCGCCGATGAGGTCGCCAAGGAGGCGGCGAGGAGAGGCTATCGGCGTGTCGGCATCACCGGCACGAAATGGCTCGTCGACAGCAATGTCTATCCCGACAGCCTGGCCGCGAACGGCCTCGCCTTCGAGCGCCCGGACGAGGCCGACCGTATCACGGCGAACCGCATCATCATGGATGAGCTCGTCTGCGGCCGCTTCGAGCCGTCATCCATCGCCGCGTTTCAGGCGATCATCGTGCGGCTGAAGGCGCGGGGCTGCGACGCGGTCGTGCTCGGCTGCACCGAAATTCCGCTCATCATCGATGACACCAACTCGTCCTTGCCGACGTTGGACTCGACGCGGCTGCTCGCCCGCGCCGCGCTGTCGCGCGCGTGTCCGGTTGCGGTCTGAGGAGCGGACCAGCGCAGGGCGATGCGCGGCCGTTCTCCATCGAACGTCGTCGGAACCGCCCGCCGCCGCAGGCGTTTGTCTGGGCCCCAAGGAGGAGCCCCGATGAAGAAGCTGATGTTTGCGGTTGCCGTGTCGCTGTCCGTTCTGCCGTCATTCGCGCTGGCCCATATGGGCACGCCGCAGGAGCAGAAGGCGTGCGCACCCGACGCCAAGCGCTTCTGCCGCACTCAGCTCGGCGACGACTTCGGGGTCCAGAATTGTCTGACGCAGAATCGGGCCAAGCTGAGCAAGCGCTGCGCGGCGGTGTTCCAGAGCCACGGGATGTAGCACGCCTGGTGCGTCCGGCGGATCAGCCCAGCGTGATCCGCCATTCTTACGGCGCGGAAGAGTGGCTATGACGCTCGCGCTGATGCGCTCGACGGTTCAGCGGAACACGGCTACGCCGCGCGCACCTTGCGCAGGAACTTGTCCAGCTCGTCCTTGAGGTGATCGCTCTCCCGCGACAGCGAGTGCGCGGAGGACAGCACCTGGGACGAGGCGGTGCCGGTGGCGCTGGCCCCCTTGCTGACGTCGTCGATGTTGCCGGCGACGCGCGCGGTGCCGCCGGCGACCTCCTGGACGTTGCGCGAGATCTGCCCCGTCGCCGCGCCCTGCTGCTCGACGGCGGCGGCGATGCCGGCGGCGATCTCCGAGATCTGCTGGATGGTGCCGCCGATCTGCTTGATCGAGGCGACCGAGGACTGCGTCGCGTTCTGGATGCCTTCGATCTGCTGACCGATCTCCTCGGTGGCCTTGGCGGTCTGCGACGCCAGCGCCTTGACCTCGGAGGCAACCACCGCGAAGCCGCGGCCGGCGTCGCCGGCGCGCGCCGCCTCGATGGTGGCGTTCAGCGCCAGCAGGTTGGTCTGGGCGGCGATCGAGGTGATCAGCTTGAGCACGTCGCCGATACGCTCGGCGGTGCGCGACAGCTCGCTGATGCCGACGTCCGTCTGCTCGATCTGGCGCACGGCCTCCTTGGCGATGGTGGTCGATTCCCTGACCTGGCGGCCGATCTCATGGACCGAGGAGGTCATTTCCTCCGCGGCCGAGGCGACCGATTGCACGTTGGTCGAGACCTGGCCCGAGGCGGAAGCGGCGCTGGACGACAGCTGCTGGGTCTGCTCGGCGGTCTTGGTCAGCGTGTTGGCCGAGACCTCGAGCGTGCGCGCGTCGGCATGAACCTTGTTGATGATCTGGCCGACGGTGGCTTCGAACTCATCGGCCATGCGCTGCATCGCGACGTGCTGCTCCGTCTTGGCCGCATCGAGATAGACCGAGATGGCGAGATCCATGTCGATCATCGCCGCCTTGGTGATCGCAGCCTGCAGTGCGGCCTTCTTCTCGCGCGCCGACTGGCCCCCGAACCAGCCGTCCGCGATCTCCGTCTCGATCGCCTTCTGCAGCCCGGTGACGATCAGCGAATAGCCGGCGATGTACCAGCGCGGCTCCAGCCCCATCCGGTTGTGGGCCATCCCGATCCGGGTCACCGACTTCACATAGGCATCGTCGAACTTCGCGGTCGCCAGCGACATCCAATGATCGTGCTGGGCCTGCTTGGCGTGCCGCATGGCGGCCGGGGTGGAAAACATCTTGGCGAGATGCGGGTACTTGCCGACATGGGCGTAGAACTGCTCCAGCAGCCCAGGCAGCACCTTGCCGATCAGCGGCCGCAGCTCCCGCAGCGCCTCTCTGGTCGCATTGTCGATGCCGATAAAATCGAGACGGGATTGCAAAGTCTGAAGATCGGTCATCGCTGGTCTGCCGGTAAGATAAGGAGGGAGACGCTGCGAGACTCGCGGGTGCGTCGCTACCCCAAAATCGCACAGGTTTGGTTGATGGCTCCTTAAGTCGGGAACGGAGATTCGACCGCGGCGAGTGGACCGATCCGATGCGGGACGGCTCCGGCCGCATCCAGTGGCTGCAGCGCGCGCAATAAAAAACGGGGCCGAAACGGCCCCGTTGAAGTCGCAGCAGACCGCGATCTTACTTGATCTTGGCTTCGCGGAATTCGACGTGCTTGCGCGCAACCGGGTCATACTTCTTCTTGACCATCTTGTCGGTCATGGTGCGCGAGTTCTTCTTGGCAACGTAATAGAAGCCGGTGTCGGCGGTCGACACGAGCTTGACCTTGATGGTGACCGCTTTGGCCATGTCTTGAACCTCTGGAATCGGGATCTGGGGTGGGCACCGGCCAAAGAGGGGGCGCCGTTGGCCGGCAACCTACCCAGCCAGCCCCCAAAGTCAAGGTTTGAGGGCCAGATTCTGGGGGCCCTAGGCCGCGAAGAAGCGGTTTTTCGGTCTGGGCAGGCCGAGATTGTCCCGCAAGGTCGGCCCCTCATACGCCGTCCGGAAGATCCCGCGGCGCTGCAGCTCGGGAATCACCTTGTCGACGAAGTCGTCGAGCCCGGCCGGCAGGAACGGGAACATGATGTTGAAACCGTCCGACCCACGGCTTTCCAGCCACTCCTGCATCTGGTCGGCGATCGTCCTCGCGGTGCCGACGAAGGACAGACCGCCATAGCCGCCGACCCGCAGCGCCAGTTGCCGCACCGTGAGCTTGTCGCGCGCGGCGACATCGACCAGGCGCTGGCGGCCGCTCTTGGAGGCGTTGGTCTCGGGGATATCAGGCAGCGGGCCGTCGGGATCGAAGCCGGAGGCGTCGGTGCCGAGGATGACCGAGAGCGAGGCGATGGCGCTGTCGTAATGCACCTTGCTGTCGAGCAGAGCGCGCTTCTCCCTGGCCTCGTCGACGCTGTCGCCGACCACGACGAAGGCGCCGGGCAGGATCTTCAGATGCTCCGGATCCCGGCCGACCTTTTCCATGCGGCCCTTGATGTCGGCATAGAGCTTTTGTCCGTCGGCGAGGCTACCGCCGCCGGTGAACACGGCCTCCGCCGTCTCGGCCGCGAGCTGCTTGCCATCCTCCGAGGCGCCCGCCTGCACGATGACGGGCCAGCCCTGCACGGGACGGGCGATGTTCAGCGGGCCGCGGACTTTCAGATATTTGCCCTTGTGATCGAGCACATGCATCTTGTCGGGATCGAAGAACAGACCCTGCTCGACGTCGCGCACGAAGGCATCGTCGGCGAACGAGTCCCACAGACCGGTGACGACGTCGTAGAACTCGCGGGCGCGCTTGTAGCGCTCGGCGTGCTCCATGTGATCGTCGAGGCCGAAATTCAGCGCGGCGTCCGGATTCGACGTCGTGACGATATTCCATCCGGCGCGGCCGCCGGAGATGTGATCGAGCGAGGCGAAGCGGCGGGCGACGTGATAGGGCTCGTCGAAGGTGGTGGATCCCGTCGCGATCAGCCCGATGTGCTCGGTGACCGCCGACAGCGCCGAGAGCAGCGTGAACGGCTCGAACGAGGTCACGGTGTGGCTGCGCTTCAGCGCATTGATCGGCATGTTCAGCACGGCCAGGTGATCGGCCATGAAGAAGGCGTCGAACTTGCCGGCCTCGAGCTTGCGGATCAGCTGCTTCAGATGCGCGAAGTTGAAATTGGCGTCCGGCCAGGCGCCGGGATAGCGCCACGCGCCGGTGTGGATGGAGACCGGGCGCATGAAAGCGCCGAGCTTGAGTTGACGTGGGGCCATGAAGGGTCGTCCGCGGATGGTTGCTGTCTTGGGCAGATAGGAACTCGGCCCATGCGTGTCAGCAATCGGCGGCAGAACACGATTTCGTTTTTGGTGGCGGACGTAGCACGCTCATTCCAATGACGTGCCGAGCAAGCGATCCAAACAACGGTGTCATCCCGGCGAACGCCGGGATCCATACTCCGTGAAGGGAATGTGAGGCACAGTCTCGACCATCCGGGCCGATCGAAAGATTCCGCGGTATGGGTCCCGGCGTTCGCTGGGACGACACTTTGTTGTGGGGGGGGGCCGCCCACTCGCCGCGACCAGCATCCACCGAGTATCCTGCCCCTCTGGCAGGGACGAACGGCAACAGTGCCTTTCGGACTCATTCACAAGGGAGCCATCGGCGTGTCAGACCGGCTGAACATCTCCTCAGGCTATCCGTTCGAGGACGTCTATGGCTATGCGCGCGCGGTCCGCGTTGGCGAGCAAATCTTCGTCTCCGGAACGACTGCGCGCGGTCCTGATTTGGATCGCGACGTCTACGCACAGGCGCAAAGCGCAATCGGCCTTATCGCCGAAGCGCTGCAGAAGGCGGGAGCGGAGCTCCGTCACGTGGTGCGTACGGTCGTGTACTTGACCGACATGGCGGATACCGATGCGGTGGCCCTTGCGCATAGCGAAGCGTTCGGGACGATTCGGCCTGCGAGCACGCTCGTGAAGGTCGCAGGTCTCACGCCTGCGACGGCGCGCGTCGAGATCGAGGTGACCGCGATCATTCGCGACTGAGCATCGTAGCGGCGCTATACTGAGGATTGCCTCAACCGCCCAGCACGTCCTTCTGCATCTTGCCGCCATGGAAATGGAAGAACGGCACCGGCGCGTCGTGGCGGAGTGGGCCGGTGGCGAGGCGGCGGTCGAGCTCGTGGAGAACGTTCCTGGTCATCGGATGCAGGTCGGCGAGCGGCTTGGAGCCGAGCTCGACCCAGACCAGCTCGACCAGCTCGGCATCGGCGTGGATCACGCCCTCGACGCGGTGGGTGATGGTGGAGGCATCGGCGGTGAAGAAGCGGGTGTCGAAGCGTTTGATGCGGCCGGGCGGGGTGATGGCGCGGGCGATCAGGAACAGGCCGGAGGGATCGGGCAGGAGGCCGGCCTGCGCGAATGGCGCCCAAGGACCTTCAAGCTTCGGTGCGGGGCCGTCGACCCTGCGTCCCAGGCAGAGACCGGTTTCCTCGCAGGCCTCGCGGATCGCGGCGACGGCCAGCGACTTCGCGCGCGACGCCGTCGTCTGCGGCTTGCCCTTGAACAGATTGGCTTCGAGCTCGGCCGGCATGGGCGCTGCGACCGGGATGCGGTGATCCGTCTTGTCGACGCGGCCGCCGGGGAAGACGAACTTGCCCGGCATGAACACGACCTTGTCGTGGCGTTTGCCGACCAGCACCTTCGGCACAGTGCTGCTGCGATCGACCAGGATCAGCGTCGCCGCATCCCTTGGCTTGGTGTAGGGATGGTGGTCCGCTTCCTTCTCGGCGGGCTTGCCCGCCGGCGCGCCGGTCGCCTGTGCCGTCTCGCTCATGTCCTCCCCGCCTTTTTCTTGCTCGTCGATCGGTCGAATGCTCACACCGGCGGAATGCCCTCCACCGGATTGTCGTCGAAGCCGTGCATGCGGAACGCCCATTGCAGCCCGACGACGGCGCCCTTGACCGGCTGAATCAAGGCGAGCGCGGCGACCAAGGTCACCGGCAGATAGATCGCGAGTTGCAGCGCCACCGGCGGCGCGTAGTTGGTCTCGATCGAGAGCACCAGCGGCACGATGATGTGGCCGACGATGACGATCACGAGATAGGCGGGAAGATCGTCGGCGCGATGGCCGGAAAAATCCTGGCCGCAGCGGTCGCAGTTGTCGGCGACTTTCAGGAAGGCGCGGAACAGCTTGCCCTCACCGCAGCGCGGGCAGCGGCAGCGCAGGCCGCGCTTCATCGCCGTCCAGACGTCGCGCTTCTCGGCCAGGCCGGTGTCACGTGTCCAGGTTTGCGGCATTGCGTGGGGCGTTGAACTCATGGCGTCCATGATCTGCCTTTCTTCGATGTGCCGGGCTTGCGTTTTGCCCCTGCCTTTTGGCTTTTCTTGCGGCTTTTTTCTTCGTGCTTCGGACGAGCCTCGGATTTGGCCCGCTTGGTCGCCTTGCTCTTCGCCTTGACGGTCGTCTTGCTCTTCGACCGGTCGCGGCGGCCATGCCGCGAAACGAGGACATCCGCCTGGGTCAGGAGCTCGAAGCGCAGCGCGCCGGCCACCGGCTGAGCTTCTACCAGACGCACGTCGACGACGTCACCCAGCCGGTGCATGGCACCGCTGCGCTGGCCGATCAACGCGTGCCGCGTCTCGTCATAGTCGAAATATTCCGTGCCGAGGGTCCTGATCGGAACCAGGCCGTCGGCGCCGGTCTCGTCGAGCTTGATGAACAGGCCCGCGCGGGTGACGCCGGAGATGCGGCCCTGGAAGGTAGCGCCGATGCGGTCGGCCAAGTGATGGGCGATCAGCCGGTCGGCGGTCTCGCGCTCGGCCTTCATCGCGCGCCGCTCGGTGACCGAGATCTGCGCCGCGACCTCGGCGAGATGATCCGGCGTCTCGCTGTCGGGCAGGGCGCCGTCGCCGAGGCCCAGCGCGCGCAGCAGGCCGCGGTGCACGACGAGGTCGGCATAGCGGCGGATCGGCGAGGTGAAATGCGCATAGCGGCGCAGGTTCAGGCCGAAATGTCCGTAATTGTCCGTCGAATATTCCGCCTGCGCCTGCGAGCGCAGCACGACCTCGTTGACGAGATGCTCGTAGTCCTGGCCCGCGACCAAGGTCAGCACGCGGTTGAACAGCGACGGCCTGAGCGCGCCGCTCTTGGCGAAGGGCACGTCGAGCGTCTTCAGGAACTCCTGCAGCGCATGGATCTTCTCCACCGTCGGCTCGTCATGCACGCGGTAGATCAGGGGCAGCGCCTTCTTCTCCAGCAGTTCGGCCGCGGCGACGTTGGCCGAGATCATGAACTCCTCGATCAGCCTGTGGGCGTCGAGGCGCTCCGGCACGACGACGCGATCGACGGTGCCGTCGGCCTTGAGCAGGATCTTGCGCTCGGGAATGTCGAGGTCGAGCGGATCGCGCGCGTCGCGGCCGCGCTTGGCGACCTCATAGGCCGCATAGAGCGGCTTCAGGATCGGCTCGAGCAGGGGGCCGGTGATGTCGTCCGGCTTGCCGTCGATCGCGGCCTGCGCCTGCGCATAGGAAAGCTTCGCGGCCGAGCGCATTAGCACGCGGTGGAACGAGTGCGAGCGCTTGCGGCCGTCGGCGCCGAGCACCATGCGTACGGCGAGCGCGCCGCGCGCCTCGCCCGGCACCAGCGAGCAGAGATTGTTGGAGATGCGCTCGGGCAGCATCGGCACGACGCGATCGGGGAAGTAGACCGAGTTGCCGCGGATCAGCGCGTCGCGGTCGAGCGCCGATCCAGGACGGACGTAATAGGCGACGTCGGCGATGGCGACGTGGACAATGAAGCCGCCGACATTGTTCGGATCGGGGTCGGGCGCGGCATGAACGGCGTCGTCGTGGTCCTTGGCATCGGGCGGATCGATCGTGACCAGCGGCAGCTCGCGCCAGTCCTCCCGGCCCTTCAAGGTCGCGGGCTGCGCGGCTTCGGCTTCCGCGACGGCTGCCGCGGAGAAGTCCATCGGGATCTCGTGGGCATGGATCGCGATCAGGCTGATCGCCTTCTCGGTGGCGACCGAGCCGTAGCGCTCCTTCACGCGTCCTGCGGGCAGGCCATAGCCGCGGCCACGCAGCAGGTCGACGCTGATGAGATCGCCGTCCTTGGCGTCCTTGGTGTCGGCGGGGGCGATGGAGAGCTCGCGGCCAGCCTGCTTCTTGTCGACCGGAATGAGGCGGCCGCCGCCGCCGGGATTGCTGCGGAAAATGCCGAGCACGCGCGGCCGCGCCTGATCGAGCACCTTGAGTACGCGGCCGCGATAGGCCACGCCTTCGGCGTCCTTGATCGGCTCGACCCGCAGCAGCGCGCGGTCACCGACGCCGGCGGCCGAGCCCGGCCCGGCATGACGCGGCGTGTGGATGCGGATGCGCGGCGGCTCGGACTGTTCGGCCTCGTCCCATTCGGCCGGCTTGGCGATCAATTCGCCGTCGCTGTCGCGCCCGGTGATGTCGGCGACCAGCGTGGCCGGCAGGGTCGCGGTCTCGACGACCTTCTTGCGGCCGCTCTTCTTCACCGTGCCGTCGGCGACGAGCTCGCGCAGCAACTGCTTGAGCGCGACGCGATCGGCGTTCTTCAGGCCGAATGCGCGGGCGATGTCCTTGGTGCCAACCTTGCCCGGATTGGCGCGGATGAAGGCGACGATGGCCTCCCGCGAAGGGAAGCCGATGTCGCGCTTTTGGGTCATTTTCTCATCCGCGGGCCTTGCCGGCGCTTTTCTTGGGCGTCGCCTTGGTCGCAGGCTTGGCCGAGGTCTTGGCGGCCTTGGCGACCGGCGCACGCGCCTTGCTGGTGGAGTCTGATTTCGGTTTGGCGGCCGCCTTCTTCGCCACGGCCTTTTTCGCCGGCTTCGGCGTGTCGTCGTCACCGCCGGTCTTCGGCTTGGCCTTGCTGGCAGCCTTGGCCGGCTTCGCAGCCTTGCCCTTGGCCTTCTTGCCGCCGCCCTTGGCGGCGCGCTCGTCGAGCAACGCAATCGCCTCCGCCAGCGTGATCGTGTCCTTCTCCTTGTCGCCGGGAATGGTGGCGTTGACGCCGCCTGCGGTGACATAGGCGCCGTAGCGGCCGGCCTTGACGGCGACGGGGCCGAGCGACGGATGGTCGCCGAGCGCCTTGCCGGGATCGGCGCCGAAGCGCTTGCTCGGTCCCTTGGCGATCTTCTCGGCGATCAGGGTGACGGCGCGGTTGAGGCCGATGTCGAACACCTCGTCGCCCGCCTCCAAGCTCGCATAGGTCTTGTCGTGCTTCACGAACGGCCCGAAGCGGCCGAGATTGGCGATGATCGGCAGACCCGTCTCCGGATGGATGCCCACCTCGCGCGGCAGCGACAGCAGCTTCAGCGCATAGTCGAGCTCGAGGCTGGCGGGCGATGTTCCCTTCGGGATGCCCGCGCGCTTCGGCTTCTCGCCTTCGGCGTAATCCTTCTGCTCGCCGAGCTGGATGTAGGGCCCGAAGCGGCCGGCCTTGACGACGACGTCGAGGCCGGTGTCCGGATCCTGGCCGAGCACGCGATCGGCCGTCGCCTCGCTGTCGGCGGCGAGCGGGCGGGTGTAGCGGCATTCCGGATAGTTCGAGCAGCCGACGAAGGCGCCGAACTTGCCGGCCTTGAGGTTGAGCCGTCCGGTGCCGCAGGTCGGGCACTGCCGGACATCGCCACCATCGTCGCGCGGCGGATAGATGTGGGGCCCGAGCATCTCGTCGAGCGCGTCGAGCACCTGCGCCACGCGCAGGTCCTTGATGTCGTCGACGGCGCCGATGAAGCCGGTCCAGAAATCCTTCAGGACCTGCTGCCAGGCGATCTCGTTGTTGGAGATGCGGTCGAGCTGCTCCTCGAGATCCGCCGTGAAATCATACTCGACGTAGCGGCGGAAGAAGTTCTCCAGGAACGCGACGACGACGCGGCCCTTGTCCTCGCCGTGCAGCCGCTTCTTCTCGAGCTTCACATAGCCGCGGTCCTTCAGCACCTGCAGGATCGAGGCATAGGTCGAGGGTCGGCCGATGCCGAGCTCCTCCATGCGCTTGACCAGCGAGGCCTCGGAGAAGCGCGGCGGCGGCTCGGTGAAATGCTGGGTGACCGCGAGATTCTGCCGCTTCAGCGGCTCGCCTGGGCTCATCTGCGGCAGGCGGCGGCCGTCCTCGTCCTCCTCGTCGTCGCGGCCTTCCTGATAGAGGGCGAGGAAGCCGTCGAACTTGATGACCTGGCCAGTCGCGCGCAGCTCCAGGGTGCGGGCGCCCGCCTTGGCGATGATGTCGACGGTGGTGCGCTCCAGCTCGGCGGATTCCATCTGGCTCGCGATCGTACGGGTCCAGATCAGCTCATAGAGCTTGGCCTGGTCGTCATCGAGCCGCTTGCGTAGATCGGCCGGCTTGCGCGACAGGTCGGTCGGGCGGATCGCTTCATGCGCTTCCTGGGCGTTCTTGGCCTTGGCCTGGTACTGGCGCGGGCTCTCCGGCACATATTTGTTGCCGTAGATCTCGCCGATCACCTTGCGGGCCTGGGTGATCGCCGAGCCGTCGATCTGCACGCCGTCGGTTCGCATATAGGTGATGAGACCGGTGGTCTCGCCGCCGATGTCGATGCCCTCATAGAGACGCTGCGCGATGCGCATCGTGTGCGCCGGCGCGAAGCCGAGCTTGCGGCTCGCCTCCTGCTGCAGCGTCGAGGTGGTGAAGGGGGCCTGCGGGTTGCGCCGCGCCGGCTTGGCGTCGACGGTCGCGATCGTGTAGCTCGCCGCGTTGAGCGCGTTCTTGAAATCCTCGGCTTCGGCGCCGGTGCCGATGTCGAGCCGCTGGATCTTCTTGCCGTCGGCGCCGACGAGGCGCGCCTCGAAGGTGTCACCGCGCGGCGTCGCCAAGGTCGCGATCAGCGACCAATATTCGCGCGGGACGAACTTCTCGATCTCGAGCTCGCGATCGCAGACGAGGCGCAGCGCGACCGACTGCACGCGCCCGGCCGAGCGGGCGCCCGGCAGCTTGCGCCACAGCACGGGAGAGAGAGTGAAGCCCACGAGGTAATCGAGTGCGCGGCGCGCCATGTAGGCGTCGACCAGCGCGCCGTCGATTTGGCGCGGATGCTTCATCGCCTCCGAGACGGCCTGCTTGGTGATGGCGTTGAAGACGACGCGCTCGATCTTCTGATCCTTGAGCGCACGCTTCTCCTTCAACACCTCCAGCACATGCCAGGAAATCGCTTCGCCCTCGCGATCAGGGTCGGTGGCGAGAATCAGCCGGTCAGCGCCCTTCAGCGATTTGGCGATATCGTTGAGTCGGCCGGCCGCCTTGGGATCGATCTCCCAGATCATGCGGAAATTCTCGTCCGGATCGACGGAACCGTTCTTGGCCGGAAGGTCGCGGACATGACCGAAAGAGGCCAGAACCTCGTAGGAGGAGCCCAGATACTTATTGATCGTCTTGGCCTTGGCAGGCGACTCCACGATGACGATATTCATGTATTTCCAATGGCTTAGTGGAAGGATTGAAGCTGGCTTCGCGGGATTCGCGCCGGCTGCGTTGACCCGAACATGGGTGGTGAGGGGGTTCCTGTCAAATCGAGGGATGTTGAAAGGCGATTGCGTTCGACCGGCGAAGTACCTATCAGGTTGTACGGAGCACGATGAGAATCGTGCTCTTTTGAGGTTGTTTTTCGTCAAATTCCTTATGCTGGGTGACGGTTGTTGGCCAAGGCAGTGGACAAAAGCGACCCGGACGTCGAGGTGACGGTGGAGGATCCCGACGCCGCGGCAGCGCTGATCGCCGAGGTGACGGCCAGCCTGTCGCATCTGGCGCAGCGTCATCACCTCGACATGCTCGACTACCTGCTGCGCATGGCGAACCTGGAGGCCGAGGAGCATCTCAGGCTGCGCAGCCGCCACAGGCTCTGCTGACGGCCGGCCGCGCTCAGCGCGGGGCGAGAGCGGTTTCCTCCGGCGCCAGCGTCCGGCCGTCCTCCGCAGTCAGCAGCAGCTTGCGAACCGGCCTGCGGTTCGCGCGGTCGACGAGCGCGGTGGCGATCTCGTCCGGGTGCTCGTCGAATTCCTCGCTCCACTGTCGCAGTGCGACCAGGATCGGAAACAGGCCGCGGCCTTTCGGCGTCAGCACGTAGTCGCGATAGGAGCTGCCATCCGCGGCCGGCTCGGTGGTCAGGATGCCACGATCGACCAGCGCCCGCAGTCGCACCGTAAGGATGTTCTTCGCCATGCCGAGGCTGCGCTGAAATGCGCTGAAGCGGCGCACGCCGAGAAAGGCATCGCGGATGATGAGCAGCGACCACCAGTCGCCGATCGCATCCAGCGACCGCGCGATCGGGCAGGCGTCGCCTTCCAGGCTCGTGCGCTTGACCATCACGTCATCCTTGTCCTGTCGCCCGCGGGGCGCGGCTGATACCCCGGCGCACCCGCGTCAGGTCACGCCCTTGTGTGGTTGCATTATAAAACCGACTGGCCTATGTCGTCTATCGGTTTAATTATGCAACCATATGGAGGCGGGCGTGAGGCTTGCAAACAAGACGGCACTGATTACCGGCGGCAGTAGCGGCATCGGGCTTGCGACCGCCCGGCGCTTCGTCGCGGAAGGCGCCAGGATCGCGATCACTGGGCGCGATGCCGGGCGGCTGGAGGCTGCGGCGCGCGAGCTCGGGCCGAACGCGCTGGCGCTGGTGGCCGATGCCACCGACATCGCCGCGACCGAGGCCGCGGCTGCCCGCGCCGCAGAGCGCTTCGGCAAGCTCGACATCCTGTTCGCCAATGCCGGCATCCCCGGCGCGACCCCGGCCGGAGCAACCAGGCCCGAGGTGTTCGAGCAGGTGATCCGCACCAATCTGACGGGCGTGTTCTTCACCGTTCAGGCGGCGCTGCCTCATCTCAAGGACGGCGCCTCGATCATCCTCAATGGCTCCGTGATCTCGGTGCTGGGCAATCCCGGCTATTCGGCCTACGCCGCGAGCAAGGCTGGGGTGCGCGCGATGGCGCGGGTGCTGGCGTCGGAGCTGTCGCCGCGCGGCATCCGCGTCAACGTGGTTGCGCCGGGCGCGATCCGGACGCCGATCTGGGGCGCCGCGGTCGCGACGCCCGAGGCTGAGAAGACGTTCGAGGCAAGGATCGCGGCGACCACGCCGCTCGGCCATATCGGCGAGCCGGAGAATATCGCCAGCACCGTGCTGTTCCTGGCGTCGGACGATGCCGCGCACATCCAGGGGCAGGAGCTGTTCGTCGATGGCGGCGCCACGAGCTCGCCGGCCGGTGCGCCGATCTATCGGGGGTAGGCGCCAGAGAGCAGCATGTGGCGAGGCCTCGTCACGGTGAGAGACGGTGGCTGCCGGCGGCAGCCACCGTCTCGATCAGGCAGCGAGATCGCCGGCCGTCTGAAGCGCCGTCGCGAGCGCCTGCTCGCGCTGCTCCGGCCCGATCTGGACACCATCGGCCGCGATGAATGTGAGATCCTTGACGCCGATGAAGCTGAAGACCCCGCGCAAATAGGTCTCCAGATGTTCGAAGGCGGCCATCGGCGTATCCGCGCCATAACGGCCGCCGCGCGAGATTGCGATGATCACGCGCTTGTCGCCGGCGAGCCCTTCCGGGCCGTTCGGGCCATATTTGAAGGTCTTGCCCGCGACCGCGATGCGGTCGATCCATGCCTTGAGCTGGCTCGGGATGGAGAAATTGTACATCGGAGCCCCGATCACGACGGTATCGGCGCGGAGAAACTCCTCAAGGACCGCCTGACCGGATGTGATGTCCGCCTCGATGGCTGGATCCGCTGCCGCTCCTCCGCGCATGGTCGCGACATGCGCGCCAGACAGATGCAACAGCGGTTCTGCGGCGACATCCCGATAGGTGACCTCGAGGTCCGGCGTCAGCTGGCGGAGCCGCGCGACGATTGCGGCGGACACCTGACGGCTGACGGAGTGGGGGCCGAGCACGCTGGAGTCGACATGAAGGAGTTGGGTCATCGGGTCAGTCACCTTGGTATTGGTTTGTAACTGGCGCACTATGAGTGACTGTGCTGTAACCCCACAAGAACGCACATTTTTGAAACTCGGGCACAGCCATGACACCTGCGAACAGCCCTGATCCTGGCCTGCCGGCGGAGCCGGAGCACAATGATTGCCGGGGCGTCGCCTCGATCCTGGCGCGCGTCGGCGACAAATGGAGCGTGTTCGTCATCATGATGCTGCAGGACGGGCCGAAGCGCTTCAACGAGCTCAAGCGCCTCGTGGGCGGCATTTCCCAGCGCATGCTGACCCTGACGCTGCGCGGCCTCGAACGCGACGGGCTGGTGACGCGCACGGTTTTTCCGACCATCCCGCCGCGGGTCGACTATGAATTGACCGATCTCGGCCGCGGCCTGTCGCAGCCCGTGCAGGCGCTCGGGCACTGGGCCATCCAGCACCAGGACCAGATCGAGCGGGCACGCACGCACTTCGACGCACGCAAGGATGCCGACTGAGTGCTAGGTGAGCGACACCATCCCGCCGCCGTGGCGCTCCAGGCGGCCGGCCAGCTCCAGCTCGAGCAGCACCATGCGCAGCACGGCGGGTGACAGACCGCTGATCCGGATCAGGTCGTCGATCGAGACGGGCGTCGGGCCGAGCAGGGCTGTGATCTGCGCGCGGTCGTGGCTTTCGGGATCGGGGGCGAACAACTCCTCGTCCGGCTCGCGCAGCGAAAAGGGCAGCGGCCGCTCCATGATCGGGCCGACGGCCTGGATGATGTCTGCGGCTTCGGTGACGAGCGCGGCGCCCTGCTTGATGAGATCGTTGGTGCCCGCGCAGCGGGGATCGAGCGGCGAGCCCGGGACGGCGAAGACCTCGCGGCCCTGTTCGCCGGCCATGCGCGCCGTGATCAGCGAGCCCGAGCGATGCGCGGCCTCGACGACGACGACGCCGAGCGAGGCGCCGGAGATCAGCCGGTTGCGGCGGGGAAAGTCGCGGGCGCGCGGCTCGTGGCCGAGCGGCATTTCGGAGATCGCGGCACCGCTGCCGCCGACGATGCCGCCGAGCAGGTCGACGTGCTCCGGTGGATAGATCCGGTCGTGGCCGCCGGCGAGCACCGCGACCGTGCCGCTGCCGAGGCTCGCGCGATGGGCGGCCTGATCGATGCCGCGGGCGAGGCCAGAGATGATGACGAAGCCGGCCTGACCGAGCTCATGGGCGATCTGGCTGGCGAATTTGAGTCCGGCGGCGGAAGCGTTGCGCGAGCCGACGATGGCGATCATCGGGCGCATCAACGTCTCGCGGGCGCCGCGCACTGCGAGCAGCGGAGGCGCATCCTCGCAGGTGGCGAGGCGGGGCGGATAGCCGTCCTCGTTCGGCGCCCGCAGTTCGACGCCTTGCCGTTTGCAGGTTTCGAGTTCGGCCTCGGCTTCGCCGACCGTGCAGATCCGGCCGGCTCCGGCCGCGCCGCCGCGGCGTGCCAGATCGGGCAGCCGGTCGAGCGCTACGCGCGCGGTGCCGAAATGGTCGAGCAGCGAGCGGAAGGTGCGCGGGCCGACATTGTCGGACCGGATCAGGCGCAGCCGGTCGCGCCGCTCGGTGTCGCTCAGCTCGATCGTCGTGTTGATGGCATCCACGCAAAGCCCCCTTTACCGGGGACTAGAATGGAGCAACCCGAGGACGCAGGGAAGAGGGCGCGCTACGCCGGCGCGACGTCGCGCACATCCTCGGACGCGGATATCGGAGACGACAGCGCCGGCTGATCGCCCTGGATGGCCGGCGTGGTGCCGACCGGAGCCTCGCGCAGCCAGCGCTCGGCGGCGTCGCGTCCGCGCTGGTACAGCAGCTCGATGAAGCTGCTGCCGAGATCGGTCGCATCGCGCTGAGCCAGGGCCTCGATCTCGTCCTCGGCGGCAAGCCGATGAACGCGCGGCGGATGCAGGCCGTCGCTGCGTGCCCATTCGAGCGCCGCGAGCTCGGCGTTCAGGACCGCATTGCCGGCGATCTGGTCGAGACGGCGATCGATCGCGGCCGAGGTCATCGGGACATTGCCGTCGCGCGCGGGCGTGACCTGAACGACCAGCAGGTCGGCGGCGCTGGACTCATGCGCGATCTGGATCAGCGGCGGATTGGTGAGGTAACTGCCGTCCCAATACGCCTCGCCCTCGATGTCGACAGCGGCGTGCAGTTGCGCGGGACAGGTGGAGGCGAGCAGCGCATCCGGCGTGATGCCGGCATTGCGGAAGATCTGCGGCAGGCCGTCACGGGCCCGGGTCGCCGCGATCAGCAGGCGGGGTGCGGCCGGGCCCTGCACGGCGTCGAAGTCGATGGTCTCGAGGAGGATGTCGCGGAGCGGGTCGAGATCGAGCGGGTCGGCGCGTCCGCCGCGCAGCCCCGCGCCGAACGACACCGAGCTGCTCGCCGGCGAGTACGCGCCGATCACCAACAGCGATCGGAACGACGCCTCCTCCATCAGCCGGGTCCAGAACAAAGCGAGCCGGTTGCGGGCTTCGTCGCGGCCACCCTTGGCGAGCCCGCTCGCGAGCAGCGCGGCGTTGACCGCGCCGGCGCTGGCGCCGCTGATGGTGTCGAAATCGCAACCGGGCTCCTCGAGCAGGCGATCCAGCACGCCCCAGGTGAAGGCCGAGAACGTTCCGCCGCCCTGCAGAGCCAGCGACAGCTTGCGCGGCGGCCACGTCCGGGGTGGTGGCGGCAGCGTGACCGTTGCGATCGTCTCCGCCAGCGTTCGCTCGGGCGTCTCCGCGGCCTTGGTCTCGCTGATCACGGACGCGCTCGTGGCCGCCATGATCATCTCGGCAACGGCCGGCGCGACATCGGCTCGTTCCGGCGCAGGGTGCGGTTCGGATGCTTCGGTGGATGGTGCCACGTTCGGCATGACCGGCGCAGCGGGCGCGATCGCCTCAGGCGTGGGCGCCGGGTCTGCAGCGGCCGTGATGCCGGTCGACCAGATCTCGGCGGCCGAGAGCAGCAGGCTGGCGTTCGATCGGGCCGGGGCCGCCTTCTGCTGCGCCGGAGCCTGATCAGTACGGTCATCGTGCGTGGCCGACGAACCGCTGGAATTGGTCTTGCGTAACCACATGCAGGAATCATGACAGGCAATCATGATTCACGCCAGAGACCCGCGTTGACTTATGAGCTGATCAATCGCCGGTGTTGCCGTGCAGCCGCTGTGAAAACAGGGCGCAACGCAGGTTTTCCGTATTTGCTCCGTATTTGTCCGGAGCGAGCGACTACTTCTTCGCCCCGATCTTGCTCTCGGTGCCCGACTGCAATCGCTTGATGTTTTCGCGATGCATGTAAATAAGCAACAGTGTGAGCAGGACGAACAAGGCCGCCAGCGCGGTGTGGCCGAATGCCCACAGCACGATGGGCGTCAGCACGCTGGCGACGAGTGCCGCGAGCGATGAGTAGCGGAGCGCGAACGCGGTGGTGAGCCACACCAGGCAGAAGAAGATGGCGCCGGGCCAGAACAGGCCAATCAGAATACCGATGTAGACCGCCACGCCCTTACCGCCGCGGAACTTCAGCCACACCGGGAACAAGTGGCCGAGGAAGGCGCCGAGGCCCGCGATCATCGCGGCATTCGGGCCGCCGAGATAGCCGGAGATGATGACCGCGGCCGTGCCCTTCAGCGCGTCGCCGAGCAGGGTTGCTGCCGCGAGCCCCTTGCGTCCGGTGCGCAGCACGTTGGTGGCGCCGATATTGCCGGAGCCGATGCTGCGCAGATCCTGCGTGCCGGCCAGCCTGGTCAGGATCAGGCCGAACGGGATGGACCCCAGGAGATAGCCGATGATGAGAGCGAGGGGCAGGAAGGCTTCGGAACCCATCATACCGCTCCTTCCGAGCTTGGCCTTGCGTCAGACATGTTCGAACACGGTGCGGCCGCCGACGATGGTGCGGACCACGCGGCCGGTGAAGCGGGCTTCGTCGAACGGCGTGTTCTTGCACAGCGATTTGAGGTCGGCCGGATCGAGGATCCAGGGCACGTCGGGATCGATCACGATGACGTCGGCCGGCGCGCCCGCCCGCAAGGTGCCGCCGGGCAGGCCGAGCAGTTCGGCGGGCCGGGTCGACATCGCGCGGATCAGGGTCGTCCAGCTCAGCTCGCCATTGTGTACGAGCCGCAGCGCCGCCGGCAGCATGGTCTCAAGGCCGACCGCGCCGCTCGCAGCCTCCGCGAACGGCAGCCGCTTGACCTCGACGTCCTGCGGCGTGTGGTCCGACATGATGACGTCGATCAGGCCCGAGGCCAGCGCCTCGACCAGCGCGCGGCGGTCGACCTCGGTGCGCAGCGGCGGCGTCAGTTTCAGGAAGGTGCGGTAGGGGCCGATGTCGTTCTCGTTCAGGGTGACGTGGTTGATCGAGACCGACGCGCTCACCGTGAGGCCTGCCTCGCGGGCGCGCCTGAGGATGTCGAGCGAGTCGATCGAGCTCAGCGCTGCCGCGTGATAGCGTCCCTTGCTGAGCGCCACCAGGCGCATGTCGCGTTCGAGCACGACGGCTTCCGCTGCGGGCGGAATGCCGTAGAGGCCGAGCCGAGAGGCAAACTCGCCTTCGTTCATGACGCCTTCGCCGACGAGATTGGGATCCTCGGTGTGATGCACGATCAGGGCGTCGAAATCCCGCGCATAGGTCAGCGTGCGGCGCATCACCTGCGCGTTCATCACGCTGGTATGGCCATTGGAGAAGGCGACCGCGCCGGCAGCGCGCAGCAGCCCGATCTCGGTCATCTCCTCGCCGCGCAGGCCCTTGGTCAGCGCCGCCATCGGCTGGATGTTGACGATGGCGGTGTCGCGCGCGCGGCGCAGCACGAAGTCGACGGTCGCCGAGTTGTCGATGACCGGCTCGGTGCCGGGCTGGCAGATGATGGTGGTGATGCCGCCGGTCGCCGCCGCCTGGCTGGCGCTGGCGAAGGTCTCGCGATGGCCCAGACCGGGCTCGCCGACGAAGGCGCACATGTCGATCAGGCCGGGGGCCACGATCTTGCCGGCGCAGTTGACGACATCGGTGCCCTCGGGCACGCCGGCCGCGCCGATGCCGCGCTTGAGGTCGCGGATGACGCCGTCGGCGATCAGCACGTCGCCGGGGCCGTCGAAGTCGCGGGAGGGGTCGATGACGCGCGCATTGGCGAGCAAGATCGGGCGGCGGTCGGTCAGCATGGCGTTTTGTCCCGACTTCTGTATCACGCGTTGGGCAGGTTGCGGGCCAGTGCTTCGAGCACGGCCATGCGCACGGCAACCCCCATTTCGACCTGTTCCCGGATCAGCGATTGCGCGCCATCGGCAACGATGGACTCGATCTCGACGCCGCGGTTCATCGGTCCCGGATGCATGACCAGCGCGTCTGGCTTGGCGTAAGCGAGCTTCTTCTGATCGAGCCCGAAATACTGGAAATATTCCGACGACGACGGCACGAACGAGCCGTTCATGCGCTCGCGCTGCAGCCGCAGCATCATGACGATGTCGGCGCCGTTGAGGCCCTCGCGCATGTCGCGCGCGACCTCGACGCCCATCCGCTCGATGCCGGGCGGCAGCAGCGTGGAGGGCGCGACGATGCGGACGCGGGCGCCCATCGTATTCAGCAGCAGGATGTTGGAGCGCGCGACGCGCGAATGCAGCACGTCGCCGCAGATCGCGATCACCAGCCCCTCGATGCGGCCCTTGTTGCGGCGGATCGTCAGCGCATCGAGCAGCGCCTGGGTCGGATGCTCATGCGCGCCGTCGCCGGCATTGATCACGGAGCCGTCAACCTTGCGCGCGAGCAGCTCGACCGCGCCGGACGCATGGTGGCGGACCACCAGGATGTCCGGGTGCATCGCGTTCAGCGTGACCGCGGTGTCCATCAGGGTCTCGCCCTTGCGCATGGACGAGGACGACACCGACATGTTCATGACGTCGGCGCCGAGCCGCTTGCCCGCGATCTCGAACGAGGACTGGGTCCGCGTCGAGGCCTCGAAGAACAGGTTGACCTGGGTCCGGCCGCGCAGCACGGTGCGCTTCTTGTCGACCTGACGATTCAGTTCGACATATTCCTCGGACAGATCGAGGAGACCGGTGATGTCGTGGGCGGAAAGGCCCTCGATTCCCAGCAAATGCCGGTGCCCGAGGACGAAAGTCGATTTCGGAGAGGTTGCCATTAAAGCCAGAGCTATAGGCGCGGTTTCCGCAGGGGGCAAGGCCGAAAGCCGGGGTTCCGAGTTATCCCCCGTTCCGTCTTTCGAGCCTCTCAGGGCGCTCCAAACCGGCGGCTGGCGAGCCATCGCCAGACGAGGTCCGCTCCGATATGCCCTGATCCTGCTGGCGGCGATCGTGCCGGCCTGTGCGAGCGCGTTGCCGTTCGATTTCGTCTATCTCCGCGACATCGACCCGACGATCCTTCAGGACATCCGTTATGCCGGCAGCAACAATTTCGTCGGCCGCCCTTTGCCGGGCTACGAGGCGGCCGAATGCGTCGTGACGCGTGACGTGGCGCGGCGGCTGCAGGCCATCCAAGCCGAACTGCGGCCGCGCGGCCTGTCGCTGAAGATGCTCGACTGCTACCGGCCGGTGCGTGCCGTGGCGGAGATGCTGGCCTGGTCGCAGGACGGCGTCGAGACCACGGCCGGTCGCCGTTACACTCCGCGCATTGCCAAGCAGGACCTGTTCCGTCTCGGCTACATCGCCGTGCGTTCGAGCCATTCGACGGGTGCGGCGCTCGATCTCACGCTGGTCGAGCTCGCGGCGGATAATTCGGCGGTGTTCGACCCGGCCAAGGACTACGCGGACTGCACCGCGCCCGCAGCGCTACGCGCGCCCGAGGGCAGCGTCGACATGGGAACCGGCTACGACTGTCTAGATCCCAAGGCGCATACCGCCGCGCAAGGATTGACGCCCGAGCAGCGGCGCTGGCGCGATGAGCTGCTCTCGGCCATGGCGCGGCAAGGTTTTGTGAACTATGCCAAGGAGTGGTGGCACTTTTCGCTGCCGGGCGCTGGCGCGACCACTTATGTTTTTCCCATTCGGCCGCGCCGATGATCGATCTGTAGCAGGGCACGGCCATGACGCAGTCTTCCTTCGCGACCCATGAGGTCTTCAACCAGTCGCCGCCATTCGAGGACGTCAACCTGTTCACGGCAGACCAGCCGCTGGTCGACGCGGTGAAGACCAATGGCGGTGCTCGCGCCGAGCAGGAGCTGTCTGCGTTCGGTGCGCTGTGGGGCTCGGCCGAGATGGCCGAGCAGGGCCGGCTCGCCAACGAGAACACGCCGAAGCTGCGCAGCTTCGACGCCAAGGGCTTTCGGCGAGACGTCGTCGAATTCCATCCGACCTACCATGCGATGATGTCGCGCTCGGCCGCAGCCGGCCTGCACAATTCGACATGGACGGCAGAAGGCCGGCCCGTCGGCGGCTGCTCGGAAGTGGTGCGCGCCGCGAAGTTCTACATCGCCTCGCAGGTCGAGAGCGGCCATTTGTGTCCGATCACGATGACGCGCGCCTCGGTGGCGGCGCTGGCCGCCCAGCCCGATCTGCTGGCTAGAGCGATGCCGGTCATCGCGACTGATGACTACGATCCGGCGTTTGCGCCGTGGTGGCAGAAGCGCGGCATGACGCTCGGCATGGGCATGACCGAGAAGCAGGGCGGGACCGACGTGCGCGCCAACATGACGCGCGCTGAGCGCACGACCGATGGCTATCGCATCACGGGGCACAAATGGTTCATGTCGGCGCCGATGTGCGACGCCTTCCTGGTGCTGGCGCAGGCCGATGCCGGCCTGACATGTTTCTTCATGCCGCGCTTCAAGCCGGATGGCTCGGTCAACGCGATCCAGTTTCAACGCTTGAAGGACAAGCTCGGTAACCGCTCCAATGCCTCGTCGGAGGTGGAGTTCGCGGGCAGCTATGCCGAGCGGGTCGGCGACGAGGGCAGGGGCATCAGCACCATCATCCAGATGGTGCAGCTGACGCGGCAGGATTGCGCGATCTCGTCAGCCGGCCTGATGCGCTCGGGACTGGCGCACGCGCTGCATCACGCGCGCCACCGCAGCGTGTTCCAGAAGCATCTCGCCGACCAGCCACTGATGCAGGCGGTGCTCGCCGACATGGCTCTCCATGTCGAGGCGACGGTGGCGCTGGTGATGCGGCTGTGCCGTGCGTTCGATCGCGCGCCTCTGTCCCCGCGGGAGGCCGCCTACATGCGGCTGCTGACGCCCGCGATCAAATACTGGGTGTGCAAGAGCGCGCCGCCGTTCTTGTATGAGGCGATGGAGTGCCAGGGCGGCAACGGCTATGTCGAGGACGGCATTCTCGCGCGCCATTTCCGGGAGTCGCCGGTCAATGCGATCTGGGAGGGCTCGGGCAACGTGATGTGCCTCGACGTGCTGCGGGCGCTGACGCGCGAGGCGGAGGCGGCCGCGCACGTGCTGATGCAACTGAAGGCAGAGACCAGCGGGCTTCCCGGCGCGGCGGAGGCGCTCGCTTTCATCGAGACCGGCTTCCGCCGGCCGGATTCCGAGCGCGTTGCCCGGCTTGCGGTGGAGAAGCTGGCGCTGCTCGCCGCCTGCGCCGCGCTCAACGTGGTCATGCCTCGCCATGCCGAACTGTTCGCCGCGACGCGGCTCGCCGCCGTGCATCCGAGCATGTATGGCGCGGTCGATCTCGATCTCGCCGATATCCGTGCCTTGCTGGAGCGCGCCCTGCCTTGACCGATTCTCCTGAAGTCGCCGTCGCGGACTCGCTCGATCCGGCCAATCCACCGCAACAGGTCGCGCCTGCGAAACACCAGCCGCGCACGCTCGGCTTCTGGTGGACCGCGCTGTGGGGCTTCGTGATCTTCATCGCGCTGTTCGCCGGCCAGGCTGCGGTGGTCGGCTACTTTCTGCTGATGCGGGACGGGCCGACCGACGCCGCTGCGCTGGTTCACATCGCCAGCCGCGGGCTGACCTTGTCGCTGTCGGTGATCATGGGCCTGCCGGCCGTGCTGCTGGCGGTCTATTTCGCCGTCCGTCACACCCGCACGCCCTTCGCCGAATATCTCGGCCTGCGCTGGACGTCGTGGAAGTATGTCGGCATCGGCATCGTGGGCATGGTGGTGATCGTCGTCGCCTGGGACCTGATGTCACGAGCGACGGGGCGCGAGGTCTCTCCGGGCTTCATGTTGGACGTCCTGAAGACGGCCAAGGGCGACGGCACGGTCTGGCTGATGGTGCTCGCCTTCTGCGTCGCGGCGCCTCTGTCCGAGGAATTGTTCGCGCGCGGCTTCCTCTATCGCGGCTGGTCGGATTCGTTTCTGCGGGTGCCGGGCGCGATCGTCCTGTCGTCGCTGGTCTGGACCGCGATGCATCTGCAGTACGACTGGTACTTCTTCCTCGAGGTGCTCGCGCTCGGCCTGTGGTTCGGCTATCTGCGCTCGGTCAGCCATTCGACCTGGCTGACCGTCGTGCTGCATGGCCTCAACAACCTCGCCGCCACCGTGCAGACCATGTGGCTCGCCAGCGGCCAGTCCTGAGCGCGGTGTTCAGCCGGCCCAGGCGATCGCGAGCGGCATGGTCAGCGCCGCCAGCACGGTCTGCAGTGAGATGATCTGCGCCAGCAGCGGCGCATCGCCGCCCATCTGCTTGGCCAGCACATAGGCGCTCGGCGAGGTCGGCACCGCCGCGCAGATCGCGACCACGATGAGGCTCGGGCCGGTGACGCCGAACCATCCGGCGAGCCCGATCGCGAGGAGGGGCATCAAGACCAGCTTGAGCACGACGCCGAGCGCAGCGGCCGGGCCGGCGCGGCGCAAGCCTTCGAAGTGCAGGCCGGCGCCGGTCACCAGGAGGCCGATCGGCAGCGACGCCTGGCCGAGCGCGTCGGCAGCATCATGCCAGAGTTTAGGCAGTGGCACCCGCGCGACGTTGAGCGCGAGGCCGAGGACGCAGGCCCAGATCAGTGGATTGCGCACGATGGTGGCGAGGATCTCGCGGAGCGAGCGGCGGTTCGGCGAGGCATAATGGGCGAGCACCGCGACGCTGAACACGTTGACCATCGGGATGATCGCGATCATCGCGACCGACGCCACCGCAAGGCCGGTGGGGCCGAACAGGCTGCCCGATACGCTGAGCGCGACGTAGGTCTGCCAGCGCGTCGCGCCCTGGAAGATCGAGGTGAAGGCCGGTCCGTCGACGCCGGCGCGCGCGAGCAGCGGCCGCAGGGCGAGGCAGAGCGCGGACATCGCCAGCATCGCCAGGAACAGCGCGCCGCCGATGCCGGCCACCGGCACCTTGCTGAGATCCGCCTTGACGAGGCTCTGCAGCAGCAGGGCGGGGAACAGCACGTAGTAGGTCAACCGCTCCAGCCCGTGCCACTGGGTATCGAGCCGCATCAGGCTGCGCCGTAGGCCAAAGCCGACCACGATCAGCAGGAACACCGGCGCCAGCGCCGCGATGACGGGGCCCATGCGACTACTGACCCGAGCGGCGCAGCGTCGTCAGCCGGTCGAGCGCACCCTGCAGGATGAAGATCGCCGCATGCGTATCGATCACCTCGGCGCGTTTGGCGCGGCTGACATCCATGCCGATCAACTCGCGCTCGACCGCCGCCGTCGACAGCCGCTCGTCCCACAGGCCGATCGGCAGGTCGGTAAGGCCGGCGAGATTGCGCGCGAACGCCCGGGTCGATTGCGCCCGCGGCCCCTCGCTGCCATCCATGTTGATGGGAAGGCCGAGCACGAAGCCGACCACCTTGCGCTCGGCGCAAATGGCAAGCAGCCTGATGGCGTCGGCCTTGAAGGCCTTGCGCTGGATCGTCTCGACGCCGGTGGCGAGCCGCCGGTCCGGATCGGACACGGCGACGCCGATGGTCTTGGTGCCGAGATCGAGGCCGACGAGCGCGCCGCGCTCGGGCCAGCGGCCGGCGGCTTCGACAAGGGGGAGAATGGGCGCGGGCATGGCAATGCGCTTAACACGCAGGCGCGTGGCGAGCCAGCAGGTGAGGGCGTGCATCGCTTCGCCGCCCCGATGAAGCTCGCGCACGCGAGTCGACCGGCCCAGATGTCGAGCGTTGCAGTCTTTCCCGGATGCGCCGGCTTCGGATCATCAAGCGAAGCTGGTGGAGCGCGAGAGCTTGTTCCAGGCACTCACTTCGGCTTTCATGCCCTCGATCTTCTGCTCGACCAGGGCCAGCGCGTCCTCACCGAGGAACAGCCGTACAGGCGGTTTTTCGGCTTCCACGAGGGCAAGCAATGCCTGTGCGGCCTTCGCGGGATCGCCGGGTTGGTTTCCGCTCTTGGCCAATCGGGCGGCGCGAATCGGATCCATGACGGCGTCGTAGTCGGAAATGCTGCGTGGCGTGCGATCCATGGACCGTCCCGCCCAATCGGTCCGAAACTGACCGGGCGCAAGCGCAATGACGCGGATGCCGAAGGCGGCCACTTCCTTGCCGAGCGACTCCGAGATGCCCTCCAGCGCGAACTTGCTGCCGCAATAGAAGCTGATCCCGGGCATGGTGATGAAGCCGCCCATGGAGGTCACATTGACGATATGGCCGCGCCGCCTCGCGCGCATCCCCGGCAACACGGCCTTCATCATCGCGACAGGGCCGAACACGTTGGCGGCGAACTGCCGCTGCAGATCGTCGAGCGAGGACTCCTCCAGCGTGCCCTCGTGACCGTAGCCGGCATTGTTCACCAGTACGTCGATCGCGCCAATCTGCTTCTCGGCCTCTGCCACAGCAGCCGGGATTGCATCGAAATCCGTAACATCGATCACGAGAGGATGAGCCTTGCCCGCTGCAAGCGCGGCAAAAGCCTCGGCATCCCCGACCCTTCGCACGGTCCCGATCACCCGATGGCCGGCGGCCAGCGCGCCCTTTGCGAACGCTCGGCCCAAGCCCGAGCTGACGCCAGTGATGAGGAAGATCTTCGAATCGGCAGCCGCCATCGTACAACTCCGCATGACAAGGTTATCTATATCATGATATAGATATTGCATGACACGTGGCAAGACCGAACATTCATCCAGTGGCATGAGAGGCGAGCCGCTTCGTCGGCACGTCCTCGATGCCGCAGAGCGGCTTCTCCGTCAGGGCAAGGCCGATTTCTCGATGCGGGACCTTGCCGCTGAGGCGGGGGTCAGCTTCGCGACGCCGTTCAATCAGTTCGGCAACAAGGCCGCGATCATGCAGGCTCTCTCCATACGTCGGATCGACACCATGGAGGTGCGGTACGCCGCCGCGCCACCATCGAGAGATGCGAATACCCGCGTGCTATTGGCTATTGATACGGCGGTGGCAGTGATGTTGGAGAATCCAGACGTGAACCGGACCGTGATGGGATGGCTGGGTGCCGCCCAGGCTTCGCCCGGTCAGACGCTGTCCCGATCCACTGCCTTCTGGGCACTGGCCTTGGGGAAGGGAGAGGGACTGAGGGCCGGCCGGCGAGAACAAGCCCTGCGCTGCCTTCCAGAGCAACTCGCCTTCAGTTTCCGCGGCGTGTTGTCCTTCTGGACTGCGGGCGAATTGTCGGATGCGGCGCTCGCCCCGCGTGCGCGAGACATGGCGAGCGCCTTGTTGCTCGGCTACCTCCATTAACGTCCGATAGGGGCGGCTTGATCGACTGACCCGCCGATCCCAGGTCTCTGTCGGCCAGCTTCAGGCGCGCCTGCGGCGGGCTCCTTGTCCAAGGCTTGCTTTCGCAGGACGATTCCCGACTCCTCGTGAGGACGCGGCGCTCCCGGGATGCCCTCACGAGGAGATCGGCGGAGCTTAACGGATCGCGATCGGGTTGATCATGCCCTGGACGCCGCCGCGCCAGCGTGGCTGGCCGAGCACGAACAGGAACTCGTAGCCCTTGTCCTTGGCCAGTTCCGCCGTGTCCATGTTCTCCAGGATGTAGGTCCCGTTCATGGCGAGCAGGATCTGGTGCACCTCGAACAGGTTCGACGACTCGAACGGGATCGCCTCCACCGCCCAGTTGTCGGCGCCGACTGCGACCACACCCTTCGAGGTCAGGTATTTGGCGCCTTCGACGCCGAGACCGGGTTCGCCGGCGCCGTAACGCTTATCGTCCTTGCCGATCAAACCAAGCCAGCCGGTGTGGAAGATCACGATGTCGCCCTGGCGGATCTCGACGCCCTGCTTCTTGGCAGCTTCCTCGATCTCCTTGACGTTGAACGCCGTGCCTTCCTTGACCACGTCGGTGTTGTAATAGGCGGCCATGTCGAGCAGCACGCCGCGCGCCACCAATGGCGGCACCTTCTCGATGCCGAGCTTCTTCAGGCCGGTCGGATCGGCGAAGTCGAGCAGCTTGTTGCCGTTGTAATAGACGTGCTCGATGCCGAGATGGCCGAGCCCGTCGATCTGGCTGCCGACGCCAACCCAGCCTTCGACGATGTCGTCATTGTAGGTCGCCTTGTTCGGGCCGAGGCCGGGAATTCCGGCCTGGCCCGGCTGCACCACGGTGATCTTGAACGAACGCGGCGGATAGGCCGGCGTCTTGGAATCGACGATCATGCCGAGCGGGTAGGTCTTGCCGGTCTTCACCAGCGAGGCGGCTTTGACAACGAGCTCCGGCGTGATGTAGTTGGCCGCGCCGATCTCGTCCTGTGGGCCCCATTTCGATTTCGTCCAATCCGGGGTCTTGTCCTGGGCATTGGCCGTCCCGATCGCACCCATGATGGCAATCGAACAGCACAACACGAACGCGTTGCGCATCGCATTTCCTCCGACATGTTGACGTTTGTTGTGTTTCGCGCTGGCCAGCGCCCGCATCCTAACTGAGGGCGCCGCGGAACCAAATTGTTTTTCGATCTTGCGTTGCATTTTGTCTGAGTGTCGCACCGGAAGATGTTGCCGGGCAGTGCGCCGGCAGTCGTGATCTCATGTGGCGGAATACGTGGCCTGCGTTCCGCATTGCCGGCACTCTCGACTGTCACGCGCGTTCCTCCCGCGGTATTGTCGGGCCCGCATGCGTGACGCGCATCCGAAGGCACGTCCTCGCCAAGAACAAGCAAGCACAAGGAGCAGACCATGTGGCCCGATCGCCGGTTTCTCGATCTCGTCAAGACCGAACATCCGATCGTCCTTGCGCCGATGGCCGGGGTGATGGACGCCGATCTCGTGATCGCGGTGGCGCAAGGCGGCGGGCTCGGCTCCTTGCCCTGCGCCATGCTGAGCGCGGACAAGGCGCGCGAGCAGGTCAACATCATCCGCCAGCGCGTGTCGGCGCCGGTCAATGTGAACTTCTTCTGCCACACGCCGGTCGAGGCCGATGCGATCAGCGAGGCCGCGTGGAAGCGGAGGCTCGGCGCGTATTACCAGGAGTATGGCGTGGATCCGGCGGCTCCGGTGACGGCCGCGAACCGTGCTCCCTTCGATGCCGCGATGTGCGCCGTCGTCGAGGAGCTGAGGCCGGAGATCATCAGCTTCCATTTCGGCCTACCTGAGCCGTCACTGCTTGCGCGCGTGAAGGCGACCGGCGCGGTCGTGATGGCGTCCGCGACCGTGGTGCGCGAGGCGGTATGGCTGGAGCGGAACGGCGCCGACGTCATCATTGCGCAAGGTGCGGAGGCCGGCGGCCATCGCGGCATGTTCCTGACCGACAAGCTCGCCGAGCAGGTCGGCACGTTTGCGCTGGTGCCGCAGATCGTGGATGCGGTGAAGCTGCCGGTGATTGCAGCCGGCGGCATCGCCGATGCGCGCGGCATCGCCGCGGCGTTTGCGCTCGGTGCATCCGGCGTGCAGATCGGCAGCGCTTTCCTGCGCTGCCCCGAGTCCAAGGTCAGCGTCATGGCCCGCGCCGCGCTTGCCGCCGCCGATGACGAATCCACCGTCATCACCAACGTGATGACCGGCCGGCTCGCCCGCGGCGTCGCCAACCGGGTGATGCGCGAGGTCGGGCCGATCTCGCCGGATGCGCCGGCGTTTCCGCATGCCGCGACCGCGCTCGGTCCGCTCAAGGCCGCGGCAGAGAAGCAGGGCAGGGTGGATTTCACCAATCTCTGGGCCGGCCAGGCGCTGCCGCTGGGGCGCGAGGTGCCGGCAGCCGAGCTGACGCGGAGCCTGGCCGAACAGGCTCTGGCGCGGCTGCGGAGCATGGCGGGCTGACACCTCGGGCGGGATGTTGCCCCAGGAAAGTCCAACGGCTGCCGGTTGCGGCGCGAAAGCGGGCTCTGCTATAGGGCGGGTTCACCTTGTCCCGTGAGGCCCTATATAATGTCGGTCGATGCCGCCACCGTCCGCCGGATCGCGCAATTGGCGCGGATCGCTGTCACTGACGCCGAGGTCCCGCATCTGCAGGGCGAGCTCAATGCGATGCTGGATTTCGTCGAGCAGCTGTCTGAGGTCAATGTCGAGGGCGTCGAGCCGATGACCTCGGTGACGCCGATGGCGATGAAGAAGCGTCAGGACGTGGTCAATGACGGCGAGATCGCCGACGACATCGTCAAGAACGCGCCGGCGACCGAGAACCACTTCTTCCTCGTGCCGAAGGTCGTGGAATAGCCAAGGGGTTGGATCGGTCGCTGCTCCGGCGCGATCGACCCGAGCCGTAACCGACAAGCGAGCCAACGCCATGTGCCTGCTCTGCGACGATGAAGCGGCCTACAAGGCCTATATGGACTATCTCGACGCGATGGAGCGGCAGGGCAAGGCCGCCGATCCGGACAAGGCCGTGAACGAGATCCTCGACCAGCTCGAAGCGGCCGCCAATATCAAGAAAGCCGAGCCCAAGAAGAACAAGTTCTTCGCGGACGACCCGGCCGACGACAAGACGCTTTCTCCGTTCTTCTGCAGCCCGATCAACAAATGACCGATTTGACTTCGCTGACGCTCGCCGAGGCCCGCAAGGGTCTCGCGAGCAAGACCTTCACGTCGCTCGAGCTGACCGACGCCCATCTCAAGGCGATCGAGGAGGCGCGGGCGCTCAATGCCTTCGTGATGGAGACCCCGGACCAGGCGCGCGCGATGGCGCGCGACGCCGACGCCAGGATCAATAAGGGCGAAGGCGGGCCGCTGGCCGGCATTCCGCTGGGGATCAAGGATCTGTTCGCCACCAAGGACGTCCGCACCACGGCGTGCTCGAAGATCCTCGGCAATTTCGTGCCGCCTTACGAGTCAACCGTGACCTCGCAGCTCTGGCGCGACGGCGCGGTCATGCTCGGCAAGCTCAACAATGACGAGTTCGCCATGGGCTCGTCGAACGAGACCTCGTGCTTCGGCCCGGTCGGCAACCCGTGGCGCCGCGAGGGCTCCAACACCACCTTGGTGCCGGGCGGCTCGTCCGGCGGCTCGGCTTCGGCGGTGGCCGCGCTGCTCTGCATGGGCGCGACCGCAACCGACACCGGCGGCTCGATCCGCCAGCCGGCGGCGTTCACCGCCACCGTCGGCATCAAGCCGACCTATGGCCGCTGCTCGCGCTGGGGCATCGTCGCCTTTGCCTCGTCGCTCGACCAGGCCGGGCCGATCGCGCGCACGACCCGGGATGCGGCGATCCTGCTGAGCTCGATGGCCGGCCACGATCCGAAGGATACGACCTCGGTCGACATCCCCGTGCCGGACTACGAAGCGGCGATCGGCAGGTCGGTGAAGGGCATGAAGATCGGCATTCCCAAGGAGTACCGGCTGGACGGCATGCCGGCCGAGATCGAGAAGCTCTGGAGCGAGGGCGCGGCGTGGCTGAAGGCGGCCGGCGCCGAGCTGGTCGAGGTGTCGCTGCCGCACACCAAATACGCGCTGCCGGCCTATTACATCGTGGCGCCGGCCGAGGCGTCCTCGAACCTCGCCCGCTACGACGGCGTCCGCTATGGCCTGCGCGTGCCGGGGAAGTCCATCGGCGAGATGTACGAGAACACCAGGGCCGAGGGGTTTGGCGCCGAGGTCCGCCGCCGCGTCATGATCGGAACCTATGTGCTGTCGGCCGGCTATTACGACGCTTATTATCTGCGCGCGCAGAAGGTCCGCACCCTCATCAAGAAGGATTTCGAGGACTGCTTCGCCAAGGGCGTCAACGCCATCCTGACCCCGGCGACACCGTCGGCCGCCTTCGGCATCGGCGAGAAGGGCGGCGCCGACCCGATCGAGATGTATCTCAACGACATCTTCACGGTGACCGTGAACATGGCGGGACTGCCAGGCATCGCCGTGCCCGCCGGCAAGGACAGTCAGGGGCTGCCGCTCGGGCTGCAACTGATCGGCCGTCCGTTCGACGAGGAGACGCTGTTCTCGCTCGGCGAGGTCATCGAGCAGGCGGCGGGACGCTTCACGCCGGTCCGGTGGTGGTAAGCGTCGCCGATTTCAAGACGAGCCTCGCGGGCGACGCGCCCGCGGCCGGACTGTCGCCCGTGCTGACCGGCCTGTGGTGGCTGGCGAAGGGCGACTGGGACCGCTCGCACAAGATTATTCAGGACGAGACCGGCCGCGACGCGGCCTGGGTGCACGCGCATCTGCATCGCGTCGAAGGCGATCTCGGCAATGCCGCCTACTGGTATCGGCAGGCCGGGCAGCCCGTCGCCAAGGATGCATTGGATATCGAATTTGAGCGGATCGTCTCCGCGCTGATGGGGAGTTGAGGGCCATGACGGCAACCAGCGGCAAGCTGATGAAGGGCGCCACCGGCGACTGGGAGGTCGTGATCGGCATGGAGATCCATGCCCAGGTCACCTCGAAGTCGAAGCTGTTCTCGGGCGCCTCGACCGCGTTCGGCGGCGTTCCCAACAGCCACGTCTCGCTGGTCGACGTGGCGATGCCGGGCATGCTGCCGGTCATCAACGAGGAGTGCGTGCGGCAGGCCGTGCGCACCGGGCTCGGGCTCAATGCCAAGATCAACCTGCGCTCGGTGTTCGACCGCAAGAACTATTTCTACCCCGACCTGCCGCAGGGCTATCAGATCAGCCAGTACAAGGATCCGATCGTGGGCGAGGGCGAGGTCGCGGTCGAGCTCGACGGCGGCAAGACCGCCACGATCGGCATCGAGCGCCTGCATCTCGAGCAGGATCCCGGGAAGATGCTGCACGACCAGTCGCCGTCGCTGTCCTATATCGACTTCAACCGCTGTGGCGTGGCGCTGATGGAGATCGTCTCCAAGCCGGACATCCGCGATGCCGAGCAGGCCAAGGCCTATGTGACCAAGCTGCGCTCGATCCTGCGCTATCTCGGCACCTGCGACGGCGACATGGAGAAGGGAAGCCTGCGCGCCGACGTCAACGTCTCCGTGCGCAAGCCGGGCGGCCCGCTCGGCACCCGCTGCGAGATCAAGAACATCAACTCGATCAATTTCATCGGCCAGGCGGTCGAGGCCGAGGCGCGGCGCCAGATCGAGATCATCGAGGACGGCGGCGCGATCGAGCAGGAAACCCGGAGGTTCGATCCCGACAAGGGCGAGACGCGCTCGATGCGGTCCAAGGAGGAGGCGCACGACTACCGTTACTTCCCGGATCCGGACCTGTTGCCGCTCGAGTTCAGCCAGGCCTTCGTCGACGAGCTGAAGGCGGCGCTGCCGGAGCTGCCGGATCAGAAGAAGGCGCGCTTCATCGCCGATGTCGGCCTGTCGCCCTATGACGCCTCGGTGCTGGTGGCCGAGCGCGAGAGCGCGGCGTTCTATGAGAGCGTGCTGGAGGCGCTGTCCGACCGGGCGCGCGACGGCAAGCTCGCCGCCAACTGGGTGATCAACGAGCTGTTCGGCCGGCTCAATAAGGAGGGCCGCGACATCGCGTCCTCGCCCGTCTCGGCTTCTCAGCTCGCCGCGATCGTCGCGCTGATCGGCGAAGGCACCATCTCCGGCAAGATCGCCAAGGACCTGTTCGAGATCGTCTGGAGCGAGGGCGGCGATCCGCGCGAGCTGGTCGAGAGCCGCGGCATGAAGCAGGTGACCGACCTCGGCGCGATCGAGAAGGTGGTCGACGAGATCATCGCCGCCAATCCGGACAAGGTGGCGCAGGCGAGAGCGAAGCCGCAGCTGGCCGGCTGGTTCGTCGGTCAGGTGATGAAGTCGTCGGGCGGCAAGGCCAATCCGCAGGCGGTCAACGACATCCTGAAGAGCAAGCTCGGCATCTGAAACGGCGATCGTTCGTCTTCGTTCCAGCGGCGCGCACACGGTGCGCGCCGTTTTGTTTGACCCGACGACTTCGCGAATCGCTGCGCGCGATTCGCAAAAAAGCCACCATTGCCGAGCGTTCGAACGCACACGAGGGCGTGTGCAATGAAAATTTTTTCGTTGCCAAAATTTACGACTCAGAGTCCGCGCGCCGCCTTCATCGTGCGAGTCCGCGCCTTGCGATGTGCACGCCGCCGCTTTCGCGCTGTCATGTAGCAGTTCAGAAAATGCTTGCAGCGTAGGCTTTTCCTGCAATGTCTATCAGTAGCGCGCTTGGCGTCGCGCGCAGCCGCGTGCGCGTTTGCGATGTCGAACCTCGCACTGCTTCGCGCGTTGCGTCAGCCGCGTGCGCGCGCCCCTGTCAACACTTCCTTAAGCCGGAAGCTGTTTTTTTTCACTCGTTGGTGTATCGATGAGGAGTGCAGCTCGATTCCCGAGTGCACGCATCGACTAAGCCATCTCACATCGGAGGGCAACATGGCCAAGAAAGCGAAGAAGGCGAAGAAGGCAGTGAAGAAGGTCGCGAAGACCGCGGCGAAGAAGACTGCCAAGAAGACCAAGAAGGTCGCCAAGAAGAAGTAACTCTCGCAGTCCTTGCGAGATGAGTCCGGCAGCTGATGCCGGCACGTCGTTGGAACGCAGGTCGGCATAGCTCCTCGCGAGCCGGGCAGATCTCCTGAAGCTCCAACAGACGATAGAGGGTGTCGGCGAGACATCAGGTCAACGGTCGGATCGAACTCGAGAGCGGCTTCGCTCGCGGTGCGGTCCGGCAGAAGAAACAGGATTTCTTCGTTCGGTGCAGATCGCGTTTCCGGTCTGCAATCTCACGAGCGGCTATCAGCCAGAGTGGGATCTGATCCTGACGTGTTCGCCGACGCCCTCGATCCCTGAGCACCGCGCCTCCGGCGACTGCGTGCCTCCCAGTCTCCCATAGACGAACGACCTTATTAGCAGCTCGGTGCACGCGTACTCGTGCTGCAGTGCGCTACGCAATCTCCCGCACCCTGTGTCAAGACGTGTCCGGTCCCAGTGCGGCTGTTGACCGCCTGCGTGGTGCGCTCCGCCCCGGCGCGGTGAAGCGCTTTCGCGGATGGTTAGGGGTTTGCCAAACAGAACGGTAAACCGCTCTTTGCCGAGTTGAAGAATCCATTTCGAATCAATGCATTGAAGCCGTCCCGGGAAAATGCGGGGGTCCGCGTTCAGGGCTCGTTCAGCACGATGTTTAAACTGCCTTTCAAACTTGATCGGTCATCCTTCGCGCATAAGCCGCGAGACGGCATGGGGATAACCAGGCGTTGAAAAGTTGGACGGGGGCGCGCTCGGGTGACCGGCCGCCTCCTCGGGCGAAGGAGAGCGACGATGTTTCAGGGACAACTCAATTTTGATGATGTGACCACCGCGGAGCAGGGCGCCAGCGGCGATGTCCTGTTCGAGCTCGGCATGCTCTATGCGAGCGGTCGCGACGGTGCGGTCGATCTGATCGCCGCGCACAAATGGTTCAATCTCGCCGCCCTCAGGGGGCGCGTCGACGCCGTGGCAATGCGCCGCGAGGTCGCCGAGCAGATGTCGGATGCCGAGATCGCGACCGCGCAGCGCGAGGCGCGCGCCTGGATGACTGCGCACTGAGCGAGCTAGGCCGCGACTTGGCGGATCTCGCTTTCGGTGCGAACCATGCCGCACGAGCCAGTTCGCCGGCCGCGAACCGGGACGCTGGGGTGACCCGCGCCCGATCGTTCATTCTCATCGGAAGCGGGCCTCGTCGCGCGCCTATGAATCTCCTATCTGTCGTCCGATGTGACGCAGGCAGGCGGGATTGACGGCATGGGCCAGGCACGGCGACAGGCGCGGCGGCAAGAGCTGATCGACTGCCATGACTGCGGCAGCGGCGTCTCCTTCAGCGCAGTGGCGTGCCCGCATTGCGGATCGACCGAGCCGGCCGGGCCTGCGGTGCAGAGCCGGCGTGAGTTGAAGCGTCTGCGGGTCGAGGCCCACAACGACCGCCGCCTCGTCGTGGTGACCGTGCTCTGTGCGGGCCTCGGCGGCATCTACGGTGCCGTGATGGGAGCAGGAGGCGCGGCGTCATGGTGGGCCGCGCTTGGCTATGGCTTCGTCGGCACCGTCATCGGCGTGCCCGCCGCCTTCGTGATCAATATCAGCCGTGGCCTGTTCGATTGAGCCCGCGCGTGATCGCGCGGCAACCGTGATCACGGCGGCCACGGTCCGTTGCGATCCGGCAGGTGCGTGGACGGCTCGGCTTTGATGCGGATGATCAGGGGTAGGGGGCTGCTGGCCGCGCCGACGGGCGGCTGGCGGAGACGGAGGGATTCGAACCCTCGATAGGGCTTTACAACCCTATAACGGTTTAGCAAACCGCCGCCTTCAGCCACTCGGCCACGTCTCCAGCGAGGGTCGGTATGCCCGACGCCGCGCTGAGCCGCAAGCGGCAGATTGCGTGCGGTTTCGAAATCCTCACTGGGCTGCGTCTTCGCCGGATCGGCCCCGGACGGTGATCTCCACCGTTGGCGATCGATCCGAGCTGAGCCTGCCGTTTGATCGGACGCGGCACGGCATGGAAGTCGCCGGGCGGCGCAGGCCCTCTCGATCGTCCCTGATATAGAGCGTCACCAATATAGAGGGTCGCCTGGAACGACGGGCCGGTGGCAGGGGGCGCAGAGGGCATTGTCCTCCGGTCCGATTCTCGTTCAGCGCCTTGGCTGGATTCGTGGCCCCGTGCCTGACTTGGGGCGGGTTCCTGGCGGGCGAGTGCTCGCGGCCCTGAACACCCAAAATTGCGTTGTGACAAAACGATAACATAAACAGCAAGTTAGGTGTTCCCGCAGAACCACGGTCGCGTGCCTTTTGTGCAACACCAGTCCGAAAAGGCGCCGCCTGGGCGCCGCAATGATGGTTCCTTTGTTGCGTGTGCAAAGGCCTTCGGTAATTCTGCTCACACGACGAAGGGGGGCATCCCGACGTCGTCCCGTTTAGGTCGTTCGCTCAAGTCCCTCGCGTTCATGCGGGTGTGTCCCATAGCGCGAAGCGGCTGAGCGACGGGTCGAAGAGGGATAACGGTACCAACCCCAAGGGTGTCTCTCACCCAGCGGAGGCGGAACCTTCCCTGACTGAGCAACTTGGAGGTTTAACACTATGAACACGATCAAGAGCCTTGTCCTGGGCTCGGCGGCCGCTCTCGTCGCCATGTCCGGGGCTCAGGCAGCTGACCTTCCGATCAAGGCCAAGGCGGTCGAGTATGTGAAGGTCTGCTCGCTTTACGGCGCTGGCTTCTACTACATCCCCGGCACCGACACCTGCATCAAGCTCGGCGGCTACGTCCGCGCCGAGACCTCGTTCGCCAGCAACGGCCAGTACAACAACGCTGTGAACGGTTCGGCTGGCGCCAACAACCGCCTCAGCAACTACTACTACAGCCGCGCTCGTCAGGACCTCAACATCGACACGCGCACCGCGACCGAGTACGGCGTGGTTCGTACCTATGCCGATCTGACGTTCACCTGGACCACCGGCAACACGGCCAGCTCCGCTCCGTCGGCCTACACGGGTGACGGCGTCGCCGGCGGCTCGCTCGGCGTGTACTACGCCTTCATCCAGTTCGCTGGCTTCACCATGGGTAAGGCCGTGTCGCAGTTCGACACGCCCTGGACCAACTATCCGGGCAACAACTTCGACGGCCTGTGGGGCGGCGGCGGCACGGTCACTGGTGTCAACCAGTTCAGCTACACCGCTGACTTCGGCTCGGGCATCACGGCGTCGATCTCGGCTCAGGACCAGACCGCGTACTACCAGACCAACATCTGGAACACGGCGGGCATCACTGGTGCTGGCATCGTCGGCGGTTCGTACGGCACGGCGAGCTACGGCGGCAACGTCGCTCCGGACATCGTCGGTATGGTCCGCGTCGACCAGGCTTGGGGTCTGTTCCAGGCGTCGTTCGCGGCGCATGACAACCACACCGCCTACTACGGCGCCACTGAAGTTACCGGTCACCCGGCTGACAAGTGGGGCTGGGCGGCTCAGCTGGCCTTGTCGATCAAGAACATCCCGACTGGCCCCGGCGACACCATCAACATCCAGGGTGTCTACACCAACGGTGCGAGCCGCTACAATGCTCAGAGCCTGGTGCCGACCACCTACGCGATGTATGGCGGCAGCAGCACGGCTGGCGTCTACGGCACGCTCGGCTTCGCTGGTCTGGCCGACTCGGTGTACACCACCGGCGGCGAGCAGCAGCTGACCACGACCTACGGCTTCCGTGGTGCTTACACCCACAACTGGAGCCCGTCCTGGAACTCGGCGATCTACGGTTCGTGGGCTGCCGTGAGCTACAACAACACTGCCAAGGGTCTGATCTGCGGCAGCGCGGCGATGGCTGGTCTGGCGGGCGCGGGCTTCACCTGCAACCCCGACTTCAACATCTCGTCGCTGGGCTTGATCACCCGCTGGACCCCGGTCAAGAACCTGACCTTCTCGGCCGACGTGGCCTGGACCAACCTGGACCAGAAGTACTCGGGCAACATCGCGTACCCGGGTTCGGCCACCGTCGCGAAGCCGGCTGGCGTGACCTACCAGCTCAAGGACCAGAACTCGGTGTCCTTGCTGCTCCGCGCTCAGCGCAACTTCTGATCCTGATCGTCTGATCGGGTTCAAGAGCCCCCGGCAGGAAACTGCCGGGGGTTTTTGCTGTTTGTGGCAGCGCATTCCGGCCCGGCACCCGAGTCTGGCTCGTTCGAAGAGCGATGTAAGATCGGCAGCTGAGACAATGAGGAGAATTCCGAGTGCTCTGTTGATCGAAAATCACTTTCTTTTCAGCAGCTTGACAGTCTGTCGGTATTTTCTCAAAATTGGTGTTGAAAACAGATGAGTTGATAAGCTAATTTTGTCGTGCGCTGATAGCGATCCCTCCTCCAGAGGACGATGCTGCCGATCCGAGTTCGACGATCACATGATGTTAGACTCCTCGAAGCCTCTGGCGATGCCCCGCCGGAGGTTTCTTCATTTCAGGATCTCCTCGTCGCCCGGTTCCTAAGGTTGGCTTTCGGTTGCAACGTACCTGTGCGACTGCTGCGCGTCAGCGCAAAGCATCCATCGTAGACCAAAGGTCGGAGCAAAATTCCTTGCGCATCGGCTTGACCGGGAAATCCCGGGTGGTCACGATGACCGCCAGATGACGGGGCCACACCGTCACGCCAGCGAGGAATCAGTCCAAGATGAGTTCGGAAGGCTCTGTGGGAGTGCTGCGTCCGTGGTCCGAGCAAGACGATCTGGCGGGCGCCATCACGCGGTTGCTGGGGGCGCGGCCGGAGGGCCGGGCCGAGCTTGCGGAATGTCTGGCGGTTGCGCAGCGGATCGACGCCAGCGACGACGAGTCCTGGTATCGCGAGTGGATGCAATGCGCGGATGCGATGAAGGCTGCCGCCGCCGATGCTGTGAGCAGCGGCCGTCCCGAGCTGGCGTTGCGCAAATGGTCGCGCGCGGTCGATTGTTATGAGGCTGCGGCCTGTCCGTTCAGCAGCTCACGCTCCCGCCAGGCCGTCGTGCTGTCCCGCATGCGCGAATGTGCGCGCGAATTCCTGCGCTGCGCCGATCCGCAAGGAGAGGTCGTCACGATTCCCTGGCGAGCGGACTATTCGCTCGAAGCCTATTTCCTGCCGGCGCGCTGCGGGGCAGGCAGGGCGCCCACCGTCATCTGCATCGGTGAGCCCGGCCGTCGCAAGGAAACGTCCCTGTTCAAGCTTGCAGCCCATGCGGAGCAGCGCGGCTTGGCGTTGCTGGTGGTCGATCTGCTGGGCAGCGGACCGGACTGCCGCTTCGAGGAGATCGTCGGCCGTCGCGATCTCGAATCAGCCATCGCGAGCGTGACGGACTACGTGACGTCCCGTGATGACGTGGACGAAGGCCGGATCGCGATCCTGGCCGACGACTGGAGCTCGTCCTTCGTCGCGCGCGGCATCGCACTCGATCCGCGCTATGCTGCGGCGGTCTGCGACGCCGGCTTGTGGGACATTCACGAGCGCGTCTTCCTGTCGCGCCGACCCGGTGCGGGCGAGCGGGGCAGGCTGTCGATCGCGACCGATGGGCTGGCGGCGCGGCAGATCATGTGTCCGCTGCTGGTGACGGTGCCGGAGCGTGGCTGGCTTCGAGCTGACATCGCAACCCGGCTGATCGCGCAGATCAAGCGCGAGCACCCGGACATCACCCTGAAGATCGTCTCCAGCGCGGGCGCCGATTGGCTTGAAGCCGATGCCTTCGTCTTCGACTGGATCGCCAAGCGTCTGGCGGGGTCTCCGCGGCCTCCAGGCTGACGCGACCGTATGTCTGCGCTCGCTGCCTGTAAGAGGCGGTCGGGCCGTGACCGCCTCGGGGGGGGGCCTCAGAGCCCCATCGTGAGTCGCGCGCTGGCCTTTTCGAAACGGTCCTTGAGGCCAGCCAGCTTGTCCGTGAAGGTCGCGAGCTCACGAGCGTCGAATTCCTCGAAGATGAAGCCGAAGATCTGCGCTTGCTGAGCTTCCAGCTCGGCGAACTGCTCCGATGTCTTGGCGGTGAGCGACATCCGGACCACGCGCGCATCGTTGGGGGCGGGCTTGCGTTCCATGAAGCCCTTCTTCTCGAGCAGCTTCGACTGCGTCGTGACGAAGGAGGGGTCGACGTGCAGCCGCTTGGCCGCCGCATTCACGGCAACTCCCTCGCCTTGATCCAGTTCGGAGATCGCCATCAGGATCATCCATTGGGGGCCACTGATGCCGATTCTCTTGGCCCAGAAGTACCTCAGCTCCTCCAGATGGACGTTGATCGTGGAGATCTCCCTGGCGAAGCGAAGAATGGCGTCGCGATTCTTCGGCAGATGTTCGGCAGTCTTCGGTTGCGCGTCCGCTTCCACAGGTGCGGCAGACATGTTCTTCAAGGGCGCCATTGCTCAGGAGTTCCGGTACGAAGCTTGACCCTAAAGAAAAAAAATCCGCAACAAAATCACTTATCTAGGAGGACATCCGTCGTCCCCCGTGCGCTGCACAACAAGGTGCCGTTGTGTTGCCCTTAAGACACATTTCGGCTTCATTCAATTACCTGACTGCATAAACTATTTTGCTTACCGAATGAGCGAAGGCATAGTTCCTGGCGACGGTGGGGGGTTACTCGATCGTCCCGTGACAGGTGGTTCGCTTAAGTCCCTCGCGTGATGCGGGTGTGTCCGATGGCGCGAAGCGGCTGAAGCGGTTTTTCGGGAGCGGAGGAAGCGGATCGTCCTGGGGGATCTTGGTCCGGTTCTTTCTCAAAAGAGCAACTTGGAGGTTTAAATGAAGACGGTTAAGAGCCTTGTCCTCGGCTCGGCGGCAGCTCTGCTCGCCATGTCCGCGGCTCAGGCGGCCGACCTTCCGATCAAGGCCAAAGCGGTCGAGTATGTGAAGGTTTGCTCCCTGTATGGTGCGGGCTTCTACTACATCCCCGGCACCGACACCTGTATCAAGCTGGGTGGCTATCTGCGCGCTGAAACCGCGTTTGCCACCAACAGCGACTTCAACGGCGCGTTCAGCGGTTCTGGCGGCGCCCGCAACCGCCTCAGCAACAACTACACCTCTCGCGCTCGTCAGGATCTGAACATCGACACGCGCACCGCGACCGAGTACGGCGTGGTTCGCACCTTCGCTGACCTGACGTTCTCCTGGACCTCCGGCGGCTTCGCTGGCTCCGCTCCGTCCGCCTACGGCGCTGCGGACAACGGCATCGCAGGCGGCTCGCTCGGCGTGTACTACGCCTTCATCCAGTTCGCCGGCTTCACCATGGGTAAGGCCGTCTCGCAGTTCGATACGCCCTGGACCAACTATCCGGGCAACAACTTCGACGGTCTCGCCGGCGGCGGCGGCACGGTCACTGGTGTCAATCAGTTCAGCTACACCGCTGACTTCGGCTCGGGCATCACGGCGTCGATCTCGGCTCAGGATGCGACGGCCTACTATCAGAACAACCTCTGGAACACGACCGGCAACACGGTCGCGAACTTCGTGACTGGCGTCTACGGCTCCCAGGGCTACGGCGGCAACGTTGCCCCGGACATCGTCGGCGCGGTCCGTGTCGATCAGGCTTGGGGTCTGTTCCAGGCGTCGTTCGCGGCGCATGACAACCACACGGCCTACTACGGCACTACCGAAGTCACCGGTCACCCGGCTGACAAGTGGGGCTGGGCGGCTCAGCTGGCCTTGTCGATCAAGAACATCCCGACTGGCCCCGGCGACACCATCAACATCCAGGGCGTCTACACCAACGGTGCGAGCCGCTACAACTTCCAGAGCCTGCTGCCGACCACCTACGCGATGTATGGCGGCACGGGTAATCCGCTTGCCTATCAGAGCCTCGCGGTGGCTGGCATCGCTGACTCTGTTTACGCGACCGGCGGTGAGCAGCAGCTGACCACGACCTACGGCTTCCGTGGTGGCTACACTCACAACTGGAATCCGGCCTGGAACACTGCGATCTACGGGTCTTGGGCTGCTGTTCGCTACAACGACACGGCCAAGGGTCTGATCTGCAGCGGCGCTGTGCTGGCTGCGTTCGGCGCTGGTTCGACCTGCAATCCGAACTTTGATCTGGCCACCGTCGGCCTGATCACGCGCTGGACCCCGGTCAAGAACCTGACCTTCTCGGCTGACTTCGCCTACACTTGGCTCGACCAGAAGAGCTCCGGCACCATCGCTTCGCCGGGTAACGCTGCTGCTGCCAAGCCGGCGGCCGTTTATGAACTCAAGGATCAGCAGTCGGCTGTGCTGCTGCTCCGCGCTCAGCGCAACTTCTGATATCGATCGTCTGACGACGGTTTGACGACCCCCCCGGCAGGCAACTGCCGGGGGTTTTTCTTTGCCTTGCGCGTACATGCTCGAGTGCCAGCCTTCGCATCCGTTGCTCCCTCGCATCGTCCCTACCATTTCGGTGAAGGCGCCACCTGACCAACTTACTTGCCTCGGGGGACGAGCAGGCCAATCCGCCGCATGATTTGCGTTGGTGTTCGCGACCGTCCCGTGGCCATTCCGCTCAACGATCCGTGAGGTCCCTTGTGTCGATCGTTCGACGATCGCACGCGTTCGCCATTGTCGTTGGTCTCACGTGAGGGAGGAGTCGGCGCCGGGTCGCCGCATTTGCACTTCGTCAGTGCAACTCGGCCCGTTTTGACCCATCGGTTCTGCTGCATTGCTGCCACGACCGTGGCACGCATCCAGCGGCGAAGAATGCTCCGGCACATATCTCTTGCAGCTCGGATGCCACCGGACCGCGCCGCGGCAGCGCCACATGCGTGGTCCGGCCGGTCACGAGAATGGTCCGATAAAATACCAACTTCGCCTCGCGATCGTTCCGACTGCCACGCTATCCGCGAGCACTGTGGTGCTGCTGGAGACGGACTGACCGTGGGGACGGTCGTCCGCTGTCGAGCCGGGCCGGCTGAACTGAGCAATTTTGGAGGTTAGTATGAAGACTGTGAGGAGCCTTGTGATGGGCTCAGCGGTGGCTTTGCTCGCCGTGAGTGGGGCTCAGGCAGCCGACCTTCCGATCAAGGCGAAAGCGATCGAATATGTGAGGGTTTGCTCGATGTACGGCGCGGGGTTCTTCTACATTCCCGGGACCGACACCTGCATCAAGCTCGGCGGCTTTCTGCGCGCAGAGGCGGGCTTCGGGACGAACACGATCTTCCAGAACGCCGTGAACGGCGCTGCCGGCGCTCGCAATCGTCTCAGCAATTATTACACGACGCGCTCGCGTGCCGACCTCAATATCGACACCCGCACTGCAACGGAGTATGGCGTCGTCCGCACCTTCTTCGACGGCGTATTCCAATGGACCGGCGGCACCACGACCGGCTCGAACCCGTCGACCTATACGGGTGACGCGATCGCGGGCGGTACGCTCGGCGTCTTCTACGCGTTCATCCAGTTCGCCGGCTTCACCATGGGTAAGGCCGTGTCGCAGTTCGATGCGCCGTGGGCGAACTATCCCGGCAACAATTTCGACGGTCTGACCGGCGGCGGTGGCACCATCACTGGCGTCAACCAGTTCACCTACACCGCCGATTTCGGCTCCGGCATCACGGCGGCCATCTCGCTGCAGGACGCGACGCAGTACTCGCAATCGCAAATCTGGAACACGGCCGGACAGACCGCGGCCGGCGTGATCACCGGTGCCTATGGCGCGTCGGACTTCGGCGGCAATGTCGCACCCGACATCGTCGGTATGGTGCGCGTCGACCAGGCCTGGGGCCTGTTCCAGGCCTCCTTCGCGGCGCACGACAATCATGCCGCCTTCTTCGGGGCCAACGAGACCACCGGGCATCCCGCCGACAAATGGGGCTATGCCGGTCAGCTCGCCCTGTCGATCAAGAACATTCCGACCGGCCCGGGCGACACCTTGAACGTGCAGGGCGTCTACACCAACGGCGCCAGCCGCTACAACTTCCAGAGCCTCGCGCCGATCAACTACGCGATGTATGGCGGCACCAATGTGCCCGGTGCCTTCCAGAGCCTCGGCTTCGCCGGCGTGTCCGATTCGGTGTTCGGGGCGAACACCCAGCAGCAGCTGACGACGACCTACGGCTTCCGCGGCGCCTTCACCCACAACTGGGATCCGGCTTGGAACACCGCGGTGTACGGCTCATGGAGCGCCGTGCGCTACAATGCGACAGCGAAGGGCCTGATCTGCAACGGCGCCGGCATGGTTGCCCTCGGCATCGTCGGTGCGAACTGCAACCCGGACTTCAACATCTCGACTCTGGGTGTGATCACGCGCTGGACGCCGGTCAAGAATCTGACGTTCTCTGCGGACGTCGCCTGGACCCGGCTGGATCAGAAGTTCGCGGGCGTCGCCAATGCGCCGGCGGCTGCGGCGGTTGCCAAACCCGCCACGACCTATCAGCTGAAGGACCAGGACTCGGTCTCGCTGCTGCTGCGCGCTCAGCGCAACTGGTAAGTACAGGCGAATGGCGAATAGGGAGTAGCGAATAGCAGTTGACGACGGAGCGGAGCCCAGGCTTCGCTACTCGCTACTCGCTACTCGCTACTCGCTACTCGCTACTCGCTACTCGCTACTCGCTACTCGCTACTCGCTACTCCACCACAGCGCCGCGGCGCAGATCGGCCTCGATCTGCAGCCGCGAGCCGCCGCCGAAGCGGGCGCGATAGACCTGCAGGTTCTCCATCACCCGCTGCACGTAGTTGCGGGTCTCCGAGAAGGGGATCAGTTCGACCCAGTCGACGGCATCGACCTTGGGATCGCGCGGATCGCCATAGCGCTCGACCCATTTTCTGACGCTGCCGCGGCCGGCATTGTAGGCCGCGAAGGTCATGATGTACGAGCCGCGATAGTCCTCGAGCAGGCCGCCGAGCTCGGCGGCGCCGAGCTGCGCGTTGTAGACCGGGTCGGTCTTCATCCGGTTCAGATCGAAGCTGACGCCCGCGCGCTTGCAGACGTAGCGACCCGCATCCGGCGTGACCTGCATCAGCCCATAGGCCTGTGCCGGCGAGACCACGGCCTGGTTGAAGGCGCTCTCCTGGCGCGCGATCGAGAAGACCACGCTCGGCTCGACCTCCGGTCCCAGCGAGCGGAACGCAGGAATGCCCGTGACCGGATAGGCGTAATGGTCGAACGGCAGCCCGCGATTGAGTGCGGCCTTGCCGACCAGCAGCATCGCTCGCGCATCGCTGTTTCGCGCGGCGATTTCCGCGAGTCCGACCAGCACGTCGGGGTCGCCATTGTCGCCCATGTCAGCGAAGATCGGGATCGCGACCTCGCCCTCGTCGAGCTCGTAGAGCAGCTGCACCGCGCGCACCACCTCGAGCCGCTCGACGCCGCGTCCGCGTCCGCTCGGCGCCGCATTGAGGCCGAGCTGCGGCAGGCCGAGCTTCGCGCGCGCCAGCTGTCCGTAATAGCTCGTGGACTGCTCGGCGGCCGACGTATAGGCCGCGCGCGCCTCCTGCATGCGCCCCATCGCTTCTGCCGCGCGGCCCTGCCAATAGCCGGCCCGCGCCAGGGTGGTCGGATTGACGCTGCCGACGCCGATGCGCGCAAAGTGCTGGGCCGCGGTGGCCGGATCGTTGAGGAAACGCAGTGCGATCCAGCCGGCAGTGAATTCCTGCTCGGTCTTGTAGATGTCGCGGTTCGGCAGCGCCGCATCCCGCGCGATCAGATAGGCGCTGCGATATTCGCCGGTGTCGATCATCTTTCGCGCCAGCAGGCGGCGTTCGATCCACCATTCGTCCAGATTGTGCAGGCGGCCGGGATCCTTGGGCGCGTTCAGCATCAGCTGCGCCGCCTCGGCGAATTTTTCGTCGCGCCGCAGCAGTTGGATGCGGCTGAAGATATAGCCTGCATCGCCGTGGAGTTCGCGCGGCACGGCTTCGAGCAGGCTCTGGCTATTGGAGGCTTTGCGGTAGGTCGCGATTCGTGCTTTTGCCAGCGCCACGTGGCCCGAGCCAAGCCGCCGGGCAGCGCGCATGGCGGCCTCGTGCTCGCTGCCATACAGCAGCGTGTCCATCCGCGCCTTGTGATCGCCGCCGGACAACAGGGCACCGTACTGGTCCAGGATGTTGTTCTCGGTCTCCTCGGACATCGCGTCGTTGCGCCAGGCATCGCGCACCAGGCGCTCGGCATTGGCGCGGTCGCCGCGATTGAGCATCACCCGGGCCAGCGCGAACTTGCCCTTGGCCGACAGCGGCGATTCGTTCTCGAACCAGGACCGCACCACGGCATCGTCGCGCTTGTCGTCCCACAACGCGGCCTCGAGCCGGCGCCGCAGGAAGGTCTGCGACGGCCAGGACGGGTTGGCGGCGATGAACGCGCGGTAGCGCTCCACGCTGGCATTGTTGTTGTCGCTGCGCAGGATCACCCACTCCGCGAGCTTGCGCGCCACGGGATCCGAGATCGCCTGCACGACCTCGGTGGCATCGCTGGGCTTGCGCTTGCGGACGAGCTCGATCACGTTTTCGAGCGCCTCCTTGTCGGATTGCGAGGTCGAGGACGTCGCGGCGATCGCAGCCGGCACCACAGGCTTGCGGGAGACGGGCAGGGCGGCATGCTGGCGGGCCGGCAGGCTCGCAGCCGCCGCGCCGGGGGTGATGTCCCTCGGCGCCGCGCGCGGCGTCTCGCCGGCGCCTTTGGGGCTGCTCTTGACCTCGGCCTTCGCTTCGGCCCGCGCGTCGACCTCGCTCTTGGTCCCGGCGGCCTCGTGGGTATTCGTCTTCGGAACCGCGCTGCGCGCGATCGGACGCGCCTTCGGCACCGGAACCTTGGCCGCGGGAGCCTTGGATCCCGAAACCTTGGACCCAGCAGCCTGGTCCTTGGCGAGAGCGCTATGTCCGGCGAGAGCCCATCCGAGTGTCAGGCCGGCGGCCAAGGACACCGAGAGTGACACCGACAGGGCGGTCGATCGCAATGCAGTGGCGCGGGCAGAAAAGGGCACGGCGTTCCTTTTGCGGCGGATGACTTCGATCCCCTGACCAACATGGGTCTATCGAAAAGGTGAACAAATCCTAAATATACCGGGAAGGACTGCAACCTGCGCCAACACCGCGGCGAAATCACGACCGAAGGGCGGCGTGCGGGCCGTGGGGCTTCAGCGAAGGGTGATCGCGGGCCTCGGCAATGCGATTCGAGCGATCCGTGTGCCCGTTGAGAAGGCAGCCCAACCGCGGGCGGGCCTTCCGCCTCGTCGGCAGACCCGGTATGAAGTGGCTCGTACAGGGGCCAAACGGCGTTTGGGAGGGAGTTTCATGGCAGCCAAGACGAATTTCCGGGGTTCTTTCACCGCCTTGGTCACTCCTTTCAAGAACGGGTCCGTGGACGAGGCCGCTTTTCGCAGCCTGGTGAACTGGCAGATCGACGAGGGCACCAACGGCCTCGTGCCGGTCGGCACGACCGGCGAGAGCCCGACGCTCAGCCATGACGAGCATAAGCAGGTGGTCGAGTGGTGCATCGCCGAGGCCCGGGGACGCGTGCCCGTCGTCGCCGGCGCCGGCTCCAATTCGACCAAGGAGGCGGTCGAGCTCGCCCAGCACGCCGAGAAGGCTGGGGCTGACGCAGTGCTGGTGGTGACGCCCTATTACAACAAGCCGACGCAGGAAGGCCTGTATCAGCACTTCAAGGCGATCAACGATGCGATCGGCATTCCGATCATCATCTACAATATTCCTCCGCGCTCGGTGATCGACATGTCCGTCGACACCATGAAGCGCCTGTTCGAGCTGAAGAACATCGCCGGCGTGAAGGATGCCACCGCGAGCATGGTACGGGTGTCGCAGCAGCGCGCCGCGATGGGCGAGGAGTTCAACCAGCTCTCGGGCGAGGATGCAACGATCATCGGCTACATGGCGCATGGCGGCCATGGCTGCATCTCCGTCACGTCGAATGTCGCGCCGCGGCTGTGCTCGGAATTCCACAAGGCCTGGCAGAAGGGCGATGTCGCAACGGCGCTGAAGATCCACGACAAGCTGATGCCGCTGCACACCAATTTGTTCATCGAGTCCAACCCGGCGCCGGTGAAATACGCGCTGTCGCTGCTCGGCAAGATCGAGGAGAAGCTGCGGTTGCCGATGGTGCCGGTGTCGGAGCCGACCCGGGTCGCGGTGCGCGAGGCGATGGTTCATGCCGGACTGATCAACTAGGTTCCGAGGGAGCTCGGGATCGGCGAAGGTCGCGAGGATTTCTCGCAAGTCTGAGGGGGACGCGAGCATGTTGAAGGAATTCCGTGAATTCGCGATGAAGGGCAACGTCGTCGACCTCGCCGTCGGCGTCATCATCGGCGCGGCCTTCGGCGCCATCGTCACCTCGCTCGTCGCCGATGTCATCATGCCGATCATCGGCGCCATCACCGGCGGCCTCGATTTCTCGAACTACTTCATCCCGCTGTCCAAGACGGTCAATGCGGGCAACCTTGCGGACGCGAAGAAGCAGGGTGCCGTGCTGGCCTATGGACAGTTCCTGACCTTGACCCTGAACTTCTTCATCATCGCTTTCGTGCTGTTCATGATCATCCGTGTGATAAACAGGTTGAAGCGGAACGAAGCGGCAGCCCCCGCGGCGCCGGCGAAGCCCTCGGCCGAGGTCGAGCTGTTGACCGAGATCCGTGATCTCCTGAAAAAGTCCTGATGGCTGAAAAGAACGAACCCAAGATCACGGTCGCCGCCGAGAATCGCAAGGCGCGGTTCAACTACGCGATCGAGGACACCATCGAGGCCGGCATCGCGCTGACCGGCACCGAGGTGAAGTCGGTCCGCGGCGGCAAGTCGACGATCGCGGAATCCTATGCGGATTCGCGTAACGGCGAGATCTGGCTGATCAACGCCAACATTCCCGAATATCTGCAGGCCAACCGCTTCAATCACGAGCCGAAGCGGCCGCGCAAGCTGCTGCTGCATCGCAAGCAGATCAACAAGCTGATGGGTGCGGTCGAGCGCGAAGGCATGACGCTGATCCCGCTGAAGCTCTATTTCAACGAGCGCGGCCGCGCCAAGCTGCTGCTCGCCGTCGCCAAGGGCAAGAAGCTGCACGACAAGCGCGAGAGCGAGAAGAAGCGCGATTGGGGCCGCGAGAAGGGGCGCCTGCTGCGGGCGCGCGGCTAACGAGACCTTTGCCGTGCGCTCCTCGGCGGCACGCCCGAGCCTTGGGAAAGCATCCGATGAATCAGAAGAACCTCTTGGATGTCGACTGGAGCCGGATTCCGGCTCCGACCGACGACGGCGCAGCCGATCATCTGGTCGGAATGATCATTCCCGCGATCGGGCTGCGTGCCACCGACGACACGCTGGTCACGCTGTCGGATCTGCCGGGACGGACCGTGGTGTTTGCCTATCCGCGGACCGGCGAGCCTGGCAAGGTGTCACTGGTCGAGGACTGGGACATGATCCCGGGCGCGCGCGGCTGCACGCCGCAGACCTGCAGCTTCCGCGACCTGTTCGGCGAGTTGAAATCAGCGGGCGCCATGCATGTGTTCGGTCTGTCGACGCAGAGCAATGCCTATCAGACCGAGATGGCCTCGCGCCTGCACCTGCCGTTTCCGGTGCTGTCGGACGAGAAGCTCGAGCTGACCAATGCACTGCGGTTGCCGACGATGGAGATCGTGGGGCTGACCATGATCAAGCGGCTTGCCATGATCGTGGACGCCGCGCGCATCACCCACGTGTTCTACCCGGTGTTTCCGCCGGACAGGAACGCGGGCGACGTGCTGGCGTGGCTGAAGGACAACCGCGCATCTGGCGCGTGAGGGTGGGGCGTGCCGAACTAATCCAGCTCCGCCTTTACGCGCGCGAACACGGCGTGGAACATCTCGGTCGTGAGCACGCCGGTATTCGTGTTGTAGCGTGAGCAGTGATAGCTGTCGTACAGCCTGATCCTGCCGGCCTGGTGCACGGCGCCATGGGCGAACGGCGCCGCGACCGCGCGCAAGCCCAGCAGCTTCAGCAGCGTGTCGTGGGAGATGCGGCCGAGCGCGACGATGCTGCGCAGCCGCGGCATCGCGGCGATGGTGGCGCCGAGGAAGCTCCGGCACTGGTTGATCTCGGCCGGCAGCGGCTTGTTCTGTGGCGGCACGCAGCGGACCGCGTTGCTGATTCGACAGTCCACCAGCGTCAGCCCGTCGTCGGGGCGAGCTTCGAACCGGCCTTTCGCAAATCCGTAGTGCAGCAGCGTCCCATAGAGCAGCTCGCCGGCGTAGTCGCCCGTGAAGGGACGCCCGGTCCGGTTGGCGCCTTGCAGCCCCGGCGCGAGCCCGACGATCAGGAGCCGCGCATCGGGATCACCGAACGACGGCACCGGCGCGTTGAACCACGACGGCTCACGCGCGCGCTGCGCCTCGCGGAACTCCACGAGGCGAGGGCACAGCGGACAGTCTCGATCGGGATTGGTCGAGGACGGGGTGGATGGCGCAGACGTGGCGTCCGTCCGCCGCCTAGTCGTCGAAATCGTCATCGGTGGTGGGGGTGGTCGTGGTGGTGCGTGCGGCCGGTGCGGTCGTGCTGCGCTGGAGGAATTGCGGGGAATGGTGGCGCGGCTCGCGCGGGGCGGGGCGCTCCGACGGGTCGCGGCCGAGCTTGGACTGCAACTCCATGAGGTCGGTGAAGACGTCGGCCTGGCGGCGCAGCTCATCGGCGATCATCGGCGGCTGGCTGGAGATGGTCGAGATCACGGTGACGCGAACGCCGCGACGCTGCATCGCTTCGACCAGCGAGCGGAAGTCGCCGTCGCCCGAGAACAGCACCATCTGGTCGATATGCTCGGCGAGTTCCATCGCATCCACGGCGAGCTCGATGTCCATGTTGCCCTTGACCTTGCGGCGGCCGCTGGCGTCGATGAATTCCTTGGTCGCCTTGGTGACGACCGTATAGCCATTGTAGTCGAGCCAGTCGATCAAGGGCCGAATCGACGAATACTCCTGATCCTCGATGATCGCAGTGTAATAGAACGCGCGGAGCAGCGTGCCGCGGCTCTGAAATTCCTTGAGCAGGCGCTTGTAGTCGATGTCGAAGCCGAGCGTCTTGGCCGTGGCGTATAGGTTGGCGCCGTCAATGAAGAGCGCAATCTTGTTGGTCGAAGATGACATTCAGTGTCTCGCGTTCAGTTAGATTCTATTTTTGGCGCGACTCCAGTCGGTCGCGCATTCCATTTCAAGATACTGCCAAGGCGTCGGCGGTCCATCTGGTGTGAGGTTACCGCAAACGGGAGTGATCGGGGCAACAAAGGCGCACTTGTGACGACGTAATGAAGCGTTTTCTTGTCCAACGCCCGAATTCCGCGGGTCTGGACGGAGCGCCAGTCAAGGTTGCCGAATTCGGTACACCTTGCCCCTTACAGAAACCTGACGCCAGTTTAGCCTTGCGAAAACCGGCCAGCCTCTATAACTAGCCCAGCATAATCAGCATATTAAGCACACAAAGGACCGGAGCGACAATGGCGCGCGTCACTGTGGAAGATTGTATCGATAAAGTCGACAACCGGTTCGACCTGGTCCTTCTGGCCGCGCATCGCGCGCGCATGATCTCGTCGGGATCACAACTTACAATCGATAGAGATAATGACAAGAATCCCGTCGTCGCACTCCGCGAAATTGCGGATTCGACCATTTCTCCCGAGGATCTGAAGGAAGAACTGGTTCATTCGCTGCAGAAGTTCGTCGAGGTCGACGAGCCGGAGCCGGACACGGTGCCGCTGATCGGCTCGGCCGGTGCCAGCGTCGATGCCGACGACACCGAGGTCGCCGTCGAGCGCATGACCGAGGAAGAACTGCTGAAGGGCCTCGAGGGCCTCGCTCCGCCGGAAGAGCAGCCCGAAGAGGACGAGTGACGGCCTCGTCGCCGTCAGCGCGCGCTCCAGTTCACTTGTGAGATTGTGAAGGCCCGGACCGCGTCCGGGCCTTTGCATTTGAACGTGATTCCGTGATTACCATAGGGCTGCGGCCAGCGCCTGCCGTCCGGCAGATTTGGTCACGAAGATAAAGGTTTAGTCATTTTCCATGGTGGTTTCGGGCCACATTCCTCAGCAGATGCAGGCGGCGGCCGAATCGGCCGCGTTGGCGCCTCCGCCGCCGGCTGAGCGGCCGCGGCCGCAGAAGCCGCGCTCCCGCATGATGCGGCAGTACGATCTGGTGGAACGGGTCCGCTCCTACAATCCGGATACGAACGAGGATCTCCTCAACCGCGCCTATGTGTACGCCATGAAGGCGCATGGGTCGCAGACCCGCGCGTCCGGCGACCCGTATTTTACGCATCCGCTCGAGGTCGCGGCCATTTTGACCGACCTGAAGCTGGATGACGCGACCATCGTCGCGGCGCTGCTGCACGACACGATCGAGGACACCGAGGCGACCCGCGCCGAGATCGACCGCTTCTTCGGGCCCGAGATCGGCGCTCTGGTCGAGGGACTGACCAAGCTGAAGCGGCTTGAATTGGTCTCGCGCGAGGCCAAGCAGGCCGAGAACCTGCGCAAGCTGCTGCTCGCCATCGCCGACGACGTGCGTGTCCTGCTGGTCAAGCTCGCGGATCGCTTGCACAACATGCGCACGCTGGAGTTCGTGCCCGAGGCGTCGCGCCGGCGCATCGCCGAGGAGACGCTCGACATCTATGCGCCGCTGGCGGGCCGGATGGGCATGCAGGAGATGCGCGAGGAACTCGAGGATCTCTCGTTCCGGACGCTCGACCCGCAGGCCTACTGCGTGGTGATGCAGCGGCTCGATGCGCTGGCGGAGCGCAACCGCAATCTGATCGGCGAAATCGAGAGCCAGCTGGCGCGCAAGTTTCGCGACCATGGCCTGACGGCCCGGGTGTTTGGCCGCCGCAAACGGCCGTTCTCGATCTGGACCAAGATGGAGCGCAAATCGATCGGGTTCGAGCAGCTCTCCGACATCTTCGGCTTCCGCGTGATCATGCCGGATCTCGAATCCTGCTATCGTGCGCTCGGTATCGTGCATACGACCTGGCCGGTCGTGCCGGGCCGTTTCAAGGACTACATCTCGACGCCGAAGCAGAACGACTATCGCTCGATACACACAACCGTGATCGGCCCGGGCAAGCAGCGCGTCGAGCTGCAGATCCGCACCGAGGACATGGATCAGATCGCCGAGCTCGGCATCGCCGCCCATGCCTTCTACAAGGACGACATCGGCTCGCCGACCGAACGGCTCAAACGCGAATCGAACGCATTCGCGTGGCTGCGCCACACCATCGGCATCCTCTCGGAGAGCGCAAATCCGGAGGAGTTCCTCGAGCACACCAAGCTGGAGCTGTTTCACGATCAGGTGTTCTGCTTCACGCCGAAGGGAAAGCTGATCGCGCTGCCGCGCCACGCAAACGTGATCGACTTCGCCTATGCCGTGCATACCGACGTCGGCAACAGCGCGGTCGGCTGCAAGATCAACGGCAAGTTCGCCGCGCTGTCGTCGGAGCTGCAGAACGGCGACGAGGTCGAGGTCCTGACCTCGGACGCGCAGTCGGCGCCGCCCTCGGCCTGGGAGACGCTCGCCGTCACCGGCAAGGCCCGCGCGGCGATCCGGCGCGCCACCCGCACCGCCGTGCGCGATCAATATGCCGGGCTCGGCCGCCGCATCGTCGAGCGTCTGTTCGAGCGCACCAAGCTCGAATATGCCGACGACAAGCTGAAAGGGGCGTTGCCGCGCCTGGCCCGCGCCTCGATCGACGACGTGATGGCGGCGGTCGGACGTGGCGAGATCAAGGCCTCCGACGTCGCGCGTGCGATGTATCCGGACTACAAGGAAGAGCGCGTCGTGCGCTACGGCGCCAAGAAGACGGCCGCCGCGCCGGCAGCCAAGGCTGCTGCGCCTGCGGCCGAGCCCCACCGCGGCCCGTTTGCGATCCCGATCAGCGGGCTCAATTCCGGCCTGCCGGTGAAGTTCGCGCCGAACGGTGGCGCCGTGCCGGGCGACCGCATCGTCGGCATCGTGACGCCGGGCGAGGGGATCACGATCTATCCGATCCAGTCGCCGGCGCTGAAGGATTTCGAGGAGGAGCCGGAGCGCTGGCTCGACGTGCGCTGGGATGTCGACGAGACCTCCCCGCAGCGCTTCCCGGCGCGCATTCGCGTCGAGAACGTCAACGAGCCCGGCAGCCTCGCCCAGGTCGCGACCGTGATCGCCGAGCACGACGGCAACATCGACAACATCAGCATGAGCCGCCGCTCGCCTGATTTCACCGAACTCACGATCGATCTCGAGGTCTATGACCTCAAGCATCTCTCGGCGATCATCAACCAGTTGCGCGCCAAGACCATCGTGGCGCGGGTCGACCGGGTGAATGGCTAATCTGCGGGGATGGCAGCGGCGTTCTGCTCCGGGATGCGCTAAACAAGCCGTAGTCTACTCGAAAGTCCTGCGAGCCGGCCCATGTCCGATCCGTCTAAGTCACATCCTCCGAAGCTGCGCCTCGGCGTCAACGTCGATCACATCGCCACCTTGCGAAATGCCCGCGGCGGCCGTAGCCCCGATCCGGTGCGCGCCGCGCTGCTCGCGATCGAGGCCGGGGCCGACGGCATCACGGCGCATCTGCGCGAGGACCGCCGGCACATCCGCGACGACGACATGGCGCGGCTGAAGGCCGAGATCTCCAAGCCGCTGAATTTCGAGATGGCGGCCACCGAGGAGATGGTGCGGATCGCGCTCGCGACGCGGCCGCACGCCTGCTGTCTGGTGCCGGAGCGGCGCGAGGAGCTGACCACGGAGGGCGGCCTCGACGTGGTCGGCCAGCACAAGGCGCTGGCACCGGCGATCGCCCGGCTGAGCGATGCCGGCATCCGGGTCTCGCTGTTCATCGCCGCCGACCCGGCGCAGATCGAGATGGCGGCCCGGTTGCGCGCGCCCGTGATCGAGATCCACACCGGCGGCTGGTGCGATGCCATCACCGACGGCCATGATGACAAGGCGGCTGCCGAGTGGGAGCGGATCGTGACCGGCGCCCGGCTGGCCTATGCGGCCGGGCTCGAGGTCCATGCCGGACACGGGCTCGACTATGCCACCGCCGAGCGGATCGCGACCCTGCCGGAGATCGTCGAGCTCAACATCGGCTACTTCATGATGGGCGAGGCGCTGTTCGTGGGTTTGCCCCAGTCGGTGCGGACCATGCGCGCGGCGATGGATCGCGGCCGCGCGCGGCTGGGGACATCAGCATGATCATCGGCATCGGCTCCGACCTGATCGACATCCGCCGGGTCGGCGAGGTCATCGGGCGCCATGGCGAGCGCTTCCTGAACCGCATCTTCACCGCGGCCGAGCGCGCCAAGGCCGAGCGGCGGGCCAAGAACGAGAAGATGGTGATCGCCACCTACGCCAAGCGATTCGCCGCCAAGGAGGCCTGCGCCAAGGCGCTCGGCACCGGAATCCGTCACGGGGTGTGGTGGCGTGACATGGGGGTGGTGAATCTGCCCGGGGGCAGGCCGACCATGCAGCTTACGGGTGGCGCGGCCGAACGGCTCAAGGCGCTGACGCCTGAGGGCCACGAGGCCCGCATCGACCTGTCGATCACCGACGACTGGCCGCTGGCGCAAGCCTTCGTCATAATTTCGGCGGTGCGCCGCGAGACATCCTGATGGGCGGCCGCCCCGCAGGAAAAACAAAAATGCGATCGATTCCAGCGAGTTATATAGTTTTGATACGGCGATTGATTGCGCGGCCCCGCGCAGTCGTCTAAAACCCGCCGGATTGAACCGGCTGCATCACGGGCGGATTCTGGGTCAAACCGGAGTTGGCCTTAACCACCAGAATCAGGACAGACTCCCTTAAGCCGCGGAACGGTATGGTGTTCGCGGGCGGAGGGGTGTTCGGCAACGGCTGGCGAATCGTCGGACCATTCGCCAAGGGACATTGAAAGAGCGATGAGCGTGACCTCCGGAACCAAGACTGAGAGCGGCCTCGGTGAAACCGTTCGCGTCGTCGTTCATGCGCTACTGATTGCGCTGGTGATCCGCACCTTCCTATTCCAGCCGTTCAACATCCCCTCCGGATCGATGAAGGCGACCCTGCTGGTCGGCGACTATCTGTTCGTATCGAAATATTCGTACGGCTATAGCCACTACTCGATTCCGCTGTCGCCGCCGCTGTTCTCGGGCCGCATGTTCGGCTCGGAGCCGAGCCGCGGCGACATCGTCGTGTTTCGTCTGCCCAAGGACGACACCACCGACTACATCAAGCGCGTGATCGGCCTGCCTGGCGACCGCATCCAGGTGCGCGAAGGGCTGCTCTACGTCAACGACAAGCCGGTGCAGCGCGAGCGGCTCTCCGATTTCATCGGCGAGGATCCCTGCGGGCAGCCCGACTCGACCGCGCGCGTCAAGCGCTGGAAGGAGACCCTGCCGAACGGCGTCAGCTACGAGACGCTCGACTGCGTCGACAACGGCTATGTCGACAACACCGCGGTGTATACCGTGCCGGCCGGCAACTTCTTCATGATGGGCGACAACCGCGACAACTCGACCGACAGCCGCTTCCTCAGCCAGGTCGGCTACGTGCCGTTCGAGAACATCGTCGGCCGCGCGCAGCTGATCTTCTTTTCCATTGCCGAAGGCGAGCATGCCTGGGCGTTCTGGCGCTGGCCGGTATCGGTGCGCTGGAATCGAATCTTCAAATTCGTCCGATGATCGACGACTCACCCGAAATCCAGACGACGCAGGCTGCCGCATCGAGCCCGCAACCCGGCACGGGTGCGCTGGAGGCGACGCCCAAGGCCGCGTCGCGGCCGAGGTCCGAGATCAAGCCTGAGCAGAAGAGCGAGCCCAAGATCGAGTCGAAGACCGATTCCAAGACTGATCCGAAGCCGAGCTTCAAGACGGATACGAAGACCGTCGAGTCCGAATCGGCGATCGCGAGCCCGGACGCGGCGGACACGGCCCAGCTTGTTGCCGAGACCGATCCCGACGGCAAGCCGCGCAGCAAGGCGAAGGGCAGTCGCCGCACCAAAAGCGCGGGAATCGGCGCGGCCAAGGGCGCCAAGGCCGCGGACAAGGCCGCCAATGCCGCGATCGAGGCGCGCATCGGTCATCACTTCGCCGATCCGTCACTGCTTAGCACCGCCTTCACCCACGTCTCGGCGCTGAAGTCGTCCAAGAAGCGTGGCGACAGCTATCAGCGGCTCGAATTCCTCGGCGACCACGTGCTCGGCCTGATCGTGTCCGACATGCTGTACCGCTCGTTTCCGAGCGCCGACGAGGGCGAATTGTCGAAGCGGCTGGCCGATCTCGTGCGCAAGGAGAGCTGCGCCGACGTTGCCAAGTCGCTCGGCCTGCTCGACGACATCAAGCTCGGCGCGGTCGGCGCCGGCGCCGGGGCGCGGTTGCGCAAGTCGGTGCTGGGCGACGTCTGCGAGGCGGTGATCGGCGCGATCTTCCTCGACGGTGGCTACGCGGCCGCCGCGGGATTCGTCGAGCGCAACTGGACCGAGCGCATGCACAAGCCGCGGCGCCCGCTGCGCGATCCGAAGACGGTGCTGCAGGAATGGGCCCAGGGCAAGGGCCTGCCGACCCCGGTGTACCGGGAGGTCGAGCGCACCGGACCGCATCACGATCCGCAGTTCCGCGTCGCCGTCGATCTGCCGGGCCTGGAGCCCGCTGAAGGCGTCGGTGGCTCCAAGCGGGCGGCAGAAAAGGTGGCGGCATCGGTCATGATCGAGCGCGAAGGCGTCAGCGGCGGCAGCAATGACGGCTGAACAGCAATCAGTGCCGTCTGTCCAGACCCGCTGCGGTTTCGTTGCGCTGATCGGCGCGCCCAACGTCGGCAAATCGACGCTCGTCAACGCGCTGGTCGGCTCCAAGGTCACGATCGTCTCGCGCAAGGTGCAGACGACGCGAGCGCTGATCCGCGGCATCGTCATCGAAGGCGCGTCTCAGATCATCCTGGTCGATACCCCCGGAATTTTCGCGCCGAAGCGCAGGCTGGACCGCGCCATGGTCACGACGGCCTGGAGCGGCGCGCACGACGCCGATGTCGTCTGCGTGCTGCTCGATGCCAAGAAGGGCATCGACGACGAGGCGCAGTCCATCATCGACAAGGCGGCCGCGGTCGCGCACGAGAAGATCCTGGTGATCAACAAGGTCGACCTGGTGCCGCGCGAGAAGCTGCTGGCGCTGGTCGCGGCTGCCAACGAGAAGCTGTCCTTCGCGCGCACCTTCATGATCTCGGCGATCTCGGGCGACGGAGTCGACGATCTCAGGCGGGCCTTGGCGGAGATGGTGCCTCCCGGTCCGTTCCACTATCCCGAGGACCAGATGTCGGACGCGCCGATGCGGCACCTCGCGGCCGAGATCACCCGCGAGAAGATCTATTCGCATCTGCATCAGGAGCTGCCGTATCAGTCCACCGTCGAGACCGACAGCTGGACCGAGCGCAAGGACGGTTCGATCCGGATCGAGCAGACGATCTTCGTGGAGCGGGACAGCCAGCGCAAGATCGTGCTCGGCAAGGGCGGCGCGACGATCAAGTCGATCGGCGCGCAGTCGCGCAAGGAAATCTCAGAGATCACCGGTGTGCCGGTGCACCTGTTCCTGTTCGTGAAGGTCCGCGAGAACTGGGGCGACGATCCCGACCGCTACCGGGAAATGGGGCTCGAGTTCCCCAGGGAATGACAATGAGCGTGCCGCGCAACGTGTTGTGGTTCGAAGTGCTGCTCTACATCTCGCTGATGCTGGATGCGTTGTCTGTTGCCGTCTCGGACCGGACGCCGACCTTCGACATAACCGAGGACATGATCACCGCGCAGACCGTGCTCAACGGGGTGGTCATCCTGCTGCTGTTCTATTTCGTCTATCTGGCGGCGGAGCGCCGCAAGAACTGGCCGCGCTGGGTGCTGCTGGCGGCGCTGGTGCTGTCCGACATCTTCCTGGTGCAGGTGATTGGTCAGAAGGGCATGACGCTCGACGCCGGCATCGAGGTCATCTCCTGCGCGCTGACGACGATGGGATTGTACTACTCGTTCACGGGCGATGCGCGCGGCTGGTTCAACGCGTGACACGGCTGGGCTGATGCCGCCGATCATGCGGAATTTGCGACCGCGCGCGACGCCTCGCGCGTGACGCGATCCGGACGTCCTGCGCTGTGCCGGATGCTTTCGCTTCGCTCGCAATGACGGTGTTTGCCGAGGGACCGCTCGCTTCATGGAATGGACCGACGATGGCATCGTGCTGGGCGTGCGGCGGCACGGCGAATCCTCGGCCGTCGTCGAGTTGCTGACCCGCGAACATGGCAGGCATCTCGGTCTCGTGCGCGGGGCGAGCGGCAAGCGCATGCGGCCGGTGCTGCAGCCGGGCAACACGGTGCGCGCGATCTGGCGCGCGCGGCTCGACGAGCATCTCGGCATGTACGCCATCGACGCGCTGACCTTGCGGGCGGCGGGGCTGATCTCCGCGCAACACGGCGCCTACGGCGTGACGCATCTTGCCTCGCTGGCCCGGCTGTTGCCGGAGCGCGATCCGCACGAGGAGATGTATCTGCGGCTCGAACATGCGCTCGATGATTTCGAGGATGCGGGTGGCGCCGCCGTCCACATCGTACGCTTCGAGCTGGCGATCCTCGCCGAACTCGGCTTCGGGCTCGATCTCGACTCCTGCGCTGCGACCGGTGAGACCTCGGACCTGATCTACGTATCCCCGAAGTCGGGCGGCGCGGTGTCGCGCACGGCCGGCGCGCCATGGGCCGACCGGCTGCTGCCGTTGCCGCCCTTCCTGCGCGAGAGCGACCAGGGCCATGGCTGGTCGCAGCAGGATCTGCTCGACGGTTTCCGGCTGACCGGCCTGTTCCTGCTGCGTCACGTGTTGGAGCCGCGCGGGCAGGGGCATTCCGACGCCCGCGAGGGCTTCATCAACGCCGTGACGCGGGCTAGGCCCGCCCCGCGATAGGCCTCGGTTTTCGACGCTCGTCGTCATGTGCCCTCGCGCTTGTTCGCCAACGTCGAGACTGACGACACACGCGCCGGCATCACGGCAAAGCTGATCCGGATACCGTCTCCGACTGTGACGTCATTCACATCCGCCTTCACATGACCGACGTAGGATCATGCAACAATCCTGGTTGATGACCAGTTTCACATCATTTTGAGGTTGCGTCGTCCGCGGCTCATGGCGAAGATTGTAGCCCTTCGGCGAGATGCGTTTCGTGCGCGCCTTTTTTCATCACCGTGGGGCATTTCGATCATGAGCGATTTCGAGAACAGCAAATCCAGCAACGGGTTCACGTCCAAGCTGTGGCGTGGAGAGCGCATGACGATGATCGGCTTCGACGTCGCCGAGCCCGAACCCGATCTGGTCGGATTCTCGATCGAGGTGAAGTCGCCGGGCGCGCGGGATTTTTCCCAGTTGCGCAACAGGATCGCGTTTTCCTATCCGGCCGGGGCCGGCGCGGAGGTCGACGGCAACCGGAATTTCCCGTCGACCGAGGCGCCGTTCCAGAAATTCCGCTGGATCCATTTTCCTTACCGGCCCAAGGACGGAGTCTATACGTATCGCGTCGCCAAGCAGCACATGCGCAACGACGGCACGCTCGTGGCAGGGACCAGCCTCTCGCTCGACATCACGCAGAGCGCCGTGACCTATGATGGCCTCATCGACATCGGTTTCACCCGCAACTTCGCCTCGTCTCAGGCCTATCGCGATCAGTTCGGCAACAATGCCGAGATCATCCCCGTCGAGAGCCGCGACGGGCCGAGCTTCGAGAAGCTCGACCTCGCCAACGAGGCCGGCGACAGCGTCTACGAGTGGCTGGGGTTCGAGGCCTACGACCTCCTGTTCAGCTTCTTGAAAGAGGCCCTGGCGGATCCCGGGCTCACGCTCGACGTGATGGCCTATGACCTCAATGAGCCCGACGTGATCGGCCTGCTGGAGCAGTTCGGCCCGCGGCTGCGCGCGATCATCGACGACTCCAACGCCAAGGATAACAGCCACAAGCTGCCCGGCAGCGCGGAATCGCGCAGCGCCAAACGCTTCAAGCAGGCGGGTGCTGCCGTGCTGCGCACGCATTTCAGCAATCTCCAGCACAACAAGGTCCTGATCACGCGCCGCAACGGCAAGCCCGAGAAGGTGCTGTGCGGCTCGACCAATTTCACCTTCCGCGGCCTCTATATTCAGGCCAACAACATGCTGGTTTTTCATTCGCAGGACGTCGCCGGGCTGTTCGGCGAGATGTTCGACATCGCCTTCGAGGACCCCTCGGCCTTCCGGACGAATGATTTTTCCAAGAAGTGGCACGCCGTCCACACCGAGGGAAAGCCGACCGTACAGCTCTGCTTCTCACCGCATCAGGCCACTGATCTCTCGCTCAATCCGATCCGGGCCGCGATCGATCAGGCCACCTCGTCGGTGTTCTACTCGGTCGCATTTCTGAGCCAGCTCGGTGACGGTCCGACCAAGGAGGCGTTCGACCGCGTGATGGAGCGGCCGATCTTCAGCTACGGTACCGTCGACAAGCGCGGCGCCCTGGAGCTGCGCAAGCCCGACGGCTCGATCGGTCTCGTCGATTTCGCCTATCTCGCGAGCAAGGCGCCGGAGCCGTTCCGCAGCGAATGGTCCGGCGGCAAGGGCCGTAACATCCATCACAAGTTCCTGGTGACCGATTTCAGCCTGCCGACCGCGAAAGTGTTCACCGGATCGAGCAACTTCTCGCCGAGCGGCGAGAAGGGCAACGGCGACCATCTCATCATGATCGAGGACCGAAAGATCGCCACCTCCTATGCGATCGAGGCCACCCGCGTGTTCGATCACCTGCAGTTTCGCAACCGGATGCGCGACGCGTTCCACGGCAAGTCCGAGCGGCAGCGCGCTGCATCCGCGCCTGCCGCGATCACGCTGCGCAAGCCGACCGCATTGTCCGGCAAGCCGGCCTGGTTCGAGCGCTTCTATGTCGAGGGGTCGCAGGCCGAACGCGATCGATTGCTGTTCTCGTCCTAGATATCGTTACGGACAGGTTTGGAGACGACCATGCCATTGAACGACTATTCGCTTCTCAAGGGTCGGCCCATCAACAATCGTCTGGCGACGGGAAGCAGTCCGCACTATCAGGTGCAGGTCTCTGCCGATGGTGAGCTCTATCGCATCGCCATCAATGTCCGCTCCCAGGATGGCAGCGAGGTCGAATTCCTGGTCCGCTCGCGCTTCGAACATCCGATCGTCGATGGCCTGAAGGCGTTTTCGGAAGGGCTGCATCCGCTGGAGAGCAAGCCCGGCGGCGTGGCACTCGATTTCATCCGGGGCAATCTGATGCAGCCATGGGAGCTGAAGCCGCTGCCGCTGTCGGCTGCGGGTCCCGACAACGATCTCAACGAGAAGATCGACGCCTACGTTCAGCGCGCCATGTCGGACGAGACGGCTCTCATCTATGCCTTCGGCGTCGCATGGGGACCGGAGGACAAGGCCGACCGCTATTTCGGCTTCAAGCCAGGCCGCGGCATCCACGACATCCATTTCAACCAGGGCAATCCGCCCGGCAAATACGCCAAGGACAACGGTCCCTGGCAGGATGGCGGACTGCTCTTCGAGTTTCCCGACCAGCAGCAATGGGTCGCCGTCTTCCTGAAATTCCAGACCCAGGCCTGGCATTCGGACGATGCCAGCGGAAGGGTCATCCTTCCGCCCGATCCCGATCACCCGAACGCGCCGCATACGCCTCCCGACCGTGACCACATTCCGCCGCTCGACGTGCCCGATGGGCTGGTGCGGATCATCGCGGCCTACGTCAACGACGTGCGAACGCCGGAGCACGAGACGGTCACGCTGCTGAACACCGCCGATGTCGACGTCGATCTCACTGGCTGGCAGATCAAGGACAGGCAGAAGAACGCCATGCAACTGAGCGGCACGATCGCGCGCGGCGCCACCTTGGTGGTGCCCATCGTCGCGCCGGTCGCGCTGTCGAACCGCGGCGGAATCATCACCCTGTTGAATGCCGCGGGCGTGAAGGTGCACGGCGTCTCCTATACGCGGGAACAGGCGGCGCAGCCGGGCCGCACCATCCCGTTCCAGTCGTGACCGCGTGTTTCGGCGGAGCCGTGCCTTGAAGCGCGGGCTCTCCGCTGGCGCAGCGGCGGAGTGATGTGTACTCCTGTCATGCGAGGGACCAAGGCAAAAGGGCGGCACATTGCCGCCCTCCGCCCAGGCCACGGTGTGAGAGGAGAGCGTCATGGGAGTCCTGGTCGACGGCCGATGGCACGACGTCTGGTACGACACGGCGGCGTCCGGCGGCCGTTTCATCCGCAAGGATTCGGCGTTCCGAAGCTTCGTCACGGCTGACGGCCGTCCGGGCCCGTCCGGTACCGACGGCTTCGAGGCCGAAGCGGGCCGCTATCATCTCTATGTGAGCCTGGCCTGCCCGTGGGCTCACCGCACCCTGATCATGCGCGCGCTGAAGGGGCTCGATGACATGATTTCGGTATCGGTCGTGCACTGGCTGATGCGCGAGCAGGGCTGGACGTTTGCCGAGGGTCCGGGCGTCGTGGCCGACAGCGTCAATCACGCCGGCCTTCTGCATCAGGTCTACACCGCCGCGGAGCCGCATTATTCCGGCCGCGTCACCGTGCCCGTGCTCTGGGACAAGCAAAACCGCACCATCGTCAACAACGAGTCATCAGAGATCATCCGCATGCTGAACTCGGCGTTCGACGGCGTCGGCGCCAGGCAAGGTGACTATTATCCGCGAGCCCAGCGCGATGAGATCGACGCCATCAATGCGCGCGTCTACGATACGCTGAACAACGGCGTCTACAAATGCGGCTTCGCGACCACGCAATCCGCCTATGAGGAGGCGATCGGCCCGCTGTTCGCCACGCTCGACTGGCTGGAGGAGCGGCTGTCGACCCGCCGCTTCTTGCTCGGCGACACCATGACCGAGGCCGACATCCGGCTGTTCACGACCCTGATCCGCTTCGATGCCGTCTATGTCGGCCACTTCAAGTGCAACATCCGCCGCATCGCCGACTATCCGCATCTTTCAGCCTACACGCGCGATCTCTACCAATGGCCGGGGATTGCCGCGACAGTGAATTTTGAGCACATCAAGCGGCACTACTACGAGAGCCATCGCACCATCAACCCGACCGGCATCGTCCCGGTCGGGCCGCTGCAGGATTTCACCGTGCCGCATGGGCGCGAGCGCCTGGCGGCGAACTGACGAGGATCCATGGCGGGCGAACCCAACCTCGATACGCTGCTGCGCACGATGGCTCCCGAGCTGCAGGACGGCGTATTCGTGTTCTGCACTGTCGATACGCATCACGACGTCCCGGTCGAGCTGACGCCGTTGATGCTGTTTCGAGAGCGCGAAGGGATCACGCTGATCGTCCGGCGCGAGGACGCCGAGCAGGTCGGGCTGCCGTATCAGTTCGTCGCGCGCCTGATCACGCTGTCGGTGCTATCAGCGCTCGATGCGGTCGGCTTCCTCGCCGCGGTCACGACCTGCCTCGCAGGGGCGGGAATCAGCGTCAACGCTGTCTCGGCCTTTCATCATGATCACCTGTTCGTCCCGGAAGCGCAGGGAGAGCAGGCGATGCGGCTTCTGCAGGAGCTGTCCCGCAGCGCGGCCAGCAGATGATTGCGCAAGGCCGGCGACCGAGTCAGGCTTTGCCCCTGGTGGGATGACGCGATTGGCTGCGTCCGGTTGTGCTCGGCTTCTTGCGTGGGACGGGTCGAGACCGATGCGTGTCACGTGCGGCGCGGGGAGCTGGCGGCCGGCGTGGTCCGGTCAGCGTTCGCGCAGCTTGCGCGCGCACCAGGTCCATCAGCATCATCGCTGCGGGCGATAGGGTCCGTCCCTTCAGCCGCAGGATGCCGAACTGCGCCATCAGCAGGTCCGACGCGCGCGGCTCTTTCAGTTCGGCCACGTTCAGGCGGACCAACTGCCCGGAGGCCAGCTCATGGGTGAGCACGGCATCGCCGGCGACGAGCACGATGTCGGAGCGAACGGCCATTTGAATCAGCAGGCTCGCGTTCTCGGATTCGAGCGCGACGTCGAAACCGCGGCCCTCCGGCGCAGCGATGAGCGCTTCCAGGCGCCTGCTGAATTCCGGTGGCAGCGCAACGGAGGCGAAGTGCTGGCCGGCGAGTTCGCGTGCCGAAAGCTCCCGTCGGCGCGCCAACGGATGAGTTGCCCGACAGTAAAAGTGTCCTGGAAGGCCGCCGAGCGGCTCGATGTCGAGGCTGTCGTCGGCGCGGATGTCGGTGATGTGCGCGAGGAAGAAATCGAGCTTTCCTTGCTGCAGCACCTCCATCAGGGCGCGCCAATTGTCCTGCACCACGATGATGCGCACGGACGGGTGCTCCGAATACAGCCGCGCCATGGCATCCGGCAGAAGCGTCAGCCCGGTGAACGCGCCGACGCCCACCGTCACCTCGCCGGCATCTCCCGAGCGCAGCAGGCGCATCTCGCGGCCAAGGTCGTCTGCGCTCGACAGGAGCGAGCGGGCCCGCGCCACCAGTCGCTCGCCGACCGGTGTGATCTCCACCGAGCGCGAGCTGCGGTCGAACAGCCGCATCCCGGCGGCGTCCTCCAGGGTCTGCAAGCTGCGGCTCAGCGCCGACTGCGTGACGTGGGCGCGCTGGGCCGCCCGGGCGAAATGCCGCTCTTCCGCGAGGTAGACTAACTGCTGCAGCTGGCGCAGGGTGGGAGTGTACATCGATGCACCGAAGTCATTGATCAAGCCATAACAATTCATTGGATTTCTGAGACCGTCAATTCCAAAATGGCGCAAATATAAACAGGGGAAATGCCATGGCGGGGCCGGCCAAGTCGCCCCGAGCTGCGGCAGTTTCCCCGCAACAGGCTTTTCTCATGCCCAACGGCGCACAAGCTCTGATACGGACCCTGGTCAATTCCGGCATTCGGGTCTGCTTCACCAATCCTGGCACCTCCGAGATGCATTTCGTCGCCGCGCTGGACTCCGCGCCGGAGATGCGCGCCGTGCTGTGCCTGTTCGAAGGGGTGGCGACCGGTGCGGCGGACGGCTACGCCCGGATGACCGGCACGCCCGCGGCAACGCTGCTGCATCTCGGTTGCGGCCTCGGCAACGGCCTCGCCAATCTGCACAATGCGCGCAAGGGCAAGGTGCCCGTCGTCAACATCGTCGGCGACCACGCCACTTATCATGTCCCTTATGACGCGCAGCTCCAGTCCGATATCGAGACCGTCGCGCGCAACGTCTCGCCGGAATTCGTCTGGACCTCACAGGTGACATCGGAGCTGTGCCGCGACGCGGTGGCGGCCGTGAAGGCGGCGTGCTCCTGGCCCGGACAGGTCGCGACGCTGATCCTGCCGGCCGACGTGTCCTGGGGTGAGGGCGGCGTCGCCGAGCCGGCGCCGGTGATCGAGCCGCCGGCGCCCGCTGACGATTCCGCCGTGCAGGCCGTCGCCGCGGCGATCAAGGCGGGCGGCCGCAGCGCGCTTCTGCTCGGTGGTACGGCGCTGCACGAGGAATCGCTGCTGGCGGCCGCGCGCATCGCCGCGGCCTGCGGTGTGAAGGTCTACGCCGAAACCTTTCCGACGCGCATGCAGCGTGGAGCGGGCCTGCCGGCCGTCGAGCGCATCGCCTATCTCGCCGAGATGGCGCAGGTCCAGCTCAAGGAGATCGACACGCTGATCCTGGTCGACGCCAAGGCGCCGGTGTCGTTCTTCGCCTATCCCGGCAAGAAGAGCTATCTGCCGCATGACGGCTGCAAGGTGCTGACCTTGTCGACGCCGGCGCAGCACGCCGCGTGCAGCCTGACCAGGCTTGCCGCCGCCCTGGAGGCCGGGCGCGCCACGCCGGCGTTGTCGCCGGCCTCGCGGCCCGGGCGTCCGCGCGGCAAGAAGCTCACCGCGGAAAAGGTCTGCAAGGCGGTGGGTCATCTCCTGCCCGAGAACGCCATCATCGTCGACGAGGCGATCAGCTCCGGCCTGATGCTGTCGAAATTCACCGCGGGCGCGCCGCGCCACGATCTGATCACCTTGACCGGCGGCGCCATCGGGCAGGGGCTGCCGAATGCGATCGGGGCGGCGATCGCCTGTCCGGACCGGCCGGTGATCGCGCTGATCGGCGACGGCAGCTCGATGTACACGATCCAGTCGTTGTGGACGATCGCGCGCGAGCGGCTCAACATCACCGCCGTGATCTTCAACAATGCGTCCTACTCGGTGCTCAACGTCGAGCTGGAGCGGGTCGGCGCCGAGGAGATCGGACCGAAGGCGCGGGCGCAGCTCGACCTTCACGGACCGGTCCTCAAGCTCGCGCAGATCGCCGACGGCATGGGCGTGCGCGCGACCCGCGTCAGCACGCCGGACGAATTCACCACCGCGTTGCAGGGGGCGCTGGCGCGGCCGGGGCCGCATCTGATCGAGGCCATGGTGCCGCCGGCGCTGACCGGCCTCAAGCTGAAGCTTTTGCCGCACCTCCTGGGATCGCTCGACCGCGTCCCGCTGCCGGTGGCGCGGATGCTCAAGCGCAAGATCGCGCCGTGACATGAGCGCGACGCTGCAATCCGATGTCGTCATCGCCGGCGGCGGTCTCGCCGGCATCGTCACCGCGCTGGAGGCACTGCGCGCCGGCAAGTCGGTGACCATCGTGGACCGGGACACGCCCGAGCGGTTCGGCGGGCTGGCGTTGTGGGCGTTCGGGGGCATGGCGCTGGTCGGCACGCCGTTGCAGGCGCGCATGAAGATCCCGGATACGCCCGAGATCGCGTTGCGCGACTGGATCAGGTTTGGCGAGCTCGACGCCGCCGAACACTGGCCGCTGCAATGGGCCCGCTATTACGTCGCGCATTCGCGCAGCGAGGTCTACGACTGGCTGCTGGCGCACGGCGTGACGTTCATGCCGGCGGTGAACTGGGTCGAGCGCGGCCGGCACGGCAACGGCAACGCGCTGCCGCGCTATCACATCGTCTGGGGCACCTCGCAGCGGCTCACGCGCGTGATGATCGAGGCGATGCGTGCGGCCGATAGCGGCGGCCGGCTGATGGTGCTGCACCGTCACTGCGTCGTCAGCCTCGATCGCGCTGCCGGCGCCGTATCGGGCGTGGTCGCCGTCAACGAGGAGACGGGCGCCGAAATCCGCATCGCCGGGCCGCTGACAGTGCTGGCGATGGGCGGCCTCAATGGCAGCCATGCGGAGGCCCGCGCCAACTGGGTGAAGCGCCGGCCGCTGCCGCAGGCGATGCTCAATGGCGCGCATCCGTTCTCCGACGGCAAACTGCATCACCACGCGGCCGAGGCGCTCGGCGCCGAGATCACGCATGCCGGCGAGATGTGGAACTACGCCGCCGGCATCCCGCATCCGTTTCCGCATTTCGACGGCCATGGCCTGTCGCTGGTGCCGTGCAAATCGGCGCTATGGCTCAACCATCGCGGCGAGCGCATCGGCCCGGAGCCGCTGGTGACCGGCTTCGACACCCATGATCTGTGCCAGCGCGTCGCGGCGCAGGAGAAACCGTATACGTGGCATCTGTTGAACTGGCGCATCGCCGCCAAGGAGTTCGCCATCTCCGGCGCCGAGCACAATCCGCGCATCCGCGACCGGCAGATGCCGATGTTCCTCAAGGAGACCCTGTTCGGCAATCATCGCCTGGTCAGGCAGATGCAGCGCGAGAGCCGGCACTTCCTGGTCGACGAGACGCTGGCCGGTCTCGCCGCCAAGATGAATGCGCTGACCGGCACCGGCGACGTGAAGCCGGAGGTGCTGCAGGCCACCGCCGACGCCTTCGACGCGAACTTTGGGAATGGCGACAAGCTCCACAACGACGACCAGTTGCGCCGCATCCTGCACGCGCGGCAATGGGGGCCCGACAAGCTCCGCACCTGCAAGCCTGCGCCGCTGCAGGCGCCGGGCGCCGGGCCTTACATCGCCATTCATATGCAACTCATCACCCGCAAGAGCCTCGGCGGCCTCAAGACCGATCTGCAGAGCCGGGTGCTCGACACCACGGGTGCGCCGATCGGCGGCCTCTATGCGGTCGGCGAAGCGGCCGGCTTCGGCGGCGGCGGCGCGTCGGGCAAGCGTTCGCTGGAGGGTACGTTCCTGCCGGGTTGCATTCTCACCGCACGGGCGGCGGTGCGCGCAATGTGACGCTACGGGAACCATACGAGTCGGCGGAACCGCCGCTGAATTTTTGCTCCGTCACTGTCGATCCGGTGCTGCTACGTTCGTCTTCAAGGCACAGGAGATGGAGACCCGTCATGAAGATCTACTGGATCAAGGCCCAGGCGCCGCGCCGCGTGCTGGCGCTGGTCAAGCACCTCGGCGTTCCCGCCGAGTTCATCGACATCAGCCGCGGCCTGAAGACGCCGGAGTTCGCCGCGCTCAACCCCAACATGAAGGCGCCGGTGCTGGTCGACGGCGACACCGTGCTGTGGGAGTCGACCGCCATCATGGCGCACCTCTGCATCCGCGAGAGCTGCGACATGTGGCCGGCGCGCGATCCGCAGGAGCAGATCGAGGTGCTGCGCTGGCTGGCGTGGAACGACTGCCATTGGGCGCCGGCGGTCGGACCGTTCTATTTCGAGCACATCGTCCGCAAGACGTTCGGCCTTGGTGCGCCCGACCGCGCCGCGCTGGCCGGCAAGGTCGCCAACCTGAAGACCTTCGCCGCCGTGCTCGATGCGCATCTGCGGGCGCGCAGCCACGTCGCCTGCGACAGGCTCACCATCGCCGATTTCGCGGCGGCCTCGATGGCGACCGACTGGCGCGAGGCCGAGATGCCGATGGAGTCGTTTCCGAACATCGTGCGCTGGCTCGATGGCCTGATGCGGCTGCCGGCGTGGGCCGAGCCGTGGCCGGAGAAGCGCTCGGTCGCGGCCTGAGCGTCACGGCTGCGCGATGCCGTGGCCGAGCTGCTTGGAGATCTCGGCCGCGCAGGCACGCAGCCGCGTCGCCAGCGGTGACTGCCAGCCGGCGTCGAAGGTGCCGGCCGGGCCCATCGCGGTGATGACCAGCGCGACGTGGCCGGCGTGATCGAACACCGGCGCGGCGAAGGCATTGACGCCGGGCAGCGGATCGCCGACGGCGCGCGCCAGCCCCTGCGCGCGCACCTCGGCCAGCATCTCCGCGACCTTCGGACTCCTGGGCGCGCGCTTCGGATTGTAGCCGACGCCGAGATGGTCGAGGCCGGCGTCCAGCGCCGCTTTCACGGTCTTCGGCGGCAGGAACGCCGCGAAGGCCCGGCCGGTTGCCGTCTCCAGCAGCGCCATGATCGAGCCGACGCGCATCACGATGTGCACCGGATGGCTCGGCTCCTCCAGCCGCACCACGGTCGGGCCGTTGGTGCCCCACACGGCGAGCGACACCGCGTGATCGATGGCGCTGGCGAGCGCTGCGATCTTCGGCGTCGCGATCCGGACCGCCGACAACCGCCGCAGGCTGATCAGGCCGAGCTCGAGCGCGAGCGGGCCGATCTCGTAGCGTCCGGTGGTTTCGTCCTGTTCGATCAAACCGATGCGCGAGAAGCTGACGAGATAGGGATGCGCCTTGGCCGGCGGCAGCCCGGCCTCGCGCGCGAGGTCGCGCAGCATCATCGGCTCGCCGCTGCGCGCCAGTGCCTGCAGCAACGTGCCGCCGACCTCGATCGACTGAATGCCGCGGCTTTCTCGTCCCATGTCTCGTTGTGCCCCCTGGTCCGGCGCCGTGCCTACACCGCCAGGAAGCCGCCGTCGACCGGCAAGGTCACGCCGTTGACGTAGGACGCCATGTCCGAGACCAGGAACGCCACGGGGCCCGCGAGCTCCTCGGGCTGGCCGACGCGGCCGAGCGGCGTGCGGCTCATGAAGCCGGCGAGCCGCTCGGGATCGTTGCGGGTCGACTCCGTCATCGCGGTGGCGATCACGCCGGGCGCGATCGCGTTGACGCGGATGCCGTCGGCGGCGAGCTCGCGCGCCAGCGCCTGGGTCAGCGACTTCACGCCGCCCTTGGAGGGCGAGTAGCCGAGCGTGTTGCTGATGCCGATGAAGGAGGCGACGGAGGCGATGTTGACGATCGTGCCGCGCGTCGCGCGCAAGGCGGCGAGAAACGCGTAGGTGACGTTGAACACGCCGTTGAGATTGACGTCGAGCACGCGCTGCCAGTTCTGTGGCGCGCGGGCTGAGTCGATGCCCTCGCGAATGATGATGCCGGCGTTGTTGACGAGGATGGAGATGGCGCCGACCTCGGTGCGCAACTGCGCCGCCAATGCGGTGCAGCCCGCGGCGTCGGTGACGTCGAGCCGATGTGCCCACGCCTTGCGGCCGTGATCGCGGATCTCGGCGGCGCAGCGTTCGGCGCCGTCCAAGTCGATGTCGGTGATGACAACATCGGCGCCGCGGCCGGCGAGCCCCAGCGCAATCGCGCGGCCATTGCCGTGCGCCGCGCCCGTCACCAGCGCGAGCTTGCCGGCCAACATCTGACTGTCGCTCATGCGGCACTCCTTTGCCTCGCGCGTTCGGCGAGATGCCGGCCGGCAATGTAGCCGAAGGTCAGCGCCGGGCCCAGCGTGATGCCGGCGCCGGGATAGTTGCCGCCCATGATGCTCGCCATGTCGTTGCCGGCGGCATACAGCCCCTCGATCGGCTGGCCCTGCGCATCGAGCGCGCGGGCATGCTCGTCGGTGCGGATGCCGGCATAGGTGCCGAGATCGCCGATCACCATCTTGATCGCGTAGAACGGCCCGTCCTTGATCGGCGCCACGCACGGGTTCGGCCCGTGCAGCGCATCGCCCTGGTAGCGATTGTAGGCGCGCGAGCCCTTGCCGAAGGTCGGATCCTGGCCCAGCGCCGCATCGGCGTTGAAGGCGGCGACGGTTGCTTCCAGCGCCATCGCGTCGATGCCGGCTACGCGCGCGAGCTCGGCGAGCGTCGCGCCGCGCTTGAGATAGCCGGTGCTGAGATGATGCCCGAGCGGCATCGGGAACGGTGGTACGCAGCCGAGGCCGTAGCGGCGCAATGAGCGGTGATCGGTGATCAGCCAGGCAGCGATCTCGCGGCCGGGCTTGGCCGCCTTGACCATCGCCTGCACGAAGTCGTGGTAGGAATTGCCTTCATTGGCGAAGCGCACGCCGTCCGCGGTCACTGCGATCACGCCGGGCTTGGCACGGTCGATGAAGTGCGGCATCACGCCCTTGCTGCCGTCCTTGCGCGTGGTGACGGAGACCGGCACCCAGGCCGCCGCATGCGGCAGGCCGTCCTCGACCCGGCCGCCGACCGCTTCCGCCAGCCGCAAGCCGTCGCCGGTGTTGCCGACCGGGCCGGGCGACACATGCTCCTGGCCGGTCGGCGCATGCGGAAACATCGCCTTGCGCCTCTCGACATCATGCGGGAAACCGCCGCAGGCAAGCACCACGCCGAGCCGCGCATTCACTCGGATGCGCCGGCCCTGCCGCGTCACCACGGCGCCGCGCACGGCATCGCCGTCGCGGATCAGCTCCGCCACAGGCGACGACAGCCACAGGGGAATGCCGAGATCGAACGCGGATTTCGCCAGCCGCCCCGCCAGCGCATTCCCGTTGGTGAGCGTCATGCCGCGGCCATGGCGCAGCACGTCCAGCGCATGTTTCGACAGCCGCTTGGCGACGTAGAACGCTGACGCCAGCGACTTGGTCGCGCGCATGAAATGGATGATCTCCTTGCCGGAGCCGAGCATCATGCCGAACACGGTGAGCTCGGGCAGCGGCTGGCCGAGATCCTCGATGTGACGCCCAAGCTCGCGGCCGTCGAACGGCCGCGTCACCATCGAGCGGCCGCCCTGCGTGCCGCCCGGCGCCTCGGCGTGATAGTCAGGGAAGGTCAGCGGCATGTCGAACTTGAGTGCCGTCTTGCTGATGAAGAAGTCGATCGCCTCCGGGCCCTTGCTCAGGAACGCATCGACCCGCGCCGCATCGAAACTGTTGCCGGCTTCATGACGCAGATAGCTGCGCGCCAGCTCGGGCGGCTCGTCGATGCCCCACGCCTTCGCCAGCGAGGTCCCGGGGATCCACAGCCAGCCGCCGGAGCGCGCGGTGGTGCCGCCGAACCGCGGCTCCTTTTCGGTGACGAGGACCTTCAGCCCGGCATGGGCGGCGGTAACCGCCGCTGACAGCCCGGCCGCGCCGGATCCGACCACCAGCACGTCGCAATCATAGCTGTCGCCGTCCTTGGTATCGGCTCCGCTCATGCGCGCGCTCCTACTTCTTCAGCAACGGGCACTTGGACTCGGAGACCGGCCGGAACGCATCCTCGCCCTTCACGGTCTTGACGATCTCCAGATAGTCCCACGGCTCCTTGGACTCCGACGGCTTCTTGACGCGGGCGAGGTACATGTCGCGGATGACCCGGCCATCCTCGCGCAACTTGCCGCCGTGAACGAAGGCGTCCTCGATCGGCAGCTCGCGCATCTTCGCCATGACAGCCTTGGGATCATCGGTGCCGGCCGCCTTGATCGCCTTGAGATAGTGCAGCACCGAGCCGTAGACGCCGGTCTGGATCATGGTCGGCATCACCTTGGCGCGGGCGTAGAACTTCTTCGACCAGGCGCGGGTGGCCTCGTCCATCGCCCAATAGGACGCCGTGGTCATGTAGGTGCCCTGCGCGGCCTCGAGCCCGATCGCATGCACGTCGGTGTCGAACATCAGGAGGCCCACCAGCTTCTGGCCGCCCTTCACCAGGCCAAACTCGCCGGACTGCTTGATCGCGTTGTCGGTGTCCTGGCCGGCATTGGCGAAGGCGACGACGTCGGCCTTGGAGCTCTGCGCCTGCAGCGCGAAGGAGGAGAAGTCGGCGGTGTTGGTCGGATGCTTGACGCCGCCGAGGATGGTGCCGCCGAGCTCCTTGATGAAGCGCGTGGCGTCCTTCTCCAACTGCTGGCCGAAGGCGTAGTCCGCGGTGATGAAGTACCAGGACTTGCCGCCCTGGCCGATCACGGCCGAGGTCGTCACCTTGGACAGCGCATACGTATCGTAGGTGAAATGCACGGTGTTCGGGCTGCACAGCTCGTCGGTCAGCGAGCTCGCGCCGGGACCGGACAGCAGCGCGATCTTGTTGCGCTCGCGCACCATGTTGTGCACGGCAATCGCGATGCCGGAGTTGGGGATGTCGACGACGGCGTCGACCTTGCCGTTGTCGAACCAGTCGCGCACGACCGTCGTTCCGACGTCGGTCTTCATCTGGTGATCGGCGCTGATGATCTCGATCGGCTTGCCGAGCACATTGGGGCCGAACTCCTCGACCGCCATCTTGGCCGCCTCGACCGAGCCCGGCCCGCTGTTGTCGCGTCCCCAGCTCGAGAGATCGGTGAGTACGCCGATCCGCACCACGTCGTCAGAAACCTGGGCTGAAGCGCCTGTCGCGATGAATGATGTCGTTGCCAGGAACGCGCAGGCGAGCAGCTGCCGTCGCATGAAGATCCTCCCCGTTTTGCTCCGCTCTGTCGGCGGTGATGTGAATTAGACATTGACGAAGAGATTTGTCAATTGCGAACGGGTGGGACGTGGCGCAGGGCCGGGGGATGGAAGAGGGAGGCCGGCGGCGCGTCAGGCGCGATCCGACGTCCTCATGGTGAGGAGCGCCGCGTGCGGCGCATCTCGAACCAAGAGGTCCCGAAGTGAGCGCGTTGGGAATGCTTTACGACTGTGGGAAAGCCTGTGATCCGCTCTGCATGCGCGGCATGATCTGCAGTTCGAGCAGCGCGAGCCGCTGCATCGCGGTGACGTCGCGCTCGCCGGCCTTGGCGGCCCGCAGCACGGCTTCCGCAAGCTGGTTCACGTTCGTCGAACTCACCGGCTCAGGCAGCGCGGCGACCGACGCGTTGAGGGCATCGGTCATCAGCGCGATGACATCAGGCGTAAAGGACGCATCGGAAAAATTCTTCATGCAAAGATGCCCGCCAGCAGGTCGTGCTTCGGTTGATATCGCGTACGCATTACGTCTCTGCGGAGAGAACGCGCTTTGGGCACCATCGGTTCCCGCAGTCGCGCTGAGCTGCGTGCGGTCCCGTTTCTGATATGCAGAATTTCGCGATCTCCCATGCGCCAATTGCCCGTCGAGCCAATCTGCCGCAGTCCGCACGGCTTGTGTCGTCGGGCAAATCAGGACGATGTTTCCGCGCATCCCGCCTCACATCGGAGGGGCGTTGCGCGCGATCGTCACGACACGCGAGGCGGGGAGCGGTGGCCTGTCGGATCGCAGCGCGCTCGTTGCGCGTGGACGAACGAGTCCGGCAGGACGACGAAATCGCAGCGTCCTGGCGCCCCGATGCTGGCGTCAAGTTCGCGAATGATGCCTCGGCGCATCGCGCGGATGACGGTGGCTAACAAGCCCGGACACCGGGGAGACTGCGTATAAGTCGGAAGCCCATCGCGCAGGGAAGGCCGGGTCGTCCGGCTGACCTGTGGTACCTGCCGCCTGCATTTTTTTTCGCAGGCGGGCCACGGGCCTCAGTCGAGGTCCGGTCTTCCCTGCGCCCTCTGTTAGATGAGGGTGATCGATCCTGATAGCTCGGGCGCCGATGGCGTCGCGAGACGGCAGACATGCATGCCGTCGTCATTGCGAGGAGCCGAAGGCGACGAAGCAATCCAGAATCGCAGTGCCGGCTCTGGATCGCGTCGCTGCGCTCGCGATGACGGCAATTGTAGAACGCAATCATCGCCGGCGCAGGCGGGCGACCCAGCAATCACCGGCAGTCCGGGAGGAGCCGGATGTTAAGGTGTACGGGATCCCCCCGCCTACGCGGGGGGGGACGTGGTGTGTGAAATGCGCGACGAGATCGCGGTAAACCTAGCCCCTGATGAACGCCAGCAGGTCCGCATTGATCACATCAGCATGCGTCGTTGCCATGCCATGCGGAAATCCCGGATAGGTCTTCAACGTCCCATGCTTCAAGAGCTTGATGCCGATGCGCGCGGAGTCATCGATCGGGACGATCTGGTCGTCCTCGCCGTGCATCAGCAGCACCGGCACGTCGATCGCCTTCAGGTCCTCGGTGAAGTCGGTCTCCGAGAACGCCTTGATGCAATCGTAATGGGCCTTGGTGCCGCCCATCATGCCCTAGCGCCACCAGTTGCGGATCACGCCTTCGGAAACCTTGGCGCCGTCGCGGTTGAAGCCGTAGAACGGGCCGGTCGGAATATCGAGGAAGAATTGCGCGCGGTTGGCGGCGAGCGCCGTGCGGAAGCCGTCGAACACCTCGATCGGCAGTCCGCCGGGATTGCTCGCCGTCTTCAGCATGATCGGTGGTACCGCTCCGAGCAACGCGGCCTTGGCGACGCGGCCCTTGCCGTGCTTGGCGACGTAGCGCGCGACCTCGCCGCCGCCGGTGGAGTGGCCGACATGGATCGCGTCTCGCAGGTCGAGCTTCGCGGCAAGCGCAGCGACATCGGCGGCGTAGGTGTCCATTTCATTGCCGGTCTCCGTCTGGCTGGAGCGGCCGTGACCACGCCGGTCGTGCGCGATGACGCGAAAACCCTTGTCGAGGAAGAACAGCATCTGCGCGTCCCAATCGTCGGACGACAGCGGCCAGCCGTGGTGGAAGACGATGGGCTGGCCCGAGCCCCAATCTTTGTAGAAGATCTGCGTGCCGTCCGATGTCGTCACGAATCCTGAGCTCATGGAGCATCTGCCTTTCTCACTGGATGGGATCTGCCGCGTTCAAGGCGCGGCGCGAAGGCTCTCCTCGTAGGGCCGTTGCGCCGGCGAGGATGAGCGCCGTCACCTTAGCGACAGCGGGTGACGATCTCAGCTACACAGACTCGTGTGCAACATCGTTGCACCTCAACGGGACGCGGGTCGGCTGCTCAATCCGTGAGCGTTGCGACATGCGTCGGCGTCGCGTGAACTGCATGATTTCTGGGCCGGGTTGCGGTTCCGCGGCCCGATCCCGGGCTTTTCCTCTCGGAACCGGGCAGGGCCGTCATTGCGCCCCGGCGCATCATCGCATAAAGCCTGTTCCCAAATCGTTCATGCCAGCTCAGGTTCATGGGCTAACCCACTGAAAGCTCAACGCGAATGGGAAAATCACTGATTCCGCCGGAGCCGGCGGAGATCCACGAGGTGACGCTGCGCGACGCGCTGGAGGAGCGCTATCTCGCCTACGCGCTCTCGACCATCATGCACCGCGCACTGCCGGACGCGCGCGACGGCCTCAAGCCCGTGCACCGGCGCATCCTCTACGGCATGCGGCTGCTGCGGCTCGACCCGGGCACGGCGTTCAAGAAATCCGCCAAGATCGTCGGCGACGTGATGGGCTCGTTCCATCCGCATGGCGACCAGGCGATCTACGACGCGATGGTGCGCCTCGCGCAGGATTTTTCCTCGCGCTATCCGCTGGTCGACGGCCAGGGCAATTTCGGCAACATCGACGGCGATAATCCGGCAGCCTACCGCTACACCGAAGCGCGCATGACCGATGTCGCGCGGCTGCTGCTGGAAGGCATCGACGAGGACGGCGTCGAGTTCCGGCCGAACTATGACGGCCAGTCGAAGGAGCCGGTCGTACTGCCCGGCGGCTTCCCGAACCTGCTGGCCAACGGCGCCCAGGGCATCGCGGTGGGCATGGCGACCTCGATTCCGCCGCACAATGCCGCGGAGCTCTGCGACGCCGCGCTGCATCTGATCGAGAAGCCTGACGCCAAGTCGCGCGCGCTGCTGCGCTGGGTGAAGGGGCCGGACTTCCCGACCGGCGGCACCGTGATCGATTCCAAGGAGTCGATCATCGAGGCCTACACCACCGGCCGCGGCTCGTTCCGTGTCCGCGCCAAGTGGAAGCAGGAGGAGGGCAACCGCGGCACCTGGATCGTCGTCATTACCGAGATTCCCTATCTCGTGCAGAAGTCACGGCTGGTCGAGAAGATCGCAGAGCTTCTCAACGAGAAGAAGCTGCCGCTGGTCGGCGACGTCCGTGACGAGTCGGCCGAGGACGTGCGGCTCGTGATCGAGCCGAAGTCGAAGAACGTCGATCCGGCGCTGATGATGGAATCGCTGTTCCGGCTCACCGATCTCGAGAGCAAGATTCCGCTGAACCTCAACGTGCTGATCAAAGGCCGCATCCCCAAGGTGGTAGGCTTGGCCGAGTGCCTGCGCGAATGGCTCGACCATCTGCGCGACGTGCTGCTGCGGCGCTCGAACTACCGCAAGAAGCAGATCGAGAACCGGCTGGAGATTCTCGGCGGCTATCTGATCGCCTATCTGAACATCGACGAGGTGATCAGGATCATCCGCACCGAGGACGAGCCCAAGCCGGTGCTGATGAAGACGTTCAAGCTCACCGAGGTGCAGGCCGAGGCCATCCTCAACATGCGCCTGCGTAGCTTGCGCAAGCTCGAGGAAATGGAGATCCGCACCGAGGACAAGAATCTGCGCGGCGAGCTGAAGGGCATCAATGCGCTGCTCGGATCCGAGGAGCTGCAATGGGCCAAGGTCGGCGAGCAGGTCAAGACGGTCCGCGACATGTTCGGGCCGAAGACGCCGCTCGGCAAGCGCCGCACCAATTTCGCCGACGCGCCCGAGCACGATCTCGCCGCTATTGAAGAGGCCTTCATCGAGCGCGAGCCGGTCACCGTCGTCGTCTCCGACAAGGGCTGGGTGCGCACCTTGAAGGGCCACGTCGCCGACCTGTCGAACCTGCAGTTCAAGACTGACGACCAGCTCGGCCAGGCGTTCTTCGCCGAGAACACCTCCAAGGTGCTGCTGTTCGCCAGCAACGGCAAGTTCTACTCGCTCGATGTCGGCAAGCTGCCCGGCGGCCGCGGCCACGGCGAGCCGATCCGCATGTTCATCGACCTCGATCAGGACGCCTCGATCGTGTCGATGTTCGTCAACAAGGGGGAGCGCAAGTTCCTCATTGCCGCCTCGGACGGCCAGGGCTTCGTGGTCAAGGAGGAGGATTGCGTCAGCAACACCCGCAAGGGCAAGCAGGTGCTCAACGTGACCGCGCCGGCGGAAGCGCGCGCGATCACGACGGTCGCGGGCGATCAGGTCGCGGTCATCGGCACCAACCACAAGATGGTGGTGTTTGGGCTCGACCAGGTGCCGGAGATGGCGCGCGGCCGCGGCGTCCGGCTCCAGAAATACACCAGCGCGCAGCTCTCCGACGTCACCACCTTCGAGCAGAAGCAGGGACTGGCCTGGAAGGATTCCGCCGGCCGCGACCAGGGGCTGAGCTGGAAGGAGCTGGCCGACTACCGCGGCAACCGCGCCGATGCCGGACGCATCGCGCAGGGGCTGCCGAAGTCGAACAAGTTCAACCGGCCGATCGAGTAGCGACGTAATAGTATCCGTCGAGCGGCCGTCTATATCAGGCAGCGGGCGATCGCGAGGCGCGCGATCGCCCGGGGGCACGTTGGATGGCGCACTCGCATTCTCATCATCACGGCCATGACCATTCCCATGATCATGGCCCCTCACATGCCCACGGCCATGCCGGCCACAGCCATGCGCCGGTGAGCTTTGGTGCGGCCTTTGCGATCGGCGTGTCGCTCAACACGGCCTTCGTCGTCGCCGAGCTTGTGTTCGGCTATGCCGCGCATTCGCTGGCACTGATCTCGGACGCCGTCCACAATCTGTCCGACGTGATGTCGCTGCTCCTGGCCTGGGGCGCCCTGTGGCTGGCGGGCCGGCGGCCGACCGACCGCCATACCTACGGCTATCGCCGCGCCTCGATCCTGGCGGCGCTGATCAATGCGGGGCTGCTGCTGGTGGTGGTCGGCGGCATCGCCGTCGAGGCGCTCGATCGCCTGCGCAATCCGGGCGAGGTGGCCGGCACCACCGTGCTGTGGGTCGCCGCGCTCGGCATCGCCATCAACGGCGCCACCGCGATGCTGTTCATGCGCGGCCGCGACACCGACCTCAACATTCGCGGCGCCTACCTGCACATGGCCGCCGATGCCGCCGTGTCGTTCGGCGTGGTCGTGGCGGCGCTGGTCACGATCTGGACGGGGTGGCTGTGGATCGATCCGGTGGTCAGCCTGGTCATCGCGCTCGTCGTGCTCCTGAGCGGCTGGGATCTCGCCCGCGACAGCGTCAATCTGGCGCTCGACGCCGTGCCGCGCGACATCGCGCTGCCGGAGGTGCGCGATTATCTCGCTTCCCTCGACGGCGTCAGCGAGGTGCACGACCTCCATATCTGGGCGATGAGCACCAACGAGACCGCGCTGACGGCGCATCTGGTACGGGCAGGCGGAACGGATGATGCATTCCTGCATCGCGTCTGCGCCGAGCTGTCACATCGCTTCAACATCCAGCATCCGACCCTGCAGATCGAGGCCGATGGCTGCGCCTGCAAGCTCGCTCCTGCCGACGTGGTGTGAGCCGCGATGGGTCAGCTCCCGCCAGCCAGTCTGCACAGCGCGCCGGCGATTTCCCTCGACCGGCGGAGTTTCCATTCCGGCCGGCGGCGGCGCCGTGATAACAGTGACCATTTCCCGCATCGCGGCCGCACCATCAGGGACACGATGCGTGGGGTGAGACGCATGGCACGGGAATGTGCCTTTGGAACGCAACGACTGGACAGCCCATGCCCGTGACGATCTTTCACAATCCGGCCTGCGGCACGTCGCGCAACACGCTCGCGATGATCCGCGCCTCGGGTGAGGAGCCTGAGGTGATCGAATATCTGAAAAGCCCGCCGAGCCGCGAGCAGCTGATTGCGCTGATCAACGCGATGGGCGTCAAGGTGCGCGACGTGCTGCGCGAAAAGGGCACGCCCTATGCCGAGCTTGGGCTGGGCGATTCCAAATGGACCGACGACCAGCTGATCGAGGCGATGCTCGCGCATCCGATCCTGATCAACCGGCCGATCGTGGTGACCAGCAAGGGCGCGCGGCTCTGCCGCCCGTCCGAACTTGTGCTCGACCTGCTCGATCATCCCGTCTCCTCCTTCACCAAGGAGGACGGCGAGGTGGTGAGCCGGCCGGCCTGAAGCTTTCCGGATCGTGACGCGTTGATGAGCTGAAACCATGGACACGGCGACCCGTCTCGAAGTGGCGAACTGGCTCGTGGCTCAGAGCCTGACCGGCATGCCCGAAAATGAGATCCTGCGCGGCTTCTGCGAGCGCTGCCGCGTGGCCGGGCTTGAATTGTCGCGCAGCCTTGCGATCATCGATACGCTGCATCCGATTTTCGAGGGGCGTGGCTTCCGCTGGAACGATTTCGACACGAACGAAGCCGACAGCTTTGAATATGGCTCTAGCAATGAGGGAGAGGCGGCACAGAATTGGCGGCGCTCGGTCTTCCACCACATGCTGGAGAACGGCCATGACGAGTTCAGCATCGACTTCACGAATTGTGCGCATCTCGATTTTCCGGTCATCGAGGAGCTTTCCGCACAGGGGCATCGGCACTATCTCGCCTTCGTGCACCGGTTCGGGGAAGCCGGCACGCTCGGCCAGATGGACTGCTTCTATTCCAACTGGCTGACGCGACGTGACGGCGGCTTCACCGACACGCAGGTCGGCGCATTGCGCGACCTGGTCCCGCTGCTCGCGCTGACGATCAAATCCGCGCAGCAGGTCGATATCGTGCGAACCCTTGGCCGCGTCTATCTCGGCCGCGATGCGTCGGAGCAGGTGCTGCGCGGCCGGATCTCCCGCGGTGTCACCGAGCGCATCAATGCGGTGCTGTGGTTCTCCGACCTGCGCAGTTCGACTGCGATCAGCGAGAGCATCTCGCCGGACGAGATCATCCCGCTGCTCAACGACTATGCGGAAGCATCGATCGACGCGATCTACGAGTCGGGCGGCGACGTGCTGAAGCTGATCGGCGACGGCGTGCTGGCGATCTTCACCGGCGGCGACATGGCCTCGGCCCGTCACGCTGCGCTGCGCGCCGAGCATCGCTTTCGGCTGAACATCATGAAGCTGAACGCGCGGCGCACCGGCGAGGGACGGCCCGTCACCTCGGCCTATGTCGGCCTGCATGTCGGCGAGGTGTTCTACGGCAATATCGGCAGCGAGGACCGGCTCGACTTCACCGTCGTGGGACCGGCCGTCAACGAGGTCAGCCGCATCGCCTCGATGTGCCGCTCGGTCGATCGCGAACTGTTGGCATCCTCCGAGTTCTGCGAGGGGCTCGACGACGAAGGTCGCCGCTATCTGGTGTCGACCGGTCGCTACGCGTTGCGCGGCATCGGCCGCGCGCAGGATCTCTTCACGCTCGATCCGGAACTTGCCGGCAGCGCATCGGCCACGCGGGCCTACGAGAACTACCTGGCGGACGAGATGTCGCACCCTTGACCCACGTCAATGCCCCGCAGAAGCGAGTCTGCCCAGCATCCTCTGCCGGGAGGTGAAAGCTCATGTACAAACATATTCTGCTGCCGACCGATGGGTCCGACCTTTCCAAGGCCGCAATCAAGCACGGTATCGCGCTCGCCAAGGCGACCGGAGCCAGGGTCACGGCGCTGGTGGTGTCGACGCCGCTGCATTCGCTGGTCGTCGATCCCCACGCTGCGACCAAGGCGCTTGCGCAATACAAGTCGCTGGTGGCCGATCAGACCGCGAAATACCTCGATCATGTGAAGGACGACGCGGAGCAGGCCGGCGTCGCCTGCGCCACGCTCTGCGTCGAGCACGACAAGCCCTATGAGGCGATCGTCGAGACCGCCCGCAAGCAGCATTGCGATCTGGTGCTGATGGCCTCGCATGGGCTGCGCGGCGTCTCGGCGATCCTGGGCAGCGAGACCTTGAAGGTGCTGACGCATTCCACCGTGCCGATCCTGGTCTATCGCTAGGCGGGCTGCGGCTCCGGCTGGCGCGCGATCGCGACGACCGGCGAGGCGAGGATAACGAGCGCCTGCAGGCCGAAGATGGCGGCGACGAGGTAGAGACACATGTCGGCGCCGTAACGGCCCCCGACGACCGCGCCGAGCAGCGAGCCCAGCGGACGGGCGCCGTAGCTCAGGATGTTGATGGCCGAGACCCGCCCGAGCAGGCCCGCCGGCGTCACCGACTGCCGCAGCGTCGTGGTCGAGATCACCCAGAGGATCGGCCCGGCGCCGAGCAGGAAGAAGCTGAGGGCGGCAAGGTAGGGCGAGGGGACGAACGTGGTCAGTGCCATGATGAGCGCCGCGGCGAAGCCGGTGACGGGGCCGAGCCCGATGACGGTGCCGAACGGCAGCCGCCGCATGATGCGCGTCGCCAGCAGCGCACCGCACACCATGCCGACGCCGAACATCGACAGCACCGTGCCGACGCCTCCCGCCGACAGGCCGAGCCGGTGCACCGCATAGGGCACGAACACCGCGAGCAGCAGGAAATGCGCGGTGTTGAAGATGAACTGGGTGACGAACACCGGCCGCAGCAGCGGATGATGCAGCACGAAGGCGGCGCCTTCGCGGATGTCGGCGAGCGGATGGCGGCGCGGCACCGGCGCACGGGCGGGCTCGGCGATGCCGGCCAGGCACATGGCTGCGATCAGCGAGAGCGCCGCGGCGCAGCCGAAGGCCGGAGCGCCGCCGATCCAGCCGACCAGCATGCCGCCCAGCGCGGGCCCGGTGGCAAAGGCGATGGTGCGGGCAAGCTCGATGCGCGCATTCGCAGGGGCCAACTGGGCCGGGGCGACGAGGCTCGGCACCAGGGCAGGCGCTGCGACGCTGAACACGACCGTGCCGCACACCGCCGCGAATCCGAGCGCCGCCAGCAGCGGCAGCGTGAGCGCGCCGGATGCGAAGGCGATGAGGATCGCGAGCAGAGCGAGCGCGCGAAGCGTCTCTGCCAGGGCCATCAGCAGCCGCCGCGGCATCCGGTCGGCGAGCAGCCCCGCGGGGATCGCGAACAGCACGAAGGGCGCGGTCAGCGCCGTCTGCAGCAGGCCGGTCGCGCCCTCGCCAACGCCGAGCGCGAGCACCGCGACGATCGGTGCTGCGGCGAGCGCGATCTGCTCGGCCGATTGGGCGGTGAGATTAGACCAGGCGAGGCGGTGGAAGCCGGCGGGCAGGGCGGGAGAAGGAGGCATGAAGAGGAACCTGATGTGATGATATGGCCATCATCACAACGCCGCCTCCCTGCGCCCACCCGCTTCCTGATCTCCGGTATCGGCCGTCGTGCTGCGGACGGCCTATGCCGCGGTCGGGGCCTCGGCCAATCCCCATTCCGGGGGCAGCGTGCGGAACGCCAGATGCGTGCCGGCATTCAGCGGCGCTGTCTTGAATCCGAACCGGTGCCAGGCCAGCGCCAGCGCATGCTTGGTATAGATCGAGATGTGGCCGTTGCGCGGTGCGACATACCACCAGGACATGCCCTGGCTGTCGAAGTCGTCGGGCTGCGTCAGTGTCGAGTAGAACACCGCGCCCGGTTCGGCCACGCAGGCCGCCATGGCTCCGATCGTCGCCAGCGGATCGGGCACGTGCTCCAGCGTCTCGAAGCAGGTGACGAGATCGAACTTGCGATCGGGGCGGGTGGCGTGCTCGGCCACCATCGGATCATAGGTGACCGCTTCCGCAAAGCCTTGAGCACGCAGGCCGGTGCAGAAGACGTCGTTGCCGCCGCCGAAGTCGAGCACCCGCATGCCGGCCTTGTGTGGCGCCCAGAAGCGGGCGACGGCCGCCGCATTGTCGGTCGGGCGCTTGACCCGATAGTCGGGATCCACGGCTTCGTAGCCGTCGTTGTAGATGTGGGTCTTGAACTGCTCGATGCTCCAGTCGTCGAAGGCGTCGGTGAACAGAAAGCCGCAGTCCGCGCAGCGCCGGTAATAGATGGGCACACCCGAGAGCGGCGCGCGATACGCATGCGCCGTCTGGCATGGGCGGTTCATGTCGACGACGCCGTAGAGGTCGGCAGGACCGTCACAGATCTTGCAAGGAACAGGCGCGTTGGAGATCGGTCGGAGGCCAAGGTGGGCAGACATGTTGGATCCGGTCAGTGGGGAGACGGGGACCCGGCCGCGCCGATTCGTGTGTGCTTCAGGCGCTCTCGCGAATCGGCAAGGGCGAGCAGCTGCCATGATGGAATGGTATTGGATTAATACCAACGCTCGCGGGTACCAGCCCGCAGCGCTCCTCTACTTGCAAGTCAGTTGCATTAAAGGTCGGTTTCGTTCAGGATAGCGGAATGGACGCAAAACGGTCAGATCTTTCGCAACTGCAAGCCTTGGTTCAGCCCAGCGACGGCCGCTCCGGCTGGCGCGGTGAGCGCGGTGAGCCCTCTCTCGGCGACATGTTCGCGACAGTGCGAACCGCAACCAAGGGGTCGCTCTGGCGAAAGCTGATCGCCTTTCTCGGACCCGGCTATCTGGTCGCGGTCGGCTACATGGACCCCGGCAATTGGGCGACCTCGCTCGCCGGCGGTGCCAAGTTCGGCTACGTGCTGTTGTCGGTCGCGCTGCTGTCCAACCTGATGGCGATCGTGCTGCAGTCGCTGTGCACCCGGCTCGGCGTCGCAACCGGCCGCGACCTGGCCCAGGCGTGCCGCGATTCGACGCCGCGCTGGGTCTCGTTGCCGCTGTGGCTGTCGGCGGAGATCGCGATCACGGCCACCGACCTCGCCGAAGTGATCGGTACTGCGATCGGTCTCAGCCTGCTGTTCGGGCTGCCGCTGTCGATCGGCGTCTGCGTCACCGCGCTCGATGTTTTCCTGATCCTGGCGCTGCAGGCCTTCGGCTTCCGTTGGATCGAGGCGTTCGTGGTCGCGCTGCTCGGTATCATCGCGCTGTGCTTCGCGATCCAGATCGCGATGGCGCAGCCGGACTGGGCCGAGGTGGTGAAGGGCTTCGTCCCCAGCGGACAGCTGATCGCCAACCCGGAGATGCTCTATCTGGCGCTCGGCATTCTCGGCGCCACCGTGATGCCGCACAATTTGTATCTCCACTCCGGTCTGGTCCAGACCCGCGGCTACGGCGACAGCCCAGAGGACAAGCGCGAGGCGATCACGCTCTCCACGATCGATTCGACCATCGCGCTGTGCCTTGCGCTGACCATCAACGCCTCGATCCTGATCCTGGCGGCGGCGACGTTCCACCGGACCGGACAACGCGACGTCGCCGAGCTTGATCAGGCGCATTCCTTCCTGGCGCCGCTGCTCGGGTCGACGCTGGCGCCGACGCTGTTTGCGATCGCGCTTTTGTGCTGCGGCCTGAATTCGACGATCACCGCGACCCTGTCCGGTCAGATCGTGATGGAAGGCTTTCTTCACTGGCGGATCGCGCCCTGGCTGCGCCGGCTGATCACCCGCATGATCGCAATCGTGCCGGCCGTGGTGGTGACGATCTGGGCCGGCGAGAAGGCGACCGGGCAGCTCCTGATCCTCAGTCAGGTCGTGCTCAGCCTGCAACTGCCGTTCGCGATCGTGCCGCTGGTGCTGCTCACCGCGAGCCGGGCCAAGATGGGGCAGTTCGTGGCGCCGCGCTGGCTGACGGCGCTCGCGACCTTGATCGCGGTGGTGATCATCGCGCTCAATACCAAGCTGGTGTGGGATCTGGCCACGGGATGATGAGGATAGGCGAATAGCGAGTGGGGAGTAGCGAATAGGGACGTTCGAAGCGCTCTATTCGCTACTCCCCATTCGCTATTCGCCTCCTCTAGTCCTGCGGCTCGGGCGCGGTGTCGCCTTCGGCATCCACGCGCAGCCAGCCGGCAGCCGCGAGACGTTGTTGCGGCAGATAGCGGCTCTTGTAGTCCATCTTCTTGGAGCCCTCGATCCAGTAGCCGAGATAGACGTAGGGCAGGCCCTGGCGCCGCGCCCGGGCGATGTGGTCGAGGATCATGAAGGTGCCGAGCGAGCGCGTGGTCTCCGAGGGGTCGAAGAACGAGTACACCATCGACAGGCCGTCGCTGAGCACGTCCGTCAGCGCCACTGCGACCAGTTCGCCGCCGCGGGCATTCGGACCGTTGCTCAGATTGCGGCGGCGGTACTCGATGATTCGCGTCTCGACATGGCTGTCCTCGACCATCATGGCGTAATCGAGCACCGTCATGTCGGCCATGCCGCCATGACGATGGCGCTGATCGAGATAGCTGCGGAAGATCGAATATTGCTCGGAGGTCGGCACGGCGCTGCGCTGCTCGCCGACCAGATCGGAATTGCGCGCGAGCACCTTGCGGAAGTTGCGCGAGGGGCGGAATTCGTTGGCGATCACGCGGACGGACACGCAGGCCCGGCATTGGTCGCAGGCCGGCCGGTAAGCGATCGACTGGCTGCGGCGGAAGCCGCCATGGGTCAGGAGGTCGTTGAGATCGGTCGCCTTGTCGCCGACCAGATGCGTGAACACCTTGCGTTCCTGCCGCCCCGGCAGATAGGGGCAGGGCGAGGGCGCGGTCAGGTAGAATTGCGGGGTGTCACGCGAATGCTGGGTCAAGGAACGTCGTGAGCCTCCGAGGCGATCATCAACAGAATTGCGCTCCGGAGGCGGCCGGTCAATCGCTTTTGCAGTGCCACCGGACGTCTCATCAGGTGCGAGCCGGTTCAGTCAGTTGCGAGCGCACGGACGTGTTGATCACGACGGTACCGAGCACGAAATCGTGCAGCAGCCGGCGGCGGCTGTTGAACAGTCCGATCAGCAGCACGAACGGCGACAACGCCGAGACCGAGACCCAGAAGCAGACCGCGTGCACGGCACCGAGCACGAAATAGCCCGGCGCGCCATACCAGGTCCGTACCTCCAGATCCATCACCCGCATGCCGATCGTCGCCGAGTTCGGCCCGCCGATCGTTGCGCCGTAGTAGACGATGGCCCAGATCACCGCAGCCGGCGACACCAGCCAGAACAACGCCCAGCCGAGACCCAGCGTGACCACGCCGAACACGGCAATGAAGATCACCGCCAGGATTACCGGGACCGAGAGCACCAGGAGATCGATCAGGAACGCAATCATCCGCCGCGTCAGCACGCCGCGAAACAATTCCGGCTGCTGATAGGGATCGTAGGCGTGTGGCCGAGCACCGGGACCGCCATTGCTATCGCCTGAACCCATATACGCCATGAATAAGCCCTCCGGATTGGCACCCAGGACATGGGAACCCCTCTTGCGCTTGCAAGGGCCGTTCGTGCATGGGACGCGGCAAATTTCCGGCTATTTCGCGACTTGTAAGCCAGAACTTCGCGAGCCGGCGGCCCGCGCAGGCGAAAGGAGCGGCGCGCTCAAGGAGCGGCGCGCTCAAGGAGCGTGGGGGTCTCGGAAAGATCCCAGCGCCTCCTCAGCGCTGCTGCCGCAGCCGCTCGGCAGCTTGCGGGGCGAAATAGGTGAGCACGCCGTCGGCGCCGGCGCGCTTGAAGGCCAGCAGGCTCTCCATCATCGCCCGGTCGCCGTCGATCCAGCCATTGTTGGCGGCGGCCGTGATCATCGCGTATTCGCCCGACACCTGATAGGCGAAGGTCGGCATGCTGAACGTGTCCTTCACGCGCCTGACGACGTCGAGATAGGGCATGCCCGGCTTCACCATCACCATGTCGGCGCCCTCGGCGATGTCGAGCTCGACCTCGCGCAGCGCCTCGTCGGAGTTGGCGCTGTCCATCTGATAGGTGCGCTTATCGCCGGTCAGCGTCTTGGCCGAGCCGATCGCGTCGCGGAACGGGCCGTAGAAGGCGGAGGCATATTTGGCCGCATAGGCCATGATCTGCACGTCGAGGAAGCCGGCCTGGTCCAGGGCCTGGCGGATCGCGCCGACCCGGCCGTCCATCATGTCCGACGGCGCGATGATGTCGCAGCCGGCCTCGGCCTGCACCAGGGCCTGGCGCACCAGCACGGCGACCGTCTCGTCGTTGAGGATGCGGCCGTCCCGGATCAGGCCGTCATGGCCGTGGCTGGTGAACGGATCGAGCGCGACGTCGCAGAGCACGCCGATCTCCGGGAACTCCTTCTTGATCGCACGCACCGCCTGGCAGACCAAATTGTCCGGGTTGCAGGCCTCGGAGCCGTGCTCGTCGCGCAGCGACGGCTCGGTATAGGGGAACAGCGCGATGCAGGGAATGTCGAGCTTGGCGGCACGCTCAGCGTCGCGGACGATCTCGTCGACGCTCAGCCGCTCCACGCCCGGCATCGAGGCGACGGTGCTGCGGGTCCGGTCGCCCTGCACCACGAACAGGGGCCAGATCAGATCGTCCGTCGTCAGCACGTTCTCGCGCACCAGCCGGCGTGCCCACTCGGCCTTGCGGTTGCGGCGGGGACGGATGGTGAGGTCGAGCGCCGGCGTCAGTCCAGTGGCCGGATTGCGCGCGGTGTCGCGCAGGTCGATCGGGCGCCCGAATTTGATCGCCATGGGGGGCTGGCTCCTTGCTGACCGGCGAGCCGGATTTTGACTTGTTGTAATTCCAACAATCTGTAGCACTTTGCCCGTCGCCCGTCACTTGACCTGACGCAAGCGGCCCGGTTGATTTCCGGCCCGGTTGATTTCACGGTCCGGCCGGCCAAGAATCGCCATGCTCCTGGTCTTGAGAGGCCCCAATGACGACCCGCCTGTTCTGCTCGAGCTGCCATGGCTGAGATTCCCTCGGCGCGAGATCTGGCGCGTGACAACGCCGCCATGTCGATTGCCGCCATGTCCTCGGATCGGCGCGAGAGCGACGACAATGTCTGGACGCGGCGGCTCGTGCTGTTCCTGCGGGTCATGGCCATGCTCTCGATTGCCAAGGGCCTTTACCATTGGGCCCAGGTGACCGGCTTCATCGGCGGCGAGGACGACGCGTTCGAGAACCAGGCGATGGCCTGGCAGGCCGCGACGGTCTATTTCGCGGTGATCGAGCTCGTCGCCGCCGTGGGCCTGTGGCTGGCCACGCCGTGGGGCGCGGTGGTGTGGCTCACCACGGTCGTCTCGATGGCGGTCATCGAGCTCATGTTCCCGGGCATCTATGGCGGCAATCTGCTGGTGGTCGCGGGCGAGGCGGTCATGCTCGCCGCCTACCTCGTACTGGCCTGGATGGCGGCCCGGGAGCGGCCACCATAGGTCGTGCGGAAAATTCGTTGCACGCTGTAAATCTTTTCAGCGCGATGCAAGTAATGTTTCGAACACCTTAAGAGCGTCCGCCACAGCTGTTACAGAGACCTTAGCAGCGCTACCCAAGCGTGTTTTGTAATGCGACAGGTGGGTGAAACGAACCGCGAACATCGCCCCTCGACCGTCAACGGACTCTTGCAAAAGCCTCTGTAATTACTGAATTAAAAGAGGATTCACTCTCCGCGATTCATTCTCTCTTTATGCTCTTATTTAAGGCGATCTTCAAAGCACGCCCCTTAAGTTCGTTCTATCAGACGGGACAAAAGTTTCGTCGAATAAGTCGACAAAAACGACGACAGGGGAAGTGTCATGATGAAAGCCGTTGCGACGGCCGTGGAGACTGCTGCGCCGGGCCAGGGCGGCACCGTGCAGTCGCTCTATCTGGAAGCACTGACGCTGGTGGAGCGGCTGCATCGCCGTCTGCTCGACGTCATCAAGGACGAGTTCGACCGCCGTGGTCGTTCCGATATCAATTCGGTCCAGGCGCTGCTGCTCTATAACATCGGCGACAAGGAGCTGACCGCGGGCGAGCTGCGCACGCGCGGCTACTATCTCGGCTCCAACGTCTCCTACAACCTGAAGAAGCTGGTCGAGCTCGGCTTCCTCGACCACCAGCGCTCGCGCGTCGATCGCCGATCGGTCCGCATCCGCCTGACCCCGCAGGGGCAGGAGATCCGCCGCATCGTCGACTCGCTGTATCAGAAGCACGTCAAGACCGTGGAGCAGGTCGGCGGCATTTCGAGCGAGGAGTTCTCCACGCTCAACAAGTCGCTGCATCGTCTCGAGCGGTTCTGGACCGACCAGATCCTGTATCGCCTCTGAGCCGGTCTCACCGTTTCGGCTGAGCCGGCCTCAGACATCGAGAGCCAAAACCGGACAGCCGTTGATCGTCTGGAAGTCGTTCTTGCGCCGGCCCCTTCGGGCCGGCGTTTTCTTGTTCGCCTTGGCAAAAACCTTGGCAAAAACCCCGGTCCGAATTGGAACCAATCGAGGCTCCTGGGCTTATGTCCCTGGACCGGAGGTCGGACCATGCTGCACGATGCCGGAATGCAAGTCATGAACGTGGCGATGGTTGGGGATGCCTATGCCATCGCCTCCAACTATCTGCGTCTCTCCGGCGAGCTGCCAGAGGAGTTCGCGCCGAACGAGAGACTTGTCGACATCATCGTTCAGCTGATTCACCGCGGAGAATTCAACAAGCTCAAGCTCGCCAACAAGGCGATCTCGATGTTCAAGTCTGCCTGACGGCCTGACGTTCAAGAGGGGATGATATGGAAGCCGCCATCGATCGCATCATGCACACTTACGACCTGCTGGCGAACCGCACCGCCGCGGCGAGCGACGAGGCGCGCCGCAAGGTGAGCGCCTATATCCAGACCATGTTCGAAGCCGGCGAGCGCGATCCGCACCGCCTGACGGTATGCGGCCTGACCTATCTGCGTCAGCTCGATGGCCGCGTCGATCCGGTGAAGGCGGGCTACACCGGCCTCTGATTTCTTTCGGTGCGGCATTGCTCGCCGCGCGCTTGCCTCACAACCTGTATGAGACCGTCCGGTTTCATGCAGGTTGTTTGTATTTGGGGGCGATGCATTTGGTGTCCCGAGTCATTGTCGTGGCAGGAATCTTGGCCTTCGCGTGCGGTGAGCTGAGCCTGCCCACGAGGAGTATGGCTGAGACGGTTTAACCCCAGAAGGGACCGAACAGTCGAGAAGCACTGGCCAGAATAGGCGCCTGCGCAGCGACGACGATCACGAAAATTGCTGATCGGTTTGATGAGCCGCTGTCGCCTACCCCGTTCAAGCGCGGCGAGAAGCGCGACAAGTATGGTGATCCTATTATGGATCCGGGGATGCACGTGCTGTACCAGAACGGTGCCGAGCAGATCGACGCAGAGTGGAACGCCGTCGTGGCCCATTCCAAACTGGGCGATCCCGTGCGTCTCTGCACCGTCTGGAAGCCGAAGCAATGCCCGCCCGGCGATGATCGGGGGCGAATCTACAAGGCGACCAATCTCCGGACCAAGGAAACGTGGCAGATGTCGGAAAGCTGGCACTCCTGCGGCGGGGCTTGAGCAGGGCTTGCTCCGGACCTCGTCCACCATATCTGGCGCAAATATCGGGTTTGACCCGCAACCGCTTGGCCTGTCCCTTGGCCTGCCGCCGCCCATATGGTAAGGGCAGGGGTCTTTTCCGACCGACTTCACTGAACCGACCGCAGGCCACCTAAGGCCTTGCGGACGTGGAGATATTCCGCCGATGACCGCTTCCAGCGCCAAGCCCGCCTCGTCAGTCGATTCCTTCTTCTCCGCCACCCTGGCCGAGGCCGATCCCGAAATCGCCGCCGCCATCAAGGGTGAACTCGGTCGGCAACGGCACGAGATCGAGCTGATCGCCTCGGAAAACATCGTCAGCCGGGCGGTCCTGGAGGCCCAGGGCTCGGTGATGACCAACAAGTACGCGGAAGGGTATCCGGGCGCGCGCTATTATGGCGGCTGCGAATGGGTCGACGTCGCCGAGAACCTCGCGATCGACCGCGCCAAGAAGCTGTTCGGCGCCAATTTCGCCAATGTCCAGCCGAACTCCGGCAGCCAGATGAACCAGGCCGTTTTCCTGGCGCTCCTGCAGCCCGGCGACACCTTCATGGGCCTCGACCTCGCCGCCGGCGGCCATCTCACCCACGGCTCGCCGGTCAACATGTCCGGCAAGTGGTTCAAGGCCGCGCACTACACGGTCCGCCGCGACGATCATCTGATCGACATGGATGCGGTCGCCAAGCAGGCCGAGGAGGTCAAGCCGAAGCTGATCATCGCCGGTGGCAGCGCCTACTCGCGCCCGTGGGACTTCAAGCGCTTCCGCGAGATCGCAGACCACGTCGGAGCCTACCTCCTGGTCGACATGGCGCACTTCGCCGGTCTCGTCGCCGGCGGCGTGCATGCCTCGCCGGTGCCGCATGCCCACGTCACGACGACCACGACCCACAAATCGCTGCGTGGCCCGCGCGGCGGCCTGATCCTCTGGAACGACGAGGCGCTGACCAAGAAGCTGAACTCGGCGATCTTCCCGGGCCTGCAGGGCGGTCCGCTGATGCATGTGATCGCGGCCAAGGCGGTGGCCTTCGCCGAGGCGCTGCGGCCGGAGTTCAAGACTTACGCGAAGAACATCGTCGAGAACGCGAAGGCGCTGGCGGAATCGCTGCGCGCGCACGGCTTCGACATCGTCTCCGGCGGCACCGACAACCATTTGATGCTGGTCGACCTCCGGCCCAAGGCCCTGAAGGGCAACGTCTCGGAGAAGGCGCTGGTCCGCGCCGGCATCACCTGCAACAAGAACGGCATCCCGTTCGACCCCGAGAAGCCGTTCGTCACCTCGGGCCTGCGCCTCGGCACCCCCGCGGCGACGACCCGCGGCTTCGGCGTCGCCGAATTCCAGCAGGTCGGCAGCCTGATCGCCGAGGTGCTGAACGCGATCGCACAGGCGCCGGACGGCAGCGCGCCGCTGGTGGAAGCTGCGGTCAAGGGGAAGGTGAAGGCGCTGACCGACCGGTTCCCGATCTATCAGTAAGGCTTAACGCGAAATGCGCTGCCCGAGCTGCAACAGCCTCGATACGCAGGTGAAGGACTCCCGCCCCACCGAGGATTCCTCGGTGATCCGGCGGCGGCGGGTCTGCGTCACCTGCAATTTCCGCTTCACGACCTTCGAGCGGGTGCAGCTGCGCGAACTGACCGTGATCAAGCGCAACGGCCGCCGCGTGCCGTTCGACCGCGACAAGCTGATGCGCTCGGTGCAGATCTCCTTGCGCAAGCGCTCGGTCGATCCGGAGCGGGTCGAGAAGATGGTCTCGGCGATCGTGCGCGAGCTCGAGAGCGGCGGTGAGTCGGAAGTGTCCTCGGAGGCGATCGGCGAGATCGTGATGGAGCATCTGCGCGATCTCGACGACGTGGCCTATGTCCGCTTCGCCTCGGTCTACCGCAATTTCCGCGAGGCCAAGGATTTCGAGGCCGTGCTCGGCGAGCTCTCGGCGGAGGACGAAGCACCGCGCCTCGCGCCGGTCCGCAAATGATCTTCCGGGTTCTGGTCGATCAGGTCGGCGAGAAGCTGAAGGCTCAGAAGGACGCCGACCGCCGCTTCATGCAGCTCGCGCTGACGCTCGGCCGCCGCGGGTTGGGGCGGACCTGGCCCAATCCCGCCGTCGGTGCCGTGGTGGTCAAGGACGGCGTGATCGTCGGCCGCGGCTGGACCCAGCCCGGTGGACGTCCTCATGGCGAGCCCGAGGCGCTGCGCCGTGCCGGGGAGGCAGCCAAAGGCGCCACGCTCTACGTGACGCTGGAGCCGTGTTCGCATGTCGGCAAGTCGCCGCCTTGCGTGGACGCGGTCATCGCAGCCGGAATCAGCCGCGTCGTCTCGGCGATCGAGGATCCCAATCCGGAGGTCGCAGGGCAGGGACATGCGAAGCTCCGCGCTGCCGGCATCCAGGTCGAGGTCGGCCTCTGCTCGGCGGACGCCAAGCGCGACCATTCGGGTCATTTCCGACGCATCCGCGACAGGCGGCCGCATGTGATCCTGAAGCTTGCCGTCTCGGCCGACGACAAGATTGCAGCCGCGGGCAACACGCCGGTCGCGATCACCGGCGAAGCGGCGCGGACGCGCGTGCATGTGTTGCGTGCCCAGAGCGACGCAATCCTGATCGGCGTGCGCACCGCGATCGCCGACGATCCGCTGCTGACCTGCCGGCTACCCGGCATGGAATCCCGCTCGCCGGTCCGTGTCGTGCTCGACCCCGTCCTGCGCCTCCCGACCGCCAGCCGTCTGGTGCAGTCAGCGCGGACGACGCCGCTTTGGCTCGTTGCCTCTGAGGTGGCGGAGCCCGCCGCAGCGACCAAGCTGGGAGCCGCCGGCGCGCAGGTGATCCGCCTGCCGCCGCAGGTCGCACCGTCGGCACTGGAGCCACCCGCCGTGCTCAAGGCGCTCGCCGAGAAGGGCATCACCCGTTTGATGATCGAAGGCGGCAGCCGCGTCGCATCATCTTTCATGGCAAGTGGCCTGGTCGATGAAATCTGGCTGCTGCGTGGTCCCGGGGAGATCGGAGCGGACGGGATCGCTGCGCTGGATGCATTGCCGCTGACCGCAATCACGCAGTCGCCGGCCTATCGCGTTCGTGCTAGCGAAACGCTCGATCCCGACACCCTTACGATTTACGAGCGCGCGTAATGTTTACCGGCATCGTCACCGACATCGGCGAGATCGTCAGCCTGACGCCGCGGACCGAGGGCAAGCTGCACCGGCTGCGCATCGCCTGCAGCTACGACCAGGCCACGATCGCCGATGGCGCGTCCATCGCCAACAACGGCGTCTGCCTCACGGTCGTGCAGTCGGGCCTCACCGACGGCAAGACCTGGTTCGAGGTCGATGCCGCCGCGGAGACGCTGGCGCTGACCACGGCCAAGCACTGGCGCGTCGGAACGAAGCTGAACCTGGAGCGGGCGCTGAAGATCGGCGACGAGCTCGGCGGTCACATCGTCTCGGGTCATGTCGACGGTATTGCGACCATCGTCAGCCGCGACGACCTGCCTGATATGGCGCGGTTCGTGCTGAAGACAACGCGGGATCTGGCGCGCTTCATCGCCACCAAGGGTTCAGTTACCCTCGACGGCGTGTCGCTGACGGTCAACACCGTCGACGAACTGGCCTTCTCGGTGCTGATCATTCCGCATACGCTGTCGGTCACCACGCTGTCGTCCTGGCAGGCCGGCAGCGAGGTCAATATCGAGGTCGACCTGATGGCGCGCTATGCCGCGCGCCTTACGGAAATGAAGTAGCCTCGAAGGGGGCTTTCCGTCTTGGCTTTGCGGGCGCTGGCGCCTACAAGGCCAGCCCTGATTGCGAGGAGGCGCTGATGTGTCGTCTCGCAGCATGAGGCCGATTTCATCTCGCCCTTCGCGAGGCGGCCGGATGGCCGCTCCCTTGGGACGAGGCACCTGAAGACAATGGAAACAGAACCATGGCAGACGCACGGCGCGCGCCGCTCAAAGACCAGACCGACATCTCCGGCGCCCGGGCGCTGATCGTCGAGGCCCGCTTCTACGACGACCTTCAGGATGCCCTGCTGGAGGGCGCCACCGCCGAGCTGAAGGCGGCGGGCGTGGGCTATGATGTTCTCACGGTCACCGGATCGTTGGAGATTCCGGCGACCATTGCCATTGCGCTCGATGCGGCCGCCAAGAACGGCAAGCCCTATGATGCGGCGATCGCGCTCGGTTGCGTCATCCGCGGCGACACCATCCATTTCGAGATCGTGTCGCAGGAGTCCTCGCGGGCGCTGATGGACCTGTCGGTGGCGCGCGGCCTACCGCTCGGCAACGGCATCCTGACGGTCAACACCGAGGACCAGGCCTGGGCGCGCGCCCGCGTCTCGGAAATGAACAAGGGCGGCGATGCTGCGCGGGCCGCGCTCGCCGTGCTGCGCATCAAACGCCGTCTGGCGCGAGGCTGAGATGGCCGAGAGCAGCAACAAACCGTTCAAGGGCCCGGTCAGAGCAAACGATCGGAAGGCCAACCGGCGCGGCGCGGCGCGGCTTGCCGCCGTGCAGGCGCTCTACCAGATGGACATCGCCGGCGCCGGCATCAACGACGTGCTGGCCGAGTTCGAGAGCCACTGGCTCGGCAACGAGGTCGAGGGCGAGCAGTATCTGCCGGCCGAGGCCGCCTTCTTCCGCGACATCGTCTCCGGCGTGGTGCGCGACCAGACCAAGATCGATCCGGTGCTCGATACGGCGCTGGAGCGCGGCTGGCCGCTGCAGCGGATCGAGGCGATCTTGCGCGCGGTGCTGCGCGCCGGCGCCTATGAGCTGGAGCGGCGCAAGGACATTCCGGCGCGGGTCGTCGTGTCCGAATATGTCGACATCGCCCATGCCTTCGTCGAGCGCGACGAGACCGGCATGGTCAACGCCGTGCTGGAGCAACTCGCCCGGCAATACCGAGCCGACGAGATGGGGCCGAAGTAGCGATGGGGGGCGCCGGAGCACGATCGCTGCGAACCGGCGCGATGCCAGTCTCTTTCCTCGACTGTCATCACCCGCGACGGCGGGTGATCCCGTATTCCAGAGACGTTCAAGGGATACGGAAGGGCCGCGGCGTACTGGATCGCCCGGTCGAGCCGGGCGATGACAGCAGAGTGTGCAAAGTGTGGGGGACGAGCGCGTGACCCACAACCCCTCCGGCGAAGACTCCCTGATCGCCCGCTATTTCAAGCCGCTGGCGACCGACCCCGGCGCCTTCGGCCTCGTCGACGATGCCGCGATCATTCCGGCCAATGGTGACGACATCGTCGTCAAGACCGACGCCATCGTCGAAGGCGTCCATTTTCTCGCCAGCGATCCCCCCGACACCGTCGGGCGCAAGGCGCTGCGGGTGAACCTGTCCGATCTCGCCGCCAAGGGCGCCGTGCCCACCGGCTTCGTCCTGACGCTGGCGCTGCGCGAGAAGGACGAGGCGTGGCTGTCGGAGTTCGCGCGCGGCCTCGGCGAGGACGCGGCGGCGTTCGGCTGTCCGCTGCTCGGTGGCGACACCGTGTCGACGCCCGGTCCCGTGATGATCTCGATCGCAGCCTGGGGGCGGGTGCCCCGGGGCCGGATGGTGCATCGGTTCGGGGCGCGTGCCGGCGACCGGGTGATGGTCACGGGAACGATCGGTGATGCCGCGCTCGGCCTGCGCATCCTGACGGGCACAGCGGAGGCGGCGGCGCTGGCCGACGATCCCGTCGCGCGGGATATGCTGATCGGCCGCTATCGCACGCCGCAGCCGCGCAATGCCCTGGCCGCGGCCGTGAGAGACTACGCGACCGCCTCGATGGACGTCTCCGATGGCCTCGCGGGCGACCTGACCAAGCTCTGCGCCGCCTCTTCCGTGAGCGCCGACATCGCGCTGTCACACATTCCACGATCGCCGGCGGCGGCGAAGCTGCTCGCTGTCGGGGCCGCGCAGCTTGAAAGCATGATCTCCGGCGGCGACGATTACGAGATCCTCTGCACTGTTCCCGCAGCGCAATGCGCAGCGTTCCGTGCTGCAGCCGAGACGGCGGGCGTTGCCGTCACCGACATCGGCGCCATCGTCGAAGGAACGCGAGCCCCGCGCTTCCTGGACGGACAGGGCCGTCCAGTCACACTGACGCGTTTGTCCTTCAGCCACTTCTGACACCTATTTGCACCGCACAATGCGACCAAAGAAGCGTCTGAATTTGGAGCGGTTCAGGCGTCGCGGCGTTGCGTCATCATGGCGATTTTGGCAAGCTTCATGATGTTCGAGGCGGCTCCGCCCGGGGCGGCCTGACAGGGGGCGTGCGTCGCACCATCGCGGCGTGACGTAGTTAGAAAAGCAAAGAGCCGAGGAAACTAAATGTCAGCTTTATGGGTGATCGTGCTCTGCGGAGCGCTGTCGATCGTCTATGCGATCTGGGCCACACAATCGGTGCTCAGCGCAGACGCCGGCAATGCGCGCATGCAGGAAATCGCGGCGGCCGTGCGTGAGGGCGCGCAGGCCTATCTTCGCCGCCAATACATGACGATCGGAATCGTCGGTGTCGTGATCTTCGTGCTCCTTGCGTATTTCCTCGGCATGCTCGTCGCGATCGGCTTTGCGATCGGCGCGATCCTCTCCGGCGCGGCTGGCTTCATCGGCATGAACGTGTCGGTGCGCGCCAACGTCCGCACGGCACAGGCGGCGATCACCTCGCTCGCCGGCGGCCTCGAACTCGCCTTCAAGGCCGGCGCCATCACCGGTCTGCTCGTGGCCGGTCTCGCACTACTCGGCGTCACCATCTATTTCGGCATCCTGACCGGCTTCATGAAGCTCGCGCCGGACAGTCGCACCGTGATCGACGCGCTGGTCGCGCTCGGCTTCGGCGCCTCGCTGATCTCGATCTTCGCCCGTCTCGGCGGCGGCATCTTCACCAAGGGCGCCGACGTCGGCGGTGATCTCGTCGGCAAGGTCGAAGCCGGAATCCCGGAGGACGATCCGCGCAACCCCGCGACCATCGCCGACAACGTCGGCGACAACGTCGGTGACTGCGCCGGCATGGCCGCCGACCTGTTCGAGACCTACGCGGTGACCGCGGTCGCCACCATGGTCCTGGCGGCCATCTTCTTCGCCAAGTCGTCGCTGTTGACCAACATGATGACCCTGCCGCTCGCCATCGGCGGCATCTGCATCATCACCTCGATCGCTGGCACCTTCTTCGTCAAGCTCGGCGCCAGCCAGTCGATCATGGGCGCGCTCTACAAGGGCCTGATTGCGACCGGCGTCCTGTCGCTCGGTGGCGTGGCGCTGGCGATCGCCTGGCTGATCGGCTTCGGCAAGCTCGACGGCGTCGACTACACCGGCACGGCGTTGTTCATGTGCGGCGTGGTCGGTCTGGTCGTCACCGGCCTCATCATCTGGATCACCGAATACTACACCGGCACCGACTTCCGCCCGGTGAAGTCGATCGCGGCGGCCTCGGTGACCGGTCACGGCACCAACGTGATCCAGGGCCTCGCCATCTCGATGGAGTCGACCGCGCTGCCCGCGATCGTCATCATCGCCGGCATCCTGGTCACTTATAGCCTGGCCGGCCTGTTCGGCATCGCGATCGCGACCACGACCATGCTCGCTCTGGCCGGCATGATCGTCGCCCTCGACGCCTTCGGCCCGGTGACGGACAACGCCGGCGGCATTGCCGAAATGGCCGGCCTGCCCAAGGAGGTCCGCAAGTCGACCGACGCGCTCGACGCGGTCGGCAACACCACCAAGGCGGTCACCAAGGGCTACGCGATCGGCTCCGCCGGTCTCGGCGCGCTGGTGCTGTTCGCGGCCTATAATCAGGACCTGCAGTTCTTCATCGCCGACTCCGCGCACCATCCGTACTTCGCGGGGATCAAGCCGGACTTCTCGCTGAACAACCCGTATGTGGTGGTTGGTCTGCTGTTCGGCGGCCTGCTGCCGTATCTGTTCGGCGCGATGGGCATGACCGCGGTCGGCCGTGCGGCCGGCGCGATCGTCGAGGAGGTGCGGCGTCAGTTCCGCGAGAAGCCGGGCATCATGCAGGGCACCGACAAGCCCGACTACGGCAGGGCCGTCGACCTGCTGACCAAGGCGGCGATCAAGGAGATGATCATCCCCTCGCTGCTGCCGGTGCTGTCGCCAATCGTCGTGTACTTCCTGATCTACGCCATCGCGGGCGGCGGCGCGGCCGGCAAGTCGGCGGCGTTCTCGGCCGTCGGCGCCATGCTGCTCGGCGTCATCGTCACCGGCCTGTTCGTCGCGATCTCGATGACCTCAGGCGGCGGCGCCTGGGACAACGCCAAGAAGTACATCGAGGACGGCCACTACGGCGGCAAGGGCTCGGATGCTCACAAGGCGGCGGTGACGGGTGACACCGTCGGCGACCCCTACAAGGACACGGCCGGCCCCGCGGTGAACCCGATGATCAAGATCACCAACATCGTGGCCCTGCTGCTGCTGGCGATCCTCGCGCACTGAGCGGGGCGATGTCCTGACCAATAAAGGCCCCGCGGCGCGAGCCGCGGGGTTTTTCATTGTCTCTCGTTGTGTCGTGACGCCGTCTATTCCGCCGCGCGCTGCCGCGTCCGATAGCTCTGCAACGTGCTCTGCGCCGTGCGCGGCTGCATTTGCGAGAAGCTCGCCAGATGCTGGTCGAGCTGCGGGCGTGCGCTGCCGCTGGCGCTCGCCTGCATGAACAGCAGCGTCGTGGTCGTGACCCAGGACAAATCGAGCGCCTTGGCCAGCACCAGCAGCTGATCCGGCTGCTTGCGCACGAAGGCGCGCTCGACCACGTCGAGCGGCAGCTTGCACATCAGGGACAGCGCCAGCGTGACCTTGTCGAAGCTGCCTTCCTTGGCGAAGCCGTGCAGCTGCGCCTCGTGGAGCCGGCCGGTCGCGTGCAGCAGCTCGACATAGTCCTTGGCGGTGACGAAATCGGCCGAGTGCGTCCGCGCGGCGGCCTGCAGATGATCCGAAGCCTGCGCCACGGCGAGCTCGACGATCTCGGCCCGCGCCGCATCAGCGCTGGCGAGCTGGCTGCGCACCGCGTCGGAGGCTTCGACGAACAGCCGGACCAGCACCTCGCGTGGGCTGTCGGGCCGGCTCCAGAGCTTCAAGGCGAGGCCGGGATCTTCGGATGCCTTGGTCACCAGGCCGGAGAAGCCGTGATCGGAGAAGCGCGCGCCGCCATTGTTGGCGGTGTTCGAAACGACGGCCTGATTGCCGCGATCGACCAGAACGTCGGTGACGGATTCCGTGAGGATCTTGCGGTCGGAGATCGCGAGCAGATGCTCCTGGCCCCGGGTCTGCGCGGTCGCGACCAGGGTCTCGTCGTCGAGCCGTTCGCTCTGGCGCAGCACGGAACCTGCCACCGCGATCGTCTCGTCGCTGGCGAGCAGACGGAGCAGCCGCGGCGGTGCGTCAGGCAGCATCGCGAGCCGGCTGCCGAGCTGCGCCCGCGCCGCAATGGCGACGTTGTCGAGCAGCTTGAACAGCACGTGGTCGAACAGATCGACATGTTCTTCGGTGAACTTGCCCGAGCCCACGACGAACAGGTCGGTGACGCGCTCCAGGATCTCGGCGCGCCGCGACACGTATCGGCTGGCGAGAATGTCTTCGAGCTGGTGGAGAACGCTGTTGGGCAAGGCACGGCTCATGCGATGGACATCGCCGGCGCCTGCCCCTCGGACGGTGATCGGACCGCATCCACGCGAGGTCGTCGGCCCGGCATCGGCTGATGGTATCTCGCAACCGGATCAAGGACGCGCGGCCGCCATCTATCGCACCATCCCGCTTAAGGTGCCGTTACACCACGAACCCTATTCCAATGCTCCACCGAGACGCGGCGCTGCCGGGCCCAGGGCTACTTCACGTCCATCTGCAGGCCTTCCTTCTGGATGATCGACGCGAACTTGGCTGTCTCGGCCTGGACGAAGTCGCCGAACTGCTGCGGCGTGCCGTAGTCGGCGCGGGCGCCCATGGCCGCGATGTTCTTAGCGATGTCCTCGCGCTCCAGCATCGCCTTGACCTGCAGGTTGAGCGCGCTGACGATCTCCGGCGGGCAGGCCTTGGGCAGGAACACGCCGAACCAGGACGACACGTCGAACTTGGCCAGCTCCGGCGCACTTTCGCGCATCGTCGGCAGGTCGGGCGCGTTGGCGCTGCGCTCCGGCGTCGTCACGCACAGGCCGGTCAGCTTGCCGTCCTGCACCTGCGGCAGCGACGGAAACAGATTGTCGAACAGGATCTGGATGTCGCCGGCGAGCGCGGCCTGCAGCGCGGGACCGGCGCCGCGGAACGGGATGTGCGTCATCTTCAACCCGGTGAGCTGCAGGAACCAGGCGCCGGTGAGATGCGGGCTCTGGCCGACGCCTGACGAGCCGTAGTTGAGCTTGTCGGGATTGGCCTTGAGGTAGGCGATCAGCTCCGGGATCGACTTGATCCCGGTCGACGGATGCGCCGAGACGATGTTCGGGATGCGGATCATGTTGGACACCGCCTGCAGCTGATCCGGCTTGTAGGCGAGGTTGCGGAAGATCGAATAGGCGATCGCGTTGGGACCGGGATTGCCGATCAGGATCGTGTACCCGTCCCCCTTGGTGTTACGCGCGACCTCGGCGGTGCCGATCGTGCCGCCACCGCCGGAGCGATTCTCGACCACCGCCGATTGTCCCCAAACCGTCTGCAGATGCGCGGCCAGCAGCCGTCCCATCACGTCGGTGCTGCCGCCGGGCGCGGCGGGCACGATCAGCTTGATCGTCTCGGTCGGACGCCAGTCGGCGAGACTCGTGCGCGGCAGAATGGCGGCGGTCGACAGCGCTGCGGCTCCGGACAGAAGCCTGCGGCGCGACAGCGCGATGCAATGAGCCAATGATTCCTCCCTGCTCTTGTTTTGCAGCAGGGTAGGGAAGATTGCAGCGCCAGAGCAAGCAGGCCAATTGCGCGCGAGCTGCGCAATTCAGCGCAGCGGTCCGGCTTTGTGCCGTGGCCCGGAATCACATTCCGGGCTGCGGCGATCGTGTCGGGATCAGTTGAAGCTGAGCAGCTTGAACAGCGGCGTCAGGTAGCTGAGCTCCTGGCCGGAGGTCGGCGTGGTGCGGCTGACGAAGTCGAAGATCTTGCCGTCCTTCATGCCGTAATTGGCGAGCCGCCGGACCTGGCGGTTCTTGTCGAAATAGATCGCGATGACGCGCTGATCGACCACCTTCTGGTTCATGAAGGCGACAGGGCGCTCGGCGCGCTGGGAGATGTAGTAGAATACCTCGCCGTCGAGTGTCGCCACCGTCGACGGCGTGCCCATCACGATCAGCACCTGGTCCTGGCTGGCGCCGATCGGGATCTGCTCCAGCGCGCCGGGGGGCATGATGTAGCCCTTCTGGAACTGCTCGCCGGTGCAGGCGGCCAGCGCCAGACAGGTCAGCGCGATCGCGCCGGCGGTGCGCAGTCGGGTGCTCAGGCCGCGGGAGAGCAGGCGGGCAGTCGTTCGCATTGTCTGGGTCATCTTCTTCAGATCGGATCCCGTCCCCTTGCGTCGGGCAGGGCGTTGACGTACCGGGCAAACTTGCGGATTGCAACATGCCCCCGAACAGGGTCAGGGAAACTCGACTGCGGAACCGTCATGCTCTGGCCATTCAACCTTCTCAGCAAATCCCGACCGTCCCCGCGCGGGACCATCGAGCCGATCTATGGCACGATCGTGGCACAAACCCGAGACCCGTTGTTTTATAGACACTTGAATGTCCCCGACACGGTCGAGGGACGGCTCGATCTGCTGATTCTGCACCTCTGGCTGGTGCTGCGGCGGCTGCGCGGGGTGGGGTCGGAGCTCTCGCAGGCGCTATTCGACCGCTTCTGCGACGACATGGACGACAATCTGCGCGAGATGGGGGTGGGGGATCTCACCGTGCCGAAGCGGATGCAGAAGTTCGGCGAGGCATTCTATGGCCGCACCGCCGCCTATGACCTCGCCTGGTCCGAGAGCGAGGCCCGGCTGGCGGAGGCGCTGCAGAAGAATATCTTGAACGGGGAGCATCCGGACAGCGCAGCCGGACTTGCCGCCTATGCGGCGCGGGTGGCCGCGCACCTCGCCGCTCTCGACGACAACAGGCTGCTCGGCGCCGGCTGGAGCTTCCCGCAGCCGGTGCAGCAGGACTAGCGAGATGAGCAGAGACACAGACACATCGCGACAGACGGGGCGAGATCCGGCGAAGGATCCCTGGCGGGCGCCGCCGGTGATCGTGGCGCAGATTCCGGAGGCCGGCCTGCATCGCGAGATCGAGGCCGACGAAGCCACGCGCCGCGCGCTCGCCGCACTCGCCGAGCTGCGCGAGGTCATCTCGGCCCATGCCTCGTTCGACGTCGTCCAGAAGCGCGACGGCAAGGTGCATGTCGAGGGCCGGGTGCGGGCCCGGATCGGTCAGACCTGCGTCGTCACGCTCGATCCGATCGAGATCGAGATCGACGAGCCGATCGACCAGATGTTCGCCCCGCCGGAGCAGATTCCCGAGCTTGCCGATCTGGTCGAGGACGATCCCAACAGCGAGGTGGAGACGGCTGATCCGCCGGAGCCGATCATTGGCGGGCAGATCGACCTCGGCCGGCTTGCCGCCGACGCGCTGTTCCTGGGGATCGATCCCTATCCGCGCAAGCCGGGTGCCGTGTTCGAGCAGCCGATGGCGGCAGCCGCCGAGCCGGAGGATCATCCCTTCGCGGCGCTGAAGGCGCTGAGATCGGCAGATGCCGCCGCCCCGGGCGCCGTCAAAGCGAAGAAAACGGGTGAGGATTGACGCGCCGTTGTGCAGGCCGGAAGCGGTCGATCCTGTCACAAAGCCTCTCGAAATCCTCTCAAGCTGCTGATTTCGATGGCAAAGACGGGTCCCTGCTGGCCCCGGACCGCGTGGCGGTTGCAAATTGCATTGCCCCCGGGAGGTTGTTTCGACACGGAGAGACGCTATTGTCGCGCCCGGGTCGGGGTGCGACGAAAAGGCCCGGACGGCCTCTGGCCTGTCCATCGGCCGCGCAATGCCTTTGAACGACCGCCAAACACGGCCAACCAAGTCACGGCCAAGACGAGACAAAGCTCGAGATCAGGTTTCCGGGACGTCATGCCTCAAAAGGTTCGAATCGCGCTGGACGCCATGGGCGGGGATTTCGGCGCGGCCATCGTCATTCCCGGTGCTGCGATCGCGCTGAGCCGCCATCCGGATGCGGAGTTTCTGCTGTTCGGCGATAGCGCCAAGATCGTACCCGAACTCGACCGGCATCCGCGGCTGAAGGCCGTCTCGCGGGTCATCCACACCGACGTCGCCGTCAGCATGGAGGACAAGCCGAGCCAGGCGCTCCGGCGCGGCCGAAAGACCTCGTCGATGTGGCTCGCGCTCGAGGCGGTCAAGAAGGGGGAGGCCGACGTCGCCGTATCCGCCGGCAACACCGGCGCGCTGGTGGCGATGGCGCGCTTCTGCCTGCGCACGCTGGACGGGATCGACCGGCCGGCTCTGGCCGCGATCTGGCCGACCGCGCGCGGCGAATCGGTGGTGCTCGACCTCGGTGCGACGATCGGCGGCGATGCCCACCATCTCGTCGCGCTGGCCGTGATGGGCGGCGCGCTGGCGAGCGTGCTGTTCAACAAGCCGCGGCCGACCGTCGGCCTTCTCAACATCGGCGTCGAGGAGATCAAGGGCCATGAGGAGATCCGCGAGGCGGCCGAGCAGCTGCGCGCGATGAACCTGCCGCAGCTCGACTATATCGGCTTCGTCGAGGGCGACGGCATTGGCAAGGGTGCGGCCGACGTGGTCGTGACCGAGGGCTTCAGCGGCAACATCGCTTTGAAGACGGCCGAGGGCACCGTCCGCCAGGTCACGGATTTCCTGCGCGGCGCGATCCAGGCGAGCTGGCTTGCACGGATCGGCTATCTGTTGGCCCGCGGCGCCTTCGCCGCTTTGCGGGCCCGACTCGACCCGCGCAAATCCAACGGCAGCGTGGTGCTCGGGCTCAAGGGCATGGTGGTGAAGAGCCACGGCGGAACCGATGCCGAGGGCTTTGCCTCGGCGGTCAGGGTTGGCTATGAGATGGCCCGCTACGATCTCCTGACCAAGATCAATCAAACACTCAATCCCGACGGCGGCGCACCGGCGTCCGAATCCGTCGTCCAGGAGGCTGTCTCGTGACAATTCGTTCGGTCGTGCTCGGCTGTGGCTCCTACCTCCCGCAGCGGGTCGTGACCAATGCCGAGCTGGCAAGCCGCATCGAGACCTCGGACGAGTGGATCGTCCAGCGCACCGGCATCCGTGAGCGCCATGTCGCAGCCGAGGGCGAGTTCACCTCACATCTGGCGGTCAACGCGGCTCGGGCCGCCCTTGCGGCGGCCGACGTCGATCCGCAGTCGATCGACCTGATCGTGCTCGGCACCTCGACGCCGGACAACACCTTTCCGGCGACCGCGGTTGCGGTCCAGAACGAACTCGGCATCCACCATGGCGCGGCGTTCGACCTGCAGGCGGTCTGCTCGGGCTTCGTCTTTGCGCTCGCCACCGCCGACAATTTCCTCCGCAGCCGCTCGTTCAAGCGTGCGCTCGTGATCGGTGCCGAGACCTTCTCGCGCATCCTCGACTGGAACGACCGCACCACCTGCGTGCTGTTCGGTGACGGCGCGGGCGCGGTGATCCTGGACGCCCAGGAGCAGGGCGGCACCTCGGCCGATCGCGGCGTATTGACCACGCATCTGCGCTCCGACGGTCGCCACAAGGCCAAGCTCTATGTCGACGGCGGTCCGTCCTCGACCCAGACCGTCGGGCATCTGCGGATGGAGGGCCGCGAGGTGTTCAAGCACGCGGTCGGCATGATCACCGACGTGATCGTCGACGCCTTCGATGCTACCGGCCTGTCGGCCGAGACCATCGACTGGTTCGTGCCGCACCAGGCCAACAAGCGAATCATCGACGCTTCGGCGCACAAGCTGCACATCGCGCCGGAGAAGGTGGTCTTGACGGTCGATCTGCATGGAAATACCTCCGCTGCCTCGATCCCGCTGGCGCTGGACGTGGCCGTCAAGGACGGCCGCATCAAGAAGGGCGACGTGGTTTTGCTGGAGGCGATGGGCGGCGGCTTCACCTGGGCCTCGGCCCTGGTGCGCTGGTGAGCCTGCCGTGCGGCGGGATTACGCCCAGAGATCGACACTACGGCCTGTACTTCTATTCACGCTGCTGTTGACCACCGCCGCTTAACCTCTTAATTTCCGGAGCGAATTATTCGCCGTGAGTTTGGGGCAGGCGATGGCGGGAACCGGAAAAACAGTCACACGCGTCGATCTCTGCGAGGCAGTCTACCAGAAGGTGGGGCTGTCGCGGACGGAGTCGTCTGCATTCGTCGAGCTGGTCTTGAAAGAGATCACCGACTGCCTCGAGCGCGGCGAGACGGTCAAGCTATCGTCCTTCGGGTCGTTCATGGTGCGCAAGAAGGGGCAGCGCATCGGACGAAACCCCAAGACCGGCACGGAAGTGCCGATCTCGCCGCGGCGGGTCATGGTGTTCAAGCCGTCCGCGATCCTGAAGCAGCGCATCAACGGCCAACAGGGCAGCGGCAAGATGAACGGCGAGGCCAGCGCCGAGTTCGGCGCCGAGCCGGAATAGGGCCGGGGCCGCCGCATTGTCGGCAGGCCGTGACGAACGCGTATCGTTCGTTCCGTGTACAGTTCGTCCCGCGTACAGTTCGTCCAATCTATTCAGCGTAGTCTGCCACTTTCTTGTCAGCACGATCGAAGGGGAACGGGCATTTGGACAAGGCGCCGGATGCGTTTCGGACGATCAGCGAGGTCGCGCAGGAGCTCGACATTCCGCAGCACGTGCTGCGGTTTTGGGAGACCCGGTTCGCCCAGATCAAGCCGATGAAGCGGAGCGGGGGCCGGCGCTATTACCGGCCCGACGACGTCGACCTGCTCAAGGGCATCCGGCGCCTGCTCTATGGCGAAGGCTACACCATCAAGGGGGTGCAGCGGATCCTGAAGGAGCACGGCGTCAAGTCGGTCCAGGGACTGGCCGACAGCTCTGCCGCGGTCTCGTTCGGTGCGATGGAGGAGACGCTCGGCCAGGCCCTCATGGAGGAGGAGCCGATCGGCGAGGCCGAGGTCGAATCGGAGGACGAGGAGGAGGCCTCCGACGAGGAGGGCATCGACTTCCGCTTCGTCGACACCGAGGACGACATCCTCGACACCTTCCGGGTCGGCCCGCCCGCCCGCGCCGGCATGAAGCCGGAAGACCGCGACAAGCTCCAAGGCGTGCTCAAGGAGCTGCTGGACTGCCGCGCGCTGCTCGATCGCGCCATGAAAGAGGTGTGAAGGTTACGCCCTCCGCAGCATGGTTGGCCTGCGGTAGTGGCTGGCGTTGGTCGGCCGAACTGTGGACGGACGGTGGGCGCCGCGAGTCGGCTGCGCTCTCCTCCTCCTTGTGGTGAGGGTTTGGGGGTCCACGAACTCCGCTCGATCGGGTCACCCACGAAACCCGTCCGCCGTGCCTTGCATCCCATCCCGATCACGGCTACACGATCGGCCATCGGAGCGTGGCGCAGCCCGGTTAGCGCACTAGTCTGGGGGACTAGGGGTCGTGGGTTCGAATCCCGCCGCTCCGACCATTTTCTCGAATCGCCACATTTGACATCGGCCGATGCGTTTCAGCGTGGCCCTGCCGCGGCCGCTTCGTCCGTGAGACTGGCTTTTCAAGCCGCAGACCGCCCCCTAAACTCCCGAATTGGGCCGCTGGACGCTGTTCGATCCGGCTCGTTTCATTTGTGAACTTTGTTGCCGAGACTTCCGTCATGGACGCCGCCGTCGCCGACACCTCCTTTGGACATTTCGACAACGCCGAGCAGATCGCCTTCTGGAACGGTGCCGGCGGTGGGCGCTGGGTCGCGCGCCGCGCCGAGATCGATGCGCTACTGGCACCGGTGCAGGAGGCGCTGCTGGAGCGCGCGGCAATTCAGGCGGGCGAGCGGGTGCTCGACATCGGCTGCGGTTGCGGGGCGACCTTGATCGCGGCGGCCGAGAAGGTCGGCCCCGGCGGCAGCGTGCTCGGCCTCGACGTGTCCGCAGCCATGCTGACCGCGGCCCACGAGTTCGCCCCCACCGATGCGCCGGTGAGCTTCGTGCAGGGCGACGCCATGGTGCATCACTTCAAGGCCGCGAGCGCCGATCTCATGATCTCGCGCTTCGGCGTCATGTACTTCGCCAATCCGGTGCGCGCCCTGCTCAACATCCGCAATGCGCTGCATTCGGAGGGGCGCGTCGCCTTCGCCTGCTGGGGCGAGCTGCGCGACAACCCGTGGGCGCTGGAGCCGCTGCAGGCGGCCTATGACCACGTGCCGAAGTTGCCGGGATTGCCGCCGCACGCGCCGGACGATTTCGCGTTCGGAGCCGCCGAGTGGATCGAGAAAGTTATGACCGATGCCGGGCTGCGGCGCATTCGGCTGGAGCGCCACGACATCGCGCTCGACTTCGGCGCAGGCGCCGGCCTCGACAGCGCGGTGCAGACGGCGCTCGCGATCGGGCCCGCCGGCCGCGCCGTGGCCGGGCAGCCGTCCGAGACCACGGAGGCCGCGATCGCTGCCGTGAGGAAGGCGCTGGCGCGCTACGCCAAGGGGCCGCGCGTCGTGGTGCCGGCATCGTTCTGGATCGTGACAGCGGTCGATCCGTAATGCGACGGCCGCGCCGGAGCCCAAGCGCGGCGCCATCTATGCGAGCGCGGAACTTGCGATCAGCGCATATGCGACAGAAAGAACGCGTTTTGAGATGTGCAAGATGACGAGACTGCTCTCAGCCGGTGCCGTGTTGGTCGGCTTCCTGTCGGCGGCGAAGGCCGACGTTCAAATCAATATGCAGCCAGGCTCACAATGCTGGTCCTACCAAGGATTGGATACGCGATTTTACGGCAACTTTGTGGGCGGCCAAGCTCTGACCGTCGGGATTGTCGAGCAGCAATTGAACGAGAAAGGTGGGATGGAGGCGGTTGTCTATAGTGGCGCGCAGGTCTGGGTGAACGGTCCTGATGGTTTCCTCAAGGATGGCTACCGCGAGGCGGATGATCGGATCATCTACACGGACAAGCCGGGCCGCTACATTTTCAATTTGTATGAGCATGGAACAGGCGCCGCTTATCCAGTCTTCGTGAAGATATGCGCGAGCAGAAAGGACCAGGCCAACAAGAGGTGACCCGATCCTTCGTGCTGGTTTTGCCCCCGTGACAAAGCCGCAAGATCGGTCGAGCGCGTCAGCGTTGAGCGCGCTTAGCTGCTGCGGCCACGGAGTACTGAACGATGAAGGCGGCGCTGCAGAACTACCATGCGCGGATGCAGCGGGTCCTGGATCACATCGACCGGCATCTGGACGATGATCTGGATCTGCACGCGCTGAGCAGCATCGCTGCCTACTCGAAATATCATTTCCACCGGCAGTTCACGGCGACCTTCGGGCTGTCCGTGCATCGCTACATCCAGCTCGCCCGCATGAAGCGGGCGTCCTATCAGCTGGCCTACAGCGATGCCCAAACCGTCACGGAGGTCGCGATGGATGCCGGCTACGATGCACCGGACGCCTTCGCCCGCGCCTTTCGGCAACGGTTCGGGCAATCGCCGTCATCGTTCCGGAAATCTCCCGACTGGGAGCCGTGGCTTGCGGCCTTCGGGCCTTTCGACGAAGCAAGGAGCAAGCTGATGCGGACGACCTATACCCCTGACGACGTGACGATTCGCGAGGTGCCGACCACGCCGGTGGCGATCATGGAGCATCGCGGCGACCCGGCGACGCTCGGCGCCACGATCCAGCGCTTCATTGCCTGGCGCAAGGCTGCCGGCCTGCACCCCAGGACCAATCCGACCTTCACGGTCTGGCGCTCCGAGCGGCGCCCCGCGTCGCCTGCCGATTACAGCGTGGATCTCTGTGTCGGGACCGATCAGCCGGTCGAGACCGATGACGCGACAATCAGGGTCGGCGAGATCCCCGGCGGACGCTGCGCGGTGCTCCGGGTCGTCGGCAACACCCACAATCTGGAGCCGGCCGCGCTGTTTCTCTATCGCGACTGGCTTCCGGCCAGCGGCGAGGAGGCGCGTGACTTCCCGATCTATTGCCAGCGGCTGAACTTCTTCCCGGAGGTTCCCGAGCACGAGACGGCTGCGGACCTGTTCCTGCCGCTCAAATAGCCCCTGACGGCCTGCCCCTTCCTAAAACGTGTAGCCAAGAGCCATCTCAACCCTCGAGTCCCGGATGCAGGGCTCGGGGGGAGCGGGCCGACCTTGGAGCGGTTCCAGTTCTCGTCCGGGAACCGCGATCCGGCCATGTCGTTAACGGTCAAGCAGCTCAGTCGGGGCCCACACCCTGACATTGAACCTTTGCGCGCACGCGCGCACCAAACCTGTGTTCGGCTCGTCGCGGAGTCGGGTTTCAGGAAATTTCAGGCTGACATCGGGGTTCACCTCGATGTGCTGTTCATTGTCGTTGAAGGAGGCGCGTATGGTCCTCAGGACTTTGAAAGTGTCGCTGTCCGTTTTCGCCGCTGCAACCTCGGTGGTGTCGCTGTTTGCCGTCAGCTGGGTCGGTCTCGCACTGCTCGGCTACTGATAGCTCACGCAAGCATAGAGGCGCACTCTGCCTCGCAGATGGAAGCGCCCGGATCGAGCCTGATCCGGGCGCGCGTTTTTGCAGATGCGAAGGGCCACGGCGCTATGCGAAGGCCTTTTCCACCGTCTCGATCAGCACGCGGAATGACTTGTCGTGGCGGGTGATCGGCGGAATCGCCCGGGTGATGCCGAGCAGCTGATAGACCGCCATCTGCGCCGCGCGCACCGAATATTCCACCGTGAACACGACGTCATCGGGAATCTCGACGAATTGGCTGACGAAGGCGAGATTCTTCGAATTCGCCGGCACCGGCAGCGGGCGGTCGCTGGTGTTGCGCGGCATGAACATGCTGGTGATGTAGGGCAGGCGGCAGGGAACGCAGGTCGCGTTGTCGAACACCGAAAGGTCGAAGTTGAGATGGCCGCACAGTTCCTTGAGGATGTCGGCGCCGCCGCAATCGGCCATGGCCTTCGGCACGAAATTGCCGATGCGGTCGGGATGCAGCGCGTAGCCCCAGAACACCTGCACGTTCGCAGGCTGGCCGGCGAAATGCGGCTGGTGATACAGCACGACCGACATCAGCCAGTTGGACTCGGTGAAGGTAACGAGCCCGCCGGTGCCGGCGACATTGCCGGTGAACGCTTCCATCGCGTCGAAGAAGCGCGGATTGCGGCAGGTGACGGTGAAGGACTCCCAGCAGGATTCGGGGATCGATGAGTTGAACGCGGCGGGATTGCCGAACTCCGGGCGTCCCCTTGCGATCTTCTCCCACAGCGTCCAGCCCTGGCTGTCCTGCTTGGTGAGCCGCGGCGGCGGCGCATCCTGCGTGCCGAGGCTGGTCGCATCCGTCATCGAGCCGTTTTGCAGGAAGACCAGATCGTCGGTTGCTATCACGACCGTCTCCGGCTTGCCGTTGCGATCGAGGGTCAAGCGCTTGACGACGTGCTTGCCGGCTTCCGTCGCGATCTCGATGTCGGTGACATCGACGCCGCCGGCGAAATTCACGTCATGGCCCTCCAGCCATTTGACGAGCGGCACCACGATCGCGTCGTACTGATTGAACACGGTGCGCTTGACGCCGGCCAGCGTCTCGATGCGCGGAAACTCGTTCATGAAGCGATGCAGATAGCGCTTGAACTCGACCGCGCTGTGCCAGGGCTGGAATGCGAACGTCGTCTGCCACATGAACCAGAAATTCGTGGTGAAGAACGGCGGCGACAGCCAGTCGGTGATGCGGGAGTTGCCGAGCTTGTCCTCGGAGGCCTCGGTCAGCCTGACGAGCTCGAGCCGATCCTGCATCGTAAAGCCCATGGTGGAGACGTCGACCTTGTGCCGGTTGCGATCGACGAGGCGCGCCTGCGAATGCGCGACATGGGCCTCGTTGAAGGCGAGCGTCTCGTCGCGCACGGTGCGGCCGGGATCGCCGGCATTGGGGATGGTGGAGAGCAGGTCCCACGTGCATTCGTAGTGATCGGTCGTCAGCATGCGGCCGCCGCGCAGCGAATAGGAACCGTCGGGCAGCCGCGCGCCATCGAGACTGCCGCCATAGGGCAGATGTTTCTCGTAGATGGTGATGTCGCGTCCCGCGACGCCGCCGTCACGGATCAGGAATGCCGCGCCGGCCAATGCGCCGATGCCGCTGCCGATGAAATACGCCTTCATGATGGTTCACCCGGATCGTCTGTTGCGATCCGGGGCTTAGCCGCTGTGTTCCCTCGCGGAACTGATTCAGATCAACTGCAGACGCGTGCGGAGATCACGATCGCGCGCGTGCGGTCAGGCGAATGATTTCACCACCGATTGCAGCAAAACCTTCAGCGATTTGTCATACGGCGTGACCGGCGGAATGGCACGGTCGATCTTCAAGAGCTGATAGACCGCATGCATGGCCGCGCGCACCGAATATTCGATCGTGAAAACGGCGTCTTCGGGCAGCTCGACATATTGGCCGATGAAGGCGAGATTCTGCGAGGTGAGCGGCACCGGCAGCGGCCGGTCGCCATAGCTGCGCGGCATGAACATGCTCATGATGTACGGCATCCAGCACGGCACGCAGCTCGCGTCGGCGAACACCGAGAGCGGAAAGCGCAGGTGCCCGCATAGTTCCTTCAGGATCTCGGCGCCGCTGCACTCGGACATCGGCCTGGGCACGAAATTGCCGACGCGATCGGGAAACAGGCCGTAGCCCCAGAAGATCTGGATGTCGTCAGGCTGGTTCGGAAAGTACGGCTGGGTATAGAGCACGATCGACATGCGCCAGTTCGAGTCGGTGAAGGTCACGAGCCCGCCGGTGCCGGCGACGTTGCCGCTGAAGGCCTGCATCGCGTCGAAGAAACGTGGATTGCGGCAGGTCACCGTGAAGGATTCGAAGCTCGACTCCGGGATGCACGCGTTGAACACGGCGGGATTGCCGAACTCGGGCCGGCCGGCCGCGAGCTTCTCCCACAAGGTCCAGCCATGGCTGTCGGCTTTGGTGAGCGGCTTCGGCGGCCGTCATGGCTGCCGAGGCTGGTCGCGTCGGTCATCGAACCCGCGGTGTAGAACACGAGATCGTCGCTCGCGAGATCGATGCTGCGGCGTACGCCGTCCTGATTGAGCACGAGCCGGGTTGCGCGGTGGCGGCCGTCCGTGGTGGCGATCTCGATGTCCTCGACGTCGGCGCCGCCGACGAAGTTGACGCCGCGACCCTCGAGCCAGCGCACCAGCGGCAGCACGATCGAGTCATACTGATTATAGACGGTCCGCTTGACGCCGCCGAGCGTATTCATCATCGGGAATTCGTTCATGAAGCGCCGCAGATAGCGCCTGAACTCGACGGCGCTGTGCCAGGTCTGGAAGGCGAAGGTCGTCTGCCACATGTACCAGAAATTGGTGGTGAAGAACGGCGGCGACAGCCAGTCCGAGATCAGCGAATTGCCGAGCTTCTGCTCGGAAGTCTCCGTGAGCCTCGTCAGCTCGATGCGATCCTGCATCGAGAATCCCATGGTGGAGACGTCGATCTTGTGCCGGTTGGCATCGACCAGCCGCGCCTGCGCGTGCGTGACGTGGAGCTCGTTGAAGGCGACGGTTTCGCCGAGGATGTTCTCCTCGGGCCGTGAGTAGCTGGGAATCGTCGACAGCAGGTCCCAGGTGCATTCGTATTGTTCGGTCGTCAGCATGCGTCCGCCGCGCATGGAGTAGGAGCCGTCGGCAAGCCTGGTGCCGTCGAGGCTGCCGCCATAGGGCAGGCGCTTCTCGAAAATGGTGATGTCCTGACCGGGGACGCCGCCGTCGCGGATCATGAATGCTGCGCCCGAGAGCGAGCCGATGCCGCCGCCGATGAAATAGGCCTTCATGAAATCGACCTGCTATCCAAGGGTTTGAAACACAATAACGAAAATGCCGGCAGGCGCGGCGTATCAAAAGCCGAATAAAAACCCGCCGAGGGTCATGTTACCGCGGCGGGATGAATTAGTCGTCAACACGTTGAGGTCGTCTATCCGCGTGCGGCTCAATGTCCCGCCATGTGGCGGCCGATCTCGGTCAGGTCGGCTTCGCCGACGCGGGTCTCGTAGACGAGCTGGCCGTGGAAAATCACGACCAGGCGGTCGGAGAGTTCGAGCAGCTCGTCGAGATCCTCGCTGACCAGCAGCACCGCGGCGCCGCGGTTGCGGGCGGCCATGATCTCGGCATGGATCTGCGCCACCGCCGCGAAGTCGAGGCCGAAGCACGGATTGGCGGCGATCAGCACTTCGACGTCGTGGCCGAGCTCGCGCGCCAGGACGGCGCGCTGCACGTTGCCGCCGGACAGTGCCGAGATCGGCGTATCCGGCGTGCGGGTCTTGATCTTGTAGCGGTTGATCTTGGCGGTCGCATCCTTTCGGAAGGCGGACTTGTTCAGCCACCAGCCACCGCGGGCGAACGGAGCGCGGTCGAACTCGCGCAGCGCGATGTTGTCGGCGACGCTCATGCCGCCGACGCAGGCGTTCTTCAGCGGCTCCTCGGGCAGCAGCGACATCTTGTGGCGCCGCATCTCCTCGCGGCTCGCGGAATAGAATTGGCCGGAGACACGGACAGCGCCGCTCTCGGCCTCACGCTGGCCGGCAAGCACCTCGACCAGCTGGCGCTGGCCGTTGCCGGAGACGCCGGCGATGCCGACGATCTCGCCGGCGCGCACGGTCAGCGACAGATCATGCACGGCCACTCCGCCGGCATCGTCGCGTGCCACCAGCTTGTCGACCTCGAGCCTGACCACGCCGGCCTCGCCGGAGCGCGCCGGCTGTACGGTGAGCTGCTCGGCGCCGATCATCATCCGCGCCATGTCGTCCGGTGTCAGCTCCGACACCTTGCCGCGGCCGGCGAGCTTGCCGCGCCTGAGGATCGTGACCTCATCGGCGAACGCCATCACCTCGCGGAATTTGTGGGTGATCATCAAAATGGTCAGCTCGCCGGCCTCGACCATCTTGCGCAGCATGCCCAGGACTTCATCCGCCTCGCCCGGCGTCAGCACCGAGGTCGGCTCGTCCAGTATCAGGAAGCGCCGCTTCAGATAGAGCTGCTTGAGGATCTCGCATTTCTGCCGCTCGCCGGCGGAGATGGCCGACACCTTGGCGTCGAGCGGCACGCGGAACGGCATGCGCGCCAAGAAGGCCTCCAGCTCCTTCCTCTCCTTGGCCCAGTTGACCACCGCCGGTACGTCGTCACGCGCCAGCACCAGGTTCTCGGCCACCGTCATCGCCGGTACCAGCGTGAAGTGCTGGTAGACCATGCCGAGGCCGAGCGCATGCGCGTCCTTGGGATTGTTGATCTCCCGTTCGCGCTCACCGATCAGCACGTCGCCCTCGGTCGGGCGGTAGTAGCCCATGATGCATTTGACCAGCGTCGACTTGCCGGCGCCGTTCTCGCCGAGCAGCGCGTGGAACGAGCCGGGCTTGACCTTCAGCTCGACATTGTCGAGCGCGGTGAACGCGCCGAAGCGCATCGTCATCGCGATCGCTTCGACCCCGAATGCCCCCGCAGGCGTCGGATCGTCGCCGATCACGACAGCGCCTCGATCAGCGCCGATGATGTCGCGACTGCGCCGAACACGCCGCCCTGCATCTTGATCATCTTCAGCGCGTGGTCGTGATTGCCCTTGTCGGTGGCGCCGCAGCAGTCCGACAGCAGCACGCATTCGAAGCCGCGGTCGTTGGCCTCGCGCATCGTGGTGTGGACGCAGACGTCGGTGGTGATGCCGGTCAGCACGATGTTCTGGATGCCCTTGAGGCGCAGGATCAGCTCCAGATCGGTGGCACAGAACGAGCCCTTGCCGGGCTTGTCGATCACGATCTCCCCCGGAGTCGGCGCCAGCTCGGGAATGATCTCCCAGCCCGGCTCGCCGCGCACCAGGATGCGGCCGCAGGGGCCGGGGTCGCCAATGCCGGCGCCGATCTGCTGCGAGCGCCAGCGCTTGTTAGCGGGCAGGTCGGAGAGATCGGTGCGGTGGCCCTCCCGGGTGTGGATGATGCAGAAGCCCTGCGCACGCATCACCGTCAGCAGCGTCTTGATCGGCTCGATGGGGGCGCGGGTCAAGGAGAGGTCATAGCCCATCTTGTCGACATAGCCGCCGACGCCGCAGAAGTCGGTCTGCATGTCGATCACGATCAGTGCCGTGTTCTCTGGACGGAGATCGCCGTTGTAGGGCCAGGCATAGGGCTCGGAGCGGATGGTGCGCGCGGTCATGGCGGGCCTCTGGACTAGCGGGTGATGGACAATTCGGCCGGCGCGCCGCTGAGGGTGCGCTTCGGGGAGCAGGTGATGATCATGATGAGAAGCGTCAGGATGTAGGGCGCGGCGTTGAACAAATGATAGCCGGAGGTGACGCCGACCGATTGCAGCGCCGGTCCGAGCGCGGCAGCACCGCCGAAAGCCAGCGAGGCCCACAGGCACAGCATCGGGTCCCAGCGTGCGAAGATCACGAGCGCCACCGCCGTGATGCCTTGTCCCGACGACAAGCCCTCGTTCCAACTGCCGGGATAGAACAGCGACAGGAACGAGCCGCCGATGCCGGCGAGGAAGCCGCCGGCCATGGTGGCGCGCAGTCGGATCATCAGCACCGAATGGCCCATCGCCCGCGCCGCGTCGGCGCTCTCGCCGGCGGTGCGGATCAGGAGGCCCCAGCGCGTGGTTCGGAATGCCCACAGCAACAGCGGCGCGAGCACGACGCCGAGCAGGAAGAGGACGTTGATGCGCAAGGCCGCACGCACCTGCGGCACGTCGCTCCACCAGCCGAAATCGATCGCCGGAAGCCGCGCCGCCGTCGGCTCGATCAGCGGCTTGCCGAGGAAGAAGGCGAGGCCGGTGCCGAACAGCATCAAGGAGATTCCCACCGCGACGTCGTTGACGCGCGGCAGCGAGCAGATGCCGGCGTGCAAGGCCCCCAGCAGCGCGCCGGTGAGGCCGGCGGCGAGCACGCCTGCCCACGGCGATCCCGAGAGGTAGGAGATGCCGTAGGCGCTCATTGCGCCCATTACCAGCGTGCCTTCGAGGCCGAGATTGATGCGGCCGGAGCGCTCGGTGATGCATTCGCCGAGGCTCACGAACAGGAAGGGCGTGGAGACGCGGATGGCGCCGCCGAGCACCGCGAGCGGCACGGTCCAGAGCCCGATATTGCCGTCAGCCATGGATCACGACTTTCCCTTGAGGAAACCGATGCGGCCGTAGAGCGCGTCGCTCGCCAGCACCGAGATGAAGAGGATGCCCTGCAGCACCAGCACCGAGGCGTCGGGCAGGCCGAGCCGGCGCTGCAGCAGTCCGCCCGACGCATTGATGCCGCCGAGCAGGATCGCGACCGGAATGATGGCGAGCGGATTCTGCCGTGCCAGGAACGCGACCAGAATGCCGGTGAAACCGTAGCCGACGGCGAGATTGGCGTTGGTGCGGCCCTGCACGGCGGCGACCTCGACCATGCCGGCCAGCCCGGCGCAGGCGCCGGCGAGGAAGCAGACGGTGAGGATCAATTTGCCGACCGACAGACCGACGATCTTGGCGGCGCGGATGTTGCCGCCGGCGACGCGCGCGGCAAAGCCGAAGGTGGTGTGGTAGATCAGCCCATAGGCCGCGATGGCGGCAATCAGGCCGAACACCAGGCCCCAGTGCACGTCGGTGCCGGGAATGCTGCCGATCATGTTGGCCGCGCCGATCTCACGCGTCGACGGCTTGTTGAGGCTCGCCGGATCGCGCATCGCGCCTTCGACGAGATGATTGAGGATCGCGAGCGCGATGTAGACCAGCAGCAGGCTCGAGATCGTCTCGTTGACACCGCGATACTGCCGCAAGGCCCCGGACAGCAGGATCCACAAACCGCCGCCAGTCATGCCGGCGATCACCATCGCGATCTGCACCACGAGCGGCGGCATGCCCTGCAGCGCCAGGGCCGCCGAGGTCGCCGACAGCGCGCCGATCAGCAGCGCGCCTTCGCCGCCGATGATCACCATGCCCAATTGCGCGGGCAGGGCGGTGCACAGCGCCGTCAGGATCAAGGGAGCTGCCCGCGTCAGCGTGTTCTGCCAGGAGAACCAGGTGCCGAAGGCGCCGTAATACATGTACCAGTAGAGATCGAGCGGGTTCTTGCCGAACAGCGCGACGAAGATGCCGAACACGATGAGCGCGGCGACAAGCGCCGCGCCCGGGATCAATATGTACTCGATGCTCCCGCCGTAACGTTGCAGGAAACCTGCGTCGGCGGCCTGCGCGATGGCGGCCGCATCAACCGGATCGGCCGCCTCTGATGTCACGACGTGGCTCCGATCACGCCCTCGACCAGATAGTCCATCTTCTCCAGCTCCGGGTCCTTCTGGCCGCGCTCGGTCCCGGCGGTGATCACGGTCTTGCCCTTGTTGTCCTTGATCGGGCCCTTGAAGATGGTGTAGCCCTCACCGAAGAACTTGCTCTTGATTTCGTCGGCATGCTTGCGTGCCTGCTCGGAGACCGCCTCGCCATACGCCGAGATCTTGACCACTTCTTCCTTGAGGCCGCCGCGATAGAAGTTCGGGATGCTCTCGCCAGCCTGGAGCATCTTGACGAATTTCGGATACAGCGCTTCCCAATTCCATTCCGCGCCGGTCAGATACGCCTTGGGCGCCAGTGGCGACTGGTTGACGTGATAGCCGGTGACGAAGGCGCCGCGGCGCGCGGCATTCTCCACCATCGTCTTGGGGCCGTCGACATGGCAGGTCAGCACGTCGACGCCCTGGTCGATCAGGCTGTTGGTCGCCTCGGCCTCCTTGACCGGCATCGACCAGTCGCCGGTGAAGATCACTTGCGTGGTGGCCTTCGGGTTCGCGAGCTGCGCGCCGAGCGTGAAGGCGTTGATGTTGCGCAGGACCTGCGGGATCGGCTTGGCCGCGACGAAGCCGAGCTTGCCGCTCTTGCTCGTATAGCCGGCGACGATGCCGGCGATGTATTGCGCCTCATCGATATAGCCGAAATAGGAGCCAGCGTTCTTCGGGTCCTTCTCGCTCCACAGGCCGCCGCAGTGCTCGAAGCGCAGCTTCGGGTACTTCGCGGCCATCTTGATCATGTGCGGATTGTAGTAGCCGAACGACGTCGGGAACAGCAGCGTGGCGCCGTCGAGATTGATCATCGACTCGATCGTCTTCTCGACCGCGTCGGTCTCCGGCACCTTCTCCTCTTCGATGACCTTCAGCCCAGGCAGCTTCTTCAGCGCCGCTGCACCTTGCGCATGCGCCTGGTTGTAGCCGTAGTCGTCGCGCGAGCCGACATAGATGAAGCCGATCGTCGTCTCCGCCGCGAAGGCCGGCCGCAGGCCGGCGGCTGCGCCGAGCGTCAGCGCCGCGCCACCCTGCAACAGATGCCGTCGTGAAATCCTGCCAAAGTCCATTGGTGAGCTCCCTCGGCGGGTCGATCCGCCCGCGCTGTCATCACGGCTTCACCGGCACGGCGGAGCCTCGAAAGGGAGTGATCGCAAGCTTTGTGCCAGCGGCGTGCGGGCAGGCAGGCGCACCAAGTCGTTGAAATGGCGCCATTTTGCAGATGATCGGAGCTTAGGCAGACGAATTCCCTGCTCGGTTTCAGCCTATAAAATAATCAATCGACTTCAATTGTATGCAATGAGTTCGGCCGCGTGGTACCGGCGCCAACCGTGCCCGCGAGCCGGAGGCTGCGACGCGGCGGCGGCCGCCAGGTCAAAGCGAGGCAGAACGAATGTCGCAGTGAGGAGGAGCGGTGCGCAATCGTCCTCCGCAGGCTGTTCGCCGGTGAGCGAGCCCTTTTCATATCTGCTGCAGACTGTCTGGGGTCTCAGATCCCGAGCAGCCAGACCGCGACGATGGTGCCGATCACAGCGAGCCCGCTGATCGTCCAGCCCGTCACATAGGCGCCGTCGTCCGATCCCGCGGGATCGACCATCGTGTCGCGCCAGCCTTCCTCCTGCCAGTGCCCCTGTTGGTACGCCATGCGAACCTCCTCGAGCCTGCCTCCCCGTGGGATAAGTCGGATGCCCCTCGAGAAGGTTCAATCCCAAGCTGAAATCTTCGTTGCATGCGCTGCAACGCAAATCCCCGACATCCCCTCTGGTCAGGCCCGCGAAACGACCTAAGCTCGGGACGCGTTCCGCGAAGAGAACGAGGAAGTGGCCGGGCGGCAGGGCTGCGCCCGCAGTAGGGAAGGAAGAGCATCTGATGAAGGATTTCGCCGGCAGGATCGCCGTGATCACCGGAGGCGGCACGGGCATGGGCCGCGAGCTTGCCCGCCAGCTCGTGGCCGAGGGCTGCAACGTCGCGATGTGCGACGTCTCGGTCGAGGCGATGGCCGAGACCAAGCGGCTGTGCGAGGCCGAGAAGCTGCCGCAGGGCCTGCGCGTCACCACCCATGTCGCCGACGTCTCGATCGAAGCGCAGCTCCAACGCTTTCGCGACGAGCTCGCCGAGCAGCAGGCCACCGACAAGATCCATCTGCTGTTCAACAATGCCGGCATCGGCGGCGGCGGCAGCCTGTTCACCAACAGCCGCGAGCAGTGGGAGCGCACCTTCAACATCTGCTGGGGCGGCGTCTATCTCGGCGTCCGCACCTTCCTGCCGATGCTGCTGAAGGCGGACGAGGCGCATATCGTCAACACCTCGAGCGTCAACGGCTTCTGGGCCTCGGTCGGCATGGGCGTCTCGCACACCGCCTACAGCGCCGCGAAGTTCGCGGTGAAGGGTTTTACCGAAGCGCTGATCAACGACCTCCGCCTCAACGCGCCGCACATCAAATGCTCCGTGGTGATGCCCGGCCATATCGGCACCTCGATCGTCTCCAACTCGCGCAAGGTGCAGAGCGGCACCGAGTCCGACGAGCTCAGCGAGACCGAGATCATCCTGGCCCGCCAGCGCATGCAGGGCATGGGCATCGACGTCGCCGCCATGAGCGACGCCGACATCCAGGCTGCCGCCCGCGAGCGCGCCCGCAGCTTCCTCGAGGACGCCCCGACCACGGCGGCGCAGGCCGCCAAGATCATCCTCGACGGCGTCAAGGCCGAGCAGTGGCGGATTCTGGTGGGCGAGGACGCCAAGCTGCTGGACTTGCGCGTCCGCCAGTCGCCGGAGCAGGCCTACGAGCCGGAATTCTTCCAGCGCTTCGCGCAGGAGGCTGGGTGGAAGCTGGGGTAGGGGCGGGCCTATTGGTTCAGTTGGGGAGTTGGGATGGAATCTCTCGCCCCGGAGACGGTGAGCCCCCTCCCCCTTGCGGGGAGGGGTCGGGGGTGGGGGTCCACGAGGGTATGAACCGGGCTGAGTCCTGACAATTCAGACCGGGTTGATTCCTGACAGGCAAGCTTCGTCCGATTCGAAGGA